>JAGQTV010000025.1 GCA_020438845.1 Mycobacterium sp. | reverse complement strand
CCGGTATTCAAGAGGTCGCGACGTTCTCGGTGGACGTGGAGGGCCCCAACGGCTCGGTGGCGGTGTCCAACGCCCACGGCACGGTGACCGGCGCGGCCGGCGGGGTGCTGCTGCGCCCGTTCGCCCGGCTGATCTCCAAGAACGGCGACAGCGTCACCACCTACGGCGAGACCTGGGACATGAAGTAGGCGGTTATCCCGCCAGCCGTGCCGCTGCCGCGGCCACCCTCTCGTCGGTGGCGGTCAACGCAATCCTCACGTGTTCGGCGCCCGCCGGGCCGTAGAAGTCCCCGGGTGCCACCAGGATCCCGCGGTCCGCGAGCCAGGCCACCGTTTCACGGCACGGTTGGCCGCGGGTGGCCCACAGATATAGACCAGCCTGCGAGTGCTCGATGGTGAACCCCGCTGAGCGAACCGCTGCCAACAGGACTTCCCGACGGCGGGCGTACCGCTGACGCTGCTCTGCTTCATGGGCGTCGTCGTCGAGGGCTGCCACCATCGCCGCTTGGACCGGGCCCGGCACCATCATCCCCGCGTGCTTGCGCACCGCAAGCAACTCGGCTACCACCACCGGATCGCCCGCAACGAATCCGGCGCGGTACCCCGCCAGCGACGAACTCTTCGACAGCGAATGCACGGCCAACAGGCCGGTGTGTGTTCCACCGCTGACCGAGGGGTGCAGAACCGACGTCGGCCGTTCGTCCCAGCCCAGACCGAGGTAACACTCATCGGATACAACCACGGTGCCGCGCTCGCGGGCCCATTCGACAACCTTGCGCAAATGGTCGACACCCAGAACCCGGCCGGTGGGGTTGCTCGGTGAGTTCAGGTATAACACTGCCGGCGACTGCGGACCGAGTTGGGTCAGCGAATCGGCGGCGATCACCTGGGCGGCAGCCAATCGGGCACCCACCTCATAAGTCGGGTAGGCCAGTTCGGGAACCACGACGGCGTCCTCGGGACCGAGCCCCAGCAGTGTAGGCAGCCAGGCGATGAGCTCTTTGGTGCCGATCACCGGCAGAACGGCGTTCTCGGCCAGGCCGCTCACGCCGTAGCGGCGAGCCAGCGCGGCGACCGCCGAAGTGCGTAGTTCCGGGGTACCCGCCGTCCACGGGTAACCGGGCACGCCGGAGGCCGCCGACAGCGCTTCGCGAATAATCGGGGCCACCGGATCCACCGGGGTACCCACCGAGAGATCGACGATTCCGCCGGGGTACGCCCGCGCAGTGGCGGCGACGTCAGTCAAGGTGTCCCAGGGGAACACCGGCAGGCGCGCCGAGAGACGATGCCGGGCGGAGCCCGGAGGAGGATCGAGGCCCTCAGACCCCGAGAGACGATGCCGGGCGGAGCCCGGAGGAGGATCGAGGTTGCCGGACCCTGAGAGACGATGCCGGGCGGAGCCCGGAGGAGGGTCGAGGTTATCGGTCATCAGTGGACACCGGGCGGCGACCAGCACGAGGCTGGCCGGCAGCGCCCCCGCCGGGGGAGATCGGGTACGCCGTCAGTCCTCGGCCTTGGGCGGGAGATCCTTGACCACCTGCGGGTCGTTCTCGGTCATGCCGACCTTGGAGGCACCACCGGGCGAGCCCAGTTCCTCGAAGAAGTCGGCGTTGATCTGGGTGTACTGCGACCACTGGTCGGGAACGTCGTCCTCGTAATAAATCGCCTCCACCGGGCAGACCGGCTCGCATGCGCCGCAGTCCACACACTCGTCGGGGTGGATGAAGAGCATCCGGGCACCCTCGTAGATGCAGTCAACCGGGCATTCCTCGATGCATGCCTTGTCCTTGATGTCGACGCAGGCTTCGGTGATCACGTAGGTCACGAAGGTTCTCCTCGGTGTGCTCTTCGTTGTCGGATCTTACGTGTCCCAAAACCGAGACACGTCAGTCGGTCATCGCGTCAGTGATATCAGTACGCGTTACGGACACGCTACTGGACTCGGGACGGAATCCGGCCGTCGGCACCGTATCGGCCGCCGTCGCTGCCCCTACCCGGGATGGCAGGGCGGTGGCGAAACCCAGTGCGCACAAGAATCCCAGGAACAACCCACCGCCGAGGAAGTCGCTCATCGGGCCCGCAGGGGCGATGAAACTGCCGGCCGGACCGATGATCGTCAGCATGCCGACCAGTTGTTCGACGGCGAAGACGGCCGCCACCGTTCCCAGCCACCGCGGGAATCGGCTCTCCCGGGCAGCCCAGATCACCGGCCCCGCGAGCAACAGACCGGCGACCGTCAGCAATGGCCCCCACATCGCAGCGACGTCGGCTACGGTGCGCGCGGTGGGTGGATCCAGGCTCGACGCGTGCAGCGCCAGCCCGGCGGTCAACCCCAAGTGGACGACGACCTGAGCCGCCAGGAGCGCCGCGCCGACGACGAAGATATGTCCGGCGGCTCCCTCAAGCCGCTCGCGCGCGTAGCCGACAACAACTACCAGGGCGAGCAGCGCCAGGGCGCCCAGCAATGCCCGTACCCGGACCGCACCGCCGTAGGTACTGAGATGATCGACCACCTCGGAACCCGGCTGGTCGATGCCGGGGCCGAGCGGAACCACGATCACGGCCAGCACCGACAGCACGGCGAAGGCAACAGCCGCGATAAGCGGCATCCGTCGCATCAGGCCGCCCGATCGGAATAGGTAGTGGTGCGCTGGCGCGCGGGCCTACCAATACCCTCGGCGATCGCGACCAGTTCGGCGACGGTCTTGGCCGAGCCGTGCTGCGAACCCGCCATACGGGAAATGGTCTCCTCCATCAGGGTGCCGCCGAGGTCGTTCGCACCACCGTTGAGCATCACCTGGCTGCGCTCCACCCCGAGTTTGACCCAGCTGGTCTGGATTTGGGAAATTCTGCCGTGCAACATGATTCGCGCCAGGGCATGCACCGCGCGGTTATCTCGATGCGTCGGACCCGGACGCGCCGCACCAGCGAGGTACAGCGGCGAGGACTGGTGCACGAAGGGCAACGGGACGAACTCGGTGAATCCGCCGGTGCGGTCCTGGATTCCGCGCAGCACGTTGAGGTGCGCGACCCAGTGCTTCGGGCTGTCGACATGGCCGTACATCATGGTCGAACTGGACCGCAGACCCACTTCGTGTGCGGTGCTGACGATCTCGACCCACAGCGAGGTGGGAAGCTTGCCCTTTGTGAGCACCCAACGGACCTCGTCGTCAAGGATCTCCGCGGCGGTGCCCGGAATCGTGTCCAGGCCCGCCTCCCGCAGGCCGATCAACCACTCCCGCACGCTCAGGCCGCTTTTGGTGGCGCCGTTGGCGATCTCCATTGGAGAGAAGGCGTGCACGTGCATCGAGGGCACACGTTCCTTGACTGCGCGAACCAGGTCGGCGTAACCAGTCACCGGCAGTTCGGGGTCGATACCGCCCTGCATGCAGACCTCGGTGGCGCCCGCGACGTGGGCTTCCCAGGCCCGGTCGCCCACCTCCCGCGCCGACAGCGAGAACGCATCGGCATCACCCTTGCGCTGGGCGAAAGCGCAGAAGCGACAACCGGTGTAGCAGATGTTGGTGAAGTTGATGTTGCGGTTCACCACGAAGGTGACGTCGTCGCCGACGGTGTCGCGGCGCAACGAATCAGCAAGCGCAGCAACCGCTTCCAACGCAGCCCCCTCTGCGGTGGCCAAGGCGAGATATTCGGCGTCACTGCAGCCCGCCGGGTCGCGTTCGGCGGAACGCAGCGCTGCGGCGACATCAGTGTCGATGCTTTCGGGGGGACGCGACGTCAGTTCCTGGGCCTTATCACGGATCGACTCCCAGTCGCCGAAGGCGCTGCCGAGGTCGCTGCGGGCCGCACTGCGGCGACCCTCGGCGTCGATGGCGCTGTGCAGATCGGTACGGCCCAGCGACTCCGCGGCCTCGTCGGGCTCCTGCCAGGGCCGGCCAACCGCGTTGACATCGAGGGCGTACCCGGTTCGGGGATCGGCCAGCGCGGTGACGTGTCCGGCTACTCGCGGGTCGATCCAGCCGGCACCGGCGAGGACGTAACGAGGCTGCGCGGTGAGCCTCTGCACAAGTTCGAACCCCGCTTCGGCCGTAAGTTCGGCGAGTTCATCCAATGCCGGCCACGGCCGTTCGGGATTGACGTGGTCGGGGGTCAGCGGCGAGACGCCGCCCCAGTCGTCGACGCCGGCGCCAAGCAACGACAGGCATTCCGGCCGGGACACCAGATTCGGCGGCGCCTGGATACGCATATCGGGGCCCAGAACGAGGCGGGCCACCGCGACGGTGGCGACGAAGTCGTCGAAACCGGCATCGGGCGTCGCCGCCATGGCGGTGTGCCCCTTGGCCCGGAAGTTCTGCACGATCACTTCCTGAATGTGCCCGAACTCCTTGTGGAGCCGCCGGATGGCATGCAAGGTGTCGGCCCGCTCGATGAGTGTCTCGCCGATGCCGACCAACAAGCCCGTCGTGAAGGGGATCGACAATCGGCCCGCATCGGTGAGCGTCCGCAGCCGGACCACCGGATTCTTGTCCGGGCTGCCGTAGTGGGCCAGACCCTTTGTCTCGTACAGACGCTTCGACGTCGTCTCGAGCATCATGCCCATCGAGGGAGCTACCGGCCGGAGCTTGGCCATCTCCGCCCAACTCATCACCCCGGGATTCAGGTGGGGCAGCAGCCCGGTCTCCTCGAGCACCAGGATCGCCATCGCCCGCACATAGTCCAGAGTCGAGTCGTAGCCCCGCTCCGACAGCCAATCCGCCGCCTCGGGCCAGCGCGCCTCAGGCCGGTCGCCAAGAGTGAAAAGCGCTTCCTTGCAGCCGAGTTCCGCTCCACGGGCGGCGAGTTCGACGATCTGACGGGGCTCCAGGTACATGCCCCGCCCGGAGGCCCGCAACTTGCCCGGCACCGTCACGAAGGTGCAGTAATGGCAGGTGTCCCGGCACAGGTGGGTGACCGGGATGAAGACCTTGCGCGAATAGCTCACTGGAAGCCCACCACAGGGGCCTCGACGTCCCGCCGACTCCAGGCCCGCGTCTCGGACCCGAGCAGCACTGGCACACAGATCGGCCAGATCATCGCCCCGGGCGGTCATCGCCACGGCAGCCTCATCGAGGTTCAGGCTCACCCCATCGCGGGCCCGACGCAAAACCCGGCGCAGGCCCGCCGGTGACGCCTTCTGGGCGGCCGACATGGCCCCAAGACTAGACCGATGCCGTTCACTTGGCGCGTAGAGTGGCGGCAGCAGTCCGCAGCAAACACGAGGGGCTTCGATGACGACTGTATCCGCGCGTTCGTTCCTGGCCGCCGGTCTGGCCGCCGCCACCGTCGGTTCCATCGCGCTAGCGCCGGTACCGACCCCCGGCGGAAAGGCGGCCGTGGCGATTACCTCGCCCGCAATCCAGCTCAGCGCTGCCCTGCAGCCATTGATCCAACCGGCTGAGACCGCCCCGTCCTCGCCTGCCCCCGCAGCGGCCGCCCCGCAAGCGAGCGCCATCGGAGCGGGTTCAGCCGGCAACACGATCATCAATGTTTACAACGCTGTCGAGCCCTGGGTTGCCTGGGGATACGAACTAGCTCAATGGGCTCTCAGCTTCGTTCCGGGGCTGTGGTGGGTCGCGCCCGGGATCGACATGTTCTACTTCACCGTCGAGCCGCTCGTACAGAGCGCGGTGTACAGCTTCGCCTACCTGATCGACGGGGAGCCCAGTCTCATCGGACCGACAATTCGGGCCGGCATTCAGCAAGCTGCGAACAACTTCGTGATCTACGGCATTGCCTGGATCGAATCGATAGTGCCATTTCCACCGCTGCCTCCATTTCCGATCTTCCCCGTAGCCTCGGTGGCCGCCACACGGGCGGCCAATAGGGTCGCCGCGGCAACGGCGGCAGCAACTCCGGAGGCAGCTACCCAGGAGGCAACCGCTTCGGAGGCGATACCGCCGGCGGCAACCACTCAAGAGGCCACCGAAGCCGTCACGCGGGTCGAAGATCAGATCGCCGCCGCCCCAGCCCCCACTAGGGCTCGAGTGGGCCGCAATCCGCTGCGTTCGGCGCGGCATCAGGAACGCCCGGGCACCACACATGCGGCACCGGCGGCAAGCACGCCCGCGCCGATCCCTGCGTCCACTGATGCGACGGAGTTCACAGGGACGAGCAACCCTGTCCCCGCTCCCGCGCCGCTGGCTCGCACGAGCCCGACCCGCAACGCTCAGGCTGCCGACCGGAAGGTCAGGGGCGCACGTTCGTCAGCCCACACCGGCTGATCCGGGCAGGCCGGCTACGGCCCTTGTTCCGATCACCAGGCCATCTGGAGACCAGGGGCCACCACCCTCCGACCGTTCGCCCAAACGCGGGGGACAGATCGCTACTTCTTCCTTGAGCCGTCGTTAGGTCGCGGGCACCTACCGGCGGCAGAAAAGACGGAGGGCCGGCTGCTCAACGCAGCCGACCCTCCGCCATCCAACCTCGTGGGCGAGCCCCTACGGAGTCGCGGTCCCGTTCGCACCGGCAGTACCGGCCTTGCCCAACAGACCGGCCTTACCGCCCGCGCCGCCATCACCAGCTTTACGGGTCGCACCGCCGGTGGCGTTGCCGCCCTTGCCGCCCGTACCACCGGTGCTGAGCCAACCACCGGTACCACCCTGACCGCCGTTGCCGCCCGTGTTGATGCCGGTGCCGCCAACGGCGCTGGTCGCACTGCCGCCGGCACCACCGTTACCGCCCTTGGCGAAGTAACCACCCCGACCACCGAGGCCACCCACGCCACCGGTCAGAGTCGTGCTGTTGTCCCCATCACCGAAGGTCGAGCAGACAGTGTCCTTGCAGGCGACCGCCTCACCACCGACGCCACCGACACCACCGGCCACGAACACCACATTGCTGCCGCCACCTGCGCCGCCGGAACCGGCAAAGGCTTTACCCGTCCCCTGGGTGGGATCGGTCCCGGCATCGCTGTTGAGCACCTCGGCGTAGCCGCCATCGCCACCGTTACCGGGCGCGCCCAGCAGCGCCGCATTGCCTCCCTTTGCTCCGTCTCCGGCGATCGCCTCTCCGGTGTTCGTGACGGCCCAGCCACCATAGCCACCGAGACCACCCTGACCAAAGGTCACGTTGCCTCCGTTGCCGCCGATGCCGGCGATCGCCTTCGAGCTGCCATAGGTCTGCACCGGCGATGAATCGGTGAAGAAGGGGAAACCGCCGCCCATGCCGCCGGTACCACCGTTACCCCAAAGGGAGCCACCGCGACCACCGACCCCGCCGTTGCCGCCAGTGGCGCCGCCCGCGGTCCCGAATTCCTGGCTCAGCGCCGTGCCGCCCCAGCCGCCGTCCCCGCCTTCACCGAGCAAACCGAAGAAGTAGTTGCCGTTACCGCCGGCACCACCGGTCGCAACGCCGGACGAGGCCAGGCCCGCGCCGCCATCGCCGCCACGACCGCCGTTGCCCCAGACCAGACCGCCGGTACCACCCTGGCCGCCATCACCACCAGCCGCACCCGATTCGCAGGCGACGGCTCCTTGGCACCCGCCAGTGGGGCTCTTAGAGCCGTCGTCGGTACCACCCCGTCCGCCGTTACCGCCGTCGCCGAACCCGAGTGCGTTGCCACCCCTGCCGCCGCTTCCGGCCGCAACCACCCGAAGTGAGACACCGCCCGCCGTCGCCCAGACGGCGTCCAGACCGTCACCGCCGTTACCGGCGTTACCGAACAAACCGGCCCGGCCACCATCGCCACCATCAGTCGACAAACCGAACGTGGCACTGGTGACGTTGCCGTTGCCGCCGTTACCACCGTTACCGAACAACAGACCGCCGTCGCCGCCCTTGCCGCCGTTGGCACCGTCACCACCGTTGCCGATCAGGATGCCGCCGTTACCGCCGTTGCAGGCACTGCCAATGCAGTCACCGGCCGCGTCCTGGCCGTTACCGATGAAGAAACCGACGATCGCACCGATGAAACCACCGGTCGCCGTCAGCTGCACGTCATGGGACTGCACCACCGGCGACGGGACCGCCGCGGCGAAAATCGACGGCACACTCGGAGGAGCGGCGATAAACGCACCCGCCCCAGCGATAGCCAAGCCCGAAGTAACCAGCGGAGCCACCCGGAGCCAGCCACGCGGCTGAACAGCAGATTTGTCAATCGCGACCGAAGCTGAGCGAGGAATCACATTCATCTCCCGAGTGCCGTCATTTAGAAACTCGTCGAGCCTAGCAAAGATTTCACTGAGACCCGGGTGGATTTTTCGAAGAATTTCTAAGTCGCCCCGGAGCGTACCCGAGCCGTCACAGCCCAAGCCCGGGCTCGCTCATCAATGGACCGTGCGCAGCACCAGGGCGCGTAGCAACGCGCCCACCTCCTTGAGCGGTCGTGGCATCGCGGGCACCTACTGACACAGAAAAGACGGAGGGCCGGCTGCTTGACGCAGCCGACCCTCCGCACTCCAACCCTGTGAGCGATCCCTTACGGAGTCTCGGTCCCGTTCGCACCGGCAGTGCCGGCCTTGCCCAGCAGACCGGCCT
>JAGQTV010000024.1 GCA_020438845.1 Mycobacterium sp. | reverse complement strand
CGTGATGCATCAAGTCAAGATGCCCGCGAAACCTGTTCCGTGCATCACGTAAGGAGTGCCCGCGAAGCCGAGGTCAGCTGGCGGTCTTGTTCTTGACCCGGACGCCGGCCCTGACGTCGGGCAGAGCGCTCGGTATGGCGGCGAGGTAGAGCTGTTCGGTCTTGTCCTTGGCCAGCCTGAGCAGGGTGGCCTGTAGGTCGGCGATCTGGCGCCCGATCGCGGCCGGATTCAGGCTGTCGCGGTAGGTGAGCAGCTCTGTCTGTTGGGCCGGTGAGAGGACCTTGGCGGCCAGCAGCCGGTCCAGTGGGGTCATCGGCTCGTCGTAGAGACGGCGCCGCTGACCATTGCTGTCAGAGCCGTAGCCGATGGGTTTGGTGGTGGGGGTCAGATAGTTGAACCGGTCGTTGACCAGCTTCCAGAGCCTGTTGAGCACCGCACGTTCCTCGTCGGTGTCGTAGCGGTAGTAGAACCCGTACTTGCGCACGAGATGGTTGTTCTTGGACTCGATAGTGGCCTGATCGTTCTTCTTGTACGGCCGCGACCTGGTGAAGAAGATCTCCATCTCCGCCGCCCACTTGATGACGGCCTTGTTGAGAAACTCTCCGCCATTGTCGAAGTCCAAACCGGTTACCTCGTAGGGTATTTCGTGCACTGCCGTCTTCAGGGCGCCGAGGATGTGAGTGTGGGCGTTGTTGCGCACGGTGCGAGTGAAGACCCAGCCGATTTGCATATCGGTGAGGTTGAGGGTGCGGCCGAACTCGCCTTTGAGGGTCGGCCCGCAGTGCGCGACGGTGTCGCCTTCGAAGAACCCCGGCGATGCCTCGACCTCGTCGGTGGCCTTGCGGATCTTGATCGAGGACCGCAGCAACAGGGAGGGCTTGGTGGTCGATTTCCCCTTGATCTGGTCGCGGGCCTTGGCGCCGCGCAGGTAGCGGTCGATCGTGGCGCTGCTCATCGCCAACAACTCCGCGCGCACCTCCGAGCTGTAGCGGTCCTGATCGGGCACCAGTTCGCCGTGGCGTTCCAATGCATCCAGCTGCAGGGCCATCGAAGCCACCAGGTACCTCCCGCATTGCCCACCTGAGGCCGCCCAGACCTTCTGCAACACCTTCAACGCGTCGTAGGAATACTTCGGATTGCGCTGCCGGCGAAACCGTTTGGCGACCTCACGGCCCGCTCCCGGCGGCCGGGCCGCAGCGGTCAACCGGCGCCGAGCATTGTCACGCGACCAGCCGGTAACCTCCACCACCTGATCCAGAATCTGACCCTTTTCCGCCTTCGATGCCTTCACATACGCCTTGGCGAACCTCGCGGTGATCTCGGCCCGAGACGACATCGACAGCCCACTCTCCATGCCTGGCGAGCATCCACCGCTTCGCGGGCATTCTTACGTGATGCACCGAGGGCGTATCGCGGGCACTTTTCGTGATGCTTGTCGGAGACTTTCACCCGAGATACCGCCGCGATATTCTGCATCTGCGAGGTGCCTTCCAGCCAGGATATTGAACCGTAGAGAAGTCCAATCATCCTTTGCAGGACAGGCACTTTCGCGTATCAACACCCGTCTACATGGGCATTCCGCGCAAAAACCGGGCTAGTGAAGGCGTTCCTCAAGGCCGGGGTGTTGACCGAGACCGGCCGCTACGAGGACTCCGACACCGGCACCCCACAAGGCGGTATTCTCTCACCTCTGCTGGCCAACATTGCGTTGTCAGTGCTCGATGAGCACGTGATGGCGCCGTGGCAACCGGACGGGGTGATGGGCACGACCTACCGACGCAACCATCGTCGCTCCCAGGGTCTGCCGACGTGGCGGATCGTCCGTTATGCCGACGATTTCGTCGTGCTCGTGCACGGCCAGGAAGGCGACGTGGTCGCGTTGCGCGAGGACGTCGCAAGGGTGCTTGCTCCGTTGGGGCTTGGATTCTCGGAGTCCAAGACCCGGATCGTGCACATGCGCGAAGGGTTCGACTTCCTGGGTTTCCGCATCCAGTGGAAACGTAAACGGGGAACACGGAAGTGGTTCGTCTACACGTTCGTCGCCGATCGGCCGTTCCGGTCGGTCAAGGCGAAGATCCGTGCTCTGACACATCGTGTCAGCAAATCATGGGCGCTTCGCTGCCCCTCCGTGGGGACGGAAAATTGGGCGCCGACCTCACCGAGGCTCGTGGATTGACGCTGACTCTGGCGTGATACCGGGTGGAGGGCGCAGGATTTT
>JAGQTV010000023.1 GCA_020438845.1 Mycobacterium sp. | reverse complement strand
GGCGACGGTGAAGGTTTCGTCGGATTCGACGGTGGTGTCGCCGGTGACCTTGACTGCGACGGTCTGGGTGGTGACTCCGGGGGCGAAGGTCAGGGTGCCGGAGGTGGCGGTGTAGTCGGATCCGGCGGTGGCGGTGCCGTTGGCGGTGGCATAGGCGACGGTGACCGGAGTCGTGGCGGCGTTTGACAGTGAGACCGCGAAGTTGGCGTTGGTGGTGCCGCTGTTGCCTTCGGTGACCGACACATCGGAGATCGACATCGTTGGAGCGGTCGGCGGGGTGGCGGTGCCGATCGCCACGCCGTTGACCTTGATGTTCGTCGGTGCCGACCCCACCGCACCGGGCGTGGCCTGATAGCCGAAGGACGTGCTCTGTCCGGCGGCCACCTTGCCGTTGTAGGACATGTTGCTGATGACGTAGTGGTCGCCTACGTGGCTGGTGATTTTGCCGTTCCAGATGTTGACAATCTTTGCTGGAGTATCGAATTCAACTGTCCAGCCGTTCAGGCTGGTCGAACCCGCGGTCAAGGTCAGTGCGGCGGTGTGACCCGAGCCCCAGTCGCTGGACACGCTGTAATTGACGTTGTTGCCGGTGGTTGCCGCAGCGGTCTGGGCGGCCAGTAAAGTGGTCGTGGTCTGGGGCGATGACTCGGTGCGCCGGAACAGTCCCCAGACGAAGTCCCGGATCGGATTGCCCGACGGTGCTGCGGGGCTGGCCGGCAATATTCCCAGCGCCCGGAGCACGGTCTGTACCGGCCGCTGGATCTGCGGGGTGGTGCGCAGGGCCGCAGCCGGCTGTGCGGTGACCGCCGCCGCGACGGACGCCACCGGCGCCACGATGCTGGGTGTCGTGCTGGTGGCGGCTAATGCGGACGCCGACGGCGCCGATGGTGCTGTGGACGGGGTAACCGAAACGGCTGACATCGGGGTGTCGACAACCCGTGTCGGTGCAACTACCTGGGCCGCGATCTTGGCCAAGTTTGCCCGCAGGGACGCAGCGTTGGGAACCTCGGGGTTGCGTGTGCGAGCGGATCGCTGGGCAGGTTGACTGACGGCGCGTGACGACCTGTCGGCCGACACCCGCGTGGTATTCGCCGGCATGGATGCGTTCGAGGTTGCGACTGGCCGCCGAGAGCGGTTGCTGCCCGGCGAACTAGTTGCCGAGGCTGAGTTTGCAGCAGGGGCGCCGGCGCCGGCGTCGTCGTCCGCGCCGGCATCGGCATGAGCCAATCCCGAACCGGTTGCCACAGCGGCCCCGACGCCCAGGCTCAACGCGCTTGCGCCGAGCCAGGAATAGGGTTGCCGACGAGCTTTGCGCCGGCGGCTACCTCCGGCCTGCGAGTGGTTGTCACGGCTGCTAACTGGATGTATCTCTTGCCCGCCGGCGCTCATCGCCAACCCCTTTCGAATAGATCAGCTTTGCTGACTTTGTGGTGAATGTCACTACTTCGGCGGAAAATTGCCGAAAATTGTTTGTTGCTGGGCGCTGGGCCGGTTCCCCGGCCGCTGGCCTCACCGGATTCGGAACCGGTGTTTGCTCCTCCTCCCGGGTCGGCATGGGCCAATATTGGATACGGGTGTGGCCAAAATTAGCACACGATGCGCGGATATCCTCATCGGATGTCGCGCAGCTCGAGATGGACGGGTCTGTCGCGCGCCGAACGGGTTGCCGAACGCAGGGATTTGCTGATCGATGCCGCCTTCACACTCTTCGGTGAGGGCGGTGAGTCCGCGGTGACGGTTCGTTCGGTGTGCCGGCACAGCGACCTGCACACCCGGTACTTCTACGAGAGCTTCACCGACACCGACGAACTGCTGGGTGCGGCCTACGACGTTGTCGTGACCAAGCTCGTCCTCACCCTCGGTAGGGCGATGTTGGGACTGCCGAGCGACCGTGCCAGGCTGGCGGCGGGGATTCGTGCAGCGCTCGACTTCAGCTCCCGAGACCCACGCCGCGGCAAGATCTTGTTCACCGAGGCGCGTACGAATCCCGTCCTTGCTGAACGTCGTTCGGCCACGCAGGAACAACTCAGGGAATCTGTTCTGGATACCGATCAGGCCGTGCCGGCATCGGATAGGACGGCGGACCTGGTCGGCGCCGCCCTCTATGCCGGCGCGATCGCGGAGTTGGCCCAGCAGTGGGTATCCGGAAGTCTGGGCACCGACCTCGATGCGGTCGTCGATGCTACGGTCCGGGTTCTGATGCCCGCCGATCCTGCTAAGGTGCCGGACAGCCCTCCCTGGTAGTCGCCTCGAGGGCCGTCGGTGCGTCCTGGATGGCCTGGTTCAGCGCCTCGAACACCTTCGGATCCCACGTCAGCGCCGTCTTCCACTCCAGTTTGGCCAAGTCGGAGACGTAGATGCTGTGGGTGTCGTCAAAGACGTAGCAGTGCCGGTGCGGCAGGATCGAATCACTGATGCTCTTGGCCAGGGCGCTTTCCTCGGCCACGATCCCGTCGTTGGGCCACACCGCCGGATTGCCCGGTCCCGGCAGAGTGAACCTCTTGCCGGCGATCAGCACCACAGGAATCTTGTCGAGCACGCCGGATTGAAACTCGTTCCAGCCGTTCTTGCCCATCAGGAAGGCTTTGTTGACCTCTCGGCCCGAACCCGACATCAGTTCCAGGACGCGGGTTTTGAAGTTCGTAACCGCGTTGTCGCAGAACTTGTCACCCTGGCAGTCGCTGAGCGGGATGAGGTCATTGGCATAGTCGGACAGATAGGAGCCCTGCCACGGTGTGCCGACGGTGGTCAGGGATCGCACCTTGACCGGGGAGTTGGTGGTGGCCAGCACCCGGATCGCCGCCCGCGAGTACAGACCGCCCATGGAATGGCCGACGAAGTCGACCTCGGTGACCCCCTTGTCGTTGTGCAGCCAGTTGATGAACCGTGCCAGGTGCTCACCGGCGGTGTCGATGCTGCCGGTGGAGTTCACCGTCATGTTCTCGGGAAGGGTGACCGGGCAGACGCCGAAGGCTCCGAACCCCTGCTGGTCGACCACCTGGCCGCGGCCGTTCATGGCCGGTGAGGTGTAGACGGTGTAGCCCTTGCCGAGCAGGTATTCCCGCATGGCGGTGTCGGTGTTTCCGGCGGCCAGTCCGGTGGCGCAGGCTTCGTCAGGGGTGGTGAAAGGGCTGACCGCATCGCCACCGGAGACCACAACCACCGCGGCCCCTGACGGTCGATTGTCGCCGGAACCGGGGACGCCCGAACAACCGGTCAGCAGCGTTGTCGTTGCGACTACCGTTGTGGCCAGCGCCAGGATTTTCCGCATGACAGGATTGTTTCACCATGAGCCAGCAATCCCGTGTCGTTTTCTCCGGCGTTCAGCCGACGTCAGACTCCCTTCACCTGGGAAACGCCCTGGGCGCGGTCAGGCAGTGGGTCGGGTTGCAGGACGACTATGAAACCTATTTCTGCGTCGTCGATCTGCACGCCATCACCGTGCCGCAAGACCCGGCGGTCCTGCGGCGGCGCACCCTTATCACCGCTGCCCAATACCTGGCGCTGGGAATCGACCCGGATCGGTCGACCATCTTCGTCCAGAGCCATGTGCCCCAGCACACTGAATTGGCCTGGGTGCTGGGTTGTTTCACCGGATTCGGCCAGGCTTCACGGATGACGCAGTTCAAGGACAAGTCGCAGAAACAGGGTACGGACTCCACGACCGTCGGTCTGTTCACCTACCCCGTGCTGCAGGCCGCGGACGTGCTGCTCTACGACACCGACCTGGTACCGGTCGGGGAGGACCAGCGCCAGCATCTGGAGTTGGCCCGCGACATCGCCCAGCGCTTCAACGCTCGGTTTCCGGATACGTTCGTGGTGCCCGAGGTGATGATCGCCAAGGAGACCGCCAAAATCTATGATCTCGCCGAGCCCACCGCCAAGATGAGCAAGTCCGCGGCCACCGACGCCGGGCTGATCAACCTGCTCGACGATCCGAAGCGTTCAGCCAAGAAGATCCGGTCTGCGGTCACCGACAGCGAGCGGGAGATCCGTTTCGACCTCGAGATCAAACCCGGCGTGTCCAACCTGCTGTCCATCCAGTCCGCCATCACCGGGCAGCCGATCGAAACCCTGGTCACCGGCTACGCCGGACGCGGTTACGGGGACCTGAAGTCCGACACGGCCGATGCGGTCATCGACTACGTCACCCCGATCAAGGCGCGGGTTGACGAACTGCTGGCCGACCCCGGGGAACTTCAGGCCATTCTGGCCAAGGGTGCGGATCGGGCCCGTGACGTCTCGGCAGCAACGTTGAGACGGGTGTACGACCGGCTGGGATTCCTGCCGGAGTCCTGATGGGGTCCGTCGGGGCGGTAGGCGACCGGGTGGCCCGGCTGCGGGCACGCTTCCGGTGGCTGGACCATGTGGTGCGGGCCCAACAGCGCTACGACACCGCAAAGGGTGACTTCTGCGCCGCTGCGGTCACCTATTTCACGATCTTCGCGATGTTTCCGCTGCTGATGGTGGGTTTCGCGGTCGTGGGATTCATGTTGGCCAGCCGGCCGGCCCTGCTGGCAGAGATCGACAGCAGGGTGAAGTCGGCGGTGACGGGTGAATTCGCCAACCAGGTGCTCAGCCTGATGAATGCGGCCATTGAATCGCGGACCTCGGTCGGGCTCATCGGTCTCGCTACAGCACTGTGGGCGGGGCTGAGTTGGATGAACCATCTTCGGGGTGCGTTGACACAGATGTGGTGTCCGGATGCGGACGTCACCCAGGGCTTTGTCTCGGGCAAGATCTCTGACCTGGCGGCGCTGGTCTCGACGTTTGTGGCCAGCCTGCTGACCATCGGGTTGACCGCGTTGGCCAACGGCGCGCTGCACCTCGGCGGTGCGGTGCGCGGTGCCTCGGTGGTGATGTCGATCCTGGTGGCATGGCTGTTGTTCACCTGGATGATCGCGCGGCTGCCCCGGGATGCGGTCGCCATGCGTCGGGCTGTCGCGGCAGGTTTGTTGGCTGCGGTGGGCTTCGAGCTGTTCAAGCAGGGGGCCTCGATCTACTTGAGGTTGGTCATGCACGGCCCGGCCGGAACCACTTTCGGCCCGGTGTTCGGCCTGATGGTGTTCGCCTACTTCACTGCGAGGCTGGTGTTGTTCGCCACCGCCTGGGCGGCGACGAGCGCGACGGCTACCGGACCCGAGCCCGCAGATTGAGCGACCGGGCCGCCAGCATGAGACCGAAGACGATCACGCTGCCGATCACCGCCACGCCCACCCGGACCGGCAGGGCGTCGGCCGTCAGAATGGGCGCTGCCCTGACACTGATATCCGGCTTGGCTGGGATGAGCGACGGATCCGGCTCGATCAGGTTGCCGATCCTGGTGTCGGGCGCGGTGGCGAAACCGTAGTCCAGCAGGTGAGCGGACTGCTCCCAGGGTGCGATCGGTTGGCGGCTGCCCTTCAGCAGCACGGTGACCAGGCGGCGGCCGTCGTGGTTGGCCGCGCCGACGAAGGTCTGCCCGGCGTCGTCGGTGTATCCGGTTTTGCCACCCATCGCGCCAGGGTAGTTGAGCAGCAGTTTGTTGTCGTTCTCCAGTTCGTAACCGGGATGGTCGGCGTCCTCGCCCGGCTTGGCGGGGTGGCCGGGAAAGTTGTAGGTACGGGTGGCGACGATGTTGGCGAAGGTCTCGTTGCCGAACGCATACCGGTAGAACAGGCCCATGTCGTAGGCGGAGGTGCTCATGCCGGGACCGTCCAGTCCGGATGGCGTGGCCGCACGGGTGTCGTGACCGCCGAGTTTGGTGGCGAGTGTGTTGATCTTGGCCATCGCGACATCCATGCCACCCAGTGCCACCGCCAGGGAGTGGGCGGCGTCGTTGCCGGAGTGCATCAGAAGTCCGTGCAGCAGGTCGTTGACGGTGTAGCGGCCACCGACGTCGACACCGACTTTGGTGCCCTCGGCGTTGGCGTCCTCCTGGGTTCCCTCGATGACCTTGTTCAGTGGCAGCTCGTTGATGACCTGCATGGCCAGCAATACCTTGACGATGGAGGCCGGCCGGTGCCGGCCGTGTGGGTCACGGGCCGCGATGACGTCCCCGGAATCCAGGTCGGCGACCAGCCACGCCTCAGCGGAAACGTCCCCGGGCACCGGGGGAGTGCCCGCGGCGGTGACCACCCCGCACCCACTGAGCGCGTCGCCGCCGATAGGGCTCGCCGGAACCGGCAGCGGCAACGGTGGATCCCCGGCGGTGGGGATCTCCGAGGAGTCGACTGCCGGCGGGGTGGACACCTTGTACGGACAGGGGTCCGGTCCGGGAGCGGGGTCGGCCGACGCCAACGCCGGCGAACCCACCACGAAAAGGGTCGCCGTCAGGGCGGCAGCGCGCCGCAGCCATGTCGTCATCGCCTCGCAGGTTAGGCGATCAGGCTCCCGAAGCGGGGGAGCCGCGCTGTGGCTGATGTGACAATCGATGTAATTGGGGTTTCAAACGGGCGCGGCGCGTGCCTCACGTCCAGGCGTTGCCGCGGGTCTGTAGTTGGTCCCAGGCCTTGGTCAGCACGCCGCGCAGGATTCCCTCGATGTCGTCGAACACCGCCTGGTCGCTGATCAGCGGCGGGGCCAGCTGGATCACCGAATCGCCGCGGTCGTCGGCGCGGCAGTACAGCCCGGCTTCGAACAGCTCGACGGACAGGAAGCTGCGCAGCAGCCACTCGCTGAGTTCGTCGTCGAGAATTTCCTTGGTGGCTTTGTCCTTGACCAGTTCGATCCCGTAAAAGAAGCCCTCACCGCGGACGTCGCCGACGATCGGCAGGTCAAGCAGGCGCTCCAGCGTCGCCCGGAAAGCCGGTGCGGTGGTCTTGACGTGTTCGTTGAGTCCTTCGCGTTCGAAGATGTCGAGGTTGGCCAGAGCGACGGCCGCCGATACCGGATGACCGCCGAAGGTGTAGCCGTGGGCGAACGCGGTGACGCCGTCGTTGAAAGGCTCGAAAAGCCGGTCGGAGGCGATCATCGCGCCGATGGGGGAATAACCCGAGCTCATCCCCTTGGCGGTGGTGATGATGTCCGGGGTGTAGCCGAAATCGTTGCAGGCGAACATCGAACCGATTCGGCCGAACGCGCAGATTGTCTCGTCGGAGACCATGAGTACGTCATATTCGTTACAGATCTCACGGACTCGCTCGAAATATCCGGGCGGGGGCGGGAAGCAGCCGCCGGCGTTCTGGACTGGCTCCAGGAATACCGCGGCGACGGAGTCGGGGCCCTCGAATTCGATTGCTTCGGCAATCCGGTTGGCCGCCCACTGCCCGAATTCCTTGATGTCGGTGTTGTGGCCCTCGGGAGCCCGGTACCAGTTGGTGTTGGGCACCCGGAAACCGCCCGGCGTGATCGGTTCGAACGGGACCTTGAAGGTGGGCAGTCCGGTGATCGCCAGCGCACCGTGAGGGGTGCCGTGATAGGCGATTGACCGCGAAATCACCTTGTATTTGCTGGGTTTGCCGGTCAGCTTGAAGTACTGCTTGGCCAGCTTCCAGGCGCTTTCCACGGCCTCGCCGCCACCGGTGGTGAAGAAGATCCGATTGAGGTCGCCTGGCGCATAGCCAGCCAGTCGCTCGGCCAGTTCGATGGCCTTGGGGTGGGCGTAGGACCACAGCGGGAAGAACTCCAGGGTTTCGGCCTGTTTGGCGGCGGCCTCGGCGAGTTCGGTCCGGCCGTGTCCCACCTGGCAGGTGAAGAGCCCGGATAAGCCGTCGAGGTAGCGCTTTCCGGTGCTGTCCCAGATATAGACCCCGTCGCCCTTGGTGATGATCGGCGGAGTGATGCCCTCGCCGTGACGGGCGAAATGGCCCCACAGGTGACGGTCCGCTTTTGCCGACAACTCCGATGTCATCGTGTTCCCCAATTGTAGTGTTGTTTAACGAGCTTCAGGTAGAAGAACGTCTCAGTGGCGAGAACGCCTGGGATGGAACGGATTTCGTTGAGTAGATTCAACAGGTCCGCGTCGTCGGCGCAGACCACTTCGGTGATGATGTCGAAGGTTCCGGCGGTGAGAACCACGTAAACGATGGTCTCGACCTCGGCGAGCTTCTCCGCGATCGCGGTGCTGTCGCCGTGGCAGCGGATGCCGATCATCGCCTGCCGGGCGAAGCCGAGTTGCATCGGGTCGGTGACCGCTACGACTTGAATCACCTTGAGGTCGACCAATCGCTGAACCCGCTGGCGTACCGCCGCCTCCGACAGGCCGACGGACTTGCCGATGGACGCGTAGGAGCGCCGCCCGTCGGTTTGGAGCTGCTCGATGATGGCCTTGGACATGTCGTCGAGTACTGGGGGTCCACTGGTCGGCCCACCTGAGTCGCGCACAGTTCATTGTGTACGCAATTCGTCTTTGCGGGCATCGAAAACCGTTGAAAGGTGCCGCCGGAGAAATAGCATTTGACCGTGATTGCGAGTAGCTGGATCGACGGCGCACCGGTAATGACGGCAGGCGCAAGGCACCAGGTGATCAACCCCGCAGACGGAAGTGTGGTCGCGGAACTGGCCCTGGCCGAGCCTGCCGACGTCGACATCGCGGTTGCAGCCGCCCGTGCGGCGTTGCCCGGCTGGTCGGGGGCGACCCCGGCTGAGCGTTCGGGTGTGCTTTTCAAGCTGGCCGAACTGCTCGCCGGGCACGCCGCTGACATCGCGGCCGAAGAGGTCAGCCAGACCGGCAAACCGATACGGCTGGCTACCGAGTTCGACGTTCCCGGCAGCATCGACAACATCGCGTTCTTTGCCGGTGCTGCACGCCACCTCGAGGGCAAGGCCACCGCCGAGTACTCCGCCGATCACACCTCCTGCATCCGCCGCGAAGCCGTCGGCGTCGTCGGCACCATCACGCCGTGGAATTACCCGCTGCAGATGGCGGTGTGGAAGGTGATCCCCGCTTTGGCAGCCGGGTGCACTGTGGTGATCAAGCCGGCTGAACTGACCCCTTTGACTACGCTGACGCTAGCTCGCCTGGCGGCGAAAGCCGGCCTGCCGAACGGAGCGCTCAACGTCGTCACCGGTGCGGGCGCGGACGTCGGTGCCGCGCTGGCCAGCCACCCGGACCTCGACGTCGTCACTTTCACCGGCTCCACTGCGGTGGGCCGACGGGTCATGGCGGCAGCCGCTGTTCACGGCCATCGCACCCAGTTGGAGCTCGGGGGCAAGGCGCCGTTCGTGGTCTTCGACGATGCCGACCTCGAGGCTGCGGTTCAGGGCGCGGTCGCCGGGGCGCTGATCAACTCCGGCCAGGACTGCACGGCCGCGACCCGGGCCATAGTGGCGGCCGAGCTGTATGACGACTTCGTGGCCGGGGTGGCCGAGGTGATGGGCAAGATGGTCGTCGGGGATCCACGGGACGCCGACACCGACCTGGGTCCGCTCATCTCCTTCGCTCACCGCGACAAGGTGGCGGGCATGGTTGCCCGGGCCCCCGGCCAGGGTGCCCGGGTGGTCGCCGGCGGTAAGTCGCCGGACTTGCCCGGTGCGTTCTTCCTGCCCACCCTGCTCGCCGACGTCTCGGAGGAGTCTGAGGTCTACCGCGACGAGATCTTCGGACCGGTTCTGACCGTCCGCCGCCACGAGGGGGATGACGACGCCTTACGGCAGGCCAACGACACCGAGTACGGTCTGGCCGCATCGGCGTGGACCCGGGACGTCTATCGGGCCCAACGGGCGTCGCGGGAGATCAAGGCCGGCTGCGTGTGGATCAATGACCACATCCCGATCATCAGCGAGATGCCGCATGGCGGCCTCGGTGCGTCCGGCTTCGGCAAGGACATGTCGGACTACTCCTTCGAGGAGTACCTGACCATCAAGCATGTGATGAGTGACATCACCGGCGTTGCCGAAAAAGGCTGGCACCGAACCATATTCACGCTGCGTTAGCGGTTCCTCCTCGGCCCCGGGGGGCCGCATCGTCACCGCGCGGGTTCTCATGGCGCGGTTCCTCCTCGGCCCCGGGGGGCCGCATCGTCACCGCGCGAACAGCAGCGCGCGCTTGACCTCCTGGATCGCCTTGGTGACCTCGATACCGCGAGGACAGGCGTCGGTGCAGTTGAACGTCGTGCGGCAGCGCCACACTCCGTCCACCTCGTTCAGGATCTCCAGCCGCTCGGCAGCCCCCTCGTCACGGCTGTCGAAGATGAACCGATGGGCGTTGACGATTGCTGCCGGCCCGAAATAGCTGCCCTCGTTCCAGAACACCGGACAACTGGTGGTGCAGCAGGCACACAGGATGCATTTGGTGGTGTCGTCGTATCGGGCACGGTCGGTCGGGCTCTGTATCCGCTCCCGGGTGGGCGCGTTGCCGCTGGTCATCAGGTAGGGCTTCACCGCGCGGTAGGCGTCGAAGAACGGCTCCATGTCGACCACGAGGTCCTTCTCGACAGCCAGGCCCCGGATCGGCTCGATGGTGACGGTCAGCTGCTTCTCCGGGTTCTTCGGCAGCAGGTCGCGCATGAGCACCTTGCAGGCCAGCCGGTTGACGCCGTTGACCCGCATGGCGTCGGAGCCGCATACGCCGTGCGCGCAGGAGCGACGGAACGTGAAGGTGCCGTCCAGGTAGTTCTTGACATACATCAACAGGTTCAGCAGCCGGTCGCTGGGCAGGCAGGGGACGCGGAAGCTCTGCCAGCCATTCGACGCGGCGTACCGGTCGGGGTTCTCCGGGTCGAACCGGGCGATTTTCAGGGTGATCATCACCGAGCCCGGTGGGACGGGAAGCGTCATGTCAGTACTTCCGTTCCATTGGCTCGTAGCGGGTCTGTACCACCGGCTTGTAGTCCAGCCGGATATTGCTGATCAAATGGTGGCCTTCCTTGTACGCCATGGTGTGGCGCATGAAATTGGCATCGTCGCGTTTTGGGTAATCCTCTCGGGCGTGGCCGCCGCGGGATTCCTTGCGGTTCAACGCGCTTGTCACCGTCACCTCCGCCAGTTCCAGCAGAAATCCCAACTCGATCGCTTCCAGGAGGTCGCTGTTGTACCGCTTGCCCTTGTCGTGCACAGAGATTTGTGAGTAGCGGTCTTTGAGGGCGTGAATATCGGTCAGTGCCCGATTCAGAGTCTCCTCGGTGCGGAACACCGCGGCGTTATTGTCCATTGACTGCTGCAGTTCGCTGCGAATGTCGGCGACCCGTTCGCTGCCGTCTTCGGACAGGATTTCGGCCACCCAGTCGATCACCATGCGGGCCGGATCGGAGGGCATGTCGATGTGCGGATTGCCGAGGGCGTAGTAGGCGGCTGCCAGGCCGGCCCGTCGGCCGAACACGTTGATGTCGAGCAGTGAGTTGGTACCCAACCGGTTGGCGCCGTGCACCGACACGCATGCGCACTCCCCGGCTGCATACAGGCCCGGCACGACGTGGGTGTTGTCGCGCAACACTTCTCCGACCACCGTCGTCGGGATGCCACCCATCACGTAGTGACAGGTGGGATAGACCGGTACCAGTTCGGTCACCGGGTCGACACCGAGATAGGTGCGGGAGAACTCGGTGATGTCGGGAAGTTTGGCTTCGAGCACGTCCTCCCCGAGGTGGCGGACGTCGATGTACACGTAGTCCTTGTGGGGACCGGCGCCGCGACCCTCAAGCACTTCGAGCACCATCGACCTGGCGACGATGTCGCGTGGGGCCAGGTCGACGATCGTCGGGGCATACCGCTCCATGAAGCGCTCGCCCTCGCCGTTGAGCAGACGTCCCCCCTCGCCGCGTACTGCTTCGGAGATGAGGATGCCTAGTCCCGCCAGCCCGGTCGGATGGAACTGGTGAAACTCCATGTCCTCAAGGGGAAGCCCCTTCCGGAACACGATGCCCAGGCCGTCGCCGGTCAGGGTGTGGGCGTTGGAGGTGGTCTTGTACATCCGCCCCGAGCCGCCGGTAGCCAGCACCACCGCCTTGGCGTGGAACACGTGGATGTCGCCGGTGGCCAGTTCGTAGGCAACCACTCCGGTGGCGACCGGCCCGCGAGCTGTCTCGGTGAGCACAATGTCGAGCGCGTAGAACTCATTGAAGAACTCGACGTCGTGCTTGACACAGTTCTGGTACAGCGTCTGCAGGATCATGTGACCGGTGCGATCCGCGGCATAACAGGCCCGGCGCACCGGGGCTTTGCCGTGATCGCGGGTGTGGCCGCCGAAGCGGCGTTGGTCGATGCGGCCTTCAGGCGTGCGGTTGAAGGGCATTCCCATCTTCTCGAGGTCGAGGACCGCGGGGATGGCCTCCTTGCACATGATCTCCACAGCGTCCTGGTCGGCCAGGTAGTCGCCGCCTTTGATGGTGTCGAAGGTGTGCCATTCCCAGTTGTCTTCTTCGACATTGGCCAGCGCCGCGCACATTCCGCCCTGGGCCGCCCCGGTGTGGCTGCGGGTGGGATAGAGCTTGGTCAGCACTGCTGTGCGTGCACGTGGGCCGGCCTCGACGGCAGCCCGCATCCCGGCTCCGCCTGCCCCGACGATGACGACGTCGTATTTGTGCTCTTGGATCATCGGCGATTCCCCTCGGCTGTCACGTGATGTTCGGGTCGAAGGTCAGCAAGGTGTAGGTGCCGACCACCAGGATAAGAACGACCGACACCGCCAGCAACGAGTTGAGCCAGAAGCGGGTGGAGTCCTTGCGGGCATAGTCGCTGATGATCGTGCGCATGCCGTTGGCGCCGTGCAGTTGGGCCAGCCACAGCATGACCAGATCCCAGATCTGCCAGAACGGCGACGCCCACCGTTGCGCGATGTAGTTGAAGTCGATGCGATACACGCCGTTCTGCCACATCAAGCCGATGAACAGGTGGCCGATCACGAGAATCAACAGGACCACGCCGGAGAATCGCATGAACAGCCAGGCGTATTTCTCGAAGTTGGGCACGCCAGGGTTGCGGCGCGGCGAACGGGGGTTGTCCAGGCTGGCCGGATGGTCGCGGTCTTTCTCCTTTACCGGTGCCGGCGGTCCCAACCGGCTTTCTGAACTGGTCATAGGAATCGCTCCGCCATGTGCATGCCGATCACGACCGTTGCCGGGACCATGACCACCAGCCAGACCGCGGCCACGGCCCACAACATCTGCCTTTGGTAGCGCGGGCCCTTCCACCAGAAGTCGATGAGGATGATCCGAATCCCGTTGAGCCCGTGGTAGAGCACTGCGGCGACCAGGCCGAGTTCCATCAGCCCGATAATGGGGGATTTGTAGGTCTCGACCACCTGGTTGTAGGCCTGCGGGCTCACCCGGACCAGTGCGGTGTCCAGGACGTGGACGAACAGAAAGAAGAAGACAGTGGCACCGGTGATCCGGTGCAGCACCCAGGACCACATGCCGGGGTCACCGCGATAAAGAGTTCGCCGCCGCTGAGTCGGCACCGCTGCACTCATCGAGCCTCCTTGGATTTACCGTGACTCTAACCCCCAAGGGCGACCTTAGGGCGGCAGAATGGGACGTGATGACGACTCCGTTGACATTGGAGATGATCGGACAGGCGCCCAAGGCGTTGCTGCACGATCATCTCGACGGCGGTCTGCGGCCGTCCACAGTCCTCGACATCGCCGGTCAGGTCGGCTACGACGGGTTGCCGACCACCGACGAAGCCGAACTCGCTGCCTGGTTTCGCACCGCGGCGCACAGCGGCTCGCTGGTGCGTTACCTGGAGCCCTTCGCTCACACCGTCGCGGTGATGCAGACCCCTGAGGCCCTGCACCGGGTGGCGCTGGAATGTGTCGAAGACCTCGCCGTCGATAACGTCGTCTATGCCGAAGTCCGGTTCGCGCCGGAATTGCATCTGTCCGGTGGGCTGTCGTTCGACGAGGTCATGGAGGCGGTGTTGGCGGGGTTCGCCGACGGCGAGCTGGCCGTCGCGGCGACCGGACGGACCATCAAGGTGCGGTGCCTGGTGACGGCCATGCGGCACGCGGCCCGGTCCCGCGACATCGCCGAGTTGGCAATCCGATACCGGGACAATGGGGTCGTCGGGTTCGACATCGCCGGTGCGGAGGCCGGGTACCCACCGTCGCGGCATCTCGATGCCTTTGAGTACATGCGAGCCAACAACGCCCGCTTCACCATTCACGCCGGCGAGGCGTTCGGATTGCCGTCCATTCAGGAGGCGCTCGCGTTCTGCGGCGCAGACCGCCTGGGTCACGGCGTGCGCATCGTCGACGACATCGAAGAGTTGCCTGACGGCACCGCTGAGCTAGGCCGATTGGCGGCGATCGTGCGGGACAAGCGGATTCCGCTGGAGATGTGCCCGAGTTCCAACGTCCAGACCGGAGCCGTGCCCAGCATCGAGAAGCACCCGTTCGGGCTGCTGGCGCGATTGCGGTTCCGGGTAACGGTCAACACCGACAACCGATTGATGAGCGACACCACGATGAGCCGCGAGATGTTCCGTCTGGCCGAGGCCTTCGACTACGGATGGAGCGACCTCGAGCGATTCACCATCAACGCGATGAAGTCGGCATTCATCCATTTCGACGAGCGGTTGGCCATCATCGACGAGGTGATCAAACCGCGCTACGCCGTGTTGGTGGGCTAGAAGGGCGGGTCGTCGTCCGGGCAATCGGAAGAGCCACGTCCCAGGACCCGGGCGGTTTCGGCATCGCGTTGCCGGCGGGCCTGGTGGTTATGCGACCGTTCGGTGTTTATGCGATGGGCGCGGTTCTGGGCACGGGTGGTCTTGCGTTTCGGCATCATCGCGGTGCGGGCGCCAGCGCCTGACCGGTCGCAGGCGGCGCGGTGGGGCGGTACACCGGTGGGTGCCATCAGGGTGGGGAAGAGCAGGGCGCTGCCGGGGGTGGTGACGTAGATCTGCCCGTCGGGCAGGGTCCAAATCACCGTGCCGTCCTGGAGCTGTCGATCCCTCCAGCCCCAAAAAGTTTTGATGATGTGGTGAAAACGGCAGAGGCATTTGAGGTTTGACGCTTGCGTGGCCCCACCGTCCGCGTGGGGAACGGTGTGGTCGATGTCGCAGTCGGTGGCGGGACGGTCGCAGCCCGGTGCCCGGCAGGTCAGGTCCCGGGCCCGCACGAAATCGGCAAGTGTGGTCGAGGGTTTGTAGCGCGGCTCGGCCGGCGCCCCGTTTGGCATCAGCAGCTGCTGGCGGGAGGCTGCGGCTAATTCGCGCAGCATTTCGGCCGGGACCAGGGCGTTGGCACCGAACAGGTATCCGGGTGAGTCGTCCTCGCCCTTGAGCGTGGACTGGTTAGCCACGACGTGGATGACCACTCCGGTCGGGGTGGCCGGGCAGTCGGGTCTGCCGCATTGGCAGCGCAGCCGCTCACCGCCCACGGCCAGGGCGCCGATGGCGTCGGCGCGGCGCTGCGCCGCGGTGCGTGGGTCATCTGGACAGACCGTTGCGGCGAGGCTGTCAAGGCGCTTGGTGAAAAGTGCGGCGTCGGTGGTGAACAACCGGCCCGACACGTCGCTGGTCCCGTCGCCGCGGTCCCACACCGTGACGTCGCGATCGCGCGTATGCTCGCGCGCACGGCGCACCGCATCGCGATCGTGCGCGTAGATGACGCGGTCGATTTCGGTGATCAATTTCCCGCGTGTCATCGAGGGCCAGCGGGCCGCCCGTTCGGCGAGTTGCCGGTCCACCTCGGCCATCGCCGCGTCGTCGGTGATCAATTCGGTCCGGTAGACGATCGTGCGGTAGGTATCGAAGCTGATGTCGCCGGACCGGAACGCCGCCGCCACCGCGGGGAGGCGGCGCATTGCCAGCCCGTAGCTCATGTAGCTGCCCGCCCGGCCCAAGCTGATTCGCAGCGCTGCGGAGACCTCGGCCCCCACCGCAGCCCAGGTGTCCACCGCCCAGTCGGCTTCCTCGCCGCGCTGGGCGCGGCGCAACTCGAACAGCCGCCCGACTGCCGTCAGTCGGCGGGCCGCGGCTTGGTTCTCCGCCCGGCCAGCGTCGGCCATCTCGGTCAAGAGGGCACTCGACTCGCCTGTGGCGGGCGGGTCCCAATGGTCGTGCAGCCTGCTATCGAACATACATTCGATAGTGCCATGCCCCGCCGACAAGAATCGCTATTCGCGCCGCAGCCTGGACTCCACGAACCGTTCGATCTGTTCCCACTCCTTAACGGCCGCCGCATAGGGCCCGTTCGGGCGGTCGGTGGAGTCGGGTTCGAGCGTGTGGTCCACGAGTTGACCCACGGCGGTGTCCTCGTTCAGCAGCTTTTCGACGGTGTCATCCTCGGAGTAGACGCCGACGTCGCGGACGAATTCCACGGCGAGTTCCAACTGTTCGCGGTCGATTGCCTCCGGACCGTCGGCGATGTCGTCGACAAGTCCGTTGAGGACGTACACGTTGTCCGGGATCACGTCGATGCGTAGCGAGCCGTCGGTCGCGGCAGTCCGGATATCGTCGTAGGTGCCCAAATCGGAGAGGTCGTGATCGTGCTCGTCGGCCAGGTAGCGGGCCAGCGTCCGCTCCGACGGGAACACGCTGATCCGCCCGTTGCGGCCCAGGAACACGGGCTTGTCGTCGAAGTAGCAGCGCAGGGTGTAGAGGGTTCCGCCGCCGATCATCACCCGGATCGGGTCTATGCCGACATGCTCCCAGAAGTTCTCGTCACTGCCGAGCACGGCGGTGGTCGCGGCGGTGCGGGTGACCGCCTCGGTATGGACTTCCCCATCGGCCTCGACGTCGGCGTCGGCCTCGGCGTCGGCGTCGGCGTCGGCGTCGGCGTCGTCCTGCTCGTCGGCGCCGGCGAGTTCCTCGTCGTCCTCGAACGGCTCGTCGAGTTCAGCGGCGGCCGCCGCAGAAGCGTCTGCGTCGACATCCGGAGTGACAAGTGCCTCGTCGACGGCTGACACCACTCCGTCCCAGCTACGGGCGACGATCTCTCCGATGGTTTCCCAGCGCTTGCGTCCCGCGCGGCCACTGAACTGCTCGACCCCCCCGGTCACCCAGCCCAGGTTGGGATTGCCGTTGAAGAACCGAGTCACCGTGGGTAGATCGCACACCGACCCCAGCGAGGACACCACGGCGAGCGTCTGCGCGAGCGCGTCGACGGACTCTTTGGTGGGCTTGTCGGATAGAAGCTCCGCGACCGCGACCAAATCCGCCTGCTGGCTCTCCGCGGGCTCGAACTTGTGGGCGTTGGCTGCGGCCAGCTTCGGCCAGGCCGGGTGGTCGGTGAGGTCGTTGTCGGTGTCGGTCCGGACGAACGCTGCGAGGTCGGCCACCGACTCGAAGGCGTAGAGGTCGTCGTCCTTGCCGAGAAAGCCCTCCCATTCGTCCCCGTCTTCCCGCCAACGGGGTGCCCACAAGGTGTACAGGTCACCGGCGGTGACACTGAGTCGAATCGGTACGAGCTGTGCAGCCATGCCGGACAGCCTAACGACCTACAGTTTGTTCCCATGGATGTGCGTGTCGTCGATCACCCGCTGGCCACCGCTCGGCTGACCACCCTGCGCGACGAAAGGACCGACAACGCGGCTTTCCGCGCCGCGCTTCGTGACCTCACCCACATGCTCGTCTATGAGGCGACCCGCGACGCGCCCAGCGAGCAGATCGTCGTCCGTACGCCGCTCACCGACACGCTCGGCTCCCGGTTGGCCAGGCCTCCGCTATTGGTCCCGGTGTTGCGCGCCGGTCTGGGCATGGTCGATCAGGCTCACGCCCTCATCCCGGAGGCGCACGTCGGCTTCGTCGGCGTCGCCCGCAACGAGGAGACCCACGAGCCGACTCCCTACCTGGAATCGCTGCCCGATGACCTGCGGACCCGGCCGGTGATGGTCCTCGATCCGATGCTTGCCACCGGCGGGTCGATGGCCTACACGATTGAACTGCTACACGGCCGGGGCGCGATCGACATCACCGTGGTGTGCGTGGTGTGTGCGCCGCAGGGCATTGCGGCGCTGGAGCGGGCGGCGCCAGAGGCGCGGCTGTTCACCGCTGCGATTGACGACGGGCTCAACGACGTCGCCTACATCGTGCCGGGACTCGGTGATGCCGGAGATCGGCAGTTCGGGCCGCGTTAGCCCGGGCGAGACCAAGCGGGGCGCTACAGGGCGGTCAGCACCCCCGCCAGTAGATCGCCTAATCGGGCGGCAGAATCCAGGCCGGCGGCCAGCACCTCATCGTGTCGCAATGGCTTACCGGTGATTCCGGCCGCGAGATTGGTCACCAAGGACACCGCGAGAACCTCGGCTCCCGCGGCGCGGGCGGCGATGGTCTCGTGCACTGTCGACATTCCGACCAGGTCTGCACCCAGGGTGCGCAGCATCCGTACCTCGGCGGGGGTTTCGTAGTGCGGGCCCGGGACAGCGGCGTACACCCCCTCGCGCAGCGAGGGGTCGATCTGGCGGGCCAACTCGCGCAGCCGGGGAGCGTAAGCATCGACCAGGTCGACGAAATCCGGGCCTACCAGGGGAGAGCGGGCGGTTAGGTTGAGATGGTCGCTGATCAGTACCGGCTGACCTACGCGGTACTCCGGGCGGAGCCCACCGGCCGCATTGGTCAACACGACGACTTCGGCGCCTGCCGCGCAGGCCGTCCGCACTGGGTGCACCACCCGGCTCAGATCGTGGCCCTCGTAGGCGTGAATGCGTCCGACCAGCACCAGGACCCGGTGGCCTTCGACGGGAATCGAGAGCACCTCCCCCCGATGGCCCTCGGCGCCCGGGGCGAGAAATCCTGAAAGATCGGACATCGCGATCTCGGCGGTCGGTGTCCCCAGGGCCGCGGCAGCGGGTCCCCAGCCTGACCCCAGGACGACGGCTACGTCATGACGGCCCACACCGGTGCGCTCGGCGATCTGGGCGGCCGCCCGGGCGGCGTCAGGAATCACAGCCACGCAGCCTATCCGGCGATGAGATAATCCCAGGATGCAGTTGGCCGACACCGCCGAGTCGTGGCTGGCCGCCCATTTCGACGATCTAGTCGCGTGGCGTCGGTACATCCACCGTCACCCCGAGTTGGGGCGACAGGAGTTCGCGACGACGCAGTTCGTCGCCGACCGCCTGGTCGACGCCGGGCTCAACCCGAAAGCCTTGCCGGGCGGAACGGGTCTGACGTGTGACTTCGGACCGGAATACGCGCCTCGGGTCGCGTTGCGGGCCGACATGGACGCACTGCCGATGGCTGAACGCACGGGCGCGCCTTACGCCTCGACGGTTCCCAACGTCACCCACGCCTGCGGGCATGACGCGCACACCGCGATGCTGCTCGGCGCGGCCACCGCTCTGGCAAGGGTGCCTGAACTGCCGGTCGGTGTCCGGCTGATCTTCCAGCCCGCCGAGGAACTCATGCCCGGGGGCGCTCTCGACGCCATCGCAGCAGGAGCGTTGGCTGGGGTGTCACGGATCTTCGCTTTGCACTGCGACCCGCGCCTGGCGGTCGGCCGTGTCGCGATCATCGCCGGTCCGATCACGTCGGCAGCCGATTCGGTCGAGATCACCTTGCATTCCCCGGGCGGGCACACCTCCCGGCCGCACCTGACCTCTGATCTGGTCTACGGAATGGGCACGGTCATCACCGGGCTGCCCGGTGTGCTGTCCCGACGCGTCGACCCTAGGGCTGCCACTGTGATGGTGTGGGGTGCCGCCAACGCCGGAGTGGCCGCCAACGCAATCCCGCAGACCGGCGCCCTGGCCGGCACCGTACGAACTGCCAGCCGAGACACCTGGTTGCAAATGGAAGGGCTCGTCGGAGATGTTGTCGGGGACCTGCTCAAACCCCTCGGGATCGACCATTCGCTCCAGTATCGTCGAGGAGTGCCGCCGGTTGTCAACGAAGAGCGATCGACTCAGATCATGACCCACGCCATCGAGGCGGTCGGGCCCGAAGTCCTTGCGGAGACCAGACAGTCCGGCGGCGGTGAGGACTTCTCCTGGTATCTGGAGGAAGTCCCCGGTGCCATGGCGCGACTGGGCGTGTGGAACGGGATTGGGCCGCAATTGGATTTGCACCAGCCGACTTTCGATCTCGACGAACGTGCGCTGGCTGTGGGAGTGCGGGTGCTGGTCAACGCCATCGAGCAGTCGGCGTTGTTCGCATGAAGCTCATGGTGACCGGCGGGGCCGGGTACGTCGGCAGTGTCTGTGCCAAAGTGCTTCTGGAACAGGGGCATTCGGTCCTGGTGGTTGACGACCTCTCCACCGGCAACGCAGACGCGGTGCCGGAGGGGGTGGAATTCGTCGAAGCCGACGTGGTTGACGCCGCATGTCAACTGCTGCCGGACGGATCCTTCGACGGTGTACTGCATTTCGCCGCCAAGTCGCTGGTGGGCGAGTCGGTCGAGGATCCGCAGCTGTACTGGCACGGCAACGTGGTCAAGACGCTTGGCCTCCTCGAGGCGATGCTGGTGGCCGGCACGTCTCGGCTGGTGTTCTCTTCCACGGCCGCCACGTACGGCGAGCCGGAGTCCGTGCCCATCACCGAGGACGCCCCCACCCGTCCGACCAATGCTTACGGCGCAACCAAACTGGCGATCGATCACGCGATCACCTCCTACGCCAAGGCGTATGGCTTGGCGGCCACCAGCCTGCGCTACTTCAACGTCGCCGGCGCTTATGCAGGCTTGGGAGAACGGCACGCCACCGAAACGCATTTGATCCCCTTGGTACTGCAGGCCGCCACCGGGCTACGGCCCGACATCATGGTGTTCGGTACCGACTGGCCCACCGCCGACGGCACCTGCATTCGTGACTACATCCATGTTCGTGACCTCGCCGATGCCCACGTGCTGGCACTGCAGCACTCTCAGCCCGGCGTACACGGAATCTACAACCTGGGCAACGGAACCGGCTTCAGCGTCCGAGAGGTGATCGACTGTTGTCGGCGGGTTACCGGCCGAGAGATCGTCGCGCGCGACGTGGACCGCCGGGCCGGTGACCCAGCAGTGCTGATCGCCTCCAGCGAGCGGGCGATGTCCGAATTGGGGTGGCGGCCCCGCCATGCTGACATAGACGAGATCGTTTCCGATGCTTGGCAGTTCACTCAGTCACGATTGAGCTGAAAGGGGTATTGCCGTGCCGTACCGGCTGTTGGGGCCCGAAGCTCAGGCTGACATTGAGCGATATCGCTACTACGATCGGCAAGCCGGGCTGGACCGGGGTAGTTGGATGACCATCTTCGCCCACCAGGGCCTGCAGGCGATGCTGCTCTACCGATGGGTGAGACGCGCGCAGGAAGGCCGACGGACCTTCGCCAAGACGTTTTTCCTTGACATCTACCCGCTCATCTCGCGGGTCAACGACATTCTCACCGGGATGCACATTGCGCCCCAGGCGAGTATCGGGCCGGGCCTCTTCATCGCGCACTCGGGTGGTGTCGTGATCGGACCGGGCGTGACCATCGGTGCCAACTGCAACCTCGGCAACGACGTGACGATCGGGGGCGGAAGCCCGACACTGGGGGATCGGGTCATGGTAGCTGTTGGCGCGAGGGTTCTCGGCGACATCACGGTTGGTTCGGACGTCGCGATTGGTTCGAACACCGTGGTTGTGCGGGACGTTGAACCTCGCGCTGTGATTGTCGGCGGTGCGAGCCGCGTTGTGTCTCACGTCGGTGCCTTCAAACTCGTCGAATACACCGGGGCCGAGTCCGATCCCGAACGGATCGCCGCCATCGAAGCCGCCGCCAAGAGCCTTCCAGAGGACCCGGAGGCGGAGTCCATGGAATCCTGGGCCGTCGGCGACTGAAGTCCGCGGGCACGGTTCCGGTTCCTGATCGTTCGGCCGAACACCAGGCCTTTCGCTGCTCCCTGCCTCTTTCGACCTGCCTCTTTCGACCTGCCTCTGACGCATTCCCATCCCCAGCCCACGCCGAGGGCTGGCTCGGCGTGGGCTCGGAGTGTCCCCTGTTAGTCCATCGACCTGTTAGTCCATCGACCTGTTACTCCATCGACCAATCACCATCGGCGAAGCCAAGTGCGCGGAGGTTGGCGCGGAGTGTGGCGCGTTGCTCCTCGCTCATCATCTCCAGATGGTCTGAATCGATGTCGATCCGCATCCGAACGGGTACGTCGTTGGCCACGAAGTGGGAAATGATCTCCTCGTTGATTTGGTCGATTTCCCGGGCAACACGGTTGATGGTCAGCTTCTTCGTCGCGTGGAATCGAGTGGGTACCCTTTCCGGCGTCGTGGTCGGCCGAGTCGCGTCGTCGCCGCTGCGGGTCTGGTCATGTTCCGGCGCGACCTCGCCCTCGGTCTCCTCCTCAGGCTCTTCCTGCCGGCCCTTCCGCCACCTCAGGCGTCCCCACCTGCTCTTGCTGCGCTCTTCCTCGCCCTCGGGTTCCTCCGTTGCGTCAGGGCTCTCTTCCGCAGCGGGCTCTCCCAATGTTCTCCACTTGTGCGATACCTTCGGCTCTTCGGCGCCCTCCGCCTCAGCCGCCCTAGCCGCCGACTGGCGTCGACGCGTCCTGAACACGATGAAGAGAGCGCCCAGCACCGCAAGGCCGGCCAACCCGCCCGCGGCCTTCCAGATCAGATCAGCGACGCTACCTCCACCACCTCCGGTGGTGGGGGGAGCACTGATGTCGGCCGGCGGGTTGGGAACCGTAACCGGATCGCTGCTACCCGCAGTCGAGACCAACGCCCGGCCGTTGATCCCGGACCACCGACCCCGCTGGCCGTTCAACCACTCCAGTACCGAGTCGATTTGCTGAGGCGCACCGTTGGAGGTTGCGATCAGGAGTGTCCGATTGCCGTCGAAGACCGTCTGCAACGAGCCGTAGAGCATGGCAGGCTCCACGGTCAGGGTCACGCCCTTGCCCTCGGCGTCGAGCCCCTGGACCGTCACGGTGTCCTTGTCCACACTGAACGGAAGGCCGATGTTCTTGTCGTCCCACCCATCGGAGGCGACCAGGACGGCCGAGTCAGGGCTTTCGATGGCCTCCTTGAGGCTCGTGACTGTGGTCGCCAGAGGCATCCCGGAACTGATCTGCTGCAGTCCGCCTGCGATTTGCGCGGCGCGAACGGTGTCACCGAATGTGTCGGTTCCGATCCCGAATTTGACTTTCGGCATCATTGTCTGCGGAACCGATTGGAAACCGGCGGGATACGGCGCCGTCGGAGGTGTCGTGGGGGTGACCTCGACCTCTGACTTTTCGTCGATCCGGAGAGCCATCGGCAGATAGTCACCGCAGTGACCCGGGTCGCCGGTGGTGTGCACGGTGACCTGGACGTTGGTGGAACGATTGATCAGCTCATGGGGAATCGCGAACGAGCGGTCGATGACCCCGCTTGGTTCGACCGGCCACCGGTCGACGACGTTGCCGTCGACCGTCACCAGAACCTCGCCGCCGAAGTCGGCCGGCAACGGGGTGTGGGACGCCATCAGATGCATCTTGATGCTGTCGATCGGGTGGCCCCACTTGGTCTGATTCAGTTCGAGGTTGATCTTGGGCCACAGCGTCTGATCCGTCAGACCCCTGATCTTCAACTGCTCGAGCGTGGTCTTGTTGGGGACCAACTCCTGCTTCAGGGGCATCTCAGGAGCAATGACCTTGGATTCGAGCGCGTATTGCAGCGCCTCGTCCCCCAGCAATCGCACCTGGTTCGTCAATTCGGGGCCCGGCCCGGAGATCTGCAGTGCCGGCACTGACGGGCCCAGCAGCGAAATCCCTTTGTCCGGTCCCTCTCTGAGAATGATCTGACGTTCCAGGGGCTTGGAGGGGGGCAGGGCGACCGGTCCGTCGGCGATCGGAACGATCGAGATGTTGGGGCTCTGACCGCCGTAGCGCATCGTCATCTCGGCTGCCAACTGAACCGCGGCGTCGGACTCCGCCCGGGAGGGCTTGCCCGGGATGGCGATGGTCAGCGCGCGCACTACGCCGGGCAGGAATTTCGCGACGTTCGTCGGGGGCGTCTCCCGGCCTTCGAGGCTGAGGGAAGCGTCGAAGAGGCGAATCGGGGTCAGCGGATCCCAGCAGTAGTTGTCCAGGGGGAGGGCCGTCATCGTCAGCGTCAGATTCACCCAGTTGCCGTACATCGGCATACCTGCAAGAGGGATCACCAACTGCTGAGTGGTTACTTCAGGCGCTGGCCCTTCGCCTGCCGGTTTCGGTGTCGGTGTCGGTGTCGGCGTCGTGGTTTCTCCGGGTGCGGGCGTTTCCGGGAGGCCTGGACGAATCGGCCTCCGCGGGGGCAGATCGATCTGGGTGATCGTGTCATCGCCCTGTTTGACCGTCAGGCTGCCGAACCGCAACTCGACCGGCAGTTCGAGTGTCGCCTTCAACTCTTTCGGCGTCATCCCCTCCGGTACGGAGAACGACACGTTCGCGGTGGCGACGTTGCGGTGCACGTCGAACGTGATCGAGTTGGAGGAACCGAGATTCTGCAACGTGAAGGTCGGAGATTCGGCCAATGCCCCGCCACCGCCGGCCATTGGCGCCAATGCAGGCAGGGCCGGTGCGGGTGCCCCCGATGTGGACGGCGCCTCCGACTTCGCCGGTGCCTCCGACTTCGCCGGCGGCGCTGATGTAGTCGGGGAGGCAGACGAGGTTGGGGAGGGTGACGGTGTTGGCGACGTCGGTTCAGCCGTCGCCAGGGGTGTGGTCCACCCCAGCATGACAACCGTTGCGGAAACGCTCAGGAGTCGCGACAAAGGCCGCTTCATGTGTCTCTCCCGTCCTTGCCGAGATCCTTTGGGCCGAAATTCTTTGCGCCCAGATGCGCCGGGTCTGCATTCGTCACGTTTAGATTCGTCGGATCCAGATTCATGGATTCCAGGTCCTCAGGTGCGATGACGAGATTCTGGGCTTCTTCGGGCAACGTCACCCGGCCTCGATAGGCCCGCCACACCCACGGTGCGCAAATCAGTGCTTCCAGCGCCACTGCCGTGGTCCAGCCGATGGCAAGCCCGAGGAGTCCGTGGCGGAAGCCGCCGATTGCGGCACCGGTGACTTCAAACGCACTCAGGAAGGCAATCAGGAATCCTTCCCTGCCCACGTTATTGGTGATCCGGGCCAGCACGACGTGGTGGTCCTTGATCACCAGACCCAATCCGCCCAGCGCTATGACGGCCAGCGGGATACGGCCTTCGGCGGCGTAGCTCGAGCCGACGAAACTCAGAATCCAAGGACCCAATGCCAGGAGTACGAGGTTTGCGGCTGTGCAGATCAGCAGCGAAGTCCGCACGGTGAAGTGGAACTCCTTAAGGAAGTTGCGCGAACTGCGCGCGCCGGAGGCGAACAAGGCCGTCGACAGCGAGATCGGTAGGTAGAACAACAGCCCGGCAATGGACCAGGCGATGTAGAAGTGCCCCGCCTGTTCGTTGCCCAGTGTCACGTTCGCGACAATCGGCATCGCGAAGAAGGGCACGAACAGCGCGATGTTGAGGAGGTGGTGCCGGAAGGCATCGAGGTGCAGTCCGCGCAAAGCCGACAGTTTGGGCACCAGCTCGGAGAGCTTCACGTGGTACCGGCGCATCAGCGTGATGCCCACGAACGCGATCGACAGGACGTTGGCGAAAAACCAACTGCCGAAGATGATGAACGACCCGTGCGAGGAAATGGCCATGGCCGCAAGCGCGACAAGCAGCACCAGTTTTGACACGGCTTGAATGGCGTTGCGTTTGAGTTGGGTCCCACCGCCGAGAAGGCTCAGCAGGGCGTTGTCGAGCAGCATCCCGATGCCCTGGGTGGCGGTGGCCGCGATGAACAGCACGGTGATGCCGATTTCATGCCCGATGTTCGGAATTCCCACGAATGAAGAGGGCAGGAAAAATGCGCACGCCGCGGCGGCCAGCGCTCCAACAGCGCCGGTAACGCATGCGGCAGTGGACACCAACTTGGCGCGTCCCCCGCGGGTCATGGTGGGAAGCTCGGTCACCAGCAGAGTGCCGAGGCCCAGGACGGTGAACGGTGCGATCAGACTCATCGCAGCGATTGCGGTCGACGATTTCCCGACGCTGACGGGGCTGAAATGGCGGGCTGCTATCAGCCAGTAGGCGAACCCGAGTGCAGAGGTGACCGCCGACATCGCCACCAGACTGGAGGCGGCACGCAGGACGAAATGCAATGGGTGTTTGGGTTTGGGAGCGCTCGGATCACCGGATTGCATCGGCATACATCTTTTCGATGCGTTCCACCACGGCGCTGACGGTGAACTCGCGGGCACGGTCGCGGCCGGCGATGCCGAATCTCTTCGCGGTCTCGGGTTCGTTCAACACCGTGGTGAGCGCCTTCGCCAACGCGGCAGCGTCGCCGGGGGGCGCCAGGAAGCCCGTTTGGCCGTCGACGACCATGTCCAGAATCCCGCCCGAGGCCGCGGCAACTACCGGCCGGCCGGCTGCCATGGCCTCGAGGACCACTGTGGGACATGGGTCGGCCCACACCGAGGGGACGATGACCGCCCGCGCCGACCTGAACAGCGCCACCACCTCTTCGTGCGGCAGGGGACCCGACCATTCGGCGCCCGGGGGAAACCGCCACTCGTCCGGGGAGGCGGATCGCCCCGCCAACACCAGCCGAGGCGGCGACTCAAGGAGCGCGTACGCGTCGAGGAGGGTCTGCACGCCCTTGTCGGGACTCAGATCCCCGACGAAGAGCAGGGGTGCATCGGGTGCCGTCGGGGGGATCTCGTCGAGGACGATCTCGTCGGGAATGAAGTTGGGGATCACCCGCGTCTTGAGCCGCGTGCTGTGCAGCCAATGGCCGTCCGGGATGGTGACCGAGTTGGCGACCGCACTGCTGACCGCGGCGGCGTAGGCGACGTGCTTCGCGCGGCGCCGGGCCGACCAGGCATTAGCCGTCAGCGTGACCGGGCCGTTGAGCGATCCGTAGTGCTCCGACGCGCAGGATAGGCAGCGCTTGGGGGCCGGGCCCGGGCAGCGCCATTTGCCGTGCTCCATCAGTCGCTTCGTCGGACAGATGTGGCTGTAGTCGTGCAGTGTCATGACCAATGGCACCCCGGCCCGCGCGGTGGGTCCCAGGGCGCTGTTCACGATCCAGTTGTGGGCATGCACGATGTCGTATCCGCCGGTGGCCAACTCGTCGCGGATTGCTCGACTGACGACGGGGTCGGGCAACGGCAGGGCGTGCGGACGCGACGGATCGCTGTAGAGGACGGGCAGCCGGGATGCGGCTGTGCGTACTCGCATCAGTCGGACACCCTCGGTAAACGACTCTCCGGGTCCGTCGGTGTCGGTGGCAAAGCCGAGCAGGGTGACGTCGTGACCTCGTGTGGCGAGCTTGCGAGCCAGATTCCAGACATGACGCTCCTCGCCACCGGAAACCGGTGGCAGGAACTGCGCCAGAAGCAGAATCTTCACTGAGTTACAGCCTTCCGGAGGTCAGCGGGAGGTCAACCAAGTTCAAGATAGTGGCTGACACTGCGTCAGTTGCCGTCATTCGGTGACGGCATCGTTCTCCGCGGAATATCTCACGATCGTTTCGGCGCCGCTGTAGTTAGGCACCTTCTCCTGCTGGGGCCGGATCATGCAAGGGCACGGGCTTTTCCAATCGTCGCGCGGAGAATGCGCAGGTCGGTCAGGATCGAAGACCACGTGCTGCGGATCGTCGGACTTGTCGGCCGGGTCATTCGCGGACCTTTCGCTTCGGTGGCTGCGCATCGAATTGGGGCACATGCGCCGACTCTCACCGAAATTGTGCAGCGGCCGATATCGCAGGTGAAGGGGGTTCCGGAGCCAAATGAATACTAATTGGGCTCTTCGCAGTTAGCAGGGGCGTTGGCGCCGGATGGGTGTGACCTGCCGTGATCGGCGGGTGCAGGCCCAGCGTACGCGGCGGCGTTGGTTGTCGGGGTTGCGGAAGCCGAAGGCGATGCGGC
>JAGQTV010000022.1 GCA_020438845.1 Mycobacterium sp. | reverse complement strand
TGATGCGGTCGAGCATGCGATCGATGAGGGATTGGTCTGCGATGCGGTGCTTTTCGAGGGCGGCGCGTTCGAGGACTTCCTCGCCAGGCGGGGATTCCTGCTGCCCGAGGACGAGCGGTCGCTGGCCGAACAGTGGCTTCTCGGCGAGCGGTCGGTGCACGAGGTAGTTGCGGTCCGGCGCGGGGAGGGGATGACGCTGCGTGACGTGCGCACCGGCGACGTCAACGAAGTCCGGGAAAAGGCCGGCAGCACTCAGGTCAAGAGCGGCGAATTGTATTGTGCCCGCGTCGTTCCGGCCGGCGAAACCATGCAGATCTTCGGCGGGCTGCACCCGGTGTCGGTCGGCCCCGAACGAGACCGGCTGATCGCGCTGCTTGACGGCGGCCCCGACCCGGTGGAACTCGTCGCCTTCCTGTCGCGCCGATTCGCCCCGGTCAGACTTCGGAACACCGAGGGCGACCCGTTGATGCTGTGCGAGGCCAGCCTGCGTGTCGAGGACCCGCTCGGGCTGTCCGACGCCCTCGACGAGGCCTACGGGCCGCCCGAAGACCAGCCCGATGGCACGCGAACCTGGTTGGAATTCGTCGTCACGCACGGCATGCAACGGATTCGTGCGCAGATCGCTCTGCACGACGACCACCTGCGAATCCACACCAACAGCGCGGCCCGTTTCGATCGTGTCCTTGCGGCGGTACGGCAAATGGCCCCGTCGGCGGTGGTGCTGAGCGAGACCCGCCAACCGCTCGAGGATGCACGGGACTTGCAGCAGTTGAAAGAGAGCCTGCCGGCCGAACAGCCCGCCGGGCTGGACCAGGCCGACAGCCCCGAACTCGCTGCGGTCCTCGCCGATGCGGTTCGCAGGTACGAGGAGTCCTGGCTCGACGAACCGATCCCGGCGCTGTCCGGCCACACCCCGCGGCAGTGCGCCGCTGACCCGACGCGCCGCGACGACCTGGTCCGCTTGCTCGACTCGTTCGGCCCGGACACCGGAAGGCCCGGGGCGATGAGCGCGGAGCGACTGCGGGCGGCGCTCGGACTCACCTGACGCCCCCCAACATGCGTCAGACCGATTCCCCCTTGCCCTCACCGAAAGCCTTGAGCACTCGGACCGCCTTGTCCCAGATTGGGTTGACGGGGCCGCCGGCCTCGATGTCGTCCACCAACTCTTTCAGTACCGCGAAGTCCGAAGGCGAGACTCCTCTTTCGGTCAGGTAGCGAACCAATGCATTCAGCCGGGTTGCCAGGTCGGCAAGCCACTCGCGAAGCTCGAAGTCGTTGAGCGCAGCAGCCTTTTCCATCCGGCGCAGTTCGTCCCGGACCTGGTCGCGGGCGTCGTCCAGCGCGTTGCCCCCCGCACCGGCCAGAGCCTCGCTGCACATCGGCGGGGCGGCCTTTCTGGCACGCCAAAACGCGCGTGACGGTTGCGCACCGGCGATGCTGCTGGGCGCAGACATGCTCGCAGGAGGCATGCTCGCACGGGGCCTGCTCGGAGCGGGCGGCGCCGCCGACAAAAAGCTGCCGGTATCCATTCGGTCGTAGGACTCGTCGCAGCAGGCGTCAGGCACCGCGGCACTGGGGTAGGCCGCACCCAGCAGCACGTCCTGATCCCAACCGGACGGCAACTCGACCGGTTGCACCACCCGGTGCGGTTCGCCGCCCTTGGCCACGACCCGGCTGTCCACGGCGACGTAGGCGGTGAATCGGCACAGCACGCCGAACCGCAGCGAGGTAGCGACGATCTCCTTCTCAAGAACGGTGTTGCTGTTCGAGACGTACCGGTCCTCGAGATCACGCAGATGAGCCCGCGCCCACTGTGCGGTGACCGCCGTCGCCGCACTCCGATGCCCGGCGACCGTCGTCGACCACTCCCGGCCGTCGCGGGTGGTGCCGCGCAGCATCAGCGATCCGGCGGCGCTTGATCGGTAGCGTCCCGACACCACCAGCGGCACACCGGGGAAGAGGTCGGGAAGACGGTCCGGGCTTGTTGAGCCCTCGACGGTCGCAAGCCCTTCGGCGGTCAGGCTCAGGCCTTGGGCCAACGGAGTGGCGATCCGGCGGTGGATGGCATCCATCGCCTCGTCGAGACGGTCTTCGCTCTCCACCAATTCACACCGCCCGCCGCCCATTCCGGCCAGCCGGCCCAGGAACCCGGCGTTGACGGCCCGGTCGATGCCGACGGTGTGGATGCGGACGTCGCGCACGTCGCCGGCCAGTGCGCGCAGGATCTGGTCCTCGTTGCCGACCTGTCCGTCGGTGACGAGCACGACGACAGCGTCGCGCCCGTTCTGCGTGTCGCGCAGTAGGCCAAGGGCCTGGCGCAGCGGGGCCAGAAGTTCGGTGCCGCCCCGGGCGTCGACCCGCGCGAGGTGCTCGACCGCGCGGTAGCGATGCCGGTCGCTGGCCTCGACCAGGCCTGCGGGAAGGCTTGCAGGAAAGTCGAATACGTTATCGAACGTCATGGCCGCGAACCGGTCTTCGCCGGTGAGGCTGTCGATGATCCGGGCGGCGGCGCGGCGGGCGGCCACCATCTTCCAGCCGTCCATGCTGCCGGAGCGGTCCAGGACCAGCACCACGTCACGGGGGCGCGGCCGCGCCGCCGACACCGGCGGCAGTACGGTCAACTGGTAGGTGCCCTCGTCTCCCGCTGCATCAGGGACCAGGATCAGGGAATCGGTGACATCGTCACTGCCGTAACGCAACCGGAGCACGAAGTCACGGTTCAGCCGTTCTCCCGGCCGGATCCGAACCCGACCATCGCCGGTATGCACCGCGTGCTGGCTGGAGCGGACCTCGGAGAGCGCCAACCCCGCTGGGTCGATGCCGACATCGATGGACAGCCCGACCGGATTCGGGAACCCGGGCAGCAGCACCGGCGGGGTGATCCGCGAGGCGTCGGGGACGGCGTCGGTGTCCTCGGCGTAACCATCGCCCACCGCGCCGCCCGGCAGCGCAGTGCCCGGGATGTAGCGCGGAGCCACGACGAGCGGGAGGCGGAACGTCGCCTCACCGTCCTCGTAGGTCAGCGGCACCACGAGAGTAATTGCGACACTGACCCGTTCGCCGGGCAGGATGTTGCCAACCCGAATGGTGAAGACGTCGGGGCGTTCCTCCTCGGCGATGGAGGCTCGCCTGCCCGACCCGATTGCCTCGTCATAGGTCCGGCGGGCCGCGCCACGCTCCTGAAGCTCGGCGATCACCTCTCGCCCGTCGGCGGTCATCCGCATCGCGGTGACGGCCCCACGGTCGGGCAGCGGGAAGATATAGGTGGCTTCCAGCGGTTCGTCGAAGTGGTTGAGGAAGTCCTGGGCCAGTTCGACTCGTGCAGTGAGCCCGGTGATGTCTGCCTTGATGTCGATGCGGTCCAGCGGCAGATTGCCCCGTTCGGTGCGCAGCGCACCGAGGCCTGCACCCTCGTCCGGTAGCGCCGCGGTGGCACTCTCTGCATCGTTCATCTCCACGACAGGCACATTCATGGTGGACTCCATTTCCCCTATTTCTCCCTTTTTTCCCTGTTCAGCAGACCTCGCTCGGTCAGCAGGTCAAGCAGTGGCTGGGCCGCGGCGCGGATCGCGCGAACGTCCTCGCCATCGGGCCGGCCCGGCAGGCCGGGCAACAGCAGCACCACTCCCCCGGGCAGGTCGACGGCTGCGCGCACCGTGACACTGTCAGCGACATCGTCGGTCGGCGCGGGCTCTGCCGCGGCGGGCGGTTCGGCCCAGAACCGTTCCGAGCGTGCCGGTTTCGTCTCCTCCGCCGAATCGCCCTCGCACTGCCCGGAGAGCACGTCGTCCTCGACGGCGGCGACCCGGCGCAGAGTCGAGTCCGTCGCTCCAACCAAAGCGGCCTGGATCTCCGCGATCGAACGCCCCTGGGCCTGCAGTCGCTTGACGGCGACGATCTGCAGCAGATGCCGCGGCCCGTACAGCGCCGTCCGCCCTCGCATGGCAGCCGGCCGGTCCACCAGGCCGATGGTGGTGTACCACCGGACCGTTCGACGGTCGGGTACCTCACGCACCCTGCCGTTCGGCGCTCCCGGGTACGCAGGACCGGCCAGTGCGGCGGCAACACGCTGCACCAACTCCGCCTGCGTCCACAGTGGCCGACTCGCCATGACATCTACTATGACACTGTCATATGACAGTGTCAATGTAATCTGCTCCCCCGTTGGATGAGCAGTCCTCCAACGCCCGACCCGCGAACGCGACTCCCCCACAGTCGCCGGGGCGCCGCGTCCTATGGTGGATCCGTGCCCGCCGACGACGATGCCCAGGCCGAGATCCTGCGAAAGTTCGCGGCCGCCATCGCCGGCGCCGAATTGGCCGACCTGCGCAGCCTCGCCGACCGTCTCGGCCAGCTGGCCAATCCGGCACCAATGCCGGAGGCTCGGCCGGAGCTTCGCCGTCCGCCGTTGAAAAAGGTTGCGCGGTTATGCATCCGGGCCGACCTCGACACGTCGCGCCCACCCATCTGGCGGCGGCTGGAACTGCGATCCGACCTGACCCTCGACATCGTTCACCAAGTGCTGCAGACGGCCTTCGACTGGGCCGACTCCCATCTGCATCGCTTCTCGCTGGGCGGTGGGCCGTTCGACGCGCACAGCCAGCTATTCCTGTGCCCCTACGACGCCGAAGAGCGCGACGACGACGGCCCCGCCGCGGCGACGGTTCGTCTCGACGAAGCCATGCAAGAACCCGGCGACGTCCTGCACTACGTCTATGACTACGGCGACTCCTGGGAGCTCACCCTGCGCCTCGAGGCCGTCGAGCCTGCCGAGCCCGAGAGCCCCTCGGCGCGGATTGTCGACGGCCGACGTGCGGCACCACCGGAGGATTGCGGCGGCATCACTGACGCCGAGTCGCTGGCCGAGGTGATCGATGATCCAGCATATTTTGACCTCGAGGACGCTAACCAGCGCCTTCGGGAGCCGTACTTCGTCCTGCGGGACTTCGGTGTGGACCCCAGGCTGGTGGACTTGGTCAACAGGCTGAGGTATACCGCGGTGGGCGAGGATCTGGCTGCCAGAGCGGTCTCGCTGATCACCTTGCCGGGCCGCCCCGACGAGCTGGAGTTGAGCGCTGCATTGCGGGCTCAGTGGCTGTTGCGTTTTCTCCAGGGGCGTTAGACGACCGGCTGTTCTTGATGACGTGGGTTGGTTCGGTGGCCGGCCTATCCGGTGGTGGCATGGTGCAGTCGGGTCAGGTTCAGGGCTGCGGCGGCG
>JAGQTV010000021.1 GCA_020438845.1 Mycobacterium sp. | reverse complement strand
GGCCGACAAAGGGCACGTTCTTGACGAAGGATGCGACAATCGTCCACGAGGTGTCCCAAACCTGGCTGACGACGCCCTTGGTGTTGAAGAAGGCGTCGGAGAGGCTCCGAAGCAGTGCGTTATTGGCCAGTATCGTGTCGGAGAGATACCAGAATCCTGCGCTCAAACCGAGCCCGGGGTTGTTGCCGATCGGGTTAGGTGAGTTCGCCCCTTCGAAGAAGTAATCGACCGCCGAAATACCCCAGTTCTCCCAATCGTCCCAGCCCCCTCCGGTGCCGTTGATCAATGCGTCAAGTGCAAGGTAGGTGACGCCGGAGAGCCCACTTTGTTCGAGGCTGTTGATGCCACCGGCAAAGCAGTTGTAGTTGCAACTCGGTAGATACTTGTTGGGAACGCCGGTCACCTTGTCGGGGCCGAGGAAACCGCCGTAACCATTGAAGTAGACGTTGACCCACTCCCCCGACGGGATGGTGAAGATGTCGGCCAGGGTGGTGAGTCGGTACTCCGCCGCCGACTTTGCAATAGTCGGCGCGATGCTGGGAGCCATCGCCGGCGAGGCCGCGACGATCGCGGCGGCGCTGACCAACGCCGCTCCCGTCATGACGAACGGGCGGGTTTGAGTCGCCATGAGCTGGTACCCCTTAAGTCGTGTTTTCGCGTGGTGGCCGCGAAGGCATCCCTATAGACTTCGGCAGTGCTGGCGCCATCCTAGATGGCTGGTTGCGATCGTACTGGCAAGTTTGCCACGCGGCAAACGAAAAATGAAGAAATTGACGCTAGTCAAAAATTCCCGGATGCGACGTCGCTGGTCAGTTGGATGGCCGTCGCGGTATCCGAGTCTTTTCCGAAGCCCCTATCAGGCACTACTGCGGGGTTTCTCAACTTTTCACACCGGTGAACTATCGACAAAATGTTTGCCAGAGGCCACGGAGAAGGCCGCGGAAGGACGACGTACGGCTGTCGTGGCCAAGCCTCCCAGCAAACATATTTCAGCTGCCGCGCCGTCGGCCGTCCCTCAGCGGCGGCGGGTCTTGAGGTAATCGCCCACCACTGCCGCACCCAAACCATCCAGGTCTGGCACCACCACCCGGCCCCCCACGCGGCGTGCAACCTGGTCGATGAACCGTGCCAGGCCCGGATCGTCGCCCAACCGGAAGATGGTGACCTGCGCCCCCAGCCGCGCTATCTCGTCCAGACCGCGCACGGTGTGAGCGATGGTGCGTGGGCTGGGCGGGTAGTCGAAGAACGCCCTCGGACGACCGTCGAAGTCCTCGAGATGGGCCGTCGGTTCACCGTCGGTGACCACCAAGACCACCGGTTGAGCATTCGGGTGGCGGCGCAGGTGCCGACTCGCCAGGGCCAGCGCGTGGTGCAGGTTGGTGCCCTGCTCGTAGACGCCCTGTAAGCCGGTGAGTTCGGCGGCAGTGATGGTTCGGGCGTAGCGGCCGAAAGCGACGATCTGCAGAGCATCCGAACGGAACCGGGTGCTGACCAGATGTTGCAGAGCCAGTGCCGTTCGCTTCATCGGCAGCCAGCGGTTCTCCATCACCATCGAGAACGACGTGTCCACCAGCAGGGCCACCGCCGCCTGCGTGCGGGTCTCGGTCTCGGACACCTCGACGTCGTCGACGGCTATCCGGATCGGGCCCCGGAGGAGCCCGTCTCCATCCGCCGCGGAGCTGCGCAATATCGCGTTCGTGAGCGTGCGGGTGACGTTCCACGGCTCCGTATCGCCGAACTCCCACGGCCGAGTGGCCCCGGTCAGTTCACCGGCCGCGCCGGACCTGCGGGTCTGCCGTTCGCCGTGGCGCCCCGAAAGTTGTTGGGCCACATCCCGAAGCGCCGCCTGACCGAGCTGACGCATGGCCTTCGGGGACAGTCTCCACTTTCCGTCGGAGCCACGGTCCAGGAAACCCTGGCCGATCATCGCCCGCTCCAGTTCGGCCAGCGCGCGGGCATCCACGGCTGCCTGTTCTCCCAGTTGGCGGGCCAGTGCATCGAGGTCGACGTCATCCATGTTGGCCCCGGCGTAGCTCTGGGACAACTGGTCGGCGAGCTGCTCGAGTTCGGCGAGGTCCGCCATCGCTTGAGAACCCGCACCCATCCCCATGGGGTTGTCTCCGGAGAACTGTTCCGCACCGTCCCAGTTCTCGCCCGGTCTGGCTGCGCGTAGGTGAGAGTCCAATCTGCCCAGCGCATTCATCAGTTGCGGTGATCCGAAAGCCTGCTGGGCCAACGCATCCAACTCGGCACGCTGTTCTGGGCTCAGGCTGTTTCGGAACCGCTGCGCTGCTGCGGAACGTTTAGCCAGCGAGTCCAGCAGTTCCTCGACGTTGCGCGGATTCTCCGGAAAATACTGGCCGTGCTTGGCCATGAAATCGGCGAAGTCGTCCTGACTGTCCTGTCCGCGGGCGTGTTTGTCGAGTAAGGCGTTGAGGTCGTCGAGCATCTCGTTGACCGCTTGGCGGTCGTCATCGGTCGCGTTCTCCAAGGCCTGTTTCATGCCGGCGAATCGCTGGTCGAGCATCTCCCGGCCCAGGAGATCCTTGATCTGTTCGAACTTCCCTCGCGCCTCGTCGCTGCGCCAGTGGTACTCCGAGAGCTCCTGCACCGCTTTGGCCGGTGAGGACGACAGAGATTCGATCTGCATCTCAGCGAACCGCGCGTCGTCGTCCAGTGCTCTGGCCAGTTCCTTGCGCTCGGACAGCACGGCTTCGTCGAGCAGCTTCTTGATCTCCTGCAGGGTGCCGTCAAGGTTGTTACGGCTCAAAAGGTCCCGTCGACGTTGGTTGACTTCTGCGGCCAACCGGTCGGCGCCCTTCATGTTCCGGGTGCCACGGCGCAGCAACTCCGAGAGAGCCCGACGCGGCGACGCACCCTCCATGACGTCGCGGCCGATCTGTTCCAGCGCCTCGCGCAGATCGACCGGAGGGGCCAGCGGGTCCGGACCACCGGTGTAGCGGGAGTAGCGCGAGTCCCGACGATGCGGGTGTTCAGCCATACACCGTTTCGCCCGCCTCTGTGCTCTTGTCGATCTTCTTCGCCAGATACAGCGCCTCCAACGCCAACTCCAGCGCGGCGGCACGCTCTCCTTCGGTCACCGCCCCCAACCGGGCGGCGATCGCATCGATCACCGGTAGACCGGGCAGCACGCCGAGAACATCCTTGGCCGACACCTGCTCCCCCGTCGTCACCGAGGAGCCCTCGACCGCGAGTACCAGCGGCCGAACATCGATGCCGCCCAACGCCTTCTGCGCGGTGTCTGCAGTCGCCCTGCGCAGCAGGTGTTCCAGCACAGCCAGTTCTCGTCCCTCTTCGCCGGACTCGAATTCAAGCTTGCCCCGCAGAACGTCGATAACGGTACGCAGATCCACCACGCGGGCCACTGACTCGTCCTCGCCGAGGACTGCGGCCCGGTGTCGCGCCGAGGCGCCCACCGTCTCCGCCGCCGCGATGGCGAAACGCGCCGACACCCCGGAACGCTGGTCCACTGAGGTCGACTCGCGCAGAAGACGCGTGAAACGCGCGATTACCTGCAACAGATACCTGGGCACCTCCGCGGTGAGGTGCGCCTCCTGCTCGATCACGCCGACCTCGGCGTCCAGTTCGAGCGGATAGTGGGTGCGGATCTCAGCGCCGAAGCGGTCTTTCAGCGGAGTGATGATCCGGCCGCGGTTGGTGTAGTCCTCCGGATTGGCGCTGGCGACCACCAGCACGTCCAACGGCAGGCGCAGCGTGTGGCCACGGACCTGGATGTCGCGTTCCTCCATGACGTTGAGCATCGAGACCTGGATGCGCTCGGCAAGGTCGGGCAACTCATTGACCGCGACGATGCCGCGGTGTGCTCGTGGAATCAACCCGTAGGCGATGGTTTCCGGATCACCCAGCGTGCGGCCCTCGGCAACCTTGATCGGGTCGATGTCCCCGACTAGATCAGCCACGCTCGTGTCGGGAGTGGCCAACTTCTCGGTGTAGCGCTCGCTGCGGTGCCGCCAGGCCACCGGCAGGTCGTCGCCCAGTTCGGCTGCTCGGCGGAGCGACTGCGGCGTGATCGGCGAGTACGGATGCTCGCCGAGCTCGGCACCGGCAATCACCGGGCTCCACTCGTCGAGAAGATTGGCAAGGGAGCGCAGCAACCGGGTCTTGCCCTGACCCCGCTCGCCGAGCAACACGAAGTCATGACCGGCGATCAGAGCCCGCTCCAACTGAGGCAGTACGGTGTCGGAGAAACCGAAGATGCCCGGCCATACATCGACGCCGGCGCCCAGCGCGACCAGCAGGTTATCCCGAATCTCATGCTTAACCGAGCGTTCGCGGTGGCCGGAGGAACGCAGTTCGCCGACCGTCTGGGGCAGGTCGCTGGGTACTGTCACGCACTCCACGCTACGACGGTCGGCCGACTAATGCGCGAAGTGCCGAGTGCCGGTCAGGTACAGCGTGACACCGGCGTCGGCGGCGGCCGCCGTCACCTCGTCGTCGCGGACCGAACCACCCGGATGGACGACGGCCTTCACCCCGGCTGCGGTCAGGACCTGCAGACCGTCGGGGAACGGGAAGAAGGCGTCCGAGGCGGCGACGGCACCGCGCACCCGGGCCCCGCCGCGTTCGACTGCCAGCCGGGCGGCGTCCACCCGGTTGACCTGACCCATTCCGACTCCGACGGTCGCGCCGTCGGCCGCGACGATGATGGCATTGGACTTCACCGCCCGACAGGTGCGCCAGGCAAATGCCAGATCGGCCAGGGTCACCTCGTCGGCCGGCTGCCCAGCGGCCAGGGTCCAGTTTGCCGGGTCGTCGCCGAATGCGTCGACGCCATCACGGTCCTGCACCAGCAGCCCACCGCTGATCTGTCGGAGTTCCACCCCGCCGATCGGCGGTTCAGCGGCTACCAGAACCCGAATGTTCTTTTTGCGAGCCAGGATCGCCACCGCACCCTCTTCGTAGGCCGGCGCAACGATCACCTCGGTGAAGATCTCTGCGACCTGCTCGGCCATCTCCTTGCTCACCTCGGTATTGGTTGCAATCACACCACCGAACGCACTTAACGGATCGCATTCGTGGGCCTTGCGGTGGGCATCGGCGACCGACACCGACGAGGTCGCAATGCCGCATGGATTGGCGTGCTTGATGATGGCCACGCAGATCTGCGAGTGATCGAATGCTGCACGCCAGGCCGCGTCTGCATCGGTGAAGTTGTTGTAGCTCATCTCTTTTCCGTGCAACTTCTCGGCTTGCGCCAGACCGGGCCAACCGACGTCGTCGCTGTACAGCGCAGCGTGCTGGTGCGGATTCTCGCCGTAGCGCAACACCGACCGGCGCCGCCAGCTGCGCGCCAGCCACGGCGTCAACTCCGCCGGCGCATCGCCCTGTTCCGGGGCCAGAACGGAGCCCATCCAGCTCGCGACGGCGACGTCGTACTCCGCGGTATGCCGAAACGCCAACGCGGCCAGCTTTTTCCGTTCGTGCAAGGTGAACCCACCAGCTCGGATTGCGGCCAGCACGCCGTCATATCCCAGCGGCTCGACAACTACAGCCACGCTCGCGTGGTTCTTGGCAGCCGCCCGCACCATGGAGGGGCCACCGATATCGATCTGCTCGACGCACTCGTCGATCTCGGCTCCGGAATCCACCGTCTCGCTGAACGGATAGAGATTGACCACAACAAGGTCGAAGGGCTCGATCTTGAGTCTCTCCAGGGCGGCGACGTGTTCCGGGTTCCGCGTGTCGGCCAGCAAGCCGGCGTGGATATGCGGGTGCAACGTCTTGACGCGGCCGTCGAGAACTTCCGGAAAGCCGGTGACGAACTCCACCGGTGTGACCGGAATTCCTTTGTCAGCAATTGTTTTGGCCGTCGAACCGGTGGAGACGATAGCTATGCCAGCGTCATGCAGACCTCTGGCGAACGGAACGAGGCCGCTCTTGTCGTAAACACTGATCAGCGCCCGCCGGATCGGCTTCTTCCCGATCAAGGTATGTGCTGTCATCCGAGCACCGCCTTTCTGCCACTCCATGTCACACCGCGCGTTGCCAGCGCGGCCAGCACGTCCACCAGCAGTCGCCGTTCGACCACTTTGATGCGTTCGTGCAGGGTCTGTTCATCGTCGTCATCGTTCACGACGACGGCCTGCTGGGCCAAAATCGGCCCCGTGTCCACGCCGGAATCGACGACGTGGACGGTGCACCCAGTGACCTTGACCCCGTATGCCAGCGCGTCCGGCACCGCATGGGCACCGGGAAAAGCGGGCAGCAACGCGGGATGGGTGTTGACCACCCGCCCTGGAAAGCGCGAAAGGAACTCCGGACCAAGGATTTTCATGAATCCCGCTGAGACGATCAGGTCGGGCGAATGTGCGTGGGCTGCCGTGGTGATCGCCGCATCCCAGGCAGCCCGGTCGGGGTGATCGCTCAGTCGGACGGTGAAGGCGGGGACGCCGGCGTCGGCGGCGATCTCGGCGGCACGGCAATCGCGGTCCAACCCGACCGCGACCACCCGGGCCGGAAAGTCCCCGACCGCCGCAGCCAGCAGTGACTGCAACAGCGACCCGGTACCGGAGGCAAGCACCACAAGCCGCGCCGGGGCACAGGGGACGATCGGGTCGGGCACGCCGAGAAGCCTAATGGGGGCCGCTAACGGGGGTCCACATCGATGCCGGGGTTGACGCCCTGCTCGCTGCCGGGGTCGATATCGTCGTCGACGAACATCAGGTCCTCGACATCTTCGAGGTCCGGGGCCGGCTTGACCGGTGGCGGCCGAACCGGGTCCGGCTCGGATTCGGGGTGCAGGTCAGGTTCGCCTGCGGCCTCGGGTTCGGCTTCGGGTTCGGTCTCGGGTTCGGGTTCGGGTTCGGTTCCCGCCTCCGGTGCGGTCTCGGGTTCGGTCTCCGGTTCGGGCCGGCCTTCCGCTGCCTCGGTCGGAGACGCCGGGCGGGGTTCATCGGCGACCGCCACCGGCGGCACACCGGTCGGACCGGTGCGGACCCTGGCCCGACCGGCCGTCACCCCGCCGGAAATCACCATGGTCATCCCGCCGATCACGAGGAACCAGAACAACGCCCCCGGCCCCAACATCGCTTGATCGACACCCACCTGACCGAAATTGCCCAGAGCGCCACCAGCCACCCAACCCAGCACGACCATCATCCCCGCCGCCAGCAGTGCCGAGGCCGCGAGCTTCGCGAACGCCGGGGCAAGCGGCAGGGGCCGGCGGGCACACTGCTGACCCAGCGCTACCCCGGCGACGGCACCGACGATCAGCAACGCCACCCAGACCGGACCCAGCGGTGGCGTCGGCACGGCCGCCAGGATCGGTAACGCCGGGATGTCGCCGCCGAACACCGTGAACGCACTGAATGTCGCGAAGCCGATGTGGGCACTGGAGCCCACCGCCATCGCCGCTGTCCCGATGACCACGTTGGGCAGGTACAGCAGCGACAGCGCGGTCAGACTCAACTGGCCGACGAATGTGTCGGTGATGCCGAACAATTCGTGCATGGTGCCCCAATGCAACACCAACGACGCTGCGACGACGGCGCACGACAGCGCCAACAACGCCAGCACGCCGATCGCCGCCGGCCGCACGCTGTCGGCCAGCCAGGCTGGCAGGCCCAACCGCACCGCCAGTCGGCGTCCGGCTTTCGAGCCCACCCCGATCAGGGCTCCCAGCCCATGCACGCCGGCCACAGCGGCGAAAGCACCCAGTGCGTTCGGAGTCTGCAAGTCGGTGATCACCGACGCGGCGTCGTGCACAACCGCCAGGGCGATCGCAGCAACGAGCAACGGACCGCCGACGGCCGACGCGACGATCCACCGGAGGACGAACCACGACCCCTTGGGAGAGGTGACCTGTGCCGTGCTGCGCGCCGTGGCCCACACCATCGCCGCCACCGGCGCCAGCGGCAGGACCCCAAGTTCCTGGCCGGCGATAGATACCGGCACCCCGTGTACGGCCAGCCACATGCTCGCGACCGCTCCCAGCGTCCCGGTCAGGTCACTGTTGGCGACGACCAACTGCACCAACGTGATCGCCGCAATGACGATCAGTGCCACCAAGGACGGCCCGAATGCAACCCTGGTCAGATCCCGGGGCTGCGGGGCATCGACAGTGCGGCGACTGTCCACGTGAGTCACGCTGCGTCGAGCTCAGGCGAGGGACGCCGAGCGCCCGGTCAGGGTTGTGTCGAGCCCGGTGTCGAGCCCGGTGTCGGGCCCGGCGCCGATCCGGATTCCTGAGGGGACTCGGAGCTCCCCGATGACTTGGGCTCCCAGGACCCGGCAGGCTGCGACGTCGACGGCGTCGACGTGCCGGGGGTGTAGCGGGGGAACCCATGCGGCGGAGTGACCGGGCTGGAATCCGCCGGTGAGTAGGTGCCGACTGCCTGGCTAGCGCTCTGATTGGGGGTGCCGGGACCATAGCCGCCGTACTGGGGCGGGTAGCCAGACGGCTGTGCCGCGCCGGACGGTCCCGGATACCCGTAATAACCCCCTTGCGGGGGGCCGTAGGGCCCGTAGTTGGGCCGCGGCGCCGGCGGGTTCAACACCCCGGTTTCATAGAGCAGGGCAGCCGTGGCCGCAGCGGCCTGCAACATCGTCAGCACCAGAACCAGCCATAACCCCCAACCGATGGAAAAACCGGTCGGCCGATGGATCATCTGACCGATCACCAGCAGCAGGCCCAGCACCGCGGTGACAGCGACGACCGGGCTGTAGGTCTTGGACTTCGGCAGCAGACCCACCGCTGCCAACAGCGCGGCAAGTAACGAGGCCACCGTCCAATAGGTCAGCCCGCTGGCGGTGAACTGGGCACCACCGAAAGGACCGATATCGCTCTTGATGCTGAACAGCGGCCCGAAACCGGCAAGGTAGGCCCCGAATCCGAGCACCGCCACGGCCGCGGACATGGAGGCCGGCATCTTGGACGGACCGGCCGGACCGGCCGGCGCAACCACGTAGGACGGCACAGACCCCGCCGGATATCCGCCGGTCGGCTGCGGTGCCGGGTAGCCCGGATTGGTGGGCGGCGTGGGCGGGTAAGTCATTGCCTCTCCTCAAAAGAACCAGTCGACAGTAGGTCCTCAATTAGGCCCTCACGCAGGTCCCCGCAACGGCCGGACCTGACGTCGACGTCCACGCTAGCGCACCAGGTTGCGCCTCAACCGCGCCCATCACCACCGGCGCGTCACCGGCGAACTTGTCGCGGCGGGCTGGAACGCGTTGTAATTCAGCACATGAAGTACGGGCTGGTCCTCTTCACCAGCGACCGCGGCATTACCCCGGCAGAGGCCGCCAAGCTCGCCGAGGACAACGGTTTCGCCACCTTCTACGTACCCGAGCACACTCATATCCCGGTCAAGCGCGAAGCGGCCCACCCGACCACGGGCAACGCATCACTGCCCGACGACCGCTACATGCGCACCCTCGACCCGTGGGTCAGCCTGGCCACCGCGTGTGCGGTGACCTCCCGGGTTCGCCTGGCAACCGCGGTGGCGGTTCCCGTCGAACACGACCCGATCGCTCTGGCGAAGACCATCGCCACACTCGATCATCTGTCCGGCGGTCGGGTGAGCCTCGGTGTGGGCTTCGGCTGGAACACCGACGAGTTGGCCGACCACCACGTGCCCCCCGGCCGACGGCGAACGATGTTGCGCGAGTACGTCGAGGCGATGCGGGAGTTGTGGACGCAGGACGAGGCCGCCTACGACGGTGAGTTCGTGTCATTCGGCCCCAGTTGGGCCTGGCCGAAGCCGGTGCAGCCGCATATCCCGTTACTCGTTGGCGCAGCGGGAACCGAGAAGAACTTCCGATGGATCGCCCGCAGCGCCGACGGTTGGATCACCACGCCGCGGGACTTCGTCATCGACGAGCCGGTCAGACTGCTCCAGGACATCTGGGCGAAAGCCGGGCGGGACGGCGCTCCGCAGATCGTCGCTCTGGACTTCAAGCCGTTGCCGGAGAAGCTCGAGCATTGGGAGCAGATCGGCGTGACCGAAGTGCTGTACGGCCTACCGGACAAACCGGTCGACGAGGTCGCTGCCTACGTCGACCGGCTGTCCGGCAAGCTGGACCTCACATGCTCTTGAGGATCTCCCGGGCAAGTTCGGCGGTGGCCGATGGCGTCTTGCCGACCCTGACCCCGGCGGCCTCCAGCGCTTCCTTCTTGGCGGCGGCGGTGCCGGACGAGCCAGACACGATGGCGCCCGCATGGCCCATGGTCTTGCCCTCCGGTGCGGTGAAGCCCGCGACGTAACCAACGACCGGCTTGGTGACGTTGGCCTTGATGTAATCGGCCGCGCGTTCCTCGGCGTCGCCACCGATCTCGCCGATCATCACGATCAGCTTTGTCTCCGGATCCTTTTCGAATGCCTCGATGGCGTCGATGTGGGTGGTACCGATCACCGGGTCGCCGCCGATTCCGATCGCCGTGGAGAACCCGAAATCGCGAAGCTCGAACATCATCTGATACGTCAGCGTGCCCGACTTCGACACCAGCCCGATCGGCCCCTTACCGGTGATGGTGGCCGGGGTGATACCGACCAGCGCCTCGTCGGGGGTGATGATGCCCGGGCAGTTGGGTCCGATGATGCGGGTCTTGCCACCGTGGTCGACGTTGTAGGCCCACGCATATGCGCTGTCCTGCACAGGAATTCCCTCGGTGATGACGACCAGCAGCGGGATCTCCGCGTCGATGGCCTCGATGATGGCGTCCTTGGCGAACTTCGGCGGCACGAACGCGATGGAAACGTCGGCCCCAGTCTTCTCCATGGCCTCGGCCACCGACCCGAACACCGGCAACTCGACGTCGTGGCCTTCTTTGTTCTTGTGCGACACCGTCGTTCCGGCCTTGCGCGCGTTGACTCCACCGACCACCTGGGTGCCGGCCTTGAGCATCAGTGCGGTGTGCTTGGTGGCCTCACCGCCGGTGATGCCCTGGACGATGACCTTGGAGTCCTTGTTCAAGAAGATCGACATGACTTAAACGTCCTTTCCGGCCGCGAAGGCGAGTTCGGCAGCTTTGTCAGCGCCGGAGTCCATGGTGTCGGCGAGGACGACCAGCGGGTGGTTGGCTTCGGCGAGGATGCGTCGACCCTCTTCGACGGCGTTGCCGTCCAGGCGCACGACCAGCGGCTTGTTGGCCTCGGATCCGAGCATCTGCAGTGCTTTGACGATGCCGGTCGCAACGGCGTCGCACGACGTGATCCCGCCGAAAACGTTGACGAACACGCTCTTGACCTGCTTGTCGCCCAGGATCACGTCAAGACCGGCGGCCATCACCTCGGCCGATGCTCCGCCGCCGATGTCGAGGAAGTTGGCCGGTTTGACCCCACCGTGGTTCTCCCCCGCGTAGGCCACCACGTCGAGTGTGGACATGACCAGGCCCGCCCCATTGCCGATCACGCCGACCGAGCCATCGAGTTTGACGTAGTTGAGGTCATGCTGCTTGGCCTTCAGTTCCAGGGGGTCGGTGGCGTCCTTGTCCTCGAACTGTGCGTGGTCGGGATGGCGGAAGTCGGCATTGCCGTCCAGAGTTACCTTGCCGTCCAGCGCCAGGATCTGGTCGTCTGGCGTACGGACCAACGGATTGACCTCGACCAGGGTGGCGTCCTCGCCGACGAATACCTCCCAGAGTCTGGCGATGGTGACCGCGGCGACATCAAGCACCTCGGCGGGCAGGTGGCCCTTCTCGGCGATCTGGCGGGCGAAGGCCACGTCGACACCCTTCACGGCGTCCACCGGAACCTTGGCCAGCCGGTCGGGCTTGGTGGCGGCCACTTCTTCGATCTCCATGCCGCCCTCGACCGAGCACATCGCCAGGTAGGTGCGGTTGGCGCGGTCGAGCAGGAAAGAGATGTAGTACTCCTCGGCGATGTCGCTGGCCTCGGCAACCAGCAACTTCTTCACAATGTGGCCCTTGATGTCCAGCCCGAGTATTTTCTGGGCACTGGCGTATGCGTCGTCGGCGGTGGCCGCGTATTTGACCCCACCGGCCTTGCCGCGTCCACCGGTTTTTACCTGGGCTTTCACCATGACTGGCCGACCAACCTCCTCGGCGATGGCCTTGGCGCCCTCAGCCGATTCGGTGACTCCGCCGGGGGTGGTCGGGACGTGGTGCTTGGCGAACAGTTCTTTCGCCTGATACTCAAAAAGGTCCATTGGCTCGCTATCTGCTCTGTCTCGCGCTGTCTGTTGTGTGTCGTGGTCGTGTGGGGCAGGTCACTCCAGATCGACCGTGTGACGAAGTCGCTCCGACTTGAACTGTATATACCGACTAAACTGTGCCAAAGCCCCCGTTCCTGACCAATGGCCAGTTGAACGCGCCAAGGTGATTCAAGTCACAATCACCGTGTTTTTCAACCACAGGTTGCCCACCGGCTGTGGTTTTGGTTACGGTCTTCGGGGTCTAGATAACGCTTTGGTTACGACGCAAGGGACTTGGTTTTGACGCAGCACAGGTCGGCCCCAACCCGGGACCCGCTCACCCGCAGCGAGCACGTGTCCAGATCAACGCAAGTCGATATGTCCGACGTCGTGGACTTGACACCCCTGCTGCCCGCTGAGTTCAACCCGGCCACACGACGGTCGGAGCGGCCCCAATCTGATCGGTCCCAATCTGGTCGGTCCCGGCCCGAACAGGCCCGGCCCGAACAGGCCCGGCCGGAACAGGCCCGGCCGGAACGGGCCATGTTCAGCAGCACGGAGACAACCGACGTGCTTCCCCGCACCCCCCAACACCGCAGGCAGCCTACGAGCGCCGCCAAGGGCAGAGTGCTGATCGCGGCGATGGCCGCAGGCGCGGCCGCTGCGGCCGCGTACACGGTGGTCAACCCGCGCGAACAGGTGGACACCCGCACCGTGCTCGCCTCCAGCAAGACCCCGCTGGAGACGGGTGCAGCCCAGACCCGGGGCGTGCAACTCATTTCGGTGAAACCCGCCACTCGTGCGGTCGTCCACGCCGAGGAACTCGCCAAGGGGGTTGCCTACGCTGCCGAGCGTGCAGCTCGCGAGGCCCGGCTGCAGCGGCCGCTATTCGTAATCCCGACCAAGGGCATCTTCACCTCCGGCTTCGGCTATCGGTGGGGTGCCCTGCACGCCGGCATCGACCTGGCCGCGCCGATCGGTACCCCGATCTACGCCGCCTCGGATGGCGTCGTCATCGACGCCGGACCGACCGCCGGCTACGGGGCCTGGGTAAAGATCCGCCACTCCGACGGCACGGTGACCCTCTACGGCCACGTCAACACCTGGGACGTCCAAATCGGCCAGCGGGTTTTCGCCGGTGACCAGATCGCCACCGTCGGCAACCGGGGCAACTCCACTGGCCCGCACTGCCATTTCGAGGTGCTGCTCGGCGGCACCAACCGGACCGATCCGGTGCCGTGGCTGGCAGCCCGCGGCATTTCTGTCGGACCTTACGCAGGCTGATCAGCCCGGTCCATCCGACCCCGGCCGGCGCTCCACCGGATTATTCGGCGATGATCGCGGGCAAAGCCGACTTCAGGCTGGCGAAGTCGTCGAACACGTCCTCGGGCGGAATGACATCGGGTATCACCCGGACATCCTCGAGGATGTCCCGTTGCGCGACAGGCAGCCCCACGATGAGGCATCGCACGCCCTTGCCCTTCAATTCGACCAGAGCATCGTGCACGGCGTAGGCACCGGACTGGTCCATCAACAAGACGCGGTCCATTCGCAGCACCAGAACCTTGCCTTCGACCTGGGATGCCAGATCGGAGAATCCACGGGCGAAACCGAAGAACAGCGGACCTTCGACATGCTTGACCAGCAGGTGCTCCCGCCAGTCATCGGGGATGTCGAGTTCGTCCGCCCAGGGATGGTCGGCTAGCGGGGATACCGTGGTACCGCGTTCGCTGAGGTCGGCCACCTTCTTCACGAACACCAGCGACGCCACGATCAGGCCGACGGCGACGGCGGCGATCAAGCCGAGGAACAGGGTCAGCAGGAAGACCAGCACCATGACCACCGCGTCGGAGCGAGGGATCCGCGCCAGGTGGGAAACGCCCCGGTAGTCGATACAGCCCAACCCGGCAGCCACCAGGATGCCGGCCAGCACAGCCTCCGGGATGTGCCGGACCAGGCCGGACAACCCAAGCAGCACCGCGATCAGGAACACTCCGTGGATCACCCCGGACAGCGGAGTGCGGCCACCCGCCTTGATGTTGACCACCGAGCGGATGCTGGCACCGGCACCCGGCAGCCCGCCGATGAAGGCGGCGGCCATGTTACCGATGCCTTGCCCGATAAGCTCACGGTTACTGTCATGCTGCGTGCCGGTGAGGCTATCGGCCATCAACGCGCTCAGCAGGGTATCGATGGCGCCCAGGACGGCCAATTGGACGGCCGAGGAGATGATGATCCCGAGATTGGCCGGATCCAGGCTCGGGACCACGAACTGGGGCAGGCCCCGGGGTATCTCGCCAATGCGGGGAGCATCGATGGCAAGGATCATCGACCCGGCGGTGACGACGACCAGTGCGACGAGCGCCGAGGGCACCGCGGTGGTGATCTTCGGCAGCAGATAGGTGATCGCAAAAGTCACCAAGGCCAGCAACGCCACGGGCCACACGACGCCGCCGGGGAGCAGGTGCAGATTGGAAATGATGTGCCAGGGCGTGGAGGCGGGCGGTTGCATGCCCGCAATCGGGAAGAGCTGCTGCAGGATGATGATCACCCCGATTCCGGTCATGAAACCCGAGATCACCGGATAGGGAACGTAACGAATGTAGCCGCCGAGCCGCAGTACGCCTAGGAGCATCTGCAGCCCACCGGCGAGGGCGAAGACCAACACCACCTGGCCCAGGTTGATGCTTCCATCCGGCAGTCGACTGGCCCCCACCACGGTGACGGCCACCAACGTCATGGGTGCCGTCGGCCCGGTGATGAGGGTGGGCGCGCCACCGAATATCGCGGCCAGGATACCCGTGGCAATGGCACCGTACAGACCGGCTTCGGGACCCAGCCCGGAGGCCACACCGAACGCCAGGCACAGCGGGAGCGCGACAATACCGGCGGAAAGCCCGCCGAAGACATCGCCACGGGTCGGCAGGAACGAACGGCTCATCGGCGGCCTCCCGGCGGTCGGACGTACCGGCGGGAGGCTACCGCACCGGACTGGTGATCACGATCCGATCCACGCCAACCGCTGTTCAGAGCTTCTGGACCGGAGCGTGGTTGTGCATGAGCTTGACCCGCCCCGCGCTGCCGAAGTCGATCAGCGACATCGCTGCCTCGCCCATCCCGGAGACTTCCTCCACGCGGCCCAGCCCGTATTTGTCGTGGGTGACCCGGTCGCCGGGTTCCAGCACGATCAGTGGGCGCTTACCACCGCCGGAGCGCATCGGGGCCGCTCGCGGCGGCCCGAAGCGGCCCGCGATCGGTGCGCTGACACCCATGGACGGCCCAGCATCGGTGCGGCGCCAGTCGATGAGGTCTTCGGGGATCTCCCGCAGGAAGCGCGACTCGGGATTGAGCATGGGCTGCCCCCAGGATGAGCGCACCTTGGCCCGGGTCAGATACAGCCGAGAGCGTGCCCGGGTGATGCCGACGTAGGCCAGTCGACGCTCTTCGGACAATTCGGTCGGATCGCCGAGGGCCCGCATATGCGGGAACATCCCGTCTTCCCAGCCGGTGACGAACACCACGGGGAACTCCAAGCCCTTGGCCGTGTGCAGTGTCATCAGGGTGACCACGCCGGCGTCATTCTCGGGCAGTTCGTCGGAATCAGCGACCAGCGACACACGCTCAAGGAATTCTGCCAGCACTCCGGGCTGTGGGGCGTCCTCGTCGTCGACCGCGTTGTCAGTCGCGCCGTCGGCGTCATCCCTCAGCGCGGCTGCGTTGGCGCGATCGGTGCTGAATTCATGTGCGACGCTGACTAATTCGTTGAGATTGTCCAGACGGGCCAGATCCTGCGGGTCGTTTGAGCTTTCCAGCTCGCGCCGGTAGCCGGTCCGTTCCAGCACCATCTCGACCAAGTCGCCGAGTTCATCGTCGAGGTGTGCGCGCAGTTCCTCGAGGAGTTCGACGAAGGCCGCGATCGCCTTCTCCGAACGGGTGTTGAGCGTCGGGACCCTGCCCTCCGCCGCGGCAGTCAATGCCTCGGCGAACGTGCAACCGGCGCTCTCGGCATAGACCGCCACGCAGGCTTCGGCGCGGTCTCCGATCCCGCGCCGGGGGGTGTTGAGAATCCGACGCAGGCTGACCGCGTCGCCGGGATTGTCCAGCACCCGCAGGTAGGCGACGATGTCGCGAATCTCCTTGCGTTCGTAAAATCGAACGCCACCCACGACTTTGTACGGGATGCCGGCGCGGATGAACACGTCTTCCAGAGCGCGCGAGGAGTTGTTGGTGCGATAGAAGACGGCGAAGTCGTCATAGGTGATGCCGCCCCGGTCGGCGAGCGCGTCGATCTCGCCCGCGACGAACCGGGCCTCGTCGTGTTCGTTGTCGGCGACGTAGCCGACGATCAGTTCGCCGTCGCCGGCCTCGGTCCACAGCCGCTTCTCCCGGCGGCCGGTATTACGGGAGATGACCGAGTTGGCAGCCGAGAGGATGGTCTGCGTCGAACGGTAGTTCTGCTCGAGCAGAATCGTTGTGGCGTTGGGGAAGTCGCGCTCGAAGTCCTCGATATTGCGGATCGTCGCACCGCGGAACGCATAGATCGACTGGTCAGCGTCGCCCACGACGCACAATTCGGATGGCCCCACCGCGTCGGTGTCGGGAGCGCCCACTCCGACGAGTTCCCGCACCAGGACGTACTGAGCGTGATTGGTGTCCTGGTACTCGTCGACCAGGATGTGGCGGAACCGCCGCCGGTAGTACTGCGCGATCTGGGGATAGTTTTGCAGGACCGCGACGGTCTCTCCGATCAGATCGTCGAAGTCCAGCGCATTGGCGCCGCGCAACCTGCGCTGGTACTCGCCGTAGACATCGGCCACTATCCGGGCCAGGTCGTCGGCGTCGGCATCGAGCGCAGCGAGTGCCTCCGCGGGCCCGATCAAGTCGTTCTTCAGGTCGGAGATCGACGCCGCCAACAGCCGGGGCGAGTAGCGCTTGACGTCGATACCCATGTCGCGCCCGATCATGAGCAGCAGCCGCCGGGAGTCATCGGCGTCATAGATGGAGAAGTTCGAATTCAGGCCCGGCACCAGCGAAGCCTGGTTGCGCAGTATCCGCACGCAGGTGGAGTGGAACGTCGACACCCACATGTTCCGGGCCCGCGAACCCACCAGGTGGGCCACCCGTTCGCGCATCTCCGCGGCGGCCTTGTTGGTGAAGGTGATGGCCAGGATCTGCCCGGGGCCGACATCCCGGGCGGCCAGCAGGTAAGCGATCCGTCGGGTCAACACCGCCGTTTTGCCGGAGCCGGCACCGGCCACGATCAGCAGCGGCGCCCCTTCATGCAGCACGGACTGGCACTGCTGGGGGTTGAGGCCGTCGAGGAGTTCATCCGCTCCGGCCGGGGTCAGAAAGTTGGTCACCTGCACACTCATGGCGGACTCCAACTTACCGTCGCAGACCGACAATGCTTAACCGTCGCGAGGCGAGGCGCTTAACCGTCGCGAGGCGAGGCGCTTAACCGTCCGCGAGGCGAGGCGCTCAACCGTCGCGAGGCGAGGCGCTCAACCGTCGCGAGGCGAGAAAGCTTTGCGTCGGCCCGCCTGTTGGTGGCACACTTTGAAGGTGCACTGTTCGCAGCATCGATTTTTCTACGGGTACCGGTTCGCGGTACCCGTGGAGGCTTAGCTGCTCGACTCGAGAGCCCCGCGGTCCGCATCCGGATCCGGGGCTCCTCTCTTGTGTGAGGCCCCAGTCCGAATAGAGATGAGCGGAATGAGAGCACAACACCCACACGAGGAGAACGAGGACATGACCACCGAAGAACTCACCGACATCGAGGACCTGCGCATCGAGATCGACCGGCTCGACGCAGAGATCCTGGCCGCAGTGAAGCGTCGTACCGAGGTCTCGCAGGCGATCGGCAAGGTACGGATGGCCTCCGGCGGCACCCGACTGGTGCACAGCCGCGAGATGAAGGTCATCGAGCGGTACAGCGATCTGGGCCAGGACGGCAAGGACCTGGCCATGCTCCTGCTCCGCATGGGCCGCGGCCGGTTAGGCCACTAATCCCCGCGCTCGGCTGCGAATCCGCTGATCCACGCCCGGGCGTCCTCGGCGAACCGGGGATGGTTCAGCAATTCTGCCTGCGCCCGGGCTTCGATGTCGTCGACCACCGTGTCGAGGTCGGCCTCGGCGGCCAGCCGCAGCGACCGTTTGGTCGAGCGGATCGCCCGTCCCGGCACCTGCGCCACCGCTGAGGCAAGGCGCCTCGCTTCGGACAGCGCGTCCTGAGCGATAGACGTGACGGCACCGATGCGCTGCGCCTCCTGCGCATCGATCACGCGCGCCGTCAACAACAGTTCCAGCGCCCGGTCACGGCCCACCGCCAGCGGCAGCGTCTGAGCCAGCCCGTAATCCGGTCCCAGACCCATCCGGGAGAACGTTGCGACGAATTTGGCTGCAGGCGAGGCGATTCGGATGTCGCAGGCCATGGCCAGCCCCCACCCTGCGCCAGCCGCCGGACCGTTGACCGCAGCGATGGTCAGCGCAGGGAGCGCGGCGATGGTACGAACGGGTCGGCTCAGGTCGCGCATCATCTGCACCGTCGAATCCGAGTGCGCCAGCATGGACAGCCAACGCAGGTCCGCTCCCGAGCAGAAGCCCCGGCCGGCACCGGTCAGGATCACCACGTGGATGTCGTCGCGGGCGGTGAGTTCCTCGAGACGCTCCTGCAACCCCTCGGCCGCCTCGGTGTCCAGCGAGTTCAACGACTCCGGGCGGTTCAGCGTGACGACCGCGACATGGTCACGTCCAACGTCGAGCAGTACGCGCCCTTCGGCGGATTTCCGGGCCATAAGTCGACGCTCGACGATTACTTCGTCAGCGCGATGTATTTCACGTCGAGGTACTCGTCAATGCCCTCGAAGCCGCCCTCCCGGCCGAAGCCGGATTCCTTGACGCCGCCGAAGGGCGCGGCCGGGTCGGATATCACTCCGCGGTTGACCCCGACCATGCCGGCCTCAACGGCCTCGGCCACCCGCAGCGCCCGGTCCAGCGACTCGGTGAAGATGTAGGCCGCCAGTCCGTACTCGGTGTCATTGGCCGCGGCGATTCCCTCTTCTTCGGTGTCGAATCCGACGATGGGCGCGACGGGACCGAACACCTCTTCCTTGAGAATCCGGGCGTCCGACGGCACATCGGTGAGCACCGTGGCCGGGTAGAAGTTGCCCGGTCCCCCGGGTGCCTGCCCGCCGAGTGCCACCGTCGCGCCTTTTTCCACTGCGTCGTCCACCAGCTCTTGGACCGACGCGAGTTGCTTGCGGCTGATCAGCGGACCCAATTTGGCGGAGGGGTCCAGTCCGTTACCGACGTTCAGTTCACCCATCTTCTTGACGAACTTGTCGGTGAATTCGTCGAGCAGTGGGTTGGCTACGTAGAGACGGTTGGCCGCAGTGCAGGCCTCGCCGCCGTTGCGCATCTTGGCCAGCATTGCGGCGTCCACGGCCGTGTCGACGTCGGCGTCGTCGAACACGACGAACGGCGCGTTGCCGCCCAGTTCCATCGAGGTGCGCAACAAGGCGTCGGCGGATTGCTTGACCAGTGCCTTGCCCACCCCAGTTGATCCGGTAAAAGTCAGCTTGCGCAACCGGCCGTCGTCGATCAGGGCGGTGGTGACCTCTCGTGGCTTGTTGGTCGGCAGGACCGATAGCACCCCCTTGGGCAGACCGGCCTCGCCGATGAGCTTTGCCAGCAGCATCATCGTGAGCGGGGTCTCCTGGGCGGGCTTGACGATCATCGTGCAACCGGCCGCCAGCGCGGGCCCGATCTTGCGGGTGCCCATCGCCAGGGGGAAGTTCCACGGGGTGATCGCGTAGCACGGGCCGACGGGTTGCTTGGTGACGACGATGCGTCCGGTGCCGGCCGGAGCGTGGGTGAACCGACCGTGGATGCGGACAGCCTCCTCGGCGAACCACCGGAAGAACTCCGCCCCGTACTTGACCTCGCCCATACTCTCGGCGACGACCTTGCCCATCTCCAGCGTCATCAGGGTCGCGACGTCGTCGGCGCGGTCGATGATCATCTCGAACACCGCCCTCAGGATCTCCCCGCGCTCGCGCGCCGGGGTGGCAGCCCACTCGGCCTGGACTGCGCAGGCGGCGTCGAGGGCGGCCAGAGCGTCGCTTGCGTCGGCGTTGGCCACCGTCAACAAGACTTCATCGGTTGCGGGGTTGAGAACATCGAAGGTCGACTTCCCAGAACGCTCCTCCCCGCCGATCCACAGTCCCGTCGGAACCGATGCCAACACCTTTGCGATATCCGGGTTTCCCATAGCTCAATCATCTACACCGTCACGCCGGTTTCCGCATAGGGTCTCGGGAATGGACATCTCCACAGCCTGGGACGCACTGGCTCGGCACCACGCCAAGATCGCCGACAAACATCTGCGGGAGTTCTTCGCCGAAGACCCCGACCGAGGCCGCGAGCTGAACCTGACCGTTGGCGATCTCTACATCGACTACAGCAAGCACCGGGTAACGCGAGAGACACTGACGCTGCTGGTCGACCTCGCCCGCGCAGCCGACCTCGAAAAGCATCGCGACGCGATGTATGCCGGCAAGCACATCAACACCTCCGAGGACCGCGCCGTGCTGCACACCGCTCTGCGACTTCCGAAAGGCGAAGCACTGACGGTTGACGGGCAGGACGTCGGTGGCGACGTCCACGAGGTGCTCGACGCAATGGGCGACTTCACCGACCGGTTGCGCTCCGGGGAATGGACCGGCGCGACGGGCAAGCGGATCACGACTGTGGTGAACATCGGTATCGGCGGTTCGGATCTCGGGCCCGCGATGGCCTACGGGGCTCTGCGCCACTATGCCGACGCGGGGATATCGGCGCGCTTCGTTTCGAACGTCGACCCCGCCGACCTGGTCGCCAAACTGGCCGGACTGGACCCTGCCACAACGCTTTTCATCATTGCCTCCAAGACGTTCGGCACCCTGGAGACCCTCACGAACGCGACCGCGGCGCGCCGCTGGCTGGTCCATGCCCTGGGTGCCGACGCGGTGGCCAAGCATTTCGTGGCGGTGTCGACCAACAAGAAGCTGGTCGAGGAGTTCGGCATCGACAGCGCCAATATGTTCGGCTTCTGGGACTGGGTCGGCGGCCGCTACTCAGTGGACTCGGCTATCGGGCTGTCGCTGATGGCGGTGATCGGCAAGGAGGCCTTCGCGGACTTCCTGTCCGGGTTCCACATCGTCGATCGACATTTCGCCACCGCACCCCTGGAGGTCAACGCCCCGGCGCTGCTCGGCCTGATCGGCCTGTGGTACTCCGACTTCTTCGGCGCGGAAACCCGTGCTGTGCTGCCGTATTCGAACGACATGGCCCGGTTTGCGGCGTATCTGCAGCAGCTCACCATGGAGTCCAACGGAAAGTCAGTGCGCGCGGACGGCACCCCGGTGAAGGCCGCCACCGGCGAAATCTTCTGGGGCGAGCCGGGAACCAACGGCCAGCACGCCTTCTACCAACTGCTGCACCAAGGCACCCGACTGGTGCCTGCCGACTTCATCGGTTTCAGCCAACCCACCGACGACCTACCGACCGCCGATGGTTCTGGCAGCATGCACGACCTGCTGATGAGCAACTTCTTCGCCCAAACCCAGGTGTTGGCGTTCGGCAAGACCGCCGAGGAGATCGCCGGCGAGGGCACCCCGGCGAAAGTGGTGCCGCACAAGGTCATGCCGGGCAATAAGCCGACGACCTCGATCCTGGCGACCAGACTGACACCGTCGGTGCTGGGCCAACTGATAGCGCTCTACGAGCACCAAGTGTTCACCGAGGGTGTGATCTGGGGTATCGACTCTTTCGACCAGTGGGGCGTGGAACTGGGCAAGACCCAGGCCAAAGCTCTGCTCCCGGTGATCACCGAGGACGCTTCGCCGCCGGAGCAGTACGACAGTTCGACCGACGGGTTGGTGCGGCGCTATCGCGAGGAGCGCGGGCGGAGCGCCTAACCCCCCTCACCGAGCGTCGCGCTGATGCCGCTCAGCACCGAACGTAGACCCAGATGCACGGTCGGCGCAGAAGTTCGCCCCCTTGGGTCAGCGCGGGATGTTCAGGCAGCCGATGCCCGGGATGCAGCCGCTGACGTCGTCCGGGGTGACCGCGCCGCTGGGGCCGCCGGGGATCGAACCCTCGACCAGGCCCGGGCCCGCGGTGCCACCCGGGCCGCCGGGAATCTGGCCGGTCGCGCCGCCGCTGTCGACCACGCCACAGGGGGTTCCATCCGGGTTGGTGCAGTCCGGCGGGTTGGCGGTGGCCGGGGCCGCCAGAGCAAGAGCACCCGCCGCGAGCGCCGCCATCAATGTCAGTCTGACAGTGTTACCCATAACTCCATTCTGTCACGCAAACGGCGTTGTGAACCGGGGCGGCAATAATTTAAGCAACGCCACCAAGGGAATCCAAGGCCATGCCGGCACGACGGCCCGCCCGCATTCGCGTTCGATCGCCTCTACCATTTTCGCCACTCCGGTTGCGGTGTCGACCATCAGCATGGTGTTAGCTGTCCTGGCGGTCATCTCCGACTCGATGTAGCCCGGTTCCAGAACCGTCACTCTGATTGGGCCCGAGGCATATTGAGCCCGCAATGACTCCCCCAGCGACGACACACCGGACTTGCTTGCCGCGTAGGCCGCCTTAACTCCGGGAACTCCTTTGTTGGCCAGAACGCTGGAGATCAGCACCAGATGTCCGTGGTTCTGTTCGGTGAAGATCTCGAGCGCGGCCTCGATCTGGACAAGAGCGGCAACCAAGTTGGTCTCGAGAGTGGCTTTGTTGGCCCACAGCTTGCCGCTACCGAGTGGCGCGCCTTTACCGATGCCGGCGTTCACGATGACACGGTCCAGCCCACCGAGTTCCTCGGCCAGTTGGGTAAACACCACCGGCACCTGATCGTGTTCGGTGACATCGAGTGTGGCGACCGCCACCGTAACGTTGGGATAGCGCTGGTGCAGTTCCGCTTTCAGATCTTCAAGTCGGTCCAGTCGGCGTGCGCACAGTGCCACGTCGCGTCCCTTGGCCGCGAAAGCCCTGGCCATCCCCGCACCAAGACCGGAACTCGCTCCGGTGATGAGAATCTTTCTTCTGATCATTTCAGCAACCTCGACATCCGCCGGTCGGCCAACACCTTGCCTCCGGTCTGACAGCCCGGACAGTACTGGAAAGACCTTTCGGCGAAGGACACCTCCCGCACCACATTCCCGCACACCGGACAGGGCAGTCCGGTGCGGGCGTGCACGCGAAGGCCCGACCTCTTTTCACCTTTCAACGTCGCGGCCTGCTGGCCGACCGACCGCGACACCGCGTCCGCCAGAACCGAAACGATCGCATCATGTAGCGCGGACAGCTGCGCGTCGGTGAGTTTGCCCGCGGTCGCGAACGGTGAGATTCGGGCGGTATGCAGGATCTCGTCGCTGTAGGCGTTGCCGATCCCGGCAATCATCTTCTGGTCGGTCAGCACGGTCTTTATGCGTCCGGTGTTGTTCGCCAACAACTCTGCGAGTTCGTCTCGGGTCACGTTCAACCCATCAGGCCCGAGGGCAGCGATGCCCTCCACCGTCGACGGGTCCTCCGTCAGCCACACCGCCAACCGCTTCTGGGTGCCCGCCTCGGTCAGATCGAAGCCTTCCCCAGCCGCTCGGCCGGCGACATCGGGCGCAGAATCGAAGTGCACCCGCAGGGCGATCGGGCCCTTGCCGGGTTTGAGCGGGGCGGGGCTGAGTTTGTCCGACCAGCGCAGCCACCCGGCCCGCGCCAAGTGGGTGATGAGGTAGAGGTCACCGGCTTGCAGCCCCAGGTATTTCCCCCACCGATGCACGCCCGTCACCACGCGCCCGTGCAATGTGCTGACCGGCGGGGCGAAGGTCTTGAGCACGGACAGCGAGGCGACGTCGATACGCTCGATCGTCTTTCCGAGCGCGTACCGACGCAGATGGTCGGCAAGCGCTTCGACCTCAGGGAGTTCGGGCAACTAACTACAGTGCTCGCGGGGCGCTGCGGAACGGCACCGAGAACACCCACCCGACGATCGAGAGCAGGATCGCCGCCCAGATCGCAGTCCACCAGAATTTGTCGAGATGCAAACCCCAATGCGTGGTGTGGTCGGTGATCCACGCAGTGATCCACAGCATCAACGCGTTGACGACGACGTGGAACAACCCCAAAGTCAGTACGTAAAGCGGAAGCGACAGCAGCATGACGATCGGCTTGATGATCGCATTGACCAGCCCGAAGACGATCGCGACGACGAAGATGATGCCGGCCCGCTGCAAAGACGAGTCGCCACCGACGAACGTCAGGCCGGGCAGGATCAGCGTGACCACCCAGAGCGCCAGGCCGGTGACTGCGGCGCGGCCGAAGAACTCCATCGCTGAATCATGTCAGAGAAAGAAGGGTCCGCCGGTCTGAATCATTCAGAGCGGTTCGGGCAGGGCGAAAAGATGGCCCGACGCCAGGTGCACACCGAGTTCCTTGAGTTTGCAGGCTTCCTCGTGGGTTTCAACACCTTCAGCGATCGGCAATCCCTCAGCCCTCTACCTGAACGGCTATTCCGCCGTCACGCTATCCGGGCCGGAGCAGGTAGGTATCCATTATCCAGCCATGGCGCTCCCGAGCCTGCGCCCGTAACTCGGCGATGCCTCGGCCCACCTGGCCGACGACACCGGAGACCAGCAGTTCGTCCGGGGTGCCGAGATAGGCACCCCACCAGATCCGGGTCTGCGGCGGACAGTCCAGAAAGGCGCAGTTGCCGTCGAGCAACACCGCCGCCGATCCGGTCAGTCCGCTCGCGCGCAGTCGCCGCCCGGTGGTGATCAACACCGGTTCGCCAACCTCGTTCAGCGGGATGCGATGCCGCGCGGTGAGTACCTGAACGGCGGTGATGCCCGGGATGACGTCGTAGCGCAGGTCGACGTGACGGGCCACCTCGTCGAGGATCCGAAGCGTGCTGTCGTACAGCGAAGGATCCCCCCAGGCCAGGAACGCGCCCACGCCTCCGGGCGGGATTTCCTTCTCGATTGCGTTGGCCCACAACTTGGTTCGGGCTAGGTGCCAGTCGGCGACGCTCTGCGCGTAGTCACCGCCGACAGCGCGGACAGGGTCGGGAAGTTCGACGAAACGGTAATCCGGCCTGGTAATGAAGCGGCGGCAGACCTCGCGGCGCAGCGACATCAGATCGCTCTTGGCCTCACCCTTGTCCATCGCGAAGAAGACCTGGGTGTCGTTCAGTGCGGCGATCGCCTGGACGGTCACGAAATCGGGGTCTCCCGCTCCGATACCGATGACGTGAATCGACCGCATCAGCCGGCCAGTTTCGCCCGGCGGCCCAGCAGGGCCCAACGGCCGAGCAGGGCCGCTGCGAAGCAAGCCCCGACCACCCCGGAGATCAGCAGCGGCAGGTGTCCGTCGTCACCCCAGAACAGACCTGCCCACAGCCCGGCGACCAGGATGGCTAGTCCGCTGCCGCCCTGGAACACCCCTTGTGCGGTGGCCTGCTGTCCAGGTCCGGCCAGCGAGGAAACCCACGCCTTGCCGACCCCGTCGGTGCATGCGGCGAACAACCCGTAGACGCCGATCAACAACCAGGCCGTCGCCGGGGTGGTGGTCAGCCCAAGCCCGATGTAGCCGACGGCAAAGAACAACAGTCCGATGCCGAACACCGCCGACCGGGGCAGCCGATCGGCCAGCATCCCGGCCGGGAAGCTGGCCAGCGCATACACCAGGTTGTAGGTGACATAGGCCAGGATCACCGCCACGACGCCGAAGCCGATCTCGTTGAGCCGCAACAGAAGCAACGCGTCGGGAAAGTTCACCAGTCCGAAGCCGACGACGACGGCCGTCACCCGCCAGAACCGGCGGGGCAGGTCACGCACGGCCGTGCCGAACTTGACGTTTTGGCGGGTTTCTCTCGCACTTTTCCGCCCGTTTGTGGGTTTGGGCGATTCGCGAACCAGGGCGAGCAGCAGGACCGAGCCGACGGCGGGCACGATCGCGATGTAGAGCAGCGGCGGGATGCGGTGGTCCAACAACTCGTAGCCGGCCAGCCCCAACAGGGGTCCCACAACTGCGCCGAGGGTGTCCATGGTGCGGTGGAAACCGAAAACCCTTCCACGCACTTCCGGTTGGAGTCCCTCCACCAACAGGGCGTCGCGGGGAGCACCACGCAGACCCTTGCCGAGGCGGTCGACCACCCGCCCCGCCAGCACACCCTGCCAGGCCCCGGCTACCGCGACGATCACCTTGCCCAGCGCCGCCAGCCCGTACCCCGTGGCAATCAACGGCCGTTTGGCGAACCGGTCCCCCAAGGGGCCGACCGCCAGTTTCGTGATCGATGCTGCGCCCTCCGCGGCTCCCTCGATGGCACCGACCACCGCCGGCGGTGCACCGAGAACCACGGTGAGGTAGATCGGCAGCAGTGGATAGAGCAGTTCACTGGCAGTGTCCTGCAGGAACGACACCGCCGAGAGCACCCGCACGTTGCGGGTCAGCCAGGTCACGACCTGTCGGCCGCGAGAGTGGGCGCCAGCACGAAGAAATTCTCCTCCTCCTGCACGAAGTGCAGGCACAGCAATGCATACAGACCGTAGAGGCAGGCCAGCAGATCGTCGGACTGCTCCGCGGTCACGGTACCGGCCGCCTCGGCGATCTCCCGATGCGCGCTCAGGCGCTCGGCCAACCGATGGATCTCGGCGTGCATCCGGCTCATTGTCGCCGTGGCCTCCGCGCTGCCCAGCGGTCCGGCCAGCGCCGGATAGAGCGCGGAATCCTCGGCATCCTCATGCGGCAGCAGGGTGTCTTGCAGGAAGGTGTCGGCGGTCTGCAGAGTCGCCAGCGCTCGGGGTTCGCCGGCCGTGACCTGCTGGGCCGCGTCGCGCAGGACGGCGAGGTCATCGCGCATGCGGTCATGCTCACCGGCGAACCGGCGGACCAATTCTTCGGCCTCCGGGGTCAGCGGCCGCACGCCGTCGTGGTCTGTTCGCAGCGCCCGCAGGGCGTTGAGAATGACCGCAAGGTCGATGCCCTCCTGAAGCAGCGCCCCGACCGCCGGCGGCAGCAGTCCGACGGCCGCAAAACCCATGGCCACCAACGACAGTCCCATTCCGATGACTGCGCTCTGCACCGCGATGCGCCGGGAGCGGCGAGCAATCAGCTTGGCGTCGGCCAGCCGGTCGAGCCGGTCTGCGGTGAGCACGATGTCGGCGGCCTCCGAACTGGCCGTCGACCCCCTTGCCCCCATCGCGATTCCCACGTCGGCCGCCGCCAGCGCGGGCGCGTCGTTCACCCCGTCGCCGACCATCGCGGTCACGCCCAATTCGCACTCGGCGCGAACCCGGGCCACCTTGTCTGCCGGGGTCTGCTGCGCGGCGACCTCGTCGAGGCCCAGCACGGTACCGATCTGGCGGGCGGGTGCGGGGCGATCACCGGTCAGCATCACCAGCCGGGTCATCCCGGCCGCGCGCAGCCTACGAAGGGTGCGGGGCGCGTCCGGCCGCAGCGGATCAGCCAGCAGGATGGCCCCCGCCAGATGGCCGTCGACACGCACCCAGGCCACCACGGCGCCGTCCATCGCGGCTCGCGACAGCACCGAGGTCGTCCAGTCGGCCGCCTCGCCGTCGAGGCCCAGGTTGCCGACGTGCACCCGCCTGCCGTCGACCAAGGCCGAAACGCCGGTTCCGGCTTCCTCGTCGACGTCGAGAGGAATGCTCAACGGCAATTCGCGCAACCGCGCTTCCGCCACGATCGCTGATGCCAGGACGTGCGGCGACAGTTGATCGGCAGAAGCCGCCAGACCCAGCACCTCGTTGACGCTCCATCCCGGAGCGGTCACCACGTCGGTGCCCCGCGGCTGCCCCGAGGTCAAAGTTCCGGTCTTGTCCATCACCAAAGTGGTTGCGCGACCCAACGTTTCGAGTGGGCCTCCGCCACGGACCAGTACCCCGATACGCGAGGTTCGGGACAGCCCGGACACGATGGCGACGGGTGCGGCGAGGAGCAATGGGCACGGTGTGGCCACGACAAGTACCGCGACCGCCCTGGTGGCCGAACCGCTCAGCAACCAGGCTCCACCGGCCAGCACCAGTGCCAGCGGAACGAACCACGCGGCCACCCGGTCAGCAATGCGGACCACCGGTGCGGACTCCGCAGCGGCCTGCCGAGCCAGTCGGACGATGCCGGCATAGGTACTGTCCGCGGCCGTCGCCGAAGCCCGCAATTCCATCGCGCTGCCGGCGTTCACGCTGCCACTGCGTACCGCCTCATCGTGGTCGTAGCGAACCTGCAGTGGCTCGCCGGTCAACGCCGAGTCGTCGATGACCGCATAGTCCGAGTGCACCCTTCCGTCGACCGGCAACACCTCGCCGGGACCGACCAGCACCACGTCATCCGGAGCGATCGCGTCCAATTCTACTACTTCGACCTCGTCGCCGACACGCCGCCGCGCCGTTCGCGGGACACGATCCAGCAGAGCCCGAAGATCCTTTGTGGCGCGGCGTTCGGCCGCGGCGTCCAACGCCTGCCCGGTGGCCAGCATGACGGCGATCAGCGCGCCGGCCAGATACTCCCGCACCGCCAGAGCACCCACCAGGGAGAGGACGGCGAGGACGTCCACCCCGAACTTGCCGTTGCGCAACCCGGAGATCACCCACCATGCAGCCGGAACGATCGCGGCGACGGTGGAAGCGATCCACAGATAGTCGGCGACGGCGGGGGCACCGGCCAGCCGGGCTACACCACCGGCGGCCAGCGCCGCCAGGGTCACGCCGAGCAGGGTCCACCGCACCATGTCCCCAGTCTGGCAGTACAGCGCCGAAGGCGCGGTCACTAAAACTCGCGGACTAGTATTCGCCGCATGTCGACCTTCAACGGGCTGCCCATCCATCCGCTGCTGGTGCACTTCATCGTGGTCCTTGCCCCGCTCACCGCGGCGCTGGCGATCCTGTGCGCTCTCTGGCCTGCCGCCCGGCAGCGGTTGGTGTGGCTGGTGCTCGCGTTGGCGGCGTTCACCGCGGCGGTGACCCCGCTGGCCACCGAGTCCGGCGAATGGCTGGAACACCACATCGAGAAATCGGAGTTGGTGGAGAAGCACGCTGACCTGGGCGACTCGATGCTCTATTTCGCATTGGCGTTGCTGATCGCAGCAATCCTGCTAGTGGTGGTGCACGTGCGGGCGAACCGGGCGAAGCCGCTGTCCACCGGGTTGTCCGCCGCTATCGCCGCCTTCATCGTGCTAGCCGGTGTGGCCACGACGGTCCAGGTGGTGCGGATCGGAGACTCCGGTGCGACGGCGGCGTGGCATGACGCGCTGGAGACCTCCGGCGTTCAGGCAGCCCCTGACGAGGACAAGTAGCTAGAACACGTTCTAACATCGGTCTCGTGCGATTCACCTACGCCGAAGCCATGACCGACCCCAGCTACTACATTCCGCTGGCGAAAGCCGCCGAGGCGGCCGGCTACCACGCGATGACGATCCCGGACAGCATTGCCTACCCGTTCGAGTCGGACTCGAAATACCCCTACACCCCGGATGGCAACCGCGAATTCCTGGATGGCAAGGCATTCATCGAAACCTTCGTGCTGACTGCGGCACTGGGCGCGGTGACCACGACGCTGCACTTCAACTTCTTCGTGTTGAAGCTGCCGATCCGCCCACCCGCTCTGGTGGCCAAGCAGGCCGGATCACTGGCAGCACTGATCGGCAACCGGGTCGGCCTCGGTGTCGGCACCAGCCCGTGGCCGGAGGACTACCAGATGATGGGAGTTCCTTTCGCCCGGCGGGGCAAACGCATGGACGAGTGCATCGACATCATCCGCGGCCTGACTTCCGGGGATTACTTCGAGTTCCACGGCGAGTTCTACGACATCCCCAAGATGAAGATGACGCCGGCACCCAGCGAGCCGATTCCGATTCTGATCGGCGGGCACGCGGACGCCGCACTGCGCCGGGCGGCCCGCAACGACGGCTGGATGCATGGCGGCGGAACCGAAGACCTCGATGAGCTCCTGGCAAAGCTTGCCCGCTACCGGCAAGAAGAAGGCACAGCCGACAAGGACTTCCAGATCCACGTCATCTCGCTGGACGCCTACACCCCGGACGGCATCAAACGGCTGGAGGACAAAGGAGTCACCGACGTCATCGTCGGCTTCCGGCTCCCGTACATCACCGGTCCCGATCCCGAGCCCCTCGACACCAAGATCCGCAACCTGGACATGTTCGCCGAGAACGTCATCGCCACAGTGAACGGATAACGGTCGGCTCAGCGCAGAGGGTCACCGCGCCAGCTGAAACTGTCCACATATTTGCCCATGTCCTGAGCGAGTTGCAGGTTGGCCGCCGACGGCGCCCCGGGCCCGACGCCCGGGCCGAACTCCATGTAAGGCCCGCTAGCGGCGGCTACCAGAGCGAGGTCGTTCTTCACCGCCGCGATGACGATGAACCGCACCGGATCAGCTCGCTTTTCTGCCTGGAAGTCGCCGACCACGCCGTAACCGGGTTGGTAACCCACTGTGGCGTTGGGTAACTCATAGTCGATGACCGCATCGGGAAAAGTCTCCGCGATGAGTTCGTCGACCACCTGGCGGGCGTCTCGCCCCGCAGCGGGCGTACCGAAGAGCCGTAGCGTCCCACCGTCCCCGACGATCAGTTCCGCTGTTACTCCGTTGTCGTCTTTGGTCACCGAATACGCGGCCCCGGGTGCGGGATAGGCAACCGAGAATGCGCCGTTCATCGCCTCGTACCTGGGGAGGGTCGCCACCGGCAGGGCGGTCGGCGGGCTGCCGCAGTCTGGCGGACAAGCGTAGAGCGGCAACTGGACCACACGGGTATCGACGAAGGTCAGCAACATCATGGCTACCACCAACCCGACGACCCACAAACCCAACGTGATGTAGTACACCGGACCACCGGTTGGGCGCAGGCGGCGAGCGAAGTTTGTGACCGCCTGCATCAGCGCGCCGATCGCACGAGCAGGATGTCTTTCACCAGGTTGTCGATGTTGGGCGTGCCCAGACCGGTGACCATGTCGTAACCGGCACGGCCACCGGGGGCCACTGCGTTGCCGCCGACTCGAACATCACGAAAGCTCTGGACCGCCGTTCTACCGGCAACCCGGTAGAGATCGGGATTGAGTTCACCTAATGGTGCAGCACCGATGTCGGCGAACTTCTCATTGATGAGGGCAGACATGCCAGCCCAGATGGGGGCCGACTGAGAGGTACCGCCACCGACCAGGACCTGTTGCTTGAAGACGATCTTCACCCCGGTGAACGGGTCACCGACAGCGGAGACGTCAGGGATCAGCCGACTGCCCTCAGGACCGGCACCCGGGTCGACCGTCTGCCACGGCGGGCGGGGGTACAGGCGCGATGCACCACCGGCGGTTCCCTGGGTGAGGGGGACGTCGTACCAGGACTGCTCATCCAGCCAGTCGCCGTCGGAGGTAGTCGACAAACGTGTGCCGCCGACGGCCGTCATCTCCGGCATAGACGCCACCGCGTCCACACCAACGTCGTCAGGGCTCGGCCTGTCTGCCCAGTCGTGTCCGCCTTTGCACTCCAGTCCGGCGAGATCACCGGTGGCGTCGAACGCCGTGGTGCCCCGTTCCAGCGCAGCCGCCAGCGCAGTGCGGACCGGAACCAGGTCGGCGGCAGTGAACAATCGGTCGCAGCCCCAACCGATCGAGAAACTCCAGATGGCGCCGGGAAAATCGCGGTCCACCGACTCGAGAAGCCGGCCCATCTTCTCGAAACCGCCGTCGCCCTCGACGCTGGGGCGGGCATTGACGAGAACCAGTTTGGCGTCCGGTGCGACGGCGTGGATCACCTGGAGGTCCATGGTTGCCTCGCCGTTGCGGTGTTCCGGCATGCCGCCCACCACCTCCGGGGTGAAGGGCGGTACCTCGAACAACTCGGAAAAGCTGTCCATATCGGATTGGTCGAACCCGTCGAAGGCGAAAACAACGACGGTCATTCCTTTGCCGGTATATCCGGCTTCGGCCAGCGGGGTGGCGTTGTAGGCCCTTAGCAGTTGTTTCGGCAGCAGCCCGCCGTCGGGAACATCGCGCGGAATCATCGGTGGCCGGGCCTCGCGATAGGGCAGGTAACCCAGGACCCGACCGAGTCCGGAAACCTCGGAACGGGCAGCGGCCGGGATTCGGGGCTGCTGCGGCGAGGCATAGAAGACGCGGCCGGGCTGTGGACCGCTGCGGGTCCGGTAATCGTGCACACTGAGGTCAAATGCCCGGGCCACCGAGGCCGGCGGACCCTCGATAACTGCCCATCCGTCGCCCTCACGCCACCGCACGGAGAGCCCACGGGATTGCGCCCACTCATCAAGCCGGACTGGGGAGGATCCCTCCCGAAGTTCTGCGGTGAGTTGCACCTTCGCACTGCGGGCTGGACCGAGATCGGTTGCTGCGGAGAGCAATCGGGAGAATGGACCGGTGATGTCCGAGGGCCGGGACAACGCCACCGGCCGGTCGGCGACAAACAACACCACTACCACAGCAGCCAACGCGGCACACCAGCGCTTCTTGGTCATGCGGCGGGTACCCGGCGCAACTGTAGCGGTAATGCCCGTCTCGCTATGCCACAGTCCGGACAAAACGGGGTGTCCGGTGTTGCCTGCCCGCAATTTCCGCACAGCATCGTTTGGTCGCCCTTCGGGTCCGGTTCCTCGTACATCAGAGCCACCTGAGTGGCGTACCGCACTGCTATCAGGGAGATGCCCGTGAGCACTGAGGTGATCACGATCTCCAGTTCGCGCGGCGTCTCGGCTTCATCGACCAGATACACTCCCACATACATGGCGACGCCGACCAAAGCGAGAACCGCCAAAAGCAACCGACACTGACGCGCATCACTACCCAAGCCGGAGCGCGGACGGAACCACAGAACCAGCCCAACCATTCCACCGCCGGCGGCGGCGGTGAGCGGATCGATGAAGCCGTAGAGGTAGGCCTCTTCGAACATTCGCCAGGGTCGATAGTTGTCCGCGAGACCCGCGAACAATTGCGGAGCGAACCAGGTGATGTTCCCGGTGGCGGAGAACAGCAGCGCGCCGAGGGCGCCGATGACGAAACCGTCAAGGCTTTCGCGTACCCGAACCCGACACAGCCACAGCACCAGGGCAGGCACGGCGATGAGCGCAGCTTCGACAACCAAGAGAAACCAGCCGATACGCAGCGAGTAGGCCAGTTGAGTGCTGACAGCCAGGGGTACGCCGTACTCCCGGGCTATCGAGTCGCTGCTCCAGTACCACCAGGCCACCCCGATTCCGATGCCGATTCCGGCCGACAGCGTCAGTACCCATCCGGATATGTACTTCCGCGCACCCGATCGCCACAGATAGACCAAGAACAGCAAGGACATACCGACCGAGGTGACGATGACCACGGGGGAAAGAAGCTTCAGCGCCGAAAACAACGCCAGCATCGCCAACATCAGAAACACCGCGTGCCGGAACGGTAGCCGCAGCGATTCACCCAGCCGCGGAAACAGAGTCGTGGTGATCAACGGCCAGGAGGTTCTCTCCTGCGGGACGGCGGCGAATACCCGGAGTCGAAGGCGGGACCGCCACGTGCCGGGTGAGGCGTCCAGGTCGGCTCCGCAATGTCCGCAAAACCGACCCGACGACGCCATCTCATGGCAGGCCGGGCACTCGCGAGTCATTGGATCGTCGTCTGACATCTAATGGGTAAAGATAGCGCAACCCACCTGTGCGTTAACGTTGCCGCGACTGGAGGCTTCCGATGATCCCCTACCGCAAGCTATTCCAAGCCAGCCTGGCGGATCCGGCCGCGTTCTGGGCCGAAGCGGCACAGGCCGTCACGTGGGAATCGGAACCCGAGCGCATCCTCGATGACGACAACTCCCCGTTCTACCGCTGGTTCCCAGACGCTGAACTGAACACCTGCGCCAATGCGCTGGACAGACATATCGCCGTTCGCGGCGACCAACTGGCCCTGATCTACGACTCCCCGGTCACCAATTCCCAACGCACCTACACCTACCGCGAATTGCTCGACCAGACAGCATGTTTCGCCGGTGTCCTCCGCGATCTCGGAGTTGGCAAGGGCGACCGGGTGGTGCTCTACCTGCCGATGATCCCCGAGGCGGTCATCGCGATGCTGGCCTGCGCGCGCCTCGGCGCGGTCCACTCGGTGGTGTTCGGCGGGTTCGCCAGCCACGAACTGGCCGCCCGAATCGACGACGCCGCGCCGACCGTGATCGTTTCCGCCTCCTGCGGCATCGAGCCGAGCCGGGTGGTCGAGTACAAGCCGATGCTCGACCATGCACTGCAACGCTCTTCGCATCAGCCCAGTGCGTGCGTCATCGTGCAGCGTGACCGGCACCGCTGCGAGTTGGTCCCCGGCCGCGACCACGACTGGGCTGACCTGATGGCAGACGCACGACCGGTCGGCCCGGTACCGGTGCGCGCGACCGACCCGCTCTACGTGCTCTACACCTCGGGCACAACCGGCAAGCCGAAAGGCATCGTCCGCGACAACGGCGGTCACGCAGTGGCATTGACGTGGAGTATGCGCAACATCTACGACGTCGGCCCCGGCGAGGTGTTCTGGGCCGCGTCTGATGTCGGCTGGGTCGTGGGCCACTCCTACATCGTCTATGGGCCGCTGCTGGCCGGCGCGACAACCGTTCTCTACGAGGGCAAACCGATCGGAACACCGGACCCTGGCGCGTTCTGGCGGGTGGTGTCCGAATACGGCGTGAAAGTACTGTTCTCAGCGCCCACCGCACTGCGGGCAATCCGCAAGGAAGATCCCGAGGCCTCGCACCTCGACCGCTATGACGTCTCCAGTCTGCGCTATCTGTTCCAGGCCGGCGAGCGCCTCGACCCGGACACCTATTCCTGGGCGGCCAAAAAACTGGGGATCCCAGTGATCGACCACTGGTGGCAGACTGAGACCGGTTGGGCAATCGCCGCCAATCCGGTTGGAGTGGAACAACTTCCGTTGAAACCTGGCTCGCCCACCGTGCCGATGCCCGGCTATGACGTCCAGATTCTGCATCCTGACGGTTCGGGCTGCGCCCCAGGCGAAGAAGGCGCGATCTGCATCCGCCTGCCGCTACCGCCGGGAACCCTACCCACACTATGGGCAGACGACGCCCGATTCGAGGCGTCGTATCTGTGCGAGCACCCCGGTTACTACCTGACCGGGGATGGCGGTTATCTCGACGACGACGGCTACCTCTTCGTCATGGGCCGCATCGACGATGTGATCAACGTTGCGGGACACCGGTTGTCGACAGGCGCCATCGAGGCTGTGATAGCCGCCCACCCGGCGGTGGCCGAATGCGCGGTGATCGGGGTCGCCGACCAGATCAAGGGTCAGGTGCCGCGGGGCCTCGTCGTGCTCAAAGCGGGTGCATCTGCGGAGGGTCTGACCGAGGAGCTCGTTACCGCGGTGCGTCACTCGATCGGTGCGGTCGCCTGTTTCAACACCGTCTCGGTCGTGGGCGGCCTGCCCAAAACCCGGTCGGGCAAGATCCTCCGCAAGGCAATGCGCGGGATCGCCGACGGCCGAGACGAGCCAGTGCCATCGACCATTGAAGACCCGGATGTCCTCGAAGCGGTGCGCCCGATCTTGCGGGCCAGCTGGGGAGCTGAATCGTGACGCGGAGAGTTTCGTCCACCGATACGCTTTCGGAAATGACCCCGGAAACAGCCGCGGAGATGGCGGCGAGCCGGCCCCTCCGCGAGCGCGTGATCGCATTCGAGAATGTGGAACAGGATCTGGCACGTGGCCGCGCCCGGCGCAAAGTCGTTCCCAGGCGCGCACTGGCACAGCTGGTGCCGACCACTCGCGACCCGGTCGAGATCCTCATCGAGCAGAACCGAAGCCGGCTTAAGGAGTTGGTACCGCTGCGCTTTGCGCGGATGCTGACCGATCCTTTCTCGTTTTACCGGGGGGCCGCCGCGCTGATGGCCGCCGACCTCGCGGGTGGCCCCTCCAGCGGTGTCGAGGTGATCTGCGCCGGTGACGCACACTTCTCCAACTTCGGGATCTACGCGTCGCCTCAGCGCACCTTGGTATTCGACCTCAATGATTTCGACGAGGCGGCCGCAGCGCCGGCCGAGTGGGACCTCAAGCGGCTGACCACCAGCGCCATCATCGGCGGCCGGCAGGCCGGCTACCCGGAGAAGAGTATCAAGCAGATAGCGCACAACGTACTCCAGACTTACCGAGACGGCCTGCACACGATGCTCGACATGAACGTGATGGACCGCTACTACCTGAGGCTGGAACCGCAGCGCTATGTCAACGACGTTTCCGGCAATCTGGGCCAGGTCATCGCTAGCACCGCCCGTAAGGCTCGCTCCAGAACCTCCGCCCGAGTGTTCGACCGCATCATGACGACCGGCCCTGACGGACAGTTGCAACTCCGGGAGAACCCTCCGCTGCTGCAACACATCGCCGTCAGCGACGAAGCGGCCCTCACCCAGGCCTTCCGCGAGTACCTCACCGGCCTACCGGTTGACGTCGCGGTGCTGCTCTCCCACTTCACGCTGACCGACATCGCTCTGCGAGTGGTCGGAGTCGGCAGCGTGGGCACCCGCAGTTACCTGCTGATCCTCACCGGGCCGGACGGCACTCCGTTGATCCTCCAAGTCAAGGAAGCCAACCAGTCGGTACTCGAGGAATACGGCAGGTGGCAGCAGCCGGACGCGCTCTCAGCCGCCGAACGCGCTCTGGGCCACGGCCTTCGAGTGATCGACGGTCAGCGGATTCTGCAGGCGATGTCGGACGTGTTCCTGGGTAGCCTGCGGATTGGCGGCCGGGACTACTACGTCCGCCAGTTCCAAGACATGAAGGGCCCCTTCCGAAACCAGGGCATGGATGCCGACGCCTTCGGCAAGTACGTCGGCGCGTGCGCGTACGCCTTGGCGCGCGGGCACGCACAGAGTGCCAACGCATCGATGTTGCGTGGCTATGTCGGTAACGGCGAGGTCGTGAGCGCAGCGATCGTCGAGTGGGCTTACGCCTACGCCGACAAGAACAACTATGACTTCGCCAAACTCCAGTCGGCGGCCAAAGCCGGCCAGATTGAGGTGGCCGATGATGCAATCCGATGAACGTTCACCGACCAAATTTTCGCCGCGCCAGTGAGTCATTTCAAGTACGGTTCTGCCGAAACGGCAGCGTCGTTGGATCGTTGACTTTGCGGCCGTCTAACGCTGGTATTGGGGCTGCCTATGGACACTGCTTCTCCGACGCCTTCTTCGTCGACGACGACGGCTTCGGGGCTCGATAGGGAACGCGCGGTTCTTGCGTGGTGGGGGCGCGCCGCCGTTGTGGCGGTGTTCGTCATAGCGGCACTGGACTTGCTGGGTTGGGCAACCGGGATTCCCGAGTTGACCCGGATTCTGGAGACTTGGCCTCGCATGCCGCCGTGGTCGGCTGCTCTGTTGATGACGTTGGCAGCAGCCACCGCGATGCAACTGGGGCACCCGTCACCATTTCGAACGGGAACGGCCCGAACGGTAGCCGCGATCGCTGGCGTTCTTGCGGTGGTGTTCCTCGCCGAGTACGTCACCGGCAGGTCGTTCGGTCTGGACCGGACGTTCTTCCCCGAAGCGGTGCGTGAACTGCCCGATGACTTTCCGGGGCGTCGTCCGAGCCCGAGGACACTGTTGTCGGTCTTGGTGCTCTCATTCGCCGTTGGGCTGTCGAACCTGGATCGTCGGTGGGCGCGGGTGACGTGGTCGCTACTGCTCACGGCAGCGGCAACCCTGCCGGTCATCACAGTGGTGGCCACCGTTTTCAGTGATGCTTCACTGAGGGGGGGCCAGGCGAATCTGGCCACCTTGGGCGTTTCGCTGTTGGTCGTTGCGACGCTGCTGTCCCGACCCGACCGCAATCCGGTCGCCTGGCTGCTGGCCCGTCCCGACCGGTGGCCGCTGGTCCGCCTGGTGGCTATCTTCGCCGCACTTCCGATCGTGGTGGAGTTGTCGCGCCTTGTGTTCGTAGCCATTGGCGTCAGCGGGGAAGGGGTCTGGGTGTTGTCGGTCACGGTGGCCACAGTCGCCATCGGGGCCGGTGCGTTCTACGTCGGCCAACGTGAGCAGAGGCTGCTTTTCGACAAGGCGCACCTCAGCAGCCAGCGCGCCGAAGCCCACAGGGAGCGGTTCGAGGCGGTTCTGAGTCACGCCCCTTCGGCGATCTCGGTACGCGATCGCGACCACCGCTACGTGGTGGTCAATCAGGCATTCTGCGACCTGTTCGGGAAAAAGTCCGTTGCGGACGTAATCGGTCGCTCCGAAGAGGAGACCCTACCGGCTGAAGTCGTGCGCACCTCGCGGCTGGCCGAGGATCGAATACTGGCCGGGGAGAACTTCTTCGAAGAGGAGTCCATCCGCAATGGCCCGGACGACATCGCCGTCTTGACCCAGCGATTCCCGTTGCGCGACGCCACCGGCGAGGTCACCGAAATGGTGACGATACGAACCGACATCACTTATCGGAAAAAAGCACTAGCGGAAATTGCCGAGCGCTTGAGGTGGCAGGAAACCATCGCCGACGCCATCCGTGACGGCCGACTTCTGGTCTATTCGCAGCCGATCGTGGACATCGCGACCAGAGAGCAGGTTGGCGAGGAGTTGCTCATCAGGTTGCGCGCCGCCAACAGTGAGGAGATTCTGGCGCCGAACACCTTCCTTCCGCACTGCGAACGACACAATCTGATGCCGATGATCGACCGGTACATGGTCCGCCGTGCGATCGAACTGGGTCGCGCTGGCCGATGTGTGAACGTCAACATCGCCGGCCAGACGTTCGCCGACGAAGCGGCGATGCAGGACATCTTCGGCGGGCTCGATGCGGCGGGTCCGCAGGTTGCGAAGAATGTGGTCTTCGAAATCACCGAGACCACCGCGGTGACGTCGACTGAGATGGCCAAAGAGTTCTCCCGGTCCATGGCAATGCGCGGAGCCCGGGTGGTTCTGGACGACTTCGGGACTGGCTACGGCTCGTTCACCGAACTTCGGCATCTCAAGCTGTCGTCCCTGAAGATCGACCAGAGTTTCGTTCGAAGGATTCTTGAGGACCCCGACGACGAGCGGGTGGTGAACACCATCATCGTCGTCGCCCGGGTCTACGGTCTGTCTGTGGTCGCCGAGGGTGTTGAATCCGAAGAGATCCTCGCCAAGCTTGCCGCGCTGGGAGCCGACCGTGCACAGGGGTACCTCTTCGGTAAACCGGCGCCGGTCGATTAGCCCGTTAGATGTCAGCGGGCGTTGTCGACTTCAGCCCAAAGACGGAAGTCCCGAAAGCGAAAGGTGTTGCAACCCTCGCTTTTCGCCATGCAGAGGGCTGCGTCGGCCTTGAAGGTCCGATCGCCCTCGCCGTTCCGAGTCGGGTCCACACCGAGAATTCGCCAACGGCGAACCGATTCGCGTGGGCGGTCGCGCCCACCTGCAGCACACGAGTCAAGAGCAGCCGGCGATAAGGACCACACCTCGCGGTGCTTCATCCGCCATGACACGGGACCGCGTCGAATCACTCAGGGATCGCATCATCGTCGCCCCAGAACCGAAAAGTATTGCGCCCCTTGTCCTTTGCCCTGTACAGCGCCGAATCGGCCTTGAAAGTCAGGTCGTCCTCGTCGGAGCCGTCGTCGGGATAGACAGCGATCCCGATGCTGGCCCCGATGCGCACCTGGTGACCGCGGACCGTCATGGTCCTGCCGATTTCGGCGATGATCCGGCCGGCGGTCCGGCCGATACTCGCCCGGTCATCGGGATTGACCATCAGGATCGCGAACTCATCACCACCCCAGCGGGCCAGGATGTCGGTCTTGCGGCAGTGCCGGCGGAAAATGTCGCCCACCCGCTGCAGCACGGCGTCGCCGACCTGATGGCCGAAGTCGTCATTGACCGGCTTGAACCGATCCAGATCGACAAGAAGCAGGGCGATCTTGCCGCCCTGCCGGGCCGCGAGCCCGAAATGACGGTCACATTGCAGGTGAAACTCGCTACGGTTGGCCAGCCCGGTCAGGTGATCGGTCATCGCCAGCCGGCGAACTTCCTCCTGCGCTTGGTGCCGATCGGTCACGTCCTGCACCACGCCGGTGGAGCGCACCACCTCATCATCGGGGCCGAAGTCATGGGTGACGCGCCGATGCACCCACCGCACCTCGCCGTCGTCCTGCCGGATGATCCGATGTTCGACATCCACGGGTCGCCCACCGTGCACAGAGTCCCGAAAACTCGTTACCACCAGTTCACGGTCGTCGGGATGCACTGTGGACAAGAACAATTCGGGGCTGGCGTCATGGGTGGCGGGGTCCAGGCCCAGAATCCGGAAGACCTCCTCGGACCAGCGGTACCGCTGCCGTGCCCGGTCGTAACTCCACCCACCAAGCTTCGCTACGGTCTGGGCCTGGATCAGGGCGGCTTCGGTGTCCTTGCGTTCGGTGATGTCGGTTCGGATGGCGACGTACCTGAACGGCTTGCCGCGCTCGTCGAGGAACGGGGCGATGGTGGAGCGCACCCAGTACACCCCGCCGTCCTTGCGCCGGTTGCAGATCTCGCCGTGCCAGACCTTGCCGTGGGCGATCGTGCGCCACATCTGGTCATAGAACGCCGCCGGATGATGGCCGGATTTCAGAAGACGGTGATTCTGACCGATCAGTTCCTCACGGGTGTAACCACTGATGTCGCAGAACTTCTGATTGACGTAGGTGATCGCACCGCGCCGGTCGGTCACGCTGACGATCGCGTGCTCGTCAAGGGTCGCGGTCTGGAAGTTCAACTCGCGGTTGGTCTCTGCCAGTTGGCGTTCCTTGCCGCGCAGTTCGATCGCCAACCCCAGCACACCGGTCCAACGCTGCAGGAAATCGGACTGCTCACTGCTCTGCTCGGCGCCGTCGGGCAGATAACACACCAGCATCCCCAGCAGCCGGTCCCCGGACAGGATCGGGATGTTGTAATGGCCGTGCGGCGCCATGCCATCGAAGCGCACAGCATGGCGCTCGTCGACGTGGGCGGCATGGACCGGTTCTCGAGTCACCGCCGCGAGCCCACACAAACACTGTCCGAACCGGATCTTCGCACACAGCGTGCCGATCGGACCGAGGTTCCGACCGGCCACGAGGTGCAGATAGTCCTCACCCTTGTCGTCGCACTCGACAAGGAACAACCCGGCCTTAGGCAACAACGCCAGCCAACTCAGCGACAACAACGCATCAAGACTGCGGCCCAGCAACTCGTCCAACGGGATAGGTAGAGCCGAAATCCTCAGCAACTCGCTCAACGCGAGATTGTTCTCCGCTTCCAGACTCAGAGTCGTGCCACCAATCGCGCTCGCCGCTGTTCATTGCGAACACACGATATCTGCCATCTGGGCCAGCCGATGTTCGGTCGAAAATCTTTCCGGCTGAGTCCGGCCGTGCCCTCACGCGAGCAGATAGACGAAGAAGCCGTAGGACATCAGTAGCGGGATGCCCCGCCACCGGCTCAATCGGTAGCGAATGGGAATGATGAGCAGTACCAGCAGCACGCCGGCCATGATCCCGATGTCGGTCTCGACCTGATCGGCGGCGATGGGACGGATCAGCGCTGCGATCCCGAGGATCAGCAACGTGTTGAAGATATTGCTGCCGAGAAGCGTGCCGACCGCGACCTCATCGTGGCCGCGTAGCCGCGAGATGAAGACAGTGGCCAGTTCCGGCGCCGAGGTACCCAGCGCGACGAGCACCGCGCCGACCACGAAACCGTCCCAGCCCAGTGCCGCACTGATGCCGCTGGCCCCCCAGACGATTGCGCGCCCGGCAGCGATCAGCAGCACCAAACCGGCACCGAACCTGATCGCAGCCGACGTGGTGGCGGTTTCGGTCCGCACCGCGGGGTAGGCGGCCCTGATCCGGTGTGCCGCCAGCATGCTCTGAGCCAGCCAGGCGGCGAAGATCACCAGCAACACCAGTCCCGCGATCGGTCCCAGCGCACCCCGCAACGCCAGCAACCCGACGACCAGAGGGGCTGCAACGGCGGCGGGGTAGTCGCGTGACACCGTTCCCCGATCGACCACGACCGGACCGAACAGCAGCGCCACCCCGAGGACCAGCCCGATATTGACCACGTTGCTGCCCAGAACGTCCCCGAGAACGATCTCCGGACGACCCGCCAGAGCGGAGTTGACCCCGACCGACAATTCGGGAGCCGAGGTTCCGAATGCCCCGACCGTGACGCCGACGAGTCCGGGCGGCACCCGCCAGCAAGCGGCGAGGTTGAGCAGCCCGCGCAGAAATAATTCACCACCTAAGGCAGCCAGGAGCACGCCGACCGCAAGCACTACCGCCGGTCCTGTCAAAGCCTTCTCACCGCCGAGTCGAATTCACCGTTCTTGCCCCCCAGCCCCGGGGAAACGACCCCCACGGAAACGACACCCATGGAAACGACACCCACGGAAACGACACCCACGGAAACGACACCGTGTACCGGCGCCCCGATTGCAGGTATCTTCGACCGTATCACCAGCGAAGCCCATGATCAGCGCTTGCTCGGCGGGTCCGTACCCGCAGCTCTGCCCGAGACACCCCACGCTTTGCAGGCGGACCAGGTCACGTCCGCTCTGCTGGTCGATCCTCGGTTGGGGCTCACCGAATCTGAGGCAGCGGAACGTCGAGCCCAGTTCGGACCCAACCTGTTGAAGGCCCCGAGTCCCGTTTCGGAGTTGACGCTGCTGCTCGGCCAACTTCTCAGTCCGGTCGTCGCACTGCTCAGCGCAGCTATGGTGCTCTCGCTCTTCTTCCGCGAATGGCATCAGGCCGTCGCGATCGGGGTGGTGTTGGTGATCAACACGACGATCGGATACCTCACCGAGCGCAAGGCGGTTCGCTCCGTAGAGGCACTGCGTGCCATCGGAGGCCGGACCGCCAGGGTGCGTAGGGAGGGGATGTCTCAAGCGGTCGGTGCCGAGGATCTGGTGCCCGGCGACATCGTCCCGCTCGAAGCCGGCGATGTCGTCTCCGCCGATCTGCGATGCGTCGCCGCCGCCGCACTGGGGGTCGATGAATCGGCGCTGACCGGGGAGTCGGTACCTGTCGACAAGGACACCCGGCCTAACTCCGAACAGACCCCACTCCCCGAGCGGACTGCGATGGTCTTCAAGGGAACTCATGTGGTCCGGGGCTCCGGTGAGGGCGTCGTCGTCGGAACCGGGATGGCCACCGAACTGGGGCGCATCACCAAATTGGTGGAAGCGGCCGACTCGGGCGAGTCACCGTTGGAGATCCAGCTGAAACGGCTTTCCGGCCAGCTGATCTGGCTGACCATCGTGCTGGCGGCCGGAGTGGCGGTGGCCGGAATGCTCAGCGGTAGACCGATTCCCCTGATGATCGAGACGGCGATCGCGCTCACCGTGGCGGCGATCCCCGAAGGCTTACCTGTGGTGGCGACTGTCGTCCTGGCCCGTGGAATGCTGCGGATGGCCCGCCACAATGCACTGGTCGAAAAGCTTGCGGCGGTGGAGACCCTCGGTTCGACCACCGTGGTGCTCACCGACAAGACCGGGACTCTCACCGAGAACCGAATGGAGGTCGAACGCCTTGTCACGCCGTCGGGAACCTTCACCTTCGATTACGCCAACGGTGTCGTCCTCAAGGACGGAGCGCGCGTCGATCCGACGTCCGCTATAGGTCTCCAGCGTGCGCTCCTGGTCGGTGTGCTCTGCGGCAACGCCGATTACGACCCCACGACCGCCACCGGAACGGGAGACCCGATGGAGGTGGCGTTGGTACGCGCCGGAGCGCTGAACGGCCTAAATCGCAGCGACCAACTCAATCGGTTTCCCGAGGCAAGCGAGTCCTCGTTCGATCCGAAGACCAAGTGGATGGCGACGGTCCACCGCGACGGCGAAGAATACTTCACGGCGCTGAAGGGAGCGCCTGAAACCGTCCTCCCCCTCACATCGCACGCCGAAACCCGGGACCATCCCATGGATGACCGGGCGCGAGCGCAATTTCTCAGCACAGCAGAGGAATTGGCGGCCGAAGGACTACGGGTGCTTGCGCTCGCAGTGGGCCCGTGCCGTGATCCCGTGCAGCCCGCAGCCGGCGATATCACCTTCCTCGGCCTTGCCGCGCTGCGAGATCCACCGCGGGCCGATATCGCCACGGCCGTCGACGAGCTTTCCGGAGCCGGGATCCGTGTCGTGATGGCAACCGGCGATCATCCTGCAACCGCTCTGGCCATCGCCCGCGAAGTGGGTATCGCGGGTCCGTCTTCAGCGGCTATCACCGGAGTGCAGTTGGCCCAATCGCATCGGCTTTCAGCAGACGCCGATGTGACCGACGAGCGAGTCTTCGCGCGGGTCAGTCCGGAGGAGAAGCTCGATCTGATCGACTTGTTCCAACGAAAAGGTCATGTGGTCGCCATGATCGGTGACGGGGTGAACGATGCGCCGGCCCTGGTGAAGGCGGACATCGGGGTGGCGATGGGGGAACGTGGTACCGAGGTGGCCCGTGAAGCGGCCGATGCGGTATTGCTCGACGACCGATTCCCGACCATCGTGACGGCCGCCCGCGAGGGCAGGGTCATCTTCGACAACATCCGGCGGTTTTCGGTCTATCTGCTGTCCTGCAACCTGGCCGAGGTCGTGGTCGTCGCCCTGGCTATCGTCGCCGGGCTGCCGCTGCCGTTGCTGCCCTTGCAGATCCTCTTCCTCAATCTCGTCACCGACGTTTTTCCCGCGTTCGCGCTGGCCAGCGGCGAAGGCGAAGGGGACGTGCTCAGCCGTCCGCCGCGGCCGTCGCGGGAGTCGATCGTCACCTCTGCTCATTGGCGGGTGATGGCGCTCTACGCACTGGCGATCGCCGGCAGCACGCTGCTGGCTCAATTCGCCGCCCTGCATTGGCTGGGGCTCGGTTCAGCCGGTGCCGGCACCGTGTCCTTCCTGACCATCGCATTCGCCCAGCTCTGGCACGTGTTCAATATGCGCGCACGCGGAAGCTCGATCCTGCGTAACGCCGTGACCTGCAACCGCCTGGTCTGGTACGCGCTGGCGTTGTGCGTCGCGCTCCTCGTGGCGGCGGTCGCCGTGCCCGCCGTGGCGACGGCGCTGGGCAACGTCGGCATCGGCCCTGCAGGCTGGACATTGTCGATCGGTGCCAGTCTGCTCCCCCTGGTGGCCGGACAGCTGTGGTTGGCCTCCGGCCGGACTCAGCTGAACTGACCGCAGTTCGGTGTCGTCGGCAGGCCGTTGAACCGGTCGGCGATCCACTGCATGGCGCGCTCACCCTCGACGAAGAGCGCCAGCGCGTGGTTGACAGCGAGCTTGTTGAACAACGGCGGCCGCTCGTTGGTCCAGAACTCGACGTCCGCACCCTGGGCGCACCAGTCCCGACTGAGTTGATGGGCACCCTCCCACGGCACCAGCGGATCAAAACGGTTGCTGTCGATGAAGACCGGCGCTTGCGGCTTGAGCCTGCCGATCCGCTGTTCGGCGAGCAGCACGGCCAGCGCCGAGTTGGTCAGGGGACCCGCGACCTCCGGGTAGGCAGAGAACACACCATTGAGGACGTACCTCAAGATCCCGACCATAGCGCTGCCGTCGAGGTACGGCAGCAGCAGTCTGAGACTGAAAAGTGGATGCCCTGCGGGAATGCCCGCGAGGGCGCACACTGGTCACCTTGGCCCTGGGTGCCCGGGGCATACGCGATCAACGGCCGGGGACCGGTCCCCGGCCACGGCCGGTCGGGTTCGAAGTAGGTTCCGGTGACGGCATTGGGTTTGCCGCGAGAATCGTTGCTCAGGTGCATGATTCGCGTTCCGCGGGCCATCCAGCCACCGAGTTCGCCAGAGGGTTCGTACACCAGCCGCATCGGCTCGCTGCGAATCAGGTCACCCGGGCGGCCGTTCGGCAATGGGATTGGGGTGGTGTAGAACTCGCCGTAGCGGAAACACTCGAACTCGTGGGCGTAGATGTCGCCCGGAAGGAATCCGCAGTCGCCGGTCACCGGTTCGGCACCAGCCGGGCTTCCCATTCCCAACACGACCGTGAGTCCCAGGGCGACAGCGAATATCGCCGCCAGCGGCGTCCGGGTCCGATACCGCCACCGTCTCATGGACCCAGGCCCTACCACAGCGTCGTCGCACCATCGGTCACCGTCCAGAACCGTCGTCAGTCGGTTACCGTGGCTAAGGGGACCAGTTGCGCTCCGGTCCCGGTTTCGGGATGCGAGTTCTCCCGTAAGCCCCCCCCCAAAGCCGCAATCTTCGAGCTAGCCCGGTTCGCTGTGGAACCAACCATGCTCGCCAAACGACTAATGCGCCGTGAATAGCTCTGTGACGTTCCGAGCCTGCGCCGCCTTGTCGGCGGCAACCGGCCCCGAGCTGCCCCACGCGTGGTGCGAGTGAGCACCGCCGACCGTGCAGACGCGGTTCTCGGTCGAGCAAACGCACCGAGCGAGGTCCCCGCCGGTCTGCGCCACCTCGATCCAACTCTGGCCACCACCGTGATGCGCAAGGCGGCGGGGTGGCACCGATGAAGCTTCGCGAAGTGATCCCTCGGTTGGACCGTTCGCTCCGTGTTCCGGACCTGGATAAGTCGCTGCCGGCCGTGTTGTTGTGGGTTTCCCGGTTTCCCTTGCAGCACAGTTGCCTCGGGGTATTCCGCAGTCTGGGGCGGGCCGGGGTACCCGTGTTCGCGGTGGTGGCAGACCCCGAAGCCCCAGTAGCGAAATCCCGCTATGTCAGCGGGCTGATTCCCTGGCGAACCGACCACGGCGAAGGCTATGCCGAGTTGCTCGACCACCTTATGGACTTCGGCCGCAGGCAGGGCAGACGGTCGCTCATCGTCTGCACCTCCGATGAGATGGCGGTCTTCGTAGCCCGACGCCGCGCAATTTTGGCGGAATGGTTCGTGCTCCCGGAGGTGGCCCCGGAGCTTCCGGCGGAATTGGCTGATAAGCACAGCCTCGCGGAGATATGCCGACGCCACGGCATGCCGATACCGCCGTCAATTCAGATCGACACGATGACGCAACTCGACGCCGTCCTCGACGAAATCGAGCTGCCGGTGATTGTGAAGAGCATCGCACTGCGTGGCCATGTTCAGAGCGTCGAGAACTCGACAATGGTGCGGACGCGTGAGGAACTGCGCGAACTGGCCCGTCGGTGGGTCGAGCCGTTCGAGGTACTGCTGCAGGAATATCTGCCCGATGAGTATTGCGAAGATTGGTTCACCCACGGCTACTGCGACGCCGACAGCAGGGCGGAGGTCGTCTTCACAGGCCGGAAGGTCCGCACCTGGCCCGCCCACGGCGGTGCCACCGCCGCCGCGTACACCGCCCCCGACCCCGAGCTGGTGGCCATGGCGAGACTCTTCTGCGCCCAGGTGGGATACCGCGGCATCTTCGACATCGACTGGCGGCTGGACCGTCGCACCGGCATCTACTACCTACTTGACTTCAACCCCCGAGTGGGAGCGCAGTTCCGGATGTTCGAAGACAGCGCCGGAGTGGACGTAGTCCGGGCCATGCACCTGGACCTTTCTGGCCGCCCGATCCCAGTCGGCTCCCAGATAAACCATGAGCGATTCATTGTGGAGCCATGGGATCTGGCAAGTTTCATTTCCACACGTCGCAACCCCCTCGACGGGATGGGTGGCGCAGGCCGCCCCAGAGCGGCGTGGCTCGCCGCCGACGACAACCGTCCCGTCCTGGCCGCGGCAATGAGGCAATTGCGCGATTCAGTCGCGGCCCGGGTGCGACGCTAGTTCCCAGATAGCGTCCTGCGGATCCTTGTCGGGCCTAAGCCCACGCCAACTCGGGTGGCGCAGCCGTCCGTCGGCGGTCATGTCGGCATACCGCACTTCACCGACCAATTCCGGACGCACATAGGTCACCGCCTTGGCCTCTGCCCGGGACAATGGCGGTGAAAACGGAGAAGCGTCGGTGCGCAACGGCGCCAGAACAGTCTTGAGCCGGTCGAGTTCCTTCTCGGTGAAGCCGGTTCCCACCCTGCCGACGAAGGTGAGTCCGCCATCGTCCGGGATTCCGCACAGCAATGAGCCGATGCCGTTGGATCGTCCGCCTTCGCCCCGGCGCCAGCCGCCGATGACCACTTCCTGGGTGTTCCAGTTCTTGTCCTTGATCCACGCCTTCGATCGGCGACCGGGCTGGTAACTGGAGTCCCACTTCTTGGCGACGACACCTTCCCACTTGCGGTTGCGGGAGTAGGCGAGGGCTTGGGGACCGTCACCATCGATGAGGCCCGGAACGATCACTGCCGTTGCTGCGGAGAGTGTTTCGAGAACGCGCCGACGGTCGCGGTACTTGGCGCGCAGAAGTGTCCTGCCGTCGAGATAGAGAACGTCGAACGCCCAGAACTCAATGCGGGTGGCGCGCGCCCGGTTCTGCATTTCGGTGAAATTGGGAACGCCGTCGGGGTCAAGCGCCACAACCTCTCCGTCCAGAATGACGTGATGGTCCGCTAACTGTGTTGCCAACGGCTGCAACTGCGGATAATCCGTCGTGACGTCGAGGCCGTTGCGGGACTGCAGACGGAGTTGACCGTGGTCGACTTCCACCAGCATCCGGTAGCCGTCGAATTTCCCTTCGAACGCCCACTGCGCGGAGGTCAAACCGTCGACCGAGCCCAAGGTGGCCAGCATCGGCTCGAAGTCGTGGAGCCGGGGCGCGGACTGCTCCTTCATCCGGTGTGCCAGCCACTGGTCGCCCTCGGTCTGGATCAGCGCGTAGCGTCCGCTGATGCGTTGTCCGGTCAGGTCGACGATCACCTCACCGCCCCGTTCGGTTGCGAGCCGGAACTTTTCGGCCCGATAGGTGCCGGAGTCCCAGACCGTGACGGTTCCGGCTCCGTACTCCCCCTTCGGGATGGTGCCCTCAAAAGTGGCGTACTCCAGCGGGTGGTCCTCGGTGCGCACGGCCAGGTGATTCACGGCCGAGGTGTCGGGCAGGTTCTTGGGCACCGCCCAGGACACCAGCACGCCGTCGCGTTCCAGGCGGAAGTCGTAGTGCAGCCGTCGGGCGTGGTGTTCCTGAATGACGAATCGGTTGCCCTGGCCACGGTCGGACGGTGCCGCGGGCGGTACCGGTTCGGGGGTCTTCGCCGCGTCGCGTTTGGCGCGGTACGTGCTCAACTTGTCCGGTCCGTTGCCTGCGGCCCGGCCGGCATCCAACCCGGCCAGCAGGTCACCGTGTTCGGCCGCACGAGCCAGCACCTCGTCGTATCGCAACTGCCGCAGGGCCGGGTCACTGATCTCCTCCCAGGTGCGCGGGGCTGCAACGGTTGGGGTATCACGGCCCCGCAGTGAGTAGGGCGCGACGGTGGTCTTGGCGGCGTTGTTCTGGCTCCAGTCCAGGAACACCTTCCCCTCCCGTTGACTCTTGGTCATGGTCGCGGTGACCAACGCGGGCATGCTGTGTTCAAGCTGCTGGGCCACCCGCCGGGCCAGTTCAGCGGCGCCGGCGCTGCTGACCGGATCAGCCAGCGGGACATACAGATGCAGGCCCTTGCTCCCGCTGGTCAGCGGAAAGACCCGCAAGTCGATGTCGTGCATCAGATCTCGTACGGCGTGAGCCACCTCCGCGAGTTGTGTCATGCGCACCCCCTCGCCCGGGTCCAGGTCGAACACCAGCCTGTCGGCTGGCCCCGGTTTGCCGTCGGATCCGAAACGCCATTGCGGCACATGGACTTCCAACGCCGCCTGCTGCGCTATCCAGGCCAGCGCGACGGCGCTGTCGATGATCGGGTAGACGGTGGCCCCCGAGCGGTGCGTCAAGGTGCCGCGGTGCAGCCAGGCCGGAGCCGATTTGGCGAGTGCCTTTTCGAAGAATGCTGTCTCCGCAACCCCATTGGGCCACCTCTTCCGGGTCGCCGGTCGGCCGGCGATATGCGGCACCATCACTTCGGCGATGGTCGTGTAGTAGGCGAACACGTCAGCTTTGGTGGTGGCCGTCGCCGGGTAGAGCACCTTGTCGGCGTTGGTCAGCCGCACCACCGGACCGGCCGGATCGGCATCCGGATCAGCACTGGGGGGCCACACGTCTATCACCCTCCCAACGTATTACCCGCTGATAGCCTGGATGAATGAAAAGCGCTCTGGCGCGTACTCGAGCCGCTCTGGCCGGCCCAGCGCTGATCGGTGCTGTGTTGTGGCTCGCTCCCCAGGCCGCGGCCGACCCGCAGGATCTTGAACCCTATTGCGACAGCGGCCAGACGCCGACCACCGGGGAGTGTCTGCCCAGGCCGGACTCCGTCGACATCCAGGACGCGCCCGGGGCCGATCCGACCGTTCCGCTCGGTGTGGACCCCGAGACCGCGCCGGCGATCTGAGCATGCGGTCGATCTGGAAAGGCTCGATCGCCTTCGGACTGGTCAACGTCCCGGTCAAGGTCTACAGCGCCACAGAAGACCACGACCTGAAGTTCCATCAGGTACACGCCAAGGACAACGGGCGAATCCGCTACCAACGGGTGTGTGAGGAGTGCGGCGAAGTCGTCGAGTACCGCGACATCGCCAAGGCTTTCCAGGGCGAAGACGGCCAGATGGTGGTGATCACCGACGAGGACATCGCCACCCTGCCCGAGGAACGAAGTCATGAGATCGAGGTGCTGGAATTCGTCCCGGCCTCGGAGATCGACCCGCTGATGTACGACCGCAGCTACTTTCTGGAGCCGGACGGCAAATCACCGAAATCCTATGTGCTGCTTGCTAAAACTCTGCACGAGACCGATCGCGTGGCGATCGTGCATTTCGCCCTGCGCAACAAGACCCGGTTGGCGGCGTTGCGGGTCAAGGACTTCTCCAAGCGCGAGGTGATGGTGGTGCACACACTGCTGTGGCCCGATGAGATTCGCGACCCTGACTTCCCGGTGCTGGACACCGACGTCGAAGTTCGACCTGCCGAGCTCACGATGGCCGGCCAGGTGGTCGAGTCGATGGCGGCGGACTTCCACCCCGAGCAGTACACCGACACCTACCAGGCACAGCTACGGGAACTGGTGGAGGCCAAGCTTGCCGGTGGGGAAGCTTTCACCAGCAGTGCGACCCCCGCCCGGCTCGACGACAACGAAGACGTGTCCGACCTGCTGGCCAAGTTGGAGGCAAGCGTGCGCCGCCGCCGGGAGCAGGCGGCCGCCACCGCTGCCGACCCGGCCACGCCCGCCGAGACTGCCCCCGTGAAGAAGACTTCCGCGAAGAAAGCCCCCGCGAAGAAGACCCCAGCCAAGAGGGCTCCGGCCACGAAGTAGAACGTGTTTCAGCCAAACCTGTTAGAAAAGGGTGTGATCCTCGACAGATTCCGGCTGGACGACCAGGTTGCCGTTGTCACCGGCGCCGGCCGCGGACTCGGCGCGGCGATCGCGGTCGCCTTCGCCGAAGTGGGCGCCGACGTGCTGATCGCCTCACGGACCCAGGCCGAACTCGACTCCGTGGCCGCCCAGGTCGAGTCCGTCGGGCGGCGAGCGCACGTCGTCGTCGCCGACCTGGCCCATCCCGAGGCCACGGCCGAACTCGCCGGGGCGGCCGTGGAGGCTTTCGGCAAGCTGGACATCGTGGTCAACAACGTCGGTGGCAGCATGCCCAACACCTTGATGACCACTACCGTCAAGGAGATGCGCGACGCGTTCAGCTTCAATGTTCTGACCGCGCATGCCCTGACCGTGGCGGCGGTACCACTGATGCTGGAGCACTCCGGGGGCGGCAACATCATCAACATCAGTTCGACCATGGGGCGGCTGGCCGCGCGCGGCTTCGCCGCGTATAGCACCGCGAAAGCGGCTCTGGCGCAGTACACCCGGCTCACTGCGCTCGACCTGTGCCCGCGGATCCGGGTCAACGCCATCGCGCCGGGCTCGATCCTCACCTCGGCGCTGGACATCGTCGCCTCCAACGACGCCCTGCGCGAGCCTATGGAGAGGGCAACCCCCCTGCGCCGGCTCGGTGATCCGCTCGACATCGCGGCTGCGGCAGTCTATTTGGCTTCGGCGGCGGGCAGCTTCCTGACCGGAAAGATGCTCGAAGTCGACGGCGGCCTGACCGTCCCGAACCTCGACCTGCCCATTCCCGATCTCTGAACCCCACCCCTCAATCTCACAGCAGGAGGACAAGCATGCCAATCCGCGTCGCTCAGATCGGCACCGGCAACGTCGGCGCCCATGCTCTGCGGGCACTGATCACCAACCCCGCCTACGAACTCACCGCAGTGTGGGTGTCGTCGGACGCGAAGGCCGGCAAGGACGCTGCCGAATTGATCGGCCTGGACACCGAGACCGGAATCAAGGCCAGCACCGACCTCGACGCGGTGCTGGCCACCAAACCGGACTGTGCCGTCTACACCGCGATGGCCGACAACCGACTCATGGAGGCGCTTGAGGACTACCGCCGCATCCTGGCCGCCGGGGTCAACGTGGTGGGCAGTGGTCCGGTGTTCCTGCAATGGCCCTGGCAGGTGATTCCCGACGATATGGTCAGCCCCCTCGAAGAGGCTGCGCGACAAGGAAAGTCGAGCCTCTTCGTCAACGGTATCGACCCGGGCTTCGCCAACGACCTGATCCCTCTGGCGCTCACCGGAACGTGCCACAGCATCGAACAGGTGCGGTGTATGGAGATCGTCAACTACGCCACCTACGACAGCCCGACGGTGATGTTCGACGTGATGGGCTTCGGCAAGCCGATGGACGAGATCCCGATGCTGCTACAGCCCGGGGTCCTGAGCATCGGGTGGGGCTCGGTGGTTCGCCAACTCGCCGCCGGCCTGGGTTTGGAGCTGGACGGCCTGGAGGAGATGTACGTGCGGGAGCCCGCGCCGGAATCCTTCGATATCGCCAGCGGCCATATCGCCGAGGGCACCGCCGCAGCGCTGCGCTTCGAGGTGATCGGTCTGGTCGACGGCGCCCCGGCCATCGTGCTCGAGCACATCACCCGACTGCGTGATGACCTGTGCCCCCAGTGGCCGCAGCCCGTCCAGGCCGGCGGCAATTACCGCGTCGAGATCACCGGGGATCCCTGCTACGCACTGGACCTCTGTCTATCGAGCCCCAACGGCGACCACAATTACGCGGGGGTACTGGCGACCGCCATGCGGGTGGTTAACGCGATCCCGGCGGTCGTCGCCGCAGAGCCGGGCATCTGCACCACATTGAACCTGCCGCTGGTCACCGGCGGAGGGTTGTACGGCAGCGGGTAGGAAGGCGCGCCGGAAAGAGTGTAGGAATTAGGTCATGACGATTCTGGGTTGGGATGTTTTTCGGGCGTCCATCGCCGCACTGGCGTTGAGCCCGCTGTTCCCGGCCGTCGCCCCCGGTATCGCCACTGCGGATACCCAGCTGATCGAAAACTGTCCGAAAGTCACCGAAACCGGGGGGGTGATCCTGAGCGACACCGCGACGGAGTGCCCCACCAACGGCAGCTATGAGCTCAATGCCGCACCGCAGGAACCGGATTTCCCGAATGAGTGGGGCGAACCGTTCTACGGTCCGGGACTGATCATTGGCGGCTTCGGCCCGGGGCCAGAGCAGCACGGCGGTCAGCGGTGATCAGGGTTCTGGCCCTGCCCGTGGCCGGGGCGATCGCGTTGCTGTCGGCGGTTCCGGCCGTTGCCACCGGTCCCGAATGCGCCGACGTCGCCGTCAGCACCCGGGTCTGCACCCGCGGCCCCGGGCACGTTGCGATCACTACGTCACCGGATCCGGCGTACACCAACCCCTACCCGGCCTGGGGCTTCGGCACGCTGGGCACCCCGGCGATCGGCATCGGTGGCGGCGGCATCTGGATCGGTCTTTGAGTAGGGCGACCCTGGCACGACCCGCTTGGTCACTGCTCGGCCCCGCGTTCGTCGCCGCCATCGCCTATGTCGATCCCGGCAACATCGCCGCCAACTTCAGCGCCGGCTCGCAGTTCGGCTTCCTGCTGGTATGGGTCATCGTCGCCGCCAACATCATGGCCGGACTGGTCCAGTACCTGAGCGCCAAACTCGGTCTGGTCAGTGGACTGACCCTGCCGGAGGCGGTGCGGGACCGCACACGCAGCAGCACCCGGATCGCCTATTGGCTCCAGGCCGAACTCGTCGCGGTCGCCACCGACATCGCCGAGATAATCGGCGGGGCGATCGCCCTTCGATTATTGTTCGACCTTCCACTGGTGCTGGGCGGGATTATCACCGGAGCTGTGTCACTGGTGCTGCTGACGTTCGGGGACCGCCACGGCCAGCGGCAGTTCGAGCGCCTGATCACCGGCATGCTGCTGGTGATCGCCGTCGGGTTCCTGGCCAGCCTGGTGGTCCGGCCGCCCGCCGCCGCGGACGTGGTCGGCGGACTGGTTCCCCGCTTCGAGGGCGTCCAAAGCGTGCTGCTGGCCACAGCCATGCTGGGTGCGACCGTCATGCCTCATGCCGTCTACCTGCACTCCGCGTTGGCCCGTGATCGGCACGGTCACCCACCGCCCGGTGAGGATCGCGCCACTCTGCTGAAGGCGACCGTCTGGGACGTCGGCTTGGCGATGCTGGTGGCCGGGACGGTCAACATGGCGCTGTTGCTGGTGGCAGCGACGAATCTGCGCGGCCGGAATATCGACACCATCGAGGGGGCCCACGGTGCCGTCGGCACCGAACTGGGGCCATTCGTGGCTCTTCTGTTCGCCATCGGTCTGCTCGCCTCCGGGCTCGCGTCCACCTCGGTAGGTGCGTATGCCGGCGCGATGATCATGCAAGGTTTGCTGCGCAGGACGTTCCCGCTGCTGCTTCGCCGGTTGGTGACGCTGGTGCCCGCGCTGGCGGTGTTGACAAGCGGGATCGACCCCACCTACGCCCTCGTGTTGTCCCAGGTCGTGCTATCTTTCGGCATCCCGTTCGCGCTGATCCCGCTGGTGCGGCTGACCGCCGACCGGTCGGTCATGGGCGACGACGCCAACCACCCGGTCACCACCGTCCTGGGCTGGACGGTGGCCGCCCTGATCACGCTGCTGAACGCCATACTCGTTTACCTTTCGGTAACCAACGGATCATAATTACGACACCTAAATGTCGCCGATTGCTCATCTTTGATGTTTTGCTGCTATGGTGAAGATCACTTCGTGCAGGTCACAGGCACGCTGCATGACGACGCGGGGAAGGCGGTGACGACAAATGCGTCCACTGATTTCGATGGCTGCTCCGACGCGAGTGGCCTCTTGGCTCCGCAGGAACTATCCCTTGCGGGCCCCCGAGCATGGCCATTGCTATTTGATCGCACTGTGCGGGACCAACTACGCAGAGCGGTGACGCGAGGGCCGGCGGGCCGGCGGGCGGTATGCTGCCAGCCTGTTGGCCCCCGTAGCTCAGGGGATAGAGCACGGCTCTCCTAAAGCCGGTGTCGCAGGTTCGAATCCTGCCGGGGGCACTTTCTGCCGGGTCCGCGAATTCCAGCATGGTCCGGCGCGGTATCTCGTTGTTCTGACGGTTCACCACCAGACGAGGGCGTCGTCGCTCTCCCTGGGCCGGGCCAACGGATGGTCCCGGCCGAGCAGATCGCCGGTGATCGTGCCGCAGAACCGATACATCGGCAGGTCGAAGACGCTATTGCTCATCGGCTGCTCCAGGAAGTAGCCGAACCGTTCCGCAGAAACGAATAAAACCATGAACACCAGCCCCAGGGCGATACTGCCGACGAAGTGGGCGGCGACATGGAGCAGGTTGAACGCCACCAGTGCGAACACCCATGCCATTGTGCGAATGAACATGTCGTAGTGAACCGGCATGGGCTGATTGCGGATACGCTCCAGCCCACCCTGCGAGGCCAACAAGTTGCCGTTGACCGACATCAGCATGACACGGGCCTGGTTATCGATATGACCACCCGCGCAGAGCCGTTTGACATCCTGCGCTTGCAGGTTGAGCAGTTCGGTGGCAGTCGCGTCGGGTGGGTCCTCGGTGAGGTCGACGACCCCGGGCAGCGGCTCGACCCCGCGCAACTGGGCGGCCAACTGCCAGGCGTGGCGGACCTGGCGGCGGCGCATGCGGTCGAGCACCGGAGCAATTGCGGCCGACTCGGTGTCTATTGCGGACAGCCCGTTGTGCATCGCCCGGGAGTCATTGACGACCGCGCCCCATAGGGTGCGCGCCTCCCACCAGCGCTGATAGGCGTTGGTGTTGCGGAAACCGACGAAGATCGAGGCTGCGATGCCCGCGGTGGCCAAGATGGCGGCATAGTCTGACGGATCGACGACGTCGGGCGTCTGCAAAAGGATGGCGGCCAGGGCCAACACCGCCAGCAGGTCGTACTTCAGCTGCCAAGTCACCAGCCCGAGCACCTTGAACGGACCCGTCCGACCAACGCTGCGGATCATTGGGCCAGCCTACGGCCGGCATCGGCAGGTGTCGTTGAACCGATGTCGCTGAGCGGGCGAACGTCGTACAACTACTCCCTGTTGGGGAACATGACGATAGGTTTTTGGAAAGCCGGTCAGGCTAGCGAAGTCGTTCCACGAGCACTATCACTCCGTCCCGGTCGGGAAGCGCGAACGCCGCCTGGTGATGAAGGTCTCCACCGCGACGAAAGCACTCGTCAACCAGCCGACTGCTGCGCGCCTGGCGATGCGGTGCGCGGCAGAATGTCGAACCCGCCGAGAGTTTCGGCCGACTGGGGCAAAGTCGCCTCACAAACCTTCCCGCGGGCGGCACGCCGGTGACACACTGAAACCCGGTCCCAGAGGCAGCCCTCGAAAAGTTCCTTTCTCCCGAGCCCACTGGGCAACCACCCGGTGGTCCATCACGTCGCGCAGGCGGCCCAGGAGAGGAGAATCCCGTGAAAGTCATGTTGTCGTGGACCGTCACGCCCGAACGCCGGGACGAGAGTCTCAAGCGTTTGAAGACCAGCGGCGACGGCAACGGCGACGGGATCCAGATACTCGCCGAATGGCACAACGTCACACTCCTTGGCGGCTGGGCCGTTGTCGAAGCCGACAGCGAGGCCGCCCTGGCGAAGTTCCTGTCTCAGTGGACTGACGTGAGCATCAACGAGGTCTTCGTGGTGACCGACGTCGACGTGGTGCGCAGCCTTATCTAGCGCCCTCAGAGAAGCGGCCGGACAGCCAGTTTCGATTGGCATCTTGGGCCGCCCAGCGGACGCGGTCGTTGCGGTCCTTGGGACACCACGGGTTTACTCTTTTAGTTGTAGTAATCTGTCAACATGGTCGCCAATATCTGGATTCTCGGCGGCTACCAGAGCGACTTTGCCCGCAACTTCACCCGCGAGGGACTTGACTTCGCCGATCTGACCCGCGAAGTGGTCGAGGCAACCCTGGCCGACTCACTGATCGACGCCACCGACATCGACGTCGTTCATGTCGCCAATGCGTTCGGCGAGATGTTCGCCCGCCAGGGCCACCTAGGGGCGATGCCGGCCACCGTCCACGAAGGACTCTGGGACACTCCCGCGACCCGGCATGAGGCCGCCTGCGCGTCCGGCAGTGTGGCCGCCCTGGCAGCGATCGCCGACCTGCGGGCAGGAAACTACCGCACAGCACTGGTGGTCGGCCTGGAGTTGGAGAAGACGGTGCCCGGGGACACCGCCGCCCAGCACCTGGGAGCGGCAGCCTGGACCGGCCATGAGGGCGAGACTGCCCGGTTTCTGTGGCCGTCCATGTTCGCTTCTGTAGCCGATGAATACGACCGCCGGTTCGGCATCGACGACACCCATCTCCACGCCATCGCGGCGGTCAACCTGGCCAACGCCAAGCGCAACCCGAACGCCCAGACGCGGGCCTGGCAGGTACCCGACCTGGCAGCCAACGGCGGCGACGACGTGGTCAACCCACTGGTCGAGGGCCGAATCCGCCGGTATGACTGCAGTCAGATGACCGACGGCGCCGCCGGAGTGGTGCTGGTCGGCGACGAGTTCCTCCGTGAACACCCCGGTGTGCGCCCGATCGGCCGCATCGAGGGCTGGGGGCATCGCACCGTCGGCCTGGGATTGCAGCAGAAACTCGATCGCGATAAGACCAACCCCTATGTGCTGCCGCATGTTCGGGCGGCAGTCAGGGACGCGTTCGGCCGGGCGGGGTTGGATCTCGATGCCATCGACGGGTTCGAAGTGCACGACTGCTTCACCCCCAGCCAGTACCTGGCCATCGACCACATCGGCCTGACCGCGCCGGGGGAATCCTGGAAGGCCATCGAATCCGGAGACATCGAGATCGGTGGCGGAATGCCGATCAACCCCAGTGGTGGATTGATCGGCGGCGGACATCCGGTTGGGGCCTCGGGAATCCGGATGATGCTCGACGCCGCAAAACAGGTCAGCGGCCAGGCCGGTGACTACCAGGTCGACGGCGCCCGGCGGTTCGGCACGCTCAATTTCGGTGGAAGTACCGCCACCACAGTCAGTTTCGTCATCGGATCCGCCGAGCCGGTCGAAGGGTAGGACCCTCAATGGACATTGAAATGGTCGGCAAGTTCCTGTCCACGCTGCCCGAGGACGACGATCACCCCTACCGCACCGGGCCGTGGCGCCCCCAGACCACCGAGTGGCGTGCCGAAGATCTGAGGGTCGTCGAGGGCCAGATACCCACCGACCTCGACGGGATCTATTTGCGCAACACCGAGAACCCACTTCATCCGGCGATGAAGTTCTACCACCCCTTCGAGGGCGACGGCATGCTGCACATCGTCGGGTTCCGGGACGGAAAGGCGTTCTACCGCAATCGGTTCGTGCGCACCGATGCGTTCGAGGCCGAACAGCAGGCTGGCGAATCGCTGTGGCCCGGTTTGGCCGAACCGCTCTCACTGGCCAAAGCCGACCACGGCTGGGGGGCCCGGACCATGCTCAAGGACGCCTCCAGTACCGACGTGGTGGTGCACCGCGGTACCGCACTGACCAGTTTTTACCAGTGCGGCGACCTGTACCGCCTCGATCCCTACACCGGCGACACGCTGGGCAAGGACACTTGGAACGACGCCTTCCCGTTCGACTGGGGCGTCTCGGCCCACCCCAAGGTCGACGAGCGTACCGAGGAGATGCTGTTCTTCAACTACAGCAAGAACGCTCCGTACCTGCACTACGGGGTGGTCGACGCCCACAACGACCTGGTTCATTACGTTGACGTTGAACTACCCGGCCCCCGACTGCCACATGATATGGCGTTCACCCGGAACTACGCCATTCTCAACGACTTTCCGCTGTTCTGGGAACCGGAGCTGCTGGACCGAAACCTGCACGTCGCTCGCTTCCACCGAGATCTGCCGTCACGGTTCGCCGTCATTCCTCGTCGAGGCACCGAGGTCGCATGGTTCGAGGCCGACCCGACGTTCGTGCTGCACTTCACCAACGCCTACGAGGACGGCGACGAGATCGTGCTCGACGGGTTCCACCAGGGGGACCCTGAGCCCGCCGATGACGGCTTGGGTACCAGGTGGCAACGCGCCTTCCGCTTCCTTGCCCTGGACCGCATGCAGACCCGCCTGCACCGGTGGCGCTTCAACCTCGCAACCGGCGCAGTACGCGAAGAACCGTTGAGCGACACTATTTCTGAATTCGGCATGATCAACGCCGGCCACGGCGGCGAACCGTACCGATACGTCTACGCCGCAACCGCCAAACCGGGCTGGTTCCTGTTCGACGGACTGGTCCGCCACGATGTGCAGACCGGTACCGAACAGCGCATCACTTTCGGCGAAGGGGTCTACGGCAGCGAAACCGCGATGGCCCCTCGTGTCGGTAGCCGTGGCGAAGACGACGGCTACCTGGTCACGCTTACGACCGACATGAACGAAGACGCCTCCTACTGCCTGGTGTTCGACGCAGCCCGACTTACCGATGGCCCAGTCTGCAAACTGCAACTGCCGGAAAGGATTTGCAGCGGAACCCACTCCACCTGGGTCTCCGGTTCAGCCGTGCGCCGTTGGCGCGAGACCGAGTCCGCCGCAGCAGCCATCGGCCTGTAGTGCCGAAGACACTCGCACGGGGCGGCACAAACGCCGTCGGCCGCATGCTGGGCCTACTGGGCGACGAGTGGAACCTGCTGATCGTGCAACAAGCACTCCTGGGTGCCCATCGCTACAGCCACTTCGCCACCCGCCTGCCGATCTCCAACGCGGTACTGACCAACCGGCTGCGGACCTTGGTCAGCGAAGGCCTGCTGACGAAGGACTATCGCACCACCCCACGCAGCCGCTCACTTTGGCCGATGCTGCTGGCCATCTGGGAGTGGGAGCAGACCTGGGTTACCGAGCACGCCCAGCAACTGCCCGTCATGCGGCATGAGCTCTGCGGCGAGCGCTTCTCCCCGGTGTTGCGATGCGAAAACTGCCGCGGCGCAGTCGGTGCCGACGATATCGACCTCGCACCGGGGCCCAGCGGCGCCTGGGAGCGATCGGCCCCGAGCGCGACGACGCGCCGCCGGCACCGAACGTCGGAATCCGACGCTCGCCAGGCCGGACTATTTCCGGATACCATGAGCGTGCTTGGAAATCGCTGGGCGGCAGCGCTCTTGGTGGCGGCATTCCTTGGAACCACACGATTCACTGACTTTCAGACCCAACTCCAGGCCCCGCCCAGCCTGTTGGCCCAACGGCTCCAGACCTTCTGCAGCATCGGGGTCTTCGCGCTCGATCCGGAGAAATGTTCGGTATATCTGCTAACCGATAAAGGTCGAGCGTTCTTCGCGGTCCTGGTGGCCGGGCTGCAATGGGCCCAGCGCTGGTACCTCGCACCGGAGGGATCGGCAATGGTGTTGACCCATCGCGGTTGCGGGGCGCGGTTCACCGGGGAATGGCGTTGCAATTCATGCGCCGAACGCCTCCGCGGCGCCGATGTGCTGGTAGAGCAGGCTAGTTCGGCGGAAGGATCTGGAAGCCCTTGATGATGGTGTCGGCATCCTTGATGTAAGTCTGGTTGTCCCCTTGGACCGTCTGCACGGTCAGTGTGGCCACGAAGTACGAATCACCGCTCTTGTAGATCACGCCAAGCGTTTTCGCGTCCCGCGGCGGTATCGCCGGAATCCTCGGGTTCAGCTTCAATTCCGGAGCCTTGTAACTGCTCGACATCGCTGTGGCGCCGCAGACTTCGGTAGACGCGGTCTTCAAATCGGTGACGTTCAACTTCTTGGTCAGCTGGTCGGTCTGCGCCTCGAGAATCTGGGCCGGCTTTCCTGCACTGATGCTCAGCTTCTGCAGGGTCACCACCGCGTTGGGGGTGAACCCGTCGACGGCCAGGCCCTGGTTGCGGATCGCGAACCGCACCGACTCATTGTCCTGCTTGGTGCTGCGTTCCCAACCCTCCGGAACCGGGATGCGCATTTTCGGCTCCTGGTCGGTCCGGGTCGGAATGTCACTCATCGGTGCCGAAACGGTCTGGCACTTATCGGCGCTGGGCTTCCCCGCCGAACAGCCCGACAGGGCAACGACCAAGACAGCCGAAGTCGCGGTTGCCGTCAATGCCGACCCCATGGCCTTGCGCGCTCTCTGCACCTGCGATTCCCTTCCAGAAGTCGGAGCCAGCCTACCGGCGAGAGGCCGGATCGGCCGAAGATCGACCCCCTGATCAGGGTCTCCGCCCCGACGTCGCCAGTGCCCATATCGAACACACCAGCGCAGCAAGCACAAAGACGGCTCCCAGGTAGAAACCATAACCCGCAGCAACCGGGGGGTGGACATTGACGTGGTGGAACCACCACGTCAGGACTGCGACCAACACTGAGACCACCACCGACGCGGCCGCTGCCAGCCGCCGGGACAGACCGCGACCCACCATTGCGCCCAGAACGATCAGTACCGAGGACAACAGGGCGATCAACTGTCCGGCACCGAACCGGGGCGGTAGTTCGAGACTCCCGACGGTTCCCCCGATCGCACTGGCCCGACCGCCACCGCCGACCGAAGTCGTCAGCCAGGGCAGCCAGGAACTGATGGCCAACGCCGCTGCAGACAACGTCAAGAGCCAACCGGGACGCAGGCGTGACATGACACACGACCATAGCCACACCTCAATCGTTACGATCGGGGCGTCATGTCAGCATTGATTACCTCGATTACCAAGTAGCGTTTTGCCCATGCTCGGACACATCGTCGTGTGCGGTGACGACGCGCTTGCGCTGCGAATCATCGACGAGCTGAACGACGCCGAGATGACCGTCGTGCAGTTGCAGTCCCCGGCAAGCCTCACCGCCGCAGGAGTCGACACCGCCTCGGCGGTGATCTGCGCCTCCGCCGACGACGCGGTGAACCTTGAGGTCGCTTTGCTCGCCCGCCAGTCCAACCCGCAGGTGCGGGTGGTCGCGCGCCTGACCAATACAGTGCTGCGCGAGGCGCTCGCGGACACCAACGGCCCGGGGGCGGTACTCGACGTCGCCGATTTGGCCGCCCCTTCGGTGGTTGAGGCCCTCCTCGGCCATACCACCCATACCATCACGGTGAACGACACCGAGTTCATCGTCTCCCGGAACACCGCCCGGCGGGACGGGACGCTTCGTGAACTGTACGGCCACCTCGCACCGGTGGCCATCCTGCGTGGCGTGCACTCTCCGAACCCCGGCGAAGTCATCGCCTGCCCCACCCGGGATGTCAAGGTCTTCGAGGGCGACTGGACCACCATGATCGGCACCCCCCCGGAGTTGGCCGCCGAGGGCGTGCAGATCTCCAAGCCGATCGCCGCGACCCTGAAGCGTCAACCCATCAGGGTCCGTCTGCTCGACTCGCTTCGTGCGCTGAAGCATGACGTGAACCCGCTGTTCTATCTCGCCCTCGCCGTCGCGGCGACATTGCTCGTGGTGTCGACCGTCGTGCTGAGGTTCGCCTACCGGGGCGAGAACGGATTCAGCTGGGACGACGCCCTGTACTTCACCGCCGCGACCATTTCGACGACCGGGTTCGGTGACTTCAACTTCTACGAGCAACCGACCTGGCTTCGGCTCTGGGGCGTGATCATGATGCTGCTGGGGTGGGCCGCCAGCGCGTTCGTCATCGGTTTCGCCACCGATGTGCTGCTTTCGCGTCGCCTCAGGAATTCCGCCAGCCTCCAGAAGGCCAGCCACCTGCGCCGCCACCATGTCATCGTCGGCCTCGGCTCATTCGGCACCCGTGTGGCCGCCATGCTCCGCAACGCCGGACAGGGCGTAGTGGTCATCGAGCGCAACGAGGACAACCGCTACCTGAGCGGGGCCCGCGAACTCGGGGTCCCGGTGATCTTCGGTGACGCCACCATGCGCGACACACTGGAGGCGGCGCAGTTACGGCAGGCTAAGGCATTTGCAGTGCTCACCGAAGACGACATGACCAACATCGAAACCGCGATCGTCGCACGCAAGATGCTGGGGCCGGCCCAGACCCCGTATGACCGGCGGGTCCCCGTCGTCGTGCGGATCTACGATCGCGCACTGGGCCGCGCGGTGGGCCAACGTCTCGGCTTCAACTTCGTGCGCTCGACCGTCGACCTGGCCACGCCGTGGTTCATGGGAGCGGCGATGGGACTTCAGGTACTGAGTACCTTCTCAGTCGGTCAGCGGTCCTTCATGGTCGGCGGCGGAGAGGTGGAGCCGGGCAGCGATCTGGACGGTACCCAGTTGATCGACCTGTCCACCCACACCCGGGTGATCGCCATTGGTCGCGCCGGGCAGAAGTTGCGGTTGCACCCGCAACGGGACTACCGGTTGGCGGCCGGCGACACTGTCTTCCTGGTCGGCCCATTCCGTGAGTTGCTGGCCACGCTACGCAGGGGCCAGCGCGCCGTCCGGGCCGAACGGCCTCGATACCGGACCGGCTAAAGACGGCTACTGTTGTCGGTAGCAGCCGGATCGGCAGAAAGGTTGATCGATGGACGACCTCCGTCCCGATCGCATCATGAACATCGGCGGGGGCTGCTTTTCCGCCAAAGTGTTGCTGTCGGCGGTTGGCCTCGGGCTCTTTACCGCACTCGGCGACCGGGCAATGACGGCCAACGCCATCGCGGAGCGCTTCGGGCTGGTCCCGCGGCCGGCCAGGGACTTTCTCGACGCGCTGGTGTCATTGGATCTACTCGCGCGGGACGGCGACGGCCCGGAAGCGCAGTATCGCAACACACCGGAAACGGCGCTGTTCCTCGACGAGGCGAGCCCCAGCTACCAGGGTGGCCTGCTCAGGATCTGGGAGGGCCGCAACTACCGCTTCTGGGCGGACCTGACCGAAGCACTGAAGACGGGTAAGCCGCAGAGCGAAATCAAACACACCGGCCGGCCCTTCTTCGAGACCCTCTACGCCGAACCGCTACGCCTGGAGGCGTTCTTGGCGGCGATGGACGCCTCGTCGCGACGCAATTTCGAACTGCTCGCCAGCCGGTTTCCGTTTGGCCGCTATGCCACCCTGTGCGATGTCGGAGGAGCCGACGCGCTGCTGTCGCGCATCGTCGCCGCAGCGCATCCTCACCTGCAGTGTCTCAGCCTCGACCTCCCCGTAGTCACCGCGATCGCCAGCCGGAAGGTGGCCGAACAGGGATTGGAGGATCGGGTGCGTGCGGTTGCAGGTGACTTCCTCAACGACCCACTGCCCACCGCCGACATCATCACGATGGGCATGATCCTGCACGACTGGAATCTCGACCGAAAACGGCAGTTGATCGCCAAGGCCTATGACGCACTTCCGGAGGGCGGAGCGTTCATCGTGGTCGAATCGTTGATCGACGACGCGAGGCGTACGAATACCTTTGGGTTGACGATGTCGCTCAATATGCTCATCGAGTTCGGGGATGGATTCGACTACAGCGCCGCGGACTTCCGGGACTGGTGCGGCGAAGCGGGCTTTCGGTCATTCGAGGTCATAGGGCTGGATGGCCCATCCAGCGCCGCGGTCGCCTACAAATAACCCGAGTCCGACAAGGTGATTCCGCCCGAGCTGACCATCGCTGACGTGCAAAACGCTTGCACGCGCGGCGAATTGACGTCGGTCGCGTTGGTCGAGGGTTACCTGCGGCGAATCGGGGAAGTCGACAGTTCCGGTCCGAAGCTGCGGTCGCTCATCGAACTTAATCCCGACGCCGTTGCCATCGCCGAGGCACTCGACAACGAGCGCGCACAGGGCCGAGTTCGCGGTCCCCTGCACGGTGTCCCGGTCGTCATCAAGGACAGCATCGACACCGCGGATTCGATGTCGACGACGGGCGGCTCGCTGGCACTGGAAGGCAACATCGCACCTCGCGATGCCCACATCGTCACTCGGTTGCGAGACGCCGGCGCCGTCATCGTGGGCAAGACCAACATGAGCGAGTGGGGCTACATGCGGTCCATCCGGCCATGCAGCGGGTGGAGCAGCAGAGGCGGGCAGGTGCGCAATCCGTACGTTCTGGATCGCTCCCCGCTCGGCTCCAGTTCGGGATCGGCTGTGGCGGTGGCCGCTAACCTCTGCCTCGCTGCGGTGGGCGCCGAGGTCGACGGATCCATCGTGCGGCCGGCGTCGAGCAACTCAATCGTCGGCCTGAAGCCGACGGTGGGGTTGGTGAGCCGCTCGGGCATCATCGGGGTCGCGCCCTCCCAGGACACCGCGGGGCCGATGGCGCGCACGGTGGCCGACGTGGCTGCGCTGCTCACCGTGTTGAGCGGTTTCGACGAACGAGACCCGATAGCCCGTGACGGCGCGGCGCGCGGCGTCATCGACTATCGACAGTTCCTCGACGAGTCGGCTCTGCGCGGAGCCCGCATCGGCGTCGCGCGGGAGTGTTTCGGCCGCCATGAGGGTACCGACGGCCTGATTGACTCGGCGATCGCACAGCTCGAAGAACTGGGAGCCCAGATCGTCGATCCGGTCCAAGCGAGTTCGCTGCCCTTCTTCGGGGACATGGAACTCGAACTGTTCCGTTACGGCGTGAAAGCGAGTCTGAATTCCTACCTGGCCAGCCATCCCCTGGCTCGGGTGCGCTCCCTGGATGAGCTGATCGCCTTCAATGCCGACAACGCCGCCGCAACCATGCCGTTCTTCGGCCAGGAATTCTTCGAGCAAGCCCGGAGGAAGGGCGACATGTCCGATCCCGAGTGCCGGCGCATCATCGCCGAACTGAGACGGCTCAGCCGGACCGATGGGATAGACAAGGCGCTGAGGGACTTCCGGCTCGATGCGATCGTCGCTCCCACGGAGGGCTCGCCGCCCTTCGTGATCGACCCGGTAGTCGGGGACAACCTGCTGCCCGGCGGATGTTCGACCCCACCGGCCGTGGCCGGCTACCCGCACATCTCGGTGCCCGCCGGCTACCTGCACGGGCTTCCCGTCGGTTTGTCCTTCTTCGCGGGTGCTTTTGCCGAGCCGACCTTGATCGGCTACGCCTACGCATTCGAACAGGCGACCACGGCGCGCCGGCAGCCGACGTTCGCACCCACTCTGCCGACCTGACGCAAAGTTTTGTTATCCGGCCACCAAAGAGGCTCGCGGGGTGGCACGCTGACCAACACGCCCGAGAAGGCAGGTTGATTACTGCACACGAGAGGTTTCAGGTGACCGTCGACAAGAACAAGCCCTGGTTCAAGCTGTACGACAAGGGAGTTCCCTACTCCGTCATCTACCCGCCGTTGTCGATCAAGCAGATGTTCAACTCCTGCGCGGAGAAGACTCCGGACCGGGACTACCTGATCGTCAACGACACCAAGCTGCCCTACGGCCTGGTCAACATGATGGCGCGCAAGGCGGCCAACGCGCTGTTGTCCCTGGGGGTGAAGAAGGGCGACCGGGTTGCCCTGATGTCGCCCAACGTGCCGCAGTACGTCATCGCGTTTCAGGCCTGCGCCAAGATCGGCGCGATCGTCGTCCAGGTCAACCCGTTGGCCGCCGCCCCCGAGGTGCAGCACTACATCAAGGACAGCGGGGCCGAAACGCTGATCGTCATGGCGGCCTTCGCCAAAGGGCCCATTGAGATCCTCAGGGGCAAAGACACCCCACTGCGCAACGTCATTGCTTTTCAGATCCCCAGTGTGGCGATCGAAGTGGAGAGCGGTCCGGGCATCCTCGACTTCAATGAAGTTGTCGGCGCCGCCGACGATTCCGAACCGAACGCCGACATCCACCCGTCTGACGTCCTGATGCTGCAGTACACCGGCGGCACCACCGGACTGTCGAAGGGATGCGTCCTGACCAACGACAACCTGGTGTCGATCGCCTACCAGGAGAACTACTGGATGGCACCGCTGATCGACAAGGACGAGCCGCTGCGCTGCCTCGCGGCCGTCCCGATCTACCACATCTACGGCTTCAACATGAATGTCAACGCCAATCACATCAGCGGCGGAACCATCATCATGGTTCCACAACCCAGCACCGACAACGTCCTTGAGGCAATCAACAAGCACGAACCCAATCTCTTCCCGGCCGTGCCCACCATGATCATCGGCCTCAACCAGCACCCCGACATCGGCAAGTCCAAGATCAGATCGATGAAGGCCGTCGTCTCCGGATCGGCCCCGCTTCCGGTCGAGGCGATGCGCGCCTTCGAGGACCTGTCCGGCGCGCGGATCTTCGAGGGATACGGCATGTCGGAGACCTCCAATATCGTCACCGCCAACCCGCTGTTCACCCTCCGCAAGCCAGGAAGCGTCGGCATTCCCTTCCCGGACAACGATGTTCGCATCGTCGACCTCGAGACGGGCGAGAAAGACATGCCCCTGGGCGAGCCCGGCGAGCTCATCTGCAAGGGACCGACCGTCATGCGGGAGTATTGGAACAACCCCACCGAGACCGAGAAGACCTTCCGGGACGGCTGGCTGCTCACCGGTGACATCGCAACCATGGACGAAGACGGCCACATCTTCATCGTCGACCGCAAGAAGGACATGATTCTGTCCAGCGGGTTCAACGTCTACCCGCGTGAGATCGACGAATTGATGTACACCCATCCGAAGGTGTTGCAGGCCTGCTCCTTCGGCATTCCGGACGAGAAGCGCGGGGAGAGCCTCAAACTCGCACTGGTGCTCAAGCCCGGCCAGGAGATGACCGAGGACGAGGCCAGACAATTCTGCAAAGACAATCTCTCGGGCTACAAGGTGCCCAAGGAGGTCGTGTTCCTGGACACGCTGCCGGTCACCTCGGTGGGCAAGCCCGACCGGAAGACGTTGCGCCAGATGCAGCTTGGCGTCTAAATCCCGAGCACGCGGCGCGCGTTGCCCTTGAGGACCAGCGGCAAAAGGTCCGGGTCCAGGTCGAGCGCGTCGAAGTCGCGCCGCCAGCGCTCCAGCGTGATGTAGGGGTGGTCGGTGCCAAACAAGGCCTTGGTCTTCAGCTGCCGGCCGATGGCCCGAACAAGTTGGGGTGGAAAGTATTTCGGTGACCAGCCGGAGAGGTCCACATAGCAATTGGCCTTGTGCGCCGCGATGGCGATCTGCGCGTCCACCCATGGCACCGCGGGGTGAGCCATCACGATGGTCAACTCCGGGAAGTCAGCGGCGACGTCATCGAGCAGCATCGGGTCTGAGTAACGCAGCTTGATCCCGTAGCCGCCGGGCAGTGCGGAACCCAGGCCGGTCTGCCCGGTGTGGAACAACGCGGGAACCCCAGCGGCGGCTATTGCTTCGTAGATCGGATAGAAGCGCCGGTCGTTGGGCTCAAAGCCCTGGAAGCTGGGGTGGAATTTGAAGCCCCGCGCTCCCAAACCCATCAGCTCGCGCACCCGGTCCACGGCATCGGCTGACCACGGGTCCACGCTGCCGAACGGGATCAGCACGTCGTTGTTGCGGGCGGCGCCGGCGATCAGGTCCTCCACCGAATTCGGCTGGTGCCCGGACGCGGTCGTTGCGTCGATGGTGAACACCACAGCTGCGGTGTTCTGCGCACGGTAGAGCGCCGCGAGATCGTCCACGCGAGCGGCGCGATCCGGTCCCAGTTTGAAGTAGCGGCCGGTAGCCTCCGCTAGTTCGGCATCGTAGGCACTGCGGCCGGAGGCGTCGATCTCGACGTGGGTGTGGATGTCGATGGCGTCGATCGCGTCGGCGTCGACACCGCACTCATAGCGTTCCGACGTCACAGCGTTCGGCCGTCAGTCGGCTTGACTACCAGCGAAAACCGCCACGAAGTTGTCGAGCGAGGCCTGAATGTCACTACGTAAGGCCGCAGCGACGATCATGCCGATCGGCCCGAACAAGGCGGGGCCGCCGAGGTGGACGTCCATGGTGACGACCGAGGCGGCGGCCCCGTCCTCGCTGCTGGGGCGGACTTTACCGATCAGTTTGACCTTGACACCGCCGGCACCGATGCCGTTGAGGGTCATCGCCTCCGGCGCTTTGAAGTGCACGATGGTCCACTTGATCCGGTTCGGCATGCCCTTGACCTCGACAATGGACTCCACAACGGCGCCCTTGTCGAGGGTCTCGGGCAGCTTGGACCGCCAGACCCGGTGAATGGTCAGCCATTCTTTGTACCGGGACAGGTCGGAGGCGCCCTGCCACGCCTCCTGCGGCGAAAGCGGAACGTCTACGGAGACCGAGACTTTCGCCATCAGACCGAATTACTCGCCGTCGACCTTGTCGGCAACCTCTTCGGCCTTGGCCGCAGTCTCATCGGCAGCGCCGGTGACGGCATCCTTGGCCTTCTCGGCAGCGCCGGCAACGGCGGCTCCGGCGGTGGCGGCGGCGGCGGTGGCCTTGTCAACCGCGGTGTGAGCGACGTCCTGAACCTTGTCGACAGTCTCGCTGACGGCTTCCTGAACCTTGTCGACAGTCTCGGAGACGGCTTCCTTCGCGTCGTCGAATGCTTCCTTGGCCTTGTCCATGAAAGTCACTTGTTTCACCCTTTCCTCGGTGGGGGTCCGGCAGCCCGGACGAAGTCCCCGCGCCAATCTACTGCGTCCTACCGCCACACCCGCCGCGGTTCCCCCAACAGGCGGCCCTGAATCCACCAGCTGGCCTCGATCAACCCGGCTGCCACCAGTCCGATCGCAACCGCAATGGTGGTCAACGCCACATTGGAGGGGTCCAGCATGAACTTCTCCCGGGCCAGCGGGACCGCGAAGATCACGACGTAG
>JAGQTV010000020.1 GCA_020438845.1 Mycobacterium sp. | reverse complement strand
TCGGCTCCCACTCCTTTGCCGAACCACGGAAACACTCCCGCGCCATCGACAACGACTCCTCGTTATCAACAGCCCTATCAGGCAAAACAGTCGCAGGACGAGACAAATAAAGGCGAGGAAGGTTCATAGTTTTCAAATTGTACGCGAAATTGTGATCGTTTGCCGCTGGCCAATTTGCGGCATCGAGTCGCCCCTGTCGGCTAGATTCAACTCATGCCGCTGACCGGAGATTACGAACCCAGCACATCGGACTGGGCCCGGGAGAACGCCGAACTTTATATGTCGTCAGGCGGTACTGAGGGCACCGAGCTCGACGGTAAGCCCGTAGTGCTTCTCACCACCATCGGAGCCAAGACCGGCAAGCTTCGCAAGACCCCATTGATGCGCGTCGAGCACGAGGGCGAATACGCGGCGGTCGCCTCGCTGGGCGGGGCGCCGAAGAACCCGGTGTGGTTCTACAACGTCAAGAAAAACCCGCGCGTGGAACTGCAGGACGGCCCGCTGATCGGTGACTTCGAAGCCCGCGAGGTGTTCGGCGAGGAGAAGGCCCTCTGGTGGCAGCGGGCCCTGGAGGTCTGGCCGGATTATGCCAACTACCAGCGGAAAACCGAGCGCGAAATCCCCGTGTTCGTGCTCACCCCGATTCGCTGATTCACAATCCTCGGTGGCACCATTGAGCGGTGTCCGCGGAACTGAGTGAAAGCCGAGTGTCGGCGGGCCGCTCCGATATTCGCTCGTCACCAATCACGGCTGCCGACATCGATGATGCAGCACGCCGGATTGCCGACGTGGTGCTGCGGAGCCCACTGCAGCACAGCGACCGTCTGTCGGAGGCCACCGGAGCCCAGGTGTACCTCAAGCGCGAAGACCTGCAAACCGTGCGGTCTTACAAGGTGCGTGGTGCCTACAACCTGCTCAAACAGCTGACCGACGAGGAACTGCGTGCCGGGGTGGTGTGCTCGTCGGCCGGCAACCATGCCCAGGGTTTCGCACTGGCCTGCCGCACGATGCAGGTGCACGGCCGCGTCTACGTCCCGGGCAAGACACCCAAGCAGAAACGGGACCGAATCCGTTACCACGGCGGCGACTTCATCGAACTCATCGTCGGCGGTCTTACCTACGACGACGCGGCTGCTGCTGCTCTCGACGACGTGGCCCGTACCGGCGCCACGCTCGTGCCACCTTATGACGACCCCCGCACCATGGCCGGCCAGGGCACCATCGCCGCGGAGATCCTTGAGCAACTCGATGGCGAGCCCGACCTGGTTGTGGTGCCCATCGGCGGCGGCGGGTGCATCGCCGGGATCACGACCTACCTGGCTGAGCGGACCACCAACACTTCTGTGCTGGGCGTGGAACCGGCGGGGGCGGCCGCGATGATGGCCGCACTGTCGGCCGGAGCCCCGGTGGACTTGGACCATGTCGACCAGTTCGTCGACGGTGCGGCCGTCCGGCGGGCGGGGAACTTCACTTACCGGGCACTGGCCGCAGCGGGCGACATGGTGTCGGTCACCACCGTCGATGAGGGTGCGGTGTGTACTGCGATGCTGGACCTGTATCAAAACGAGGGCATCATTGCCGAACCTGCCGGTGCGCTGTCGGTGGCGGGCCTGCTGGAGACGGGATTGGCCGAGGCCGGAGTTCAACCCGGCTCGACGGTGGTTTGTCTCATCTCGGGCGGCAACAACGACGTCTCCCGCTACGGCGAGGTGATCGAGCGTTCCCTCGTCCATCTCGGGCTCAAGCACTACTTTCTGGTGGACTTTCCGCAGGAGCCCGGCGCGCTGCGACGCTTTCTCGACGAAGTCTTGGGGCCCAACGACGACATCACGCTCTTCGAGTACGTCAAGCGCAACAACCGCGAGACTGGCGAGGCGTTGGTCGGAATCGAACTCGGCTCGGCGGCCGGCCTCGACGGGCTGCGGGATCGGATGGCGGACTCGGGCCTTCATGTCGAGGCTTTGGAGCCCGGGTCGCCCGCGTACCGATATTTGACCTGACCCTCCCGCCGCGACCGGGGTCAGGTAGCGAGAGTGAAGTCAGCGAAGTCGAACCCCGGAACCACTACGCAACTGACCAGGCTCGGCTCGTTTCCGGTGGGGCGTGCGCGCTGCCAATGCCCGGCCGGGACCAGCAACTGAGGGTGGCAGCCCGCTTCGACATCCGACCCCAGCAGCCACGATTCGGCGCTGTCCCGGTCGGGACCGAACTCCAGCAAGAGAGGGCTGCCCCGGTGATGCAGCCACAATTCAGCACTGGCCACCGCGTGCCAGGCCGACTGCTCACCTGGCATCAGGGCGAACAGGATTGCTGTACCAGCACTGCGTGGTCCGCTGTAGCGCGACGGCAACTGCGAGTGTTCCAGTGTCAGGTCGCTGCGCCAGGTCTCACGAAACCAGCCGCCCTCGGGGTGCGGATGCAGTTCCAGACGTCGGACCCATTCGGGAAGCTCTGTCATGACCTCGACCCTAATCCGCTGCGAGAATCGGCCCGACTGTGGAGCCGTCACAATGATCTGAACACCCCGTTTGTTGGCTGCTGCCGGTTCACATCGGGACGACCGCTACGTCATTGGCGCGGAAGATTGGTTCGATTGCCAGGCGCTGTCTCTGGGCCGCGCCGTTGAGGGCTTTCGACCACTGGCGGTCGTCGGCGGACAGACCGTCCATGCCGGGGCGACTCAACAGTAGGGCTACCGAGGTTCCGGGCTGGAAAGCATCGAGCGCCGATACAAGCGCGGCGATGAGGTTTTCGACGAGTCGGCGGTCGGGCGAGCGCCCGATTGAAACCTGGCTGAGGGTCTTGTACATCCTTCGGTCACTTCCGATGAATCCCAGCCAAAGCAGTCGTTCGCCAAATCCGAGGTTTCCCATTAGGGCTCGCCAGCGCTCCCGCAGGTCGGCGGCAGAATTGATTGGGTCAGTTGCCGTTTCGATTGGGGGGATTTCGTTTGTATGGGTCACGGACACCAGCGTGGACCATGACCGGGCGCTTCCGTTTCAGCCATCCACAGGCCCTGTTGTAGAGGAGGCCCTGCGCAAAGGCAAGACTCAGGCGGTCTTCTGGAGCACGAGCAGTGAGTGTGCAGCGACAGTGACGGTCGTACCGGCAGTGACGACGCGGTCGTCGGCACATGCTGGGTCGACCGTGTCGAGGATGGCGGTCCAACGCTGGGCATAGATTCCATCCGGCGTAAGAAATTCGACGGCGTAACCGTGCGCGTTGAAGCACAGCAGGAAGGAGTCGTCGACCACCCGTTCGCCGCGGGCGTTCGGTTCGGGAATGGCCTCGCCGTTGAGAAACACCGCAACTGATTTGACGCCGGAGTGCCAGTCCCCGGGGGTCATCTCCAACCCGGTGCGGGTCAGCCATGCGATGTCGCGCATCGGCGCGTCGGCGTGGACCGGCCTGCCGTCGAAGAACCGCCGTCGCCGGAACACCGGGTGCCCGGTCCGCAGGGCGGTGACCTTGCGGGTGAAGTCGAACATGTCCGAATAGTCTTCTGCCCGAGTCCAATCCATCCAGGTAAGCGGTGAATCCTGACAGTAGCCGTTGTTGTTTCCGCGTTGGGAGCGCCCGATCTCGTCGCCGTGGCTGATCATCGGTGTGCCCTGCGACAACATCAGGGTGGCCATGATGTTGCGCATCTGCCGGTGGCGCAGTGCCACGATTTCCGGATCGTCCGTGGGGCCTTCCACCCCGCAGTTCCACGATCGGTTGTGGCTTTCGCCGTCGCGGTTGTCCTCGCCGTTGGCCTCGTTGTGCTTCTCGTTGTACGAGACCAGATCGGCGAGGGTGAAACCGTCATGGCACGTCACGAAATTGATGCTGGCGCTGGGGCGCCTTCCGGTGGCCTCGTAGAGATCTGACGACCCGGTGAGTCGGGAGGCGAACTCGCCCAGGGCTGCTGGCTCACCGCGCCAGTAATCCCGGACGGTGTCGCGATACTTGCCATTCCACTCGGTCCACAACCCGGGAAAATTGCCGACCTGGTAGCCGCCCTCGCCGACATCCCACGGCTCGGCAATCAGCTTGACCTGGCTGACTACCGGATCCTGCTGGACCAGGTCGAAAAACGCAGACAGTCGATCGACGTCGTAGAACTCACGAGCCAGAGTGGACGCAAGGTCGAAGCGGAACCCGTCGACGTGCATCTCCAGCACCCAGTAGCGCAGCGAGTCCATGATCAGCTGCAAGGTGTGCGGGTGGCGGACGTTGAGGCTGTTCCCGGTGCCGGTGAAGTCCTTGTAGAGCCGAAGGTCGGAATCAAGCAGGCGGTAGTAGGCGGCGTTGTCGATACCGCGGAAACTGATCGTTGGGCCGAGATAGTCGCTTTCGGCAGTGTGGTTGTAAACGACGTCGAGGATCACTTCGATTCCGGCCTCGTGAAAGGTTCGCACCATGGCCTTGAACTCCGCTACCGCGCCGCCAGGCTGCTGGTTTGCCGCGTACTGATAGTGCGGCGCGAGATATCCGAATGTGTTGTAGCCCCAGTAGTTTCGTAATCCCAAGTCGAGAAGTCGTTTGTCGTGCATGAACTGGTGCACCGGCATCAGCTCGATGGCGGTGACGTGCAGGCATTTCAGGTGATCGATCACAGCGGGGTGGGCCAGGCCGGCGTAGGTGCCGCGTAGATGTTCGGGCACTCCCGGATGGGTTTGAGTCATGCCCTTGACGTGGGCCTCGTAGATGATCGTCTCGTGGTAAGGCCGTCGGGGCGACCGCAGCGATGGCCACTGTTGGTCAGCGCCCCATTGAAAGAATGGGTTGACCACCACCGACGTCATAGTGTGGCCCAGTGAGTCGATTCGCGGCGGCGTGCCACCGCTGGCGCGATCCTTTGCGTTCAGGTCGTAGGAGTAGAGCGCCTGACTGAAGTCGAAGTCGCCTGCGAAGGACTTGCCGTAGGGGTCGAGCAGCAGCTTGCTGGAATCACAACGCAACCCCGCGGCAGGGTTCCACGGACCGTGAATCCGAAACCCGTACCGCTGACCCGGCGCTGCCTCCGGAAGGTAGGCGTGCCAGACGAAGCTGTCGACCTCGTCGAGATCGATGCGGGTTTCGGTGCCGGTGTCTGTGATGAGACACAACTCGACCTTCTCTGCCACCTCGGAGAAGACCGCAAAGTTGGTGCCCGCGCCGTCATAGGTGGCGCCGAGGGGGTAGGGAACACCCGGCCATACTGTGGGCGGCGGCGGTTCCATGATTTGAACTTTATCGGTGCCGTCGTCGGGTTCCGTCGAATCAGATTTTTCAAGTCCTGCGACCCGGATGCGAACAGCCGTCACGGTTGGTTCAGCACCGTCCGGGTGCGTGTTTACGAGGTAGCTACAGAAGCTGTGCGCAAAGTCAAGTAACTAGGAAATGGTCACGTGGTTACCGCATTGATCCAGGCTGGGATCGCGGCACGGGCCCGGACCTGCATGTTAGAGACGACAGAAAGCTAATGATACGGTGTTTGCTACCAATAGGTAATCTGCCAACAGGTGATTGGGGAAATAGCGATGAGCGCTGCGACATACATCGGCCGGGTCGGTGGCCTTGCGATCGCACTCGGCGTGGGAGCCGCCGTCTTCTCTTTTGGAGGGGTCGCTTCCGCCGACGCAGAATCCCCGAACTCTGCTAGCTCCGGCTCTGCTCGTTCCGACTCTGCTCGTTCCGACTCTGCCAGTTCCGGCTCTGCTCGTTCCGACTCTTCCAGTTCCGACTTTGCCAGTTCCGGCGCTGCCAATTCGCCGGTCGCTGGGGCCGCCACCGGTCCGGCGCCAGCTGCCGGGAACGTCGCACGCGCGCGGACGTCGCCCCGGGGCGCCACGCGCATCGCCCCCAGGGTGCCGGGAGCCGCCGCCGCTGTGCCGAGGCTTAGCGCGGGCCTGCCTGCATCGGCGCGTACGGGTCGGTCAACGGCCAAGCCGGAGTCCGCTGTCCAGCCTTCGGCGGCGGCCGCCGTCCAGTCTTCCGTGGCGACCGTCGTCCAGTCTGCCCCGGGGGCGAATTCTGGAGCACCGTCGACGGCCGTAACCGACGCGGTTCCGGGCTTCACTAGCGTGGCGAACAAACTGGTGGCGACCTCGAACGACTTATTGACGATGCCGTCCACGGTGATCGCCAGAGCTTTGGAGGCCGTGGTCGCACCGCTTTCATTGTCGAAAACTCAGGTCCGTCCGGCAGCCATGACCGCAGCGCCGGCCGCTGCGGCGGTAGCCGCTCCCGCCGGCGCTGTGGCTACCGCTTCGGCGGCAGCGACGGTCGACAACCTCACTCCGGCCGCCGCCATCGACCTCGCAACGAAGTTGCTCATCATGTCGGTCAGCGTCGTGGCCCAGATGGGTTTGCTGATGGCTCTTTCCGTTGCCACTGCCGCGCCGCCGAGTCCGCAGACCGCCGCCCCGACGCTCGTGCTGAACGGGTACAACGTGGTGCCCAATTCTCCTGAAACCATCACCTCGTTTTACGGGCGGTGGACGTACCTGCCGGGCGCGCCGAGCCTGATTCAGGGTGCCCAGCAATTCGACCTGGTCGACCCGGCGACTGACGCCACGGTGGGAAGCTTTGACGCACTCGTCAGCAGGGGCAACGGCTACAACTACCAGGAACTCCTCGTCACCGCGAACGACGGAACCAATGTTGGAACCGGCGCCGGACAGATCCCGCCGGTCGGCTCGGTGATTGCCACCCTCAAGTTCTTCCCCAACCTCGGATGGTCCTACAGCGCTATGCCGACCGAGTCTGGCGAGAACGCGATTTCCTTCAAACTGCTGACGCCGTTCGGCGATTTCGCCGTACCGATCTCCTTCGATGCTGCCAAGGGGGTCGCCGATCACACGGTCGATGACCGGCCGATGGACCTCATGAACGGCTACTTCATCGCCCCCGCCGACCCGACCGGTGAAAACATCACCGGCACGAGCGGAATACTGCCTCTGTTCACCACGTTCCAGGGCAATCAGGTGTTCAGTGTGTACGACTCCGAAGGTGCTGCGGTGGGAAGCTTCGACGGGGTCTTCACCACCACCTGGGACATCATCGCCGGAGGTATCGGCACCCAGGCGGTTCTGGTAACGGCAAATGACGGAATCAACGTCGGCACTGACCCGGGACAGACCCCGCCGGTCGGCTCGGTGTACAACATCATGTACATCGGTGACAACACCTACATCTACTCCTCGTTACCCTCGCCGGACGGCGACGTGGTGTCGCTCAAGGCGACGACGCCCAACGGCACCTACTCAAGCCCGCTGACGCTCATCAACGCGTCCTCACCGCCGCCCTCCCAGCCGCTGACCACCGCCGAGGGCTACACCTTCGTGCCTGTTGGGTCGATGGTGCCGTCCGGGGTTAACGGTTTGCCGCCCCGAGAGGTGCAAATGCAGGGTTATCAGCAGTTCGACGTCTACGACTCGAACGGAAACAGGATCGGCAGCGTAGACGCAGATGTGTCGAATCAGTGGGACATGTTCGGCGTCTACAGCCAGGCGATTATGGTCACCAAAGTCACCGAGGGCACGGTCGGGACAGGGCCCGGGGACGTTCCCGCGGTCGGTTCGCTCTACAGCTTCGTCAACCCCGGTAAAGGCTTGTTTGGGACCACCCATTCGACCATTCCCACGCCGTCCAACGATGTGTCGTCGTACATGATCAAGACCCCGCTGTTCAACATCCGGTTCCCCTCGGCGAAGAACTCGGCAGACGAGCGCACCGAAACGTTCTTCTACAGCCCCTTCTAGTCCGGATGGGAGTACCCGGATTCTTCGCGGAATGTTGGATGACGCGGGGTGTAGATCGGCGAAAGTGCCTGTCCTGCAGGGAATGATTGGACTTGTCTTGGGCTCAATCATCCTCACTGGAAGGCCTCGCGGGTGAAGGTATCGCGGCGGTTTCGCGAGTTAAAGTCTCTGCCGATGGGCAGGGGTGGTGTCGCATGCCGGGATGGGGCTGTTGCGGCAACTGGCCGACCAGACCGGATTAACCACCCAGGTCACAGCCGTTCTGGCGGACACCGACAAGGCGGGAAATCGTCCTGGTGGCCGCCGACCTCGTTACCTGGGCCCAACTGATCGGCTTCACCGACGCCCCCGGGTTGCCCCTGGGAGATCAATCCCTTCCGCTACCGCGTCCTGCTTGTTGCGGCCCGCCTCACCCGCGGTGCCCGCCAACTACGGCTGCGCATCGACGCCACCTGGCGCACGAAAGACCCACCGGCCCTCGAAAGCCCGACTACCCAAGCGACACGGGCGGACCAAACAGACTCCGAGCCCAAAATGACTGTCGTTCAGCGTTTTCCACGGCTCAGCATCGCCGAACCCGACCAGCACGCAAAATCGACCCTGGCCCAGGTCACCACCAGCCGGTCGCTTCGCCGATCTGCCGGCCCAGTTCCGGGGTCATCGTGCGCATATAGGTCGCCGACAGGTGATGGGCGTCGTGGTAGAGCAGAATGTTGCCCTCGATCGCCCGGCAGTAGTCCGAACGGCAGACCGCGTCGCTCATGTCGAGCACCTTGAGAAGTGGGAACCGGGACACGAAGTCCAGCGTCTGGTTTCGGTCGGAGAGCACCGCTGAGCGCTTGATGCCGCACGAGACTGCGTCGCCGCCCTTGGCCAGGCAGTCGGCCGGCTGGAACGGCTTGCCGTTTCGGACCAACCACGGGGTATCCCGCATCGCGAGGACCGGAATCTGATGTTCTGTCAAGGTCTTCCATATCCCGATGTAGGTGGCCGGCATGACGTCACCGGGTTTGATGTTCCATGGTCGGGTCGAGGTGGTGAAGACGAAGTCCGGGTGGTCTTTGACGAGCTTGGCCATCACCCGCTCGTTCCATTGATGGCAGTTGGGGTAGGGCCGGTTGTCGCCCATCACGAGCGGCATCGGTTCAGTGGTCAGGGGACAGCCCATCTTCAGGTAGGTGACGACCTTGAAATGGTGCTCCTTACCCAGCAGGTCCAGGGCGGTGAGCCAATGCTCGGCGTGGGATCCACCCGCCAACGCGATGGTTCGGGTAGCTGACAGGTCCCCGTACGTGCAGTTGATGATCCCTGCGTTGTCGAAGTCGCTGATGCAGCCGTCATTGGTCGACACCGGGAGGTCGTCAGCGGCTTCCAGGACAGTAGGCCTGAACGGCAACTGCGGAACCCGGGCGCCGTCGAGCAGCGCCTGCGCGCCCGGGTAGCCGTCGACGCTGAGGCTGGCCAGCTCTTTGCCGTTTGCCCGCAAATCCGCCACATGCAAGCGCCAGGTGAACGCCGTCGCTGTCAATGCCACGCCGAGCAGAATCACCGTGGTGCCACCGACAGCCGTGGGCCAGCGAAGTCGGTTCCGCCGAGCCGCAGCCGGGGTATCGAGGGCCGGCGCGCCGGAACGTTGCCGCAACGGCTCTTCGACGAAACGCATCGTGAGATACGCCAGCACGCCCGATATCAGCAGAATCGCCAGGCCGTCGAGGAACCCGGCATGCGCCTCGCCGGTGAAGGCCAGCCAGAAAATCAGCAACGGCCAGTGCCACAGGTACAGCGAGTACGCCATCATCCCCAGCTTGACCAGGGGAGCCGCGGCGAGCAGCCGGTTGGGCAGCGGCATGCGGTCACGGGTAGATGGGCGGGCGGCACGATTGGCGCCAGAGAGGATCAACAGCACCGCCGCGCCGACAGGGACCAGCGCCCAGGGCCCTGGAAACTGCTTGACCCCGTCGATGAGCGCCCCGCAGGACACGATGGTCGCCAGAGCGAGGCTTCCGAGGACCGCCCGCAACCACATCGGCCAGTTGACGAAGCGCACCAGTGCGCCGACGATGACTCCGAGCAGTAACTCCCACGCCCTCGCGAAGCTGTTGTAGTAGGCGGTGACCTGGTCGTTCTGATGCGCGATCACCGCGTAGACGAAGGACGCCACGGTCAGGATCGTCAGCACCACGATGAAGACCGACCGCAGCCGACGGCCCAGGGCCCGGCGCAGCAATGCGGTGAGGCCCAGAATCAACAGCAGGAAGCTCAGGTAGAACTGGCCCTGGACCGACATTGACCAGATGTGTTGCAGCGGTGAAACTGCCTCGCCGGCGCGCAGGTAATTCGACGCGGTCGCCGCCAGTTCCCAGTTCTGGTAGTAGCCGAGACTGGCCAGCGTCTGGTCGGCGAACGCATCCCACCGGGTTTGGGGCTGAACCAGGACGGTAAGTACCGCAGCGGCGGAAAGCACCAGAATCAGGGCGGGCAGAAGGCGCCGGGCCAGCCGCTTGACATGTGACCACGGCGACAGCGATGACCCCGGCCGAAGTGCCGAGCGAAGCAATGAGCTGCCGAAGAAGAAGCCGGACAGGGCCAGGAACACGTCGACGCCGCCGGACACCCGACCGAACCAGACATGGAACACAGCGACCAGGGCGATCGCGACACCCCGCAGCCCATCCAGGTCGCGTCGATAAGCCGCTGCCCGGCGTGCCGTCTGGAAACTGGGCGTCAGCGAGGCGGCGTCAGTCGAGACGGGGGCAGCGGCAGCCGGGGGACGGGCCAGCGTGGGCGTCAGGGCGGGCGTCAGGGTGGGAGCGGACATAAGTGCCCACCAATTTACCTGCCGAATGGCACCCATCCGCCCCTCACCGTCGGGTCACCCGGCTAGGACGACCCGGTCTCGCCGTGGGCGCGGCTAGGCTGCTACAGCGTGTCGGCGTTGACTTCGCAGCAGATCAGCGCCATCGACGCTGCTCATATCTGGCACCCGTACAGCACGATCGGTGCTGAAGCGATGCCGCCGGTTGTGGCGGTCGGCGCGCAGGGAGCATGGCTGACCCTCGTCCGCGACGGAGCGGAGATCCGGGTGCTCGACGCGATGGCCTCGTGGTGGACGGCGATCCACGGCCATGGTCATCCGGTCCTCGACGAGGCGTTGACTTCTCAGCTTCGGGTGATGAACCACGTTATGTTCGGGGGGCTCACCCACGAACCCGCAGCCCGGCTGGCGCAGCTTCTCGTCGACATCACCCCGTCGGGACTGGACACCGTGTTCTTCTCCGACTCCGGATCGGTCAGCGTCGAGGTCGCCGTGAAGATGGCGCTGCAGTACTGGCGCAGCACCGGCCGATTCTCCAAAAAGCGTCTCATGACCTGGCGCGGCGGGTACCACGGCGACACGTTCACCCCGATGAGTGTCTGCGACCCTGAGGGTGGCATGCACTGGCTATGGGGCGACGTGCTGGCTGAGCAGGTGTTCGCGCCCGCGGTTCCATCGGGTTACGAACCCGAGTACGTCGACGGCTTCGAGGCCCAATTACGTGCGCACGCCGAGGAATTAGCGGCCGTGATCGTCGAGCCGGTGGTGCAGGGGGCGGGCGGAATGCGGTTCCATGACCCCCGCTACCTGGCCGAGTTGCGTCGTATCTGCGACGCCAACGACGTTTTGCTGATCTTCGACGAGATCGCCACCGGTTTCGGGCGCACCGGTGAGATGTTCGCGGCCGATCACGCTGGTGTCACCCCGGACGTCATGTGTGTGGGCAAGGCGCTCACCGGCGGTTACATCACCCTGGCGGCCACGTTGTGCACAGCCCGGATCGCCGAGACCATCAGCCGGGGGGAAGCTGGGGCCCTCATGCACGGGCCGACGTTCATGGGCAACGCCTTGGCCTGCTCGGTGGCAGTCGCGGCGGTGGAACTGCTGCTGGGCCAGGATTGGAAGGCGTGCGTCGGCCAGATCGGCGCCGGTCTGGCCGAAGGTTTGGAGCCGGCCCGGTCACTGCCGGGGGTTGCAGACGTCCGGGTTCTGGGGGCGATCGGAGTCATCGAGACCCATCGGCCGGTCGACTTGCGCTCCGCGACACCTATTGCGCTCGACCACGGTGTGTGGCTGCGGCCGTTCCGGAACCTGATCTACGCGATGCCGCCTTTCATCTGTACGCCCGGTGAGGTCGAGCAGATCGCCGCCGCCATGGTCGCGGTGGCTCGCGCCGTCGGTTAGGGCCCGATCTGCCGCGCGCCTTAGGGTGGACGGCAATGACTCGCGACATCGACACTTCCCCGCTGGCCTGGCTCGACAGCGTCGAGCGGCAGCGGCAGCAGGCCGGGCTGCGCCGCTCCTTGCGTCCCCGCGGGGCGGTCGCCTACGAAGTGGACCTGGCGTCCAACGACTACCTGGGCTTGTCCCAGCACCCCGCGGTGATCGAGGGCGGAATCCGCGCACTACGCACTTGGGGAGCAGGCTCGACCGGTTCGCGGTTGGTGACCGGCGACACCGAACTTCATCAGGAGTTCGAGACGGAACTGGCAGCGTTCGTCGGGGCCGGGTCGGCGTTGGTCTTCTCATCTGGATACACCGCCAATCTCGGCGCTGTCACCAGTCTGTCCGGCCCGGGTTCGCTGATCGTGTCCGACGCCGCCTCGCACGCCTCGCTGGTCGACGCCTGCCGGTTGTCTCGGGCCCGCGTCGTCGTGACCCCACACCGTGACGTCGACGCCGTTGCGAAGGCCCTGGCAGAGCGGACAGAAGAACGAGCGCTGGTCCTGACCGACTCGGTGTTCAGCACCGACGGGGCGCTGGCACCGCTGCGCCGCCTGCACGAGGTGTGCCGGGAGCATCGTGCCGTGCTGCTCGTCGATGAGGCCCATGGCCTTGGCGTGCGGGGGACCGGCGGGCGTGGGCTGCTGCACGAGGTCGGACTGGCAGGGGCTCCCGACATTGTCATGACGACAACGCTGTCCAAGGCATTGGGCAGCCAGGGCGGTGTGGTGCTGGGCACCGAGTCGGTTCGCGATCACCTGATCGACTCGGCGCGATCGTTCATCTTCGACACCGGACTGGCACCGGCATCGGTTGGCGCGGCTCTGGCCGCACTGCAACTTCTCGCCGCGGAACCCTGGCGACAGGCGAGGGTGCGGACACACGCTCGTAATCTGGCTGAGGTGTGCGACGTACCGGAGCCGCCCGAGTCCGCGGTGGTCTCGGTGATCCTGGGCGATCCCGACGCCGCAGTAGCCGCGGCCTCGGCGTGCTTGGATGCCGGCGTGCGGGTGGCGTGTTTTCGCCCACCGACGGTTCCGGCGGGCACCTCGCGGCTGCGACTGACCGCCCGTGCCTCCCTGACCGCAGACGAGTTAGATCTCGCCCGGAGGGTGTTGGGCTCCGTGCTGGCCGCGCGGTGACGGTCGTCGTCATCACCGGCACCGGTACCGGGGTTGGCAAGACCGTCGTCACTGCCGCCCTGGCCAGCCACGGCCTCGCCGTCGGGATCGATGTGGCGGTGTGCAAACCGGTGCAGACCGGCGCGCCTCGGGACAACGACCTCGCCGAGGTGCGGCGACTCTCCGGAGCCTCCGAGTTGGTGGCTGTGGCCGGCTATTCCGAACCGCTGGCCCCGGCTGCTGCTGCCGAAATCGACGGCCGCCCGCTGCCGTCGTTGCCGGAGATCACGGCCGCAGTGCGCTCGACTGACCGGGATGGCCGGCTCACCCTGGTCGAGGGTGCTGGCGGCCTGCTGGTGGAGATTGCAGCCGAGGGCGAGACCCTGCGTGACCTCGCTGTCGAGTTGGATGCGCCCGTGCTGGTGGTGTGCGAGGCAGGACTGGGCACGCTGAACCACACCGCGCTGACATTGGAAGCCTTGGACAGCAAAGGACTTTCGTGTGCCGGATTGGCCATCGGTTCGTGGCCCGAACGGCCCGGGGCGGCTGAGAGCTACAACCGTGAGGCGCTGGCGCGGCTGGCCCCGGTGCGCGCAGTGTTGCCGGCCGGCGCGGCCGCGTTGGCGAGGGCCGAATTCATTGAGATGAGCCGGCGGGCTTTCGACGCCGACTGGGTTGCCGGACTGCTGTGACATGGCCCACTCCATCGAGTTGCTGTTCGACGACCACAGTGACGCTGCTATCCGGGCCATGTGGCAGGTACTTGCCGACGCCGGGCTGCCGAGCCAACTGCGGGTGAAATCGCCGACGAACCGGCCGCACGTCACCTTGTTGGCGGCTCGGCGGATCAGCCCGGAGGTCGACGCGTCGCTGGGCAGCCTCGGGGATCGCCTCCCAGTCGCAAGCGTGGTCGGGGCCCCGCTGGTGTTCGGGGGCCCACGACTGACGCTGGCCCGGCTGATGGTGCCGTCGGCCGAACTGCTGGCTCTGCACGAGGCGATTTACCGACTGTCGTTGCCGCACGTGATCGGCGATCCGTCCGCGCACAGCCAGCCAGGGCATTGGACCCCGCACGTGACTCTGGGTCGGCGATTCAGCGCGGCGGAAATCGGCGCCGCGCTGGCGGCCGTCAACACGCTGCAGAGCCTGGCGGCAGACCTGCCCGCCCGCTTCGTCGGCCTGCGGCGCTGGGACGGGGATGAGCGCATCGACCGTGTGCTGGTCTAACCTGTCCTGCGTGACCCAGGCAGCTCCACGGCCGAAGGCCGACCATACGGCCGGCGACATCCTCGCTGAGGCGCGCGAACAGGTCCTCGAGCGCGGCGAAGGCCTCTCTCGCGAACAGGTTCTCGAGGTGCTTCGGCTTCCCGACGACCGACTCGAGGACCTCCTGGCACTGGCCCATGACGTTCGGATGCGCTGGTGCGGCCCCGAAGTTGAGGTCGAGGGCATCATCAGTCTCAAGACCGGCGGCTGCCCGGAGGACTGCCACTTCTGCGCCCAGTCGGGTCTGTTCGCCTCCCCGGTACGGAGCGCCTGGCTGGACGTCCCGAGCCTGGTCGAGGCGGCCAAGCAGACGGCGAAGACCGGTGCCACCGAATTCTGCATAGTGGCGGCAGTTCGTGGCCCCGACGAGCGTCTACTCGCGCAGGTTGCCGCCGGCATCGAGGCGATCCGCAACGAGGTCGACATTCACGTCGCCTGCTCCTTGGGCATGCTCACCGCCGAGCAGGTGCAACGGCTGGCCGACATGGGCGTGCACCGGTACAACCACAATCTCGAGACGTCGCGTTCGTTCTTCCCCAATGTGGTCACCACGCATACCTGGGAAGAGCGTTGGGAGACCCTGCGGATGGTGCGCGATGCGGGCATGGAGGTGTGCTGCGGCGGCATCCTCGGCATGGGGGAGACCCTCGAGCAACGCGCCGAATTCGCCGCCGACCTGGCCGAACTCGACCCGCACGAAGTGCCGTTGAACTTCCTCAATCCGCGTCCCGGCACGCCGTTCGGGGATCTTGAAGTGATGCCCGCTGCCGACGCACTCCGGGCGGTCGCAGCGTTCCGGCTCGCGTTGCCCCGCACCATGCTGCGGTTCGCTGGGGGCCGCGAGATCACCCTTGGCGACCTCGGCGCCAAACAGGGCATCCTCGGTGGCATCAATGCGGTGATCGTCGGCAACTACCTCACCACGCTGGGACGGCCGGCGGAGGCTGACCTGGAATTGCTCAGCGACCTCCAGATGCCGATCAAGGCGCTCAACGCCAGCCTGTGATGGTCGATTCCCTGCCGGCACCGGTAGGCGCCGGGACTTACAACGTGTACACCGGCGAACCGGCGGGCGGGCAGAATCCGCCGGCTGCCCGGCTGGGGCTGGAGCCGCCCCGGTTCTGCGCCCAATGCGGTCGGCGGATGATTGTGCAGGTACGCCCGGACGGTTGGTGGGCGCAATGCTCGCGGCACGGCCGGGTGGATTCCGCGGATCTGGACTCCCAGCGATGACCGCGGTTGACGCTGCGATCCAGACGTCTCCGCCTCGCCGGTCCGGGCATGCTGCGGCACTGATAGTCGTTGCAGGCCTTGCGCTTTCGGGGGCAGCGTTGGGTGCGCTCTGGGTCTGGCTCGCGCCTGCGATTCACACCATCACCGCGCTGACCCGCTCTGGGGAGCGTGCCGATGCGTTCCTGGGCAGGGAAGCCGACAACCAGTTCGTTGCCGCGGTGATCATGATCGGCTTACTGAGCATGCTCGCCGTGGTGTCGGCGGTGCTGGTCTGGCAGTGGCGCGCGCACCGCGGTCCGGGGATGGCGACGGCGCTGTGGATCGGTCAGATAGCTGCCGGTGCTGCCGCTGCGGGGGTGGGAGCGGCACTGGCGCACGCGCGATACGGCACGGCAGACCACGCCGGCGCACAATTGTCACCGGACAACAGGGTGCAGTACTTCACCGAGGCTCCGCCCGTGTTCGTCGGCCACGGTCCATTGCAGGTTGCCGTGACGCTGCTGTTGCCTGCCGCCCTGGCGGCACTGACGTACGCGATGATGACGGTCGCCACGCCGCGCGACGATCTGGGCGCTTGGCCGCCGGATCACGGTCAGGCTGCCAGGCCGGCCCAGGCCAATGCAGCGGTGCCTACCAGTTCGACCAGGAAATAGAACCAATTTGGGTAGAGCGTCTTCGGCCGGTCGATGAATCCAGAGACCAAGCGGCCGAATGCCATCCCACCGAGCGCAGCAGCCACAGTGATCAGGATTCCGGCGCGTGTTGATGGATGTGTCGCAGCCAGAGCCAGCATTCCGGCTATTGCCACGCCAAACCCACCATAGACAGCACGCACTTCAGCGCGAGAGTCTGCCGTAGGTAGATCGATGCCGAACGGACGGATCAGGGCGGCCGGCCGCACGAGCGCGAAGAGCCCCATGCCGAGGAAGAAGACTCCTGTGGCGACGATTACGACGGTAACGATGACCAGTTCCTGACTCGCGAGGGCCGCACACACATCCGAGAACGTTCACCTTGCCGGCCTTTCCCACAGTCGCATCGAGGGTGCGGCGCGAGGTCTCGGTCCGCGGTGAACCCTAGTCTGCGACGGGTGCTGGGCGGAGAGTGCCGGTCAGAGTGGTCGGAACGGAACCCGGCCGCCGGCCATGACCCGGCCGACGATGCCGCCCAGGCGCCACATTCCGGCGTAGGTGATCGGGTTGAGCAAGGTCGGCCACTTGGTGCGGATGATGTGCTCGTCCACCGGACGCCGAGCGAACCGGTCGGTCAGCCAGCGCAGTGTCATGGGAGCCGACATCGGGTGCAGCAACATGTGTTCGCTGAACATGTCCCGGTGGTAGGTGAGCTGGGCGCCACCGTCGGCGTAGATGTGAGCGAGTTCGTCGATATCGTCGATGTGGATCACCGAGTCGTGAACGGCCTGGACGATCAATAGCGGCAGTTCCGGCACGCGGGAGCCCAGCCGGATCGCGTCGAAGACTTCCTGGACCTCCTGGGTTTCCAGAACGTCGTTCAGGGGCGGGTGAACCCACTGGTCCATGTCGGTCCGGAACAGCCGGACGATGGCCTCCAGCGTGGTCATGTGCTCGAGTGCCTGTAGCTTGGCGCGGCCCTCGTCGGTGGCATGCTCCTCGACCACCCGGCTCAGGCCGGGGTAACTCTTGGCCAACGCGGAAACCACCAATGCCGGCAACGCAGCCAGGTAGGAGCCATTGAGGCGGCGGAACGTGTTGCCGAGATTGCCCACCGGTGAACCCAGGACAGCGCCGACGAGGTTCAACTCCGGCGCGTATTCGGCGTGCACTTCAGCCGCCCAGGCGCTGGCCAGGCCACCACCGGAGTAACCCCATAGTCCCACCTGGCTGTCGTCGGAGAGCCCGAAGCTCTCGAAGGACAGTGTGGCGCGCAGCCCGTCGAGTACGCGGTAGCCCGGCTCGTGCGGGGTGCCCCACATTCCGTCACGGCCCTCATGGTCGGGCACCGAGACCACCCAACCCTCGGCCAGAGCGGCGGCCATCAGCAGATATTCCCACTGTGCCAGCGACCCGAAGGCCCGGGCGCCACGGCGCAAGGCGTAGGACGGGAAGCAGCGCGACGTGACTGCGTCGATGGCGCACTGGTAGGACACGACATGGCGGACGTGATGCCGCGCATGGCCGGCGGGAACCAGAACCGTCGTGACGGTCGCCTCCGGGTTCCCGTGCCGGTCGGTCGTCCGGTACAGCAACTGAGTGGCCCTGACTCGTTGCGGGATCAGACCGAGGAAACCGAGTTCGACGTCGCGCGAGCGCAGGACGGTGCCGGGTTCCGCATGGTGGAAGCCGGCGGGTGGCTCGTGGAACGGATCCGTGGCCGGTAGAACCGGGCGTCGGCTTCGCCGCCCGCGCTGCAACTTCTCGTGCGGGGCCCGGCCGATCCACTCCGGGCAGAACGCCTCGTTTAGGATTGTCATTTCGCTCCATTAAACCTTAAGAACAGTCTCATAATCCACCTGCCGGGCCGGGTGGACCTCCCGGCGGACCTCCCGGTGGACGCAGCGTGGCGAACTCGTCGGTGACCCGCAACTGCGAATCGGTGAACCGGTATAGGGCCGCCGGGCGGCCTCCGCTACGGCCCGGATGAGCGGTCGTACCGGTCCGGGTGATGACACCGCGGCGCTCCAGGACCCGTTGCAGGTTGGTGGCGTCGACCGGGTAGCCCAGCGCCGCGCCGTAGATGTCTCGCAATGTCGATAGCGCGAATTCCCTGGGCGCCAAAGCGAATCCGACATTGGTGTAGGAGAGTTTGGCCACCAGGCGGGATTGTGCGTCGGTGACCATCGGACCGTGGTCGAAGGCCATCGGTGGCAGTTCGTAGACCGGGTGCCACCGGGTATCCGGCGGCAATGCCGGAGTTGCGGGGGAGGGAACCAGGCCAAGGAAGGTGGAGGCGATTACCCGGGCTCCTGGTACACGGTCCGGGTCGGAGAAGACGGCCAATTGCTCGAGGTGAGCGACTTCACGAAGGTCGACCTTCTCGGCCAGTTGTCTGCGCACGGACGCCGTGAGGTCCTCGTCGGCACCGATACGACCGCCGGGAAGCGACCATTTGCCGCGTTCGGGGTCCAGTGCGCGTTGCCACAACAGCACGTTGAGGCTGGGTTTGCCGAGTTCAAGGTCACGCACTTGGAATACGACGGCCAGTACTTCGTGTTCAGTGCTAGTATGAAGCATGTTTTCGATTGTAAGTCGAAAACCTCGGAAAGACAGGAGAGCGCGATGACGGTCCTGGATCTCATCGCCGACGGCCCCGGCGGTTACACCGGTGTCGAGGCCGACGATCGCTGGGCCGCCGAGATCCGTCGGCTGGCCAAGCAGCGAAATGCCACGATCCTGGCGCACAACTACCAGTTGCCCGCGATCCAGGACGTCGCCGACCACGTGGGGGATTCACTGGCGCTGTCGCGCATCGCCGCCGAGGCGCCGGAGGACACCATCGTGTTCTGCGGCGTGCACTTCATGGCCGAGACCGCCAAGATCCTCAGCCCCGCCAAGACCGTGCTGATCCCCGACCGGCGGGCGGGATGCTCGCTGGCCGACTCGATCAGCGCCGACGAACTGCAGGCCTGGCGCGATGAGCACCCCGGTGCGGTTGTGGTGTCCTATGTGAACACCACCGCGGCGGTCAAGGCACTGACCGACATCTGCTGCACCTCGTCCAACGCGGTCGAGGTCGTGGCGTCCATCCCGCCGGACCGCGAGGTGCTGTTCTGCCCCGACCAGTTCCTGGGCGCCCACGTGCGCCGGATGACCGGCAGGGAGAATCTGCATATCTGGGCCGGCGAATGCCATGTCCACGCCGGGATCAACGGCGACGAATTGGCCACCCAAGCCCGCAGCCATCCCGACGCGGAGCTCTACGTCCACCCCGAATGCGGTTGTGCCACATCGGCTTTGTACCTGGCCGGCGAGGGCGCCTTCCCGGCCGACCGGGTGAAGATCCTGTCCACCGGCGGCATGCTCGACGCTGCCCGCTCCTCGCACGCCAAGCAGGTGCTCGTTGCCACCGAGGTCGGCATGCTGCACCAGTTGCGCAAGGCCGCACCTGGTGTCGACTTCCAGGCGGTCAACGACCGGGCGTCTTGCCGTTATATGAAGATGATCACCCCGGCCGCTCTGCTGCGGTGCCTGACCGAGGGTGCCGACGAAGTCGACGTCGATCCGGAAACTGCGCGACGGGCCCGGGCAAGTGTCCAGCGGATGATCGCGATCGGCCAGCCAGGCGGTGGGGAGTGAGCCGCGCGGCGTCCCGTGGCGCCAGTTCAGGCGCCTTCGGTTGCGGCGGCTCCGCCCGGGCGAACTGGCAGCAACGCGCCGACGTCGTCGTGATCGGTACCGGAGTGGCCGGACTGGCCGCAGGACTGGCCGCGCATCGCAAAGGCGCTCGCACCGTCATTTTGAGCAAAGCCGACGATACGGCCACGTTCTACGCCCAAGGCGGTATCGCCGTCGTGCTGCCTTTCACCGACGACACGGTCGAGTCCCACGTTGAGGACACCCTGGTTGCCGGAGCGGGATTGTGCGACCCGGAGGCAGTCCGCTCGATCGTCGCCGACGGCTACCAGGCGGTTGCCGATCTCATCGCTGACGGTGCCCGCTTCGACGAGAGCTCACCCGGGCATTGGGCCCTCACCCGCGAGGGCGGCCATTCCCGGCGCCGCATCATGCACGCCGGAGGCGACGCCACCGGAGCGGAGGTCCAGCGTGCCCTGGACCACGCCGCGGCTACCCTCGACATCCGACGCAACCACGTCGCTCTGGAGATCCTGCACGACGAGTCAGCTGTGACTGGGGTGCTGGTGCGCAATGGCGACGGCGTCGGGGTCCTGCACGCGCCCTCGGTGATCGTCGCCACCGGCGGCCTCGGGCACCTCTACAGCGCCACCACCAATCCGGAGGGCTCCACCGGCGACGGCATCGCTCTGGCATTCTGGGCCGGCGTCGGGGTCAGCGACATCGAGTTCATCCAATTTCACCCCACCATGCTGTTCGATCCGCACGGCAGCGGTCGTCGTCCGCTGATCACCGAGGCACTGCGCGGCGAGGGCGCAGTCCTACGCGATGCCCGCGGAGATTCGGTGACCGCAGGCGTCCACGCGATGGGTGACCTTGCCCCGCGCGACGTGGTCGCGGCCGCGATCGACGCCCGGTTGCGTGAGACCGGCGATGCGTGCGTCTTCCTCGACGCCCGGTCCATCGAACGGTTCGAGCAGCGATTCCCGACCGTGACCGCGGCCTGCATGGCCGCCGGGATAGACCCGACGCGCGAACCCATCCCGGTGGTTCCGGGCGCGCACTACAGCTGCGGCGGCGTCAGCACCGACGTGCACGGCCGTACCGAGATGATTGGGCTGCTGGCCGCCGGCGAGGTGGCCCGCACCGGAATGCACGGCGCGAACCGGCTGGCATCCAACAGCCTGCTCGAGGGATTGGTAGTGGGCGGCCGTGCCGGACGTGCCGCTGCCGAGCACGCCCGCTCGGCGGGCTCACCCACGGCGAAAGTCGACGTCCATGGAGTGCTGCGGCACGACGCGCTGGATCGCCGGACTCTTCAGCAGGCGATGACCCGCTGGGCTTCGGTGGTCCGGGATGGCAACGGCTTAGAAGAGCTCGCCAGTGCATTGGATATCGCGTCGCCCCGGCAGATTCGCACCCGGGCGGACCTCGAAGACGTCGCACTGACGGCGACCGCCCGGGTAGTCACCGCCGCCGCGTTGGCCCGCACCGAGAGCCGGGGCTGCCACCACCGCAGCGACTACCCCGAAACCGACCCCGCGCAACCGGTCAGCCGCCCTGTGTACGACCAACCGGCGTACGACCGACCGGCGTACGACCGACCGGCCGCCGCCGCCCCGTTGGGATGAGTCCCGCTTTGAGTCTCACCGCCGAAGAGAGGGCTGAGGCACTCACGACCATCCGCCGCGCGCTCGACGAGGATCTGCGTTACGGGCCTGACGTGACCACTGCCGCCACCGTGCCGGACGACGCCACCACCGAAGCGGCCGTAGTGGCCCGGGAGGCCGGGGTTGCCGCCGGGGTGGACGTTGCTCTGATGGTGCTCGACGAAGTCCTCGGTCCGGACGGCTACCGCGTTCTGGACCGAGTCGCCGACGGCACCCGACTGCAGCCCGGGCAAGCCCTGCTGCGAGTCGAGGCACCCGCCCGCGGACTGCTCACCGCTGAGCGCACTCTGCTCAATTTGGTATGTCACCTTTCCGGCATCGCAACGGCCACTGCGGCCTGGGTAGACGCGGTGAAGGGCACCAAGGCCAGGATCCGCGACACTCGCAAGACCCTGCCGGGGCTCCGGGCGCTGCAGAAGTACGCCGTGCGGGTCGGCGGTGGGGTGAATCACCGGATGGGCCTCGGTGATGCTGCGCTGATCAAGGACAACCACGTCGCCGCAGCCGGATCGGTGGTGGCCGCGCTACGGGCGGTGCGGGCCGCAGCACCGGATCTGCCGTGCGAGGTCGAAGTCGACACCCTCGAGCAACTCGACGAGGTTCTCAGTGAAGACGTGCCGTTGATCCTGCTGGACAACTTCCCGGTATGGCAGACCCAGATAGCCGTCCAACGCCGCGACGCCCGCGCACCGGCCGCGTTGCTGGAGTCCTCGGGCGGTCTCTGTCTGGACACCGCCGCCCAGTACGCGGGTACCGGCGTTGACTACCTGGCAGTCGGAGCACTCACTCACTCGGTGCGGGTTCTCGATATCGGACTGGACCTCTAAGCGCTACGCGACCTCTAAACGCTACTGGGCCACGTCGGCGACGAACACCCCAACGCCTCGTCGCAGCGCCAGCCGGGCGATCAAAGGCAATGACGGATCATTCGTGCCGGCGGCGACGATCCGCGGATTCACCACGTGCACAAAACGCCCGCCGAAGCGCACGTCGGCCTCGCCCGCGGCCAGGACGTTCTTGACCCAGTTGGTCTTACCGTGGGCCAACATGATGGCCACGGTGTCGCCTCTGCGGAACGCTGACACCGCTGTCTCATAGGACTTGCCCGACTTGCGGCCGCGGTGGCGGACCAGCGTGACGCCTGGCGTGAACCGGGCCATCGACACCGCGACCGGGTTGATGTACTTGATCTGGAAGTTCTCAAACCACACCGGGAACCTCATCGGAACGCCGGGAGCGTTGTTGGGATGATCCTGAGTCCGCATGACCTCCATCATGCTCGCGCCGCGCGTTAGGCGGCACCCCTTCGCACCAGTGAGAGCACCACTGCAGCGGTCGCGAACAGTCCCGACATGGTCCGGTTGAGGACCGTCTGCTGGCGCGGAGTGCGCAGCCGCCGGAGCAGCCGCGCCGCCATACCGGTGTACGTCGCCATCACCGCCACGTCGACCACCACCATCGTCAACCCGATGGTGAGGTACTGCGGGACCAACGGGGATGCCGGTACGACGAACTGGGGCAGCACGGCCAGCAGGAAAACCAGGCCCTTCGGGTTCGTCAGGTTGACCAGGACACCGCGCGCCAACAGCCCCAATCTGCCCCCGCTGACCGGAATGCTCAGCTTCTCGCCGAGGTCGACGCTGGTGGTGCGCCACTGCCGCACGGCCAGATAGACCAGGTAGACCACGCCGATCCACTTGATGATCTCGAAGGCCAGAACCGACTTGGCCACCGCAGCCCCCAGCCCCACCGCAACGGCGGCCAGCTGGATCATCAGGCCAATTTGCAGACCGGCGACGTTCCAGACTCCACGCCGCAGACCGTGCGCAAGCCCGGTGGCCATCGACTGAATGGCTCCGGCACCGGGAGAGACGCTGATCGCGATTGCCGCGCCAACGAAGGCCAGCCACAGGTCCAACTGCACGAAATGCAGTATGCCGGGAAAACGATTTTCGTATCGGTGGGCCGATCGGCGACAATTGAGGCGATGACCAGCTTCGCCATGTCCCGGATCGATCTGCGTGGGCGCGTGCTCACGGCCGCCGAGTTGCGTGCGGCGCTGCCCCGCGGCGGCGTGGACGTCGACGCCGTAGTTCCCACCGTCCGCCCGATCGTCGACGATGTGGCATTACGGGGCGCGACCGCCGCGCTGGAATACGGCGCGGCATTCGACGGCGTCCGTCCCGACGCGGTTCGAGTGCCCGTGGCCGAACTCGACGCCTCCCTGGTCCGGCTGGATGCCGAGGTTCGCGCCGCCCTTGAGGTGGCGATCGACCGCACCCGCGCTGTACATGCCGACCAGCGTCGCACCGACACCACCACCCTGTTCGACTCCGGCGCAGCGGTCACGGAACGCTGGGTTCCGGTCGAGCGCGTTGGGCTCTACGTTCCGGGCGGTACCGCGGTCTACCCGTCGAGCGTGGTGATGAACGTGGTGCCCGCCCAGGCTGCCGGAGTCGAGTCGCTGGTGGTCGCCAGCCCGCCGCAAGCCGCGTTCGGTGGTCTGCCGCACCCGACGATCCTGGCCGCGGCCCGGTTGCTCGGGGTCGAGGAAGTCTGGGCGGTCGGGGGTGCCCAGGCCGTGGCCCTGTTGGCCTACGGCGGGACCGACACCGACGGCGGTGAACTGGCTCCGGTCGACATGATCACCGGTCCCGGCAACATCTATGTGACTGCCGCCAAAAGGATTTGTCGCTCGCAAGTGGGTATCGACGCCGAGGCAGGCCCCACCGAGATCGCGATCCTGGCCGACCGCACGGCTGACCCGGTGCACGTCGCGGCCGATCTGATCAGCCAGGCCGAGCACGACGTGATGGCGGCCAGCGTCCTGGTGACCGACAGCACAGAACTGGCCGCGGCCACCGACATCGCGTTGGCCGACCAACTGAAGACCACCAAGCACCGGGACCGGGTCACAACGGCCCTGACCGGGTCGCAGTCCGGCATTGTCCTGGTCGACGACATCGATACCGGGATCCGCGTGGTCAACTCCTATGCTGCCGAGCACCTGGAGATCCAGACCGCCGACGCCCCGGGGGTTGCTCGACAAATCCGTGCTGCCGGAGCGATCTTCGTCGGACCCTGGTCCCCGGTGAGCCTGGGCGACTACTGCGCCGGCTCCAACCACGTGTTGCCCACTGCAGGCTGCGCGCGGCACTCCAGCGGATTGTCGGTGCAGACCTTCCTGCGCGGCATCCACGTTGTGGATTACACCGAGGCTGCACTCAAGGACGTCTCCGGCTACGTCATCACCCTGGCCAACGCCGAAGACCTGCCAGCGCACGGCGAGGCGGTCCGCCGGAGGTTCGAACGGTGATCGTAGGCAAGCGTGTAGGTCTGCCCGACTTGCCGCTGCGGGATAATCTGCGCGGCAAATCCGCCTATGGCGCACCCCAGCTCGACGTCGCGGTACGGCTGAACACCAATGAGAATCCGCACCCGCCCAGCGCTGCGCTCGTCGATGACGTCGCCGAGTCGGTACGGGCAGCGGCAACTCAGTTGCACCGGTACCCAGACCGCGACGCACTGGCATTGCGACGCGACCTTGCCGCATACATCAGTGCCCGCAGCGGGGTCCCGGTGGGCGTCGAGAACCTCTGGGCGGCAAACGGATCCAACGAGATTTTGCAGCAGCTGTTGCAGGCCTTCGGCGGCCCCGGGCGCAGCGCAATGGGTTTCGTGCCGTCTTATTCGATGCATCCGATCATCGCCGATGGAACCCAGACGCGGTGGATCGCGGTCCCGCGCGCAGCCGACTTCAACCTCGATGTCGATGTTGCACTCGCGTCCATCCGGGACCACGATCCGGACGTCGTCTTCGTCACAAGCCCGAACAACCCGACCGGACAAAGCATTGCGCTGACCGACCTGCGCCGGCTGCTCGAGGCTATGTCGGACGGCGTGCTCATCGTCGACGAGGCCTACGGCGAATTCTCCCGGCAGCCCAGCGCCGTCACACTGATCGATGAGTACCCGGCGAGGCTGATCGTGAGCCGCACCATGAGCAAGGCATTCGCCTTCGCCGGCGGCCGACTCGGATACCTGGTAGCCGCGCCCGCCGTCATCGAAGCCGTGTTGCTGGTTCGGCTGCCGTACCACCTTTCGGTGCTGACCCAGGTCGCCGCACGGGCCGCACTGCGCCACGCCGATGAAACCCTGGCTGGCGTCGCCGCGCTGGCGTCCGAGCGCGACCGGGTCGGCGACGCCCTGCAGCGCATGGGATTCCTGGTCATTCCCAGCGATGCCAACTTCGTGCTGTTCGGCGAATTCGCCGACGCTCCGGCGACCTGGCAGCGCTATCTCGATGACGGGGTGCTGATCCGCGACGTCGGTATCCCCGGGTACCTGCGCGTCACGATCGGCCTGGCCGACGAAAACGACGCCTTCCTGGCTGCCAGCGAACGGCTGGCCGTCACCGAACTGGCCCGGCCGCTAGGAGCATCGTGAGCGACGCGCAGAATATTCACAATCAGGCCCGGCGTGCGCGGGTCGAACGCAAGACTCGAGAGTCCGACATCGTCGTTGAGCTCGACCTCGACGGCACCGGTCGGGTCTCCATCGACACTGGTGTGCCGTTTTTCGATCACATGCTGACCGCGCTGGGCAGCCACGCCAGTTTCGACCTGACGGTGACCGCGCGCGGTGACGTCCACATCGAGGGCCACCATACGGTGGAGGACACCGCGATCGTGCTCGGGACGGCGCTGGGCCAGGCGTTGGGTGATAAGAAGGGCATCCGCCGGTTCGGGGACGCGTTCATCCCGATGGACGAGACCTTGGCGCACGCCGCCGTCGACGTCTCGGGGCGCCCATATTTTGTGCAGACCGGGGAACCGGATTACCTGGTGGACTTCACCATTGCCGGTTCCAGCGTTCCCTATCACACAGTGATCAACCGTCACGTCTTCGAGTCGCTGGCGCTCAACGCGCGCATCGCGCTGCACGTCCGCACTTTGTATGGCAGAGATCCACACCACATCACCGAGGCGCAGTACAAGGCCGTGGCGCGGGCTCTGCGGGAAGCGGTCGAGCCCGACCCCCGGACGTCTGGAGTGCCCTCCACCAAAGGCGTTCTGTGACAGCACGATCGGTCGTGATTCTGGACTACGGCTCTGGCAATCTCCGTTCGGCCCAGCGCGCTCTGGAGCGGGTTGGTGCCGATGTCGAGGTCACATCAGACGCCGATGCGGCCCTGCAGGCCGACGGCCTGGTAGTCCCCGGCGTAGGCGCCTTCGGGGCCTGCATGTCTGGGCTGCACGCCATCGGGGGGGACCGGATCATCGCCGAGCGGGTCTCCGCGGGGAGGCCGGTGCTCGGGGTGTGCGTCGGCATGCAGATCCTGTTTGCACGGGGCGTCGAGTTCGGAGTCCAGAGCCGGGGCTGCGGCCAGTGGCCGGGATCGGTTACCCGGCTGGACGCCCCGGTGATCCCGCATATGGGGTGGAACGTTGTTGATGCCGCCCCCGGCAGCCGATTGTTCAAGGGCCTGGACCCGGACACCCGGTTCTACTTCGTGCACTCCTACGCAGCTCAGGCGTGGGAAGGCGACCCCGACGCGCTGCTGACGTGGGCCACCCACCATGTGCGGTTCCTTGCCGCGGTGGAGGATGGTCCGCTTTCGGCCACGCAATTCCATCCGGAGAAGAGCGGCGATGCCGGTGCGGCGCTGCTCGCGAATTGGGTTGAGGGACTGTGAAGAGATTGATTCTGTTGCCGGCCGTCGATGTCGTCGAGGGCCGAGCGGTACGACTGGTTCAAGGTAAGGCCGGCAGCGAGACCGAATACGGTTCGGCGCTGGATGCAGCCCTCACCTGGCAGCGCGACGGCGCTGAGTGGATCCACCTTGTCGACCTCGACGCGGCATTCGGGCGGGGCAGCAACCGTGAACTGCTCGCCGAGGTGGTCCGATCATTGGACGTCAACGTCGAACTGTCCGGCGGAATCCGTGACGACGAGTCACTGCGGGCTGCGTTGGCCACCGGCTGCGCCCGTGTCAACGTCGGCACCGCGGCCCTGGAGAATCCGCAGTGGTGTGCCAGGGCGATCGCTGAATTCGGCGACAAGGTGGCCGTGGGCCTCGATGTACAGATCGTCGACGGCGAGCACCGACTGCGAGGCCGAGGCTGGGAAAGCGACGGAGGCGAACTGTGGCCGGTGCTGGAACGCCTTGACAGCGAGGGGTGTTCGCGATTCGTGGTCACCGACGTCACGAAGGACGGCACGCTCACCGGGCCCAACCTGGACCTTCTCGAAAGCGTCGCGGAGTGCACGGACGCACCGGTGATCGCTTCCGGAGGGGTGTCCAGTCTGGACGACCTGCGGGCAATCGCGACGCTGACCGGCAGTGGCGTGGAAGGCGCGATAGTCGGAAAGGCGCTCTACGCTGGGCGTTTCACCTTGGCCGACGCACTCGCGGCGGTGAGCCGTTAACGTGTCGACCCCGGATCTGGACACTTTGGTATCCGACGCAGCGGCCATCCTGGACGAGGCGTCGATCGCGTTCGTGGCCGGGCATCGAGCCGAGTCCGCGGTGCAGAAGAGGGGCAACGACTTCGCCACCGAGGTAGACCTCGCACTGGAACGTCAACTGGTCGCAGAGTTGCTGGAGGTCACCGGAATCGGCGTGCACGGCGAAGAGTTCGGCGGGGCGGATGTCGACTCGCCGTGGGTCTGGATTCTCGACCCTATCGACGGCACCTTCAACTATGCCGCCGGATCGCCGATGGCGGCCATATTGCTGGCCCTGCTGCGGGATGGCGAGCCGGTCGCCGGACTGACCTGGTTGCCCTTCGTCGACCAGCGCTATACCGCGGTGGCTGGGGGGCCGTTGCGCTGCAACGGTGTCGACCTTCCCGAACTCGGCCGTGGGGAACTGAGTCAGTCGATCGTGGGGATCGGGACCTTTCAGGTCGACTCGCGCGGCCGGTTCCCGGGTCGCTACCGGCTGGCGATATTCGAAGAGCTGACCCGGTTTTGCTCGAAGCTGCGTATGCACGGCTCCACCGGCATCGACATGGCCTATGTGGCAGCCGGAATCCTCGGCGCGGCAATCAGTTTCGGCGATCATATCTGGGACCACGCAGCCGGGGTCGCATTGGTCAGGGCCGCTGGTGGTGTGGTCACCGATCTGGCCGGTGACCCGTGGACCTCGACGTCGCGATCGTCGGTCGCCGCTGCGCCCGGGGTGCACGAACACATCATGGAGATCATCGCTGGAGTCGGGTCGCCGGAGGAGTACCGCTGATGAGCCTGGCGACCCGGGTCATACCGTGCCTGGACGTCGATGCCGGCCGGGTGGTCAAGGGTGTCAATTTCGCCAACCTGCGCGACGCGGGGGATCCGGTGGAGTTGGCGGCGGCCTACGACGCCGAGGGCGCCGACGAATTGACCTTTCTCGACGTGACGGCCTCGTCGTCCGGCCGGGCCACAATGCTGGAGGTGGTGCGCCGCACCGCCGAACAGGTTTTCATCCCGCTGACCGTCGGCGGCGGCGTGCGCTCAGTGGCTGACGTCGACGTGCTGTTGCGCGCCGGCGCGGACAAGGTATCGGTCAACACCGCAGCGATCGCCCGCCCGGAACTGCTGGCCGAGCTGTCCCGACAATTCGGCTCCCAGTGCATCGTGCTCTCAGTCGATGCCCGCACGGTGCCCGAGGATTCGCCGCCGACCCCGTCGGGTTGGGAGGTAACCACCCACGGCGGACGACAGGGCACCGGCATCGACGCGATCGAATGGGCAACGCGTGGAGCCGAACTCGGTGTCGGCGAGATCCTGTTGAACTCCATGGATGCCGACGGCACCAAAGCCGGGTTCGACTTGCCGATGCTGCGGGCAGTCCGTCGGGCGGTGACGGTTCCGGTGATCGCCAGCGGGGGAGCCGGGGCGGCGGAGCACTTCGCGCCGGCGGTGCAGGCGGGTGCTGATGCGGTACTGGCCGCCAGTGTCTTTCATTTCGGCGAGTTGACCATCGGCGAGGTGAAGTCGGCAATGGCAGCTGAAGGGATAACCGTCCGATGAGCGTCAGCGAAGAGGACAAATTCGGAGCCGTCCGATGAGCGTCAGCGAAGAGGACAAATTCGGAGCCGTCCGATGAGCGCATTGGATCCCGCCATCGCCGCGCGCCTCAAGCGGGATGCCAACGGGCTGTTCGCCGCCATCGCCCAGGAACGCGGCACCGGCAAGGTGCTGATGGTGGCCTGGATGGACGATGAGGCGCTCGCGCGCACCCTGGAAGCCCGGAAGGCAACCTACTATTCGCGTTCCCGCGGGGAGTACTGGGTCAAGGGAGCCACGTCCGGGCACACCCAGTACGTCCACTCGGTACGACTGGACTGCGATGGCGACGCCGTGCTGCTCGAGGTCGACCAAGTGGGCGCTGCCTGCCATACCGGCGAGCACACCTGCTTCGACGCCGATACGTTGCTGGCCCCGGAAACCTGACCTGCCGCGTGCTCAACGGGCGCGCAGCACCTCCAATGCCTTGTCGGCATGGGTGTCCATATTGACCTCGCTGGCGATCACGTCCAGAACGGTGCGATCCGTGTCGATGACGAAGGTAGTGCGTTTGACCGGCATGAACTTGCCCAACAAGCCGCGTTTGACTCCGAACGCTTGGGCTACCTTTCCGTCTTCGTCGGACAGCAGGGGGTAGTCGAACCGTTGGGAGTCGGAGAACTTCGCCTGCTTGTCCACCGCATCGGTGCTGATACCCACCCTGATCGCCCCGAGGTCGGCGAACTCGCCGGCCAGATCACGGAAGTGGCAGGCCTCCTTGGTGCACCCCGGCGTCATCGCCGCGGGATAGAAGAACAACACCACCGGACCGCCGGTGAGCAGGCTGGACAGCGAACGGCTGGTGCCGGTCTGGTCCGGCAACTCGAAGTCGGGGGCGCGGTCACCGGGTCTGATGCCTTGGGTCATGCCTGCCACGGTATCGCCCGGTCGGTGGAACTGAACAGGTCTGGGAGGATGTAGGCCGTGCACTCAACCCTCGCCGTCACGACCTCGCGCGACGAGTTCTGCGCGCTGGCCGCCGAACACCGGGTGGTCCCGGTCACCCGTAAGGTGCTTGCCGACAGCGAGACTCCGCTGTCGGCCTACCGGAAGCTGGCCGCCAACCGTCCGGGAACCTTCCTACTCGAGTCCGCTGAGAACGGCCGGTCCTGGTCACGGTGGTCGTTCATCGGGGCCGGTTCGCCCTCGGCGCTGACCGTGCACGACGGCGAGGCCGCCTGGCTCGGCGCAGTCCCCAGCGGTGCGCCGAACGAGGGTGACCCTCTGGCAGCGCTTCGGGAGACCATCGAACTGCTGTCCACGGGCCCGCTGGCGGGTATGCCGCCGCTGTCCGGCGGTCTCGTGGGGTTCTTCGCCTACGACTTCGTCCGGCGTCTGGAGCGGCTGCCGGAACTGGCCGTCGACGACCTGCGCCTGCCCGAAATGCTGCTGCTGGTGGCCACCGACCTGGCCGCCGTGGACCACCATGAAGGAACCATCACGCTGATCGCCAACGCGGTGAATTGGAACAGCACCGACGAATTCGTCGACGAGGCCTATGACGAGGCGGTCTCGCGACTGGACGTGATGACCCAGGCGCTGGGCCAGCCGCTGCCGTCCACGGTGGCAACCTTCGGCCGACCTGAACCGCACCCTCGCGCACAGCGGACCCGGGAGGAGTACGGGGCGGTGGTCGAACGTCTGGTCGGGGAGATCGAAGCGGGCGAGGCGTTCCAGGTGGTCCCTTCGCAGCGGTTCGAGATGGACACCACCGCTGACCCGATCGACGTCTACCGGATGCTGCGGGTGTCCAATCCCAGCCCCTACATGTATCTGATGCACATCCCGGATGAGGCTGGGGAGACGGCGTTTTCGATCGTCGGCTCCAGTCCGGAGGCTCTGGTGACAGTGCAGGACGGCTGGGCCACCACCCATCCGATCGCTGGAACCCGCTGGCGCGGGCACACCGAAGAGGAGGACCAGCTGCTCGAGAAGGAGCTGCTGTCCGACGAGAAAGAACGTGCGGAGCATCTGATGCTGGTCGATCTCGGCCGAAACGATCTGGGCCGGGTCTGTGTACCGGGCACCGTGCGGGTCGAGGACTACAGCCACATCGAGCGCTACAGCCACGTCATGCATCTGGTGTCCACGGTGACCGGCCTGCTGGCCGAACATCGCACCGCATTGGACGCCGTCACTGCCTGCTTCCCTGCCGGCACCCTGTCTGGAGCCCCCAAGGTCCGTGCCATGGAGCTCATCGAAGAGGTCGAGCTCACTCGCCGTGGGCTCTACGGCGGGGTTGTCGGCTACCTCGATTTCGCCGGCAACGCCGACTTCGCGATCGCGATCCGCACTGCGTTGATGCGCGATGGCACCGCCTACGTACAGGCCGGCGGCGGGGTTGTGGCCGACTCCAACGGTCCCTACGAATACACCGAGGCGGCCAACAAGGCCAAGGCGGTGCTCAGTGCGATCGCCGCTGCTGAAACGCTGGACACACCATGATCCGGGTTGCTCAGGCGCTGCTGGTGTTGGCCGCCGTCTGTCTGTGGGGTGCCTCGCGGCTTCCTTGGGTGTCACTGCAGTCGTTCGACGACCTCGGTCCTCCCAAGACGGTGGTTCTGAGCGGGGCGGGTTGGTCGACGGCTCTGCTTCCGTTGGCGGTTTTGCTGATCGCCGCCGCGCTGGTGGCGCTGGCAGTGCGGGGCTGGCTGCTGCGTGCCGTCGCATTCCTGGTTGCGGCGGCGTGTTTGGCCTTGGGATATCTGGGGCTGAGCCTCTTCGTAATGCCCGATGTCGGGCCCCGGGGAGCAGCGGTCGCCGATGTGCCGATAGCGATTTTGGTCGGCAGCCAACGGCATCTGTTCGGCGCTGCTCTCACCCTGGTTGCGGCGGTGTGCGCGCTGGTAGCTGCAGCGCTGATGATGCGCGCGGCGGCGTCGGCAGACCATGCGACGACGCGATACGACTCCCCGGCGGTGCGAGCAGGAGGACAGGTCCCATCCGATCGGGCATCCGAGCGTGTGATGTGGGACGCCCTCGACGCCGGTGACGACCCGACTGACGGTTCCGGCCCGGCACCTGGGTCAGAGTCCAGCACAGAGGGGCGGTGACGGATGCCAGCTACTGGGCGGCTACCCTTTCAGCGATATCAACCCACACCCACAGCACCGCCAGAGGGGAACCGGCAGTCAATGAGTTCGGCGAGTTCGGCAACCGTTCTCGACTCCATTCTTGAAGGGGTCCGTGCGGATGTTGCCGCCCGCGAAGCGCGGGTGAGCATGGCCGAAATCAGAGCAGCCGCAGAGGCGGCCCCTCCTCCGCGTGACGCCATGGCAGCACTGCGCGCTCCGGGAATCGCGGTGATTGCTGAAGTGAAGCGGGCGAGCCCTTCTCGGGGCCAGCTCGCGCCGATCGCCGATCCTGCGGAATTGGCGCGCGCCTACCAGAACGGTGGTGCTCGGGCGATCAGCGTGTTGACCGAGGAACGGCGCTTCAAGGGATCGCTGGCCGATCTGGATGCGGTGCGGGCGGCGGTCAGCATTCCGGTGCTGCGCAAGGACTTCATCGTTCGCCCCTACCAGATCCACGAGGCCCGGGCGCACGGCGCAGACATGCTGCTGCTGATCGTTGCGGCGCTGAGTCAGCCGGCGTTGGTGTCGATGCTGGACCGGACCGAGTCATTGGGCATGACCCCGCTGGTCGAGGTGCACACTGAGGAGGAAGCCGACCGCGCTCTTCAGGCCGGCGCGAAGGTGATCGGGGTCAATGCCCGCGATCTCAAGACCCTGAACGTCGATCGCGACTGCTTCGCACGCATCGCACCTGGACTGCCCTCCAACATCATTCGGGTCGCCGAGTCCGGAGTGCGCGGTCCGGCGGACCTGCTGGCCTACGCCGGAGCGGGAGCCGACGCTGTCCTGGTAGGGGAGGGGCTGGTGACCAGTGGCGATCCCCGCGGGGCGGTGGCTGAACTGGTGACCGCAGGTGCTCATCCGTCGTGCCCGAAACCGGTCCGCTGAAATTCCAGCCGGCTCTGTCGAGTACTGAAATGGCCGATACCTCCCGCCCCAATTTGCCCCGTGCCAGCACGGCGGTCGCCGAACCGACTACACACGACCCGGATGCCCGTGGTCACTTCGGGATTTTCGGCGGGCGCTACATCCCCGAGGCTTTGATGGCCGTGATCGAAGAGGTCACTGCCGCATACGAGAAGGCGCGCACCGACCAGGCCTTCCTCGACAAATTGGACGATCTGCAGACGCACTACACGGGACGGCCGTCGCCGCTGTATGAGGCAATCCGGCTCAGTGAACATGCCGGTGGCGCCCGGATCTTCCTCAAACGCGAAGACCTCAACCACACCGGCTCGCACAAGATCAACAATGTTCTCGGCCAGGCGCTGCTGGCCAGGCAAATGGGCAAGACCCGGGTGATCGCCGAAACTGGAGCCGGCCAACACGGAGTGGCCACTGCGACCGCCTGCGCGCTGCTGGGTCTGGAATGTGTCGTCTACATGGGCGCGGTCGACACTGCGCGCCAGGCGCTCAACGTAGCCAGGATGCGGCTGCTCGGCGCGGAAGTCGTTGCCGTGCAGTCCGGCTCGAAGACTCTGAAGGATGCCGTCAACGAGGCCTTCCGGGACTGGGTGGCACACGCCGACGACACCTATTACTGCTTCGGCACCGCCGCTGGTCCCCATCCGTTCCCGATGATGGTGCGCGATTTTCAGCGGGTGATCGGCATGGAGGCCCGTGCGCAGATCCTGGCCCAGGCCGGCCGGCTTCCGGACGCCGTGACCGCCTGCGTCGGCGGGGGATCCAACGCCATCGGGATTTTCCACGCTTTCATCGACGATCCGGGCGTTCGGCTGATCGGCTACGAGGCCGGTGGGGACGGCGTGGAGACCGGACGGCACGCCGCCACGTTCGCCGGTGGGGCACCAGGTGCCTTCCAGGGCTCGTATTCCTACGTGATGCAGGACGAAGACGGGCAGACCATCGAATCCCATTCCATCTCAGCTGGATTGGACTATCCCGGCGTCGGCCCCGAGCACGCTTTTCTCAAGGAGGCCGGCCGCGCCGAGTACCGGCCCGTCACCGATACCGAGGCGATGGATGCCTTCAGGCTGTTGTGCCGACTGGAGGGGATCATTCCGGCCATCGAGAGCGCCCATGCCGTCGCCGGCGCACTGACACTGGCCGCGGAACTAGGCCCCGGCGCCATTATTGTGGTCAACCTCTCGGGCCGAGGCGACAAGGATGTGGCGACCGCCGCCCAGTGGTTCGGTCTGCTCGACGATCCGGGAGCCTCATGACCCTTCACCACAGTCCGCCCGGTCGATTGGGCCCGGTTTTTGATGCATGCCGTGCCGAGGGCCGTGCGGCACTGATCGGCTACCTGCCTACGGGCTACCCCGACGTGGCCACCTCGATCGAGGCGATGGTTGCGATCTCCGGTGCCTGCGACATCATCGAAGTGGGTGTGCCGTACTCCGACCCGGGAATGGACGGCCCGGTGATCGCGACTGCTACCGAGTTCGCATTGCGGGGCGGTGTTCGGGTCAGGGACACGCTGCGCGCGGTTGAAGCCGTCAGCGCCGCGGGGGGCAACCCGGTGGTGATGACGTACTGGAACCTTTTGCTGCACTACGGGATTGATGCCTTTGCGCGGGACCTGGCCGCTGCCGGCGGGTTGGGCATGATCACCCCCGACCTCATACCGGACGAGGCCGACGACTGGATGGCAGCCTCGGAGCACCATGACTTGGACCGAATCTTTCTGGTAGCCCCATCGTCCACCCCGGAGCGGTTGGCCCGCACCGTCGAAGCCTGCCGCGGCTTTGTTTATGCGGCCTCCACGATGGGTGTGACGGGTGCTCGTGATGCGGTTTCTCAAGCGGCGCCGGAGTTGGTGCGCCGGGTCAATGAGATTTCCGATATTCCCGTCGGTGTGGGTCTGGGGGTGCGTTCTCGCGCACAGGCTTCCGAGATCGCACGTTTCGCCGACGGGGTGATCGTCGGCTCGGCCCTCGTCTCCGCCCTGGACGAGGGGGTGCCCGCGGTGCGGGAACTGACCGAGGAATTGGCCGTCGGGGTGCGGAAAGAGGTGTCTGCCAGGTGACGACGACGGTCCTTGCCTACATCCCGAGTCCCGCGCAGGGTGTCTGGTACTTGGGCCCGATCCCGATTCGGGCGTACGCGCTTTGCATCATCACCGGCATCGTCGCCGCCTTGGTGATCGGCGACCGTCGTTGGGCTGCCCGCGGCGGGGAGCGAGGCGTTATCTACGACATCGCGCTGTGGGCCGTCCCGTTCGGGTTGATCGGCGGCCGGGTGTATCACCTCATGACGGACTGGAAGACGTATTTCGGTCCGGGCGGCGCCGGCATCGGCGCGGCGGCACGGATCTGGGAGGGCGGCCTGGGCATCTGGGGTGCGGTGGCCCTCGGCGGCGTCGGAGCCTGGATTGGCTGTCGTCGCAGGGGTATTCCGCTGCCCGCTTTCGCCGACGCCATTGCACCGGGCATTGTCCTGGCACAGGCAATCGGCCGACTGGGCAACTACTTCAACCAGGAACTGTATGGCCGCGAGACCACTGTTCCGTGGGGTCTGGAGATCTTCTATCGCCGAGATCCGTCGGGAGTGGTCGACGTCCATTCTCTCGATGGAGTGTCGACCGGCCAAGTGGCTGCCGTGGTGCACCCGACGTTCCTCTACGAACTGCTCTGGAACTTGCTGGTTTTCGCGATATTGATTTGGGTCGATCGCAAGTTCCGGCTCGGGCACGGGCGACTGTTCGCGCTGTACGTGGCGCTCTATTGCGTTGGCCGGTTCTGGGTCGAGCTGATGCGTGATGACGTTGCGACACACATCGCCGGAATCCGAATCAATGTCTTCACTGCGACCTTCGTCTTCATCGGAGCCGTGGTCTACATGTTGCTGGCGCCGAAGGGGAGGGAAGCACCAGCGGCACTGCGCGGCAAGTTCGACAGGGCCCACGAACACGAAGCGCTTACTGAGGAGTTGGTCGCCGTTGCGCAGGGAAGTGGCCTCATCGCGGCGGCGGCTGTCGCAGGTGAGCACGAGGCCGAGGATGCCCTCGCGGTCGGCGATGTTGAGGACGGGGAAGAAACTCAACCAGAAGCCGAGGTGGAGGCTGACGGCGAGGCTGAGGTCGAGGCGGAAGCGGACGCTGGAGCTGAGGTAGGGGCTGAAGGCGAGGCCGAGGTAGAGCCGGAGGGAGAAGCCGAGCCCGAGGCGGAAGCCGAGCCAGAAGCAGAAGCCGAGGCGGAAGCTGAGCCAGAAGCAGAAGCAGAAGCCGAGGCGGAAGCTGAGCCTGAGCCGGAAGCAGAGGCAGAAGGCGAGCCGGAGGCGGAAGCTGAGCCGGAGCCGGAAGCTGGGCCGGAGCCTGAGCCGGAAGCTGAGGCGGAGGCAGAGCCTGAGCCGGAAGCGGAGGCGGCAGCTGAGGCGGAGGCCGAGGCAGAGGCTGAGCCGGAAGCTGAGGCGGAGGCTGAGCCGGAAGCTGAGGCGGAGGCAGAGCCTGAGCCGGAAACGGAGGCGGCAGCTGAGGCGGAGGCCGAGGGAGAGGCTGAGCCGGAAGCTGAGGCAGAGGCAGAGGCAGAGCCTGAGCCGGAAGCTGAAGCGGAGGCAGAGCCTGAAGCCGAGGCAGAGCCTGAGTCGGAAGCTGAGCCAGAGGCAGAAGCCGAGCCCGAAGCTGCACCCAAGGCGAACGACGTCAAAGCACCCAAGCTGGGCGTGACGTTCAGGCGGCTGTTGTGGGGTGCCAGCAGCCGGGGCCGGCGATAGGTCGCTGTTCGCTGGTTCTGGCATGCTGAATCCATGACCCAGCCGCCGTTCGGAGGCGAAGAGGTGCCCCCGCCGTACCCGCACCCGTACGCACCGCCACCTCCGCCCGGCTACGGCGCACCCGACTACGGTCAGTACCCCCAGTTTCCGCCGCCGGTCTACCCGGCACCAAGCCCGTTACCCGGGTTCTACATCGATCCGATTGCGCCCTACGGTCGCCACCCGTTCACCGGGGAACCGTTGTCGGACAAATCGAAACTCACGGCCGGACTGTTGCAACTCATCGGACTGGTCGGCATTCTCGGAATCGGCAGGTTGTACCTCGGTTACACCGGCCTTGGGATCTCCCAGCTCGTGATCGGCATCTTCGGAGGCATCATCATCGGCCTGCTGACCTGTGGCATCGGCTTCTTGATCCCCGCAGTGTGGGCAATCGTCGACGCCGTCCTCATCCTGACCGACAAGGTGCGGGATCCGCAGGGCCGGCCCCTGCGCGACGGGTGAGCGCGATGACTGACCACACCAAGGTCTACGGCGGGCTCGGTGCCGGCGCGCTGACGCTGGGTGCCCTGACCTACGTAGGACTGGTAGATCCGCACCGACGGGGGTCGATGTTCCCACCCTGCCCCTTCAAGCTGCTCACCGGATGGAACTGCCCGGCGTGTGGCGGATTGCGCATGACTCACGACCTGATCCACGGTGATCTTAGTGCTGCCGTCGTCGACAACGTCTTCCTGCTGATCGGCATCCCGTTGCTGGCCGGGTGGGTGGTGTGGCGGCGCAAGCAGGGCCAGTCGGCATTCACGCCGGCCGTCCTCGTCCTGGTCGCCACTCTCGCGATCGGGTGGACCGTCGTCCGTAACCTGCCCGGTTTTCCCCTGGTGCCCACACTTCTCGGCACCTGAGCCGGACCTCCCCCGCGGCAGCCGCAACCGGACTATGCTCGGTCGTCGTGACGCGCCGCGGCAAAATCGTCTGCACTCTGGGTCCGGCAACCGGCAGCGACAAGATGGTGAGGGCTCTGGTTGACGCCGGGATGGACGTCGCCCGGCTGAACTTCAGTCACGGCGATTACGCCGACCACCGCGCCTCCTATGAGCGGGTCAGAAAGGCTTCCGACGCCACCGGCCGAGCCGTCGGCATCCTCGCTGACCTTCAAGGCCCCAAGATCCGGCTGGGTCGGTTCACCGAGGACAAGACCGTGTGGGAGAACGGGGAGACGGTTCGAATCACCGTCGAGGAGTGCCCAGGTCACCACCACCGGGTTTCGACCACTTACAAGCATTTGGCGCAGGACGCCAAGCAGGGGGACCGGCTGCTCGTCGACGACGGCAAGGTGGCTCTGGTTGTCGAGCGCATCGAGGGTAACGACGTGGTCTGCTGCGTTACCGAGGGTGGCCCGGTCAGCAACAACAAAGGTCTGTCGCTGCCCGGCATGGCTGTCTCTGTTCCCGCGCTGTCCACCAAGGACATCGAAGATCTGGAATTCGCTCTGGAACTCGGTGTGGACATGGTGGCGCTGTCGTTCGTGCGCTCGCCGAACGACGTCGAACTGGTCCACCAGGTCATGGATCGTGTCGGCCGTCGCGTCCCGGTGATCGCCAAGCTCGAGAAGCCCGAGGCGGTCGCCAACCTCGAGGCCATCATCGAGGCCTTCGACGCGGTAATGGTGGCCCGCGGCGACCTCGGTGTCGAACTTCCGCTTGAGGAAGTCCCGTTAGTTCAGAAGCGGGCCATCCACGTCGCTCGTAAGCACGCCAAGCCGGTGATTGTGGCCACCCAGATGTTGGAGTCGATGATCGGCAATTCCCGGCCAACCCGGGCAGAGGCCTCCGACGTAGCCAACGCCATCCTCGACGGCGCCGATGCCGTGATGCTCTCCGGAGAAACCTCAGTCGGGAAGTTTCCCGTAGAAGCCGTTCGGACCATGGCGCGCATCATTTCCCGAGTTGAGAGCGACGCGACGGCATCGGTGCCGCCGCTGCAACATGTGCCCCGAAGCAAGCCCGGAGTGATCTCCTACGCAGCCCGCGACATCGGCGAGCGCCTCAACGCCAAGGCGTTGGTCGCGTTCACCTCCTCCGGTGACACCGTGCGCCGACTGGCACGACTGCACAGCCCGCTGCCGCTTCTGGCCTTCGTCACCATCCCCGAACTTCGGAGCCGACTGGCTCTGTCCTGGGGTACCGAGACGTTTGTGGTTCCGGCCACCGACAGCACCGACGACATGATCCGCCAGGTGGACCATGCGTTTCTGGCGCTTGACCGCTTCCAGCGGGGCGATCTGGTGATCATCGTCGCTGGGGCACCGCCCGGCACAGTAGGCTCGACGAACCTGGTTCATGTGCACCGGATCGGGGAGAACGACCACTAGGAACTCCTTGACTCGCAAGGGGGCGAGGGGTCCGAAAGGAAGCGTGCGGAGTGGCGGAACCGGTCGCCAGGTCCGACTTCGACGAACTCTTGGCCGTTCTTGAATTGACGCAGATCGAAAACGACGTCTTCACTGGGCGGCATCCGCGGAAGAACCCGATCCGCACCTTCGGCGGTCAGCTCATGGCGCAAGGCTATGTGGCTGCCAGTCGCACCCTCGACCACGAACTGCCACCCAGCGCCCTGTCCGTTCACTTCATCGCCGGGGGCGATCCGTCGGAAGACATCGAGTACCGGGTTGCGCGGCTGCGCGACGAACGCCGGTTCGCCAACCGACGGGTCGACGCCATGCAGAACGGCAAGCTACTGGCCACCGCGATCATCTCCTACCTCGCCGGCGGACACGGCTTGGAGCACAACTTTGACATGCCGGAAGTTGCTGAGCCACACACGCTTCCGACGATAGACGAGTTATTGGTCGGCTACGAAGAAGTGGTGCCGGCGTTCGTCGAGGCGTTGCGGCCGATCGAGTGGCGATATACCAATGACCCGGCGTGGGTGATGCGGGACAAGGGCGGCCAGCTTAGCCATAATCGGGTGTGGCTCAAGGCGGCCGGAGTCATGCCCGACGATCCGGTACTGCACACGGCTGCGATGATCTATTCGTCGGACACCACGGTACTGGACTCCATCATCACCACCCACGGTCTGTCATGGGGGTGGGACCGGATCTTCGCCGTCACCATCAATCACTCGGTGTGGTTCCACCGACAGGTCGACTTTTCCGACTGGGTGCTGTATTCGACAGCCTCGCCAGTAGCCGCCGAGTCCCGTGGCCTGGGCATGGGCCACTTCTTCAATCGGTCCAGTCAGGTGATCGCCACGGTCGCGCAGGAGGGCATCGTGAAGCACTTCCCAGGCACCGCCAAGTAATCCGTTACCGTGTCGGTGCCTTCGTCGGTGTGCTGAACCGGTCCTCCAGAGACTGGCGGAAGTCGTCGCTGCACTGTTCGATCTTGGCCTGATCCTGGCCGGCGCGCTGGACACAATCGACGTAGTCGCCGCCGCCGACCGATTTGAACAGCCATCCCCAGAAGAAGATCAGAGCGACGCTGATGAGGATCGCGACGACACCCAGGATGATTCCGGTCAGGGCGACGCCCCCATTGTCTGCTTCACCGCGCTTGACCCGTCCTCGAGCGACGATACCGAGGATTACCGCGACCACCCCCAGAGCAATACCGCCGAAGATGGTGAAGGTTGCGACAATCGCGACGATAGCGGTGACCAGTGCGGCGATGCCCAGTCCGTTGCGTGGCGCGACCGGTGCACCCGGGTACGCCCCGTATGGCGACGGCGGTGGCGGGTAGGCACCGGGGTAGGGCCCCTGCGGATACGGACCCTGCTGATACGGGTTCGACTGAAACGGGGCCGAATACTGACCTGACGGACCGGGGGGATACGAGTAGGGATAGGGCGGCGGAGCGGGGTTGGGCGGCGGGATCTCAGGACTGCCGTGCGAATCTGGGTTCTCTGTCAATGGATTCCGCTTCCACATGATGCTGAACAGGTTTGTTCGTAGGGTACGCGCCGTTGGTGCGTGAAGACCTCGAAAAAAGCAGAAGGCGCAGACCGGTGACTGCGGTGCAGTCTCCGATCCGCGCCCTGCACGGGGTGAGCTCAGCGCTTGCCCAGCACCTCGTCGACCGACTTGCGAACCTCGTGCCCGGTGTGGCGCAGCTGCAAGCCTGAGATGATCTCGAAAACGCCGATGACGATCAGCCAGATGCCGACCACCAGAGTGAGCGTCACCAGCGATTCGAAGGGTGAACTAAGCACCACAACGCCGGCGATGATCGTGATGATGCCGAAGAAGATGCTCCAACCGCGCCCGGGGGTTCCGTGCAACTCGCTGATGGCGGTGGCGGTGGTGGCCACGCCGCGGAAGATGAATCCCACCGCGATCCAGATCGCCAGCAGCCACAATGCCAGAGTTGGGTCGGTGCCGAAGTGTCGGAAAGCGAGGATGGCCAGGATCAGCGAGGCGGCACCGCTGATGAACAAGAGGATCCGGCTGCCGGCAGAGGTGTGCAGGCCGAAGGCGAAGACGACTTGAGCGATGCCCGAGACCAACAGATAGGCGCCGAAAAGGAACGCCGACACGAGCAGGGTCTTCCCGGGCCACCATAGGACCAGGGCTCCGAGCACGATGGCCAGGACGCCGGAGACCACGGTCGACTTCCAGAGATGCTGGAACAGCGAAGGACGGTTCACTGTCGTAGGAGTTGTCATTGTGGCAGTGTTACACAGCGGGTCGACAAAAATTTGGATTTAATGTCACTGTGACCGCTACCGCACCGGGGCGCGTCGAAAAACGATGTGGAAGTGGGGACAACTGTGGTCGCTGCGCAGAATTATCGTGAAAGCCTCTGGCGCACCGCGGCTGTCCTGGTCGCCGTGGGTGCCGTGACCCTCTCCGGATGCGCCAAGAAAACCGAAACCGGTTCCGGGACAGGGGCGGCGGAATCGAGCACTGCAGTGAGCGCCCAGAAGGTCGATGACATCGCCTCGACCGTCCCGGAGGACATCCGCAACTCCGGCAAACTCGTCATCGGTGTCAATATTCCCTACGCCCCCAACGAGTTCAAGGACTCCAATGGGAAGATCGTGGGCTTCGACGTGGACCTGATGAATGCCGTCGCCTCGACGATGGGCCTGACTGCCGACTTCCGCGAATCGGACTTTGCCAAGATCATTCCGTCGATCCAGCAGGGCACCTACAACGTCGGCATGTCGTCGTTCACCGACACCAAGGAACGCCAGAAGTCGGTCGATTTCGTCGATTATTTCTCAGCCGGCATCTTGTGGGCACAACGTCCGGGTGCGCCGATCGACCCGAATGATGCCTGTGGCAAGAAGGTTGCGGTGCAGGCCACCACCACCGAGGAGACCGACGAACTGCCGGCCAAGAGCAAGAAGTGCGTCGACGCCGGCAAGCCGGAGATCGAAATCGTCAAGTTCGACAGCCAGGACGCCGCCACCAACGCGGTGATCCTGGGCCAGGCCGACGCCATGTCGGCCGATTCACCGGTGACCGCGTACGCAATCAAGCAGAGCAACGGCAAGCTTGAAGCTGCGGGGGAGATCTTCGAGGCAGCGCCCTATGGGTGGCCGGTAAAGAAGGATTCACCCCTGGCGCAATCCCTGGTGAAAGCCCTCGAACATTTGATCAAGAACGGTGATTACAAGACCATCGCCACCAACTGGGGCGTCGAGAAGGGCATGATCGACAAGCCGGTCATCAACGGCGCCACTGGCTAAGAACCATGACGGTCGCCGGCGAGTCGACTCCGCCACCCATCAATGCGGTGCCACTGCGGCATCCGTGGCGATGGGTGGGGGCAACCGTCATCATCGTTCTGGTCGGGCTGTTCGCTTATGGCGCCGCCACCAACAAGGCCTATGGCTGGTCCACCTACACCGAGTATCTGTTCAACGAACGGATTCTGCTCGGCGTCGTGAACACGCTGCAGTTGACGGTCTACGCAATGTTGATCGGCGTCGCGCTCGGCATCGTCCTGTCGGTGATGCGGCTGTCGCCCAACCCGGTGTTCGGAGCGGTGGCCTGGGTGTTCCTTTGGATCTTCCGCGGCACACCGGTATACGTCCAGTTGGTCTTCTGGGGCCTGCTTCCGACCATCTATCAGAACATCCAGTTGGGCATCCCGTTCGGTCCGTCGTTCTTCCACCTCAATGTGCAGAGCCTTTCGATCCCGTTCGTGCTGGCAGTGATCGGCTTAGGCTTGAACGAGGCCGCCTACATGGCTGAAATCATCCGGGCTGGAATCACTTCCGTGCCGGAGGGCCAGGCCGAGGCATCGACGGCCCTGGGCATGTCATGGGGGATGACGATGCGCCGCACCGTGTTACCGCAGGCGATGCGGGTCATCATCCCGCCGACGGGCAACGAGCTGATCAGCATGCTCAAGACCACATCGCTGGTGACCGCGGTGCCGTATTCGTATGATCTGTACAGCATCGCTTCGCGCGAGATCGCCGCGCGCATCTTCGAACCCGTGCCGATGCTGCTGGTGGCGGCTACCTGGTACCTGGTGGTGACCAGTGTGCTGATGATCGGTCAGCATTATCTGGAGAAACACTTCTCGCGCGGCATTTCCCGACAATTGACGTCCAAGCAATTGGAGGCGCTGGCGAACGCGCAGTCCGAGGCGGGTCACGTATGACGGCAATGGTTCAGGCTGAACAGGTCTGCAAGAGTTTCGGGGCGTTGTCGGTTCTCAAGGGAGTGACCCTCTCGGTGGATCGCGGGCAGGTGCTGGTCCTCGTCGGCCCCTCCGGCTCCGGCAAGTCGACATTCCTGCGCTGTATCAACCACCTGGAGACTGTCACGGCCGGAAGGCTTTACGTTGACGGCGAATTGATCGGGTATCGCGAAAGCCGCGGGAAGCTTTACGAGATGTCCCCACGCGAGGCGGCCAAACAGCGGCGCGACATCGGAATGGTCTTCCAGCACTTCAACCTGTTCCCACATCGGTCAGCGCTGGACAACATCATCGAGGCACCAGTCCATGTCAAGGGGGTCAAGAAGTCCGAGGCGGTTGACCGCGCCCGTGACCTCCTGCGACAGGTCGGGCTGTCCGACAAGGCCGATGCCTATCCGGCGCAGTTGTCCGGCGGCCAGCAACAGCGGGTTGCGATCGCGCGCGCGTTGGCGATGGACCCCAAGCTGATGTTGTTCGACGAACCCACTTCGGCGTTGGATCCCGAGCTGGTGGGTGAGGTTCTCGGTGTCATGAAGAAGTTGGCGGCCGCCGGCATGACGATGATCGTGGTAACGCACGAAATGGGCTTCGCACGTGAAGTCGCCGACCAATTGGTGTTCATGGACGGCGGGGTGATCGTCGAGAGCGGGCCACCGCGTGAGGTGCTGGGCAACCCGCAGCACGACCGAACCAAGGCGTTCTTGTCGAAGGTTATGTAGTCGCCGAGCCGGTACGGATTTCGGCTTCTGCAGGCTCCAGCACCGTCGTCGGCTTATGGCCGACCAGGTACCACGTGCGCATCAGGCCTTTGCCCTTGATCTCGATCGTTCCCCGTTCCTCAAGCACGTAGGAGTGCTTCAGGCTTTCAAAGACATTCTCTGGGACCTGGATTCGCCCTAGCTGGTCGGTTGTCTCCATCCGTGAGGCGACGTTGACCGCATCGCCCCAAACGTCGTAGAAGAACCGCCGCGCGCCGACCACACCGGCAACCACCGGTCCGGAGGCGATTCCCATCCGCAGCGGGACTGGATTTCCTTTCGGGTCCCGGAGATCGGTCACGGCGTCCGACATGTCCAGTGCAAGCGCAGCAAGGGCTTCGGCATGGTCGGGCCGGGGGATGGGAACCCCGCTGACCACCATGTAGGAGTCGCCGGTGGTCTTGATCTTCTCCAGGCCGTGCCGGTCCACCAGACGATCGAACGTCGTGTAGAGCCGGTCGAGGAACCGGACTAATTCAGTCGGCGGGATTTCACTGGCCCGCTTGGTGAATCCGGCGATGTCGGCGAAAAGGATCGAGGCGTCGTCGTATCGGTCGGCGATAACACCGTGCAACGGATCCTTGAGTTTCTCGGCCACGCTGGCAGGCAGGATGTTCGCCAGAAGTGCCTCGGATCGGCTGTACTCGACCTCCATCGCCGCCTCGGCGCGCGCGACTTCGCGCATCGCGTACCAGACCGTGGCGAAAATCATCAGGGAGGCGCCCACCGTGGATGCGATGAAGGCCGTGGTCAGGGCCCAATGCGGCTGGATTCCGGTGTCGCCCGGCACCAGGAATTCCAGCATGACGCTCAGACCGGCGCCGACTGCGACCACCGTGGCTGCCAGCACCAGGTGCTCGACACCGAGGGCCAGCACTGTCAATGACGCAGAGACCAGGTAGTAGAACTGCACCCCCGAGTCGGTACCGATTCGCCATCCGACAAACGTCAGCGATCCGTAAGCGATCACCACGAACGCCATCACGGTGACCACGTTTCCGAAGCGGCGCAGCTTGGGGACCTGCAGCACGGCCGCCGCGGTGGCCAGATTGATCAGCCCGATGTAGAGCACCCGGTGCCCGGTTATCGTCTGGAGAATGCCGAGGAGAGCGGTGATGAACGCGGCGATCCAGACCGCGATGGTGAGAACCTGCTGCGGCCGGGTGGCCGACTCCGCCAAGTGCTGGTTGCGCGCGGAGGGGCGGCGCTGCAGCCGCTCGCAGTCAGACCGCCGGAAGCGCCTTTCCGGCAGCATCCGTCGAGCGTCGTTCCGCTCGGCCATCATCGCTAGAGCGTAACCAGCGTCGACTGCTCTGGGGGCGGTCTTGCCCCGCACCGGTCCTCCCGGTTGCCGGGTCCAGCGCTCCCCGAGACATCAAATCCTGCGGATCGGTCGGCTCGCGTTCGGTGCCAGTGAAAGAACCTCGGCGAAACCGTCGACGATGGAATCAGCGAATAACTCCGGTTCGGTGATCGCGGCTGCGTCGTGGTTGATGCCCAGGCATGCGATCGGACCGTGGGTGACCATCCCTGCCATCACCGCGCACCCGGGCAACGGTCCGAATGGATACATTCGCTCAACCTTCGCTCCGGCGAGGTAGGCGTCGTGCGCGATGCCGGGCACATTGCTGGCCTGCAGGTCGTTGACGCTCGCGGAAGCGCCGAGCACAGAGAGTGCAGGTGCGGGCAACCACGCCAGGGCGGGACCGAGCACGTTGAAGAGATCAACTGCAGGCTCATGTCGTGCGGTGCCGACTTGGGCGTGGATCGCCTGCATCAGCTCACGCGGGTCGCTGATCGCCACGTCCGCCGCGAGCCTTCCCACCGCGATGCGGTTCCCACCGGCCGGGTCGTCTGCATTGCGTACAGATATTGGGATGGCTACCGGCATGACTGAGATAGGGCTACCCAAACGGGTGTGGTAGAGCCTGAATGCTGCGATCAGGCCGGCCAGGTAGGCATCGTTGACTGATGCGCCGGCACTGCGGGCGGCGGCCCTCAAATCGGTGAATTCGATATCGAACGCACAGAAGCGCCACGAAATGCTGCGCCCGCGCAGCAAAGGGGAACCGGGCGGGCTGGTGGCTCCGGAGACGGTCAACGCCGAACGCAAGTAGCGCACAGCCTCCTGGGGCCGCGTGGCCGCCAACATCGCCTTCGCGATGTGAGTCATTGTCCCGGGAAGGCGGTTGAGGTCGGCTGCGAGCTGACGTCCTATCACGGACAGTGGACCAAGATGCTCAGGTTGGGGCTCTGGCGGCTGGGGTTTACCCGGAACGGGGTCGCGACTGGGGCTGTGGAGCCCGGACAACAAGTCGATGGCGCCGAGGCCGTCAGTCATCGCGTGGTGCACCTTGAGTAGGTAAACCGCTTTACCGTCGGGAAGGCCGTCGAAAAGCACCGCCTCCCAGGGTGGTCGGGCCGGGTCCAACGGTGTCATCGCAATCTGTTCAGCGGCGCGGAACAGCTCGCGCATTGATCCATCACCGGCGACCCGCGTACGGCGGAGGTGGTAGTGCAGGTCGAAATCCGGATCGACAACCCAGCTCGGCGCGCCGATGCCGAACGGGGAGTCCTGAACACGCTGCCTGAACCGCGGCGCCATGCGGGTGGCCCACTCGTGCGCGGCGACAAAACGGTCCCAGTCGGGCACACAGTCCAGTACCTCTACGGCGCAGATGGGGTTGCGCAGGCGGCGGTCAGCTTCGGCACGCCACATCAGCGTGTCGAGGGACCCCATCATCGGTTCGTTTGCCCAATCCAGCGGGCTGTCGGTCTCCGTCATCGCGCCTCCCGAGGGTCTTCGCTTGTCACCGTACCCCGTTGAGCGGGATGTCTTGTTGTCCGGCAATGCGTTCCAGTTCGCTCACTGTCTTGCCGCGAAATGCCGTTTCGATAGCCGCGTGGGATTCCGCTACGTTGAACGTGTCGAGCACCCGCTTGTAGAAATGGGGCTCGATTGCGCCGAGTGCGACGTACCCATCCGCGCACGGATAGATCCGGTAGCCCGGAAAGGCGCCGCCGAGAAGGGCTCCCTCGCCCATCAGACCGTATGCGACAGCATCGCCGGCGCGCTCGGCTGCGTCGGCGAGCGAGATGCGGTAGGCGCGGCCAACACCGTCACGGGAGCACGAGAAGACCGCAGCCAAGGCCATCGAAACGGCACGCTCCGCTCCCAGAAGATCGGCGATCGGGACTTTCGGCATGTTCGGCGGATGGAGAATTCCCTTGTCGGCCTGGTAATTGAGGTCATGACCGGGAGTCTCTGCCAATTCTCCATCGTGGCCGACGATCTCGACCAACGACAGTCGGGGAAATCTCCGCTGCGGTGTGTCGAGGTTCAGCCGTTTCAGCGATGACGGCCTCATCGAGGTGATCAGCAGGTCGGTGCCTTCCAGAAGGTCGTCGACTTCTGCTCTGCCGTCGGGTGTCCGCAGATCCAGCGTGATGACCTGTTGATCCTTGATGAGCTTGGAATACCACTGTGGTGCTGCACTCGCCAGCGGGTCACCGGCAGGTGGTTCCACCTTGGTCACCAGGGCTCCGAGCTCGGCCAAGCGTGCAGCCGCCAACGGTCCCGGCAGGTTCACCGCCAGCGATACGGCTTTGACGCCCGAGAGCACTTCGGCCGTTTTTCCTTCCGACGGCAGCTTCAACGCGGTGCTGCGTAGAGCGCATCGATCTCGGCGCTGTAGTGATCCAGAACCGCCTTGCGCTTGTGCTTCATCGTGGGTGTAACCAGGGGGCCTCCCGGCTCCCATCTGTCGTTGACCACCAGGTATCTCTTGATCTGTTCGACGCGGGCCAATTTCGAATTGGCAGCCGCAATCCCTTCGTCCATCGCCTTGCGTATCGCCGGGTGGGTCGCCAAGTCCCCGGCCGACGTGTCGGTCACCCCTGCCTGGGCCAGGTATACCGAGCAGGCAGCGGCATCGAGGTTGATCAATGCAGTGACATAGGAACGGTTGTCGCCGATCGCAACGACGTATCCGGCCAACGGGCAGTCGACCTTGACGGCCGATTCGATGTGTGACGGTGACATGTTCTTGCCCGCCGAGTTGATGATGATGTCCTTCTTGCGGTCGACGATCTTGACATAGCCGTCATCGTCGATGGTGGCTATGTCACCGCTGTGCAACCATCCCTCGTCGTCGATGGCCTCAGCGGTCTTCGCCGGGTCGCTTCGGTATCCCTTCATCAGCATCGGGCCCCGGACCAGCAGTTCGCCGTCCTCGGCGAGCTTGATCTCGACCCCCGGCAGGGGACGGCCGACTGTGCCGATGCGAACCGAATCGGAGGGATTTACGGTGGCGGCAGCGCATTCGGACATGCCCCACATTTCGCAGATCGGAAGCCCGATTCCGAGTAGGGCTTCGTGAGTCTCAGCGGCGATGGGGGCCGCACCGGTGATCCCGAGGCGCAGCGAGTCCAGTCCGATCCCGGTGCGAAGTTTCGCCAAGATTTCTTGGCCGGCCGGGTCGTCCGGAACGGCACCCATTCCGGCCCGAGCGGCTGCTCGTCCAGCCTCGACTGCTGACTGAATCCGTTGTGCTGCAGCGGGATCGGTCTCTGCCGCACTCAGAGCGTCGATCGCCGCTTTGATCTTGTACCAAATGGACGGCACTCCGAGGAACACTGTCGGCTGCACTCGTTTGAGGGCGTCGAAAATGTTTTTGAAGTTCTCGACGGTGGCGATCTCGACGCCGTAGATCATGCCGGTGTAGTGGCTGATAGCCCGATTGGCGACGTGGGCGTCCGGCAGGTAGGACACCACCGTGTCGTTTGCGGCGAAATGTGCGACGGACTGCAGGCCCTCGAGATCGGTCAGGATTGCGTTGTGAGTCAGCTCAACACCCTTGGGCTGGCCCGTGGTCCCGGACGTATAGATGATGGTGGCGACATCGTGGGGGGAGACAGCGGTCCAGGTCCTGTCAAAATCGAACTCCGGGGCGCTGGTCGCCGCTACGTCAGCGAGTTGGTGAGTCCCGCCCTCGCCGTCGACCACGCAGATCGGCAGGCCCGACTTTCCGGCCGTTTCGATGGCCGATTTGATCACTGGGAGGAATGCACTCTGGCAGACGACCAGCCGCGGATTCGCGTTCTCAAGAAGAAACGCGATCGTTTCGGCGGGGAAGGTGTTGTAGATCGAATACGGCACCGCGCCGGCGTGAAGCACCGCGGTGTCGACGATGTGGAAATCGACGCAGTTCGTGAGCATCAACGCCACCGTGTCACCCGGACGGACCCCGATTGCGTGGAGCCCTTCACTGAGAGCCCGAACTCGATCGGCGTATTGCGACCAGGTCAGGCTCTCGCTGTTGTCGTACGAGCGGATGGCAACCGCGTCCGGATTGCGCTTCGCCAGTCGCTGGAATGCAGCACAGAGGGTAGCTTCGGCCATATCATGCTCCTCTTGAATCATGTTGTTGGCGTGATGAATTGGTGATCCACTTAGTATGGTTAGCGGTGATCAGGACCCGAGTGATCTGGCGACCAACTCTTTCATGATTTCGTTGGTGCCGCCGTAGATTTTCTGGACGCGGGCCGAGGCATACATCCGGGCGATGGGGTATTCCAGGGTGTAGCCGTAACCGCCGAAAATCTGCAGGCAACGGTCGATCACCTTGCACTGGATGTCGGTCAGCCAGAACTTGGCGGCCGATACGGTCGCGGTGTCGAGGCGCCCGGCAAGGTGCTCGCTGATGCAATGGTCTAGGAATGTGCGCGCCGCCAGAATGTCCGCGTGACATTCGGCCAGGACGAACCTGGTGTTCTGGAACTGCATCAGGTCTGCGCCGAACGCGGTCCGCTGGCGGGCGTATGCACAGGCCAGTTCGACCGCATGCTCAGCGGCTACGACCGCTCCGACCGAGATACCCAGACGCTCCTGTGGAAGCTGCCCCATGAGCTGGGCGAAGCCCTGCCCCTCGGCGTCGCCGAGCAGGTTTACGGCGGGAACCTGCATGTCGACGAAAGCGAGTTCTCTAGTGTCGGTGCCGTTCTGGCCGATCTTGTGCAGTACCCGGCCGCGTTGAAAGCCTTGCAGTCCTTCGGTTTCGGCAACGATGAGGGACAGTCCCTTCGCCCCGGCTTCACTGCCGGTGCGCGCAACAATGATGAGAAGATCGCACTGCGTCCCGTTGGTGATGAACGTCTTGGCGCCGTTGATGACGTAATGATCGTCGACCCGCCGGGCTGCGGTCCGCACTCTCTGCAGATCTGATCCGGTTCCGGGCTCGGTCATGGCGATGGCCCCAACCATCTCACCGCTCGCGAGCTTGGGAAGCCATCTGTTCTTCTGGTTTTCGGTGCCGTACGCGAGGATGTAGTGCGCCACGATGGTCGAATGCACGCAGTAGGCCCAGGCGTCGTCGGCGATTCTGCCCTGTTCTTCAAGTACGACGGCCTCATGGGCGAACGTTCCGCCGCCCCCGCCGTACTCCACCGGGATGCTGATACAGAGCAGACCGACTTCCCCTGCGGCAAGCCAAAGTTCACGATCGACGTGGCCCTGGTCGGCCCAGGTCGCCAGATTGGGTTGGACGTACTTGTCGACGAATCGTCTCGCCAGATCGCGAACCTCGTCGAGTTCCGCTGTCATCCAGGGTGAGCGATAGCTCATGGTGGCTCCTAATCTTGCGATCTCTATGCGCCGAGAAAGATTGGTTGGCGCCTATCGCGAAAGGCGTCGACGCCCTCGCGCATGTCCTGAGTGCGGGCTGAAAGGTAGAAGTTGCGGCGTTCGTAGGCGAGCCCGGCCGATAACGGGGACTCGAAAGCCGTGCGGGCCGCGTCCTTGGCCAGCTGAACTGCCAACGGGCCATTGCGAGCAATGCGCACGCCCAGAGTGACTGCTCTGGTCAGATATTGATCGTCGGGTACGACTTCGGCGATCAGACCTGCGGTGCAGGCCTGATCGGCCGTGATCGGATCCCCAGTGAGCAACATCTGCATGGCCTTGGGTTTTCCGATCGCGCGAATGAGTCGCTGGGTGCCCCCGCCGCCTGGGATCAGGCCCAGTCCCACCTCGGGAAGGGCGTACTTCGAGGACTGGCCACCGATCGCGATGTCGCAGGCGAGCACCAATTCGCATCCGCCGCCGTAGGCCGGGCCGCTGACGGCTGCGATGGTCGGCTTTCGGCAGTCATGAAGCTGTCCGAAAAACCGCTTGCCGAACCCGTCGGCGGCCAGGCTGTCTGACACCGTCAATCCGTCCAAAGCTCCCAGGTCGGCGCCCGCACAGAACGTCTGCTGCGATCCGGTGATCACCACGGCGCGAACTCGGTGATCGGCGTCGGCCTCGGACAACGCGGCAGCGAGCTCGGCCATGAGTTCTGTGTTCAGTGCGTTTCGGGCGCGCGGCCGGTCCAGAACGATGACCCGAACCGCATCGTCATTCGTGATCCGCACCGCCATCCTCAGATCCTTTCGATGATCGTCGCGTTGGCCATTCCGCCGCCCTCGCAGATGGTCAAAAGGCCGTACCGGCTGTTAGAGCGATGAAGTTCATAGACCAGGTCCGTCATCATCCGCGCGCCTGTCGAGCCCAACGGGTGGCCGATCGCGATAGAGCCTCCGTTGACGTTGAGCCTCTCGTAACCGATGCCGAATTCGCGGGCGAAGATCATGGGCACCGGCGCAAACGCCTCGTTGACCTCGATCCGGTCGATGTCGGAGATCGATAGGCCGGCGACCTCGAGCGCCCTACGGGCGGCCGGAATCACTGCAGTGAACTGGAGTATCGGATTGTCGGCGGCGACTGCCATGGCGCGGATGATCGCCTTTGGCCGCAGTCCTGCTTTGTCGGCTGCGTCCTGCCCGGCAATGAGCAAGGCGGCGGCGCCGTCGCTCAATTGAGACGCGTTGGCGGCGGTGATGGTGCCGTCGCGGCTGAAGGCGGGTTTCAGTGCCGCCATTTTCGCCGGATCCGACTGCCTCCTGATCCCTTCGTCCCGATCGATCCCCGGAACCGGAACGAGATGGTCAGCGAAGAAGCCGGCTTCCGTTGCCGCGTACGCCCGGCGATGGCTCTCCATGCTGTATTCATCGAGTTCTTGGCGGGTGAGCCCCCATTTGCCGACGATCATTTCCGCTGACGGACCTTGAGCGCACAGGTTGCCGTTGTAGTGGGCTGATGCAGCGTGTCCGTAGAACGGTGCTTGCGCCGCATCCGGATCGAACAACGGTCCGAGGTCGACTCGACTCATCGACTCCACTCCGGCGGCGATGGCGAAGTCGTACTCACCGCTTCGGATGCCTTGGGCGGCGAAGTGCACGGCCTGCTGACCGGACCCGCATTGCCGATCGACGGTCGTGGCCGGAAGTGACTCCGGGAGGCCCGCACCCAACGAGGCGAAGCGGGTCAGGTTGCCCGACTGTTCGCCGACCTGGCGAGCACAACCGCCGATCACGTCGTCGAGGCATGCGGGTTCGATTTCCGTGCGGTCGACCAAAGTGCGGAGTGTGAGCGCAAGCAGATCGGTCGGATGCCAGTTGCTCAGCGCGCCGTTTCGCTTGCCGACCGGAGTTCTGACTCCGTCGATGATGACCGCCGCTTCCATGTTGAGCAACAATACAATATGTTGAGCAACTGCTCAATTCTCTGACCACCGGTTACAGTAGAGCGATGGACGGAGGACTTCCGGCGGACGCGGCAGCGGGTGACGATCTGACCTCTAAGGCGCGTATCCGAAACGCCGCCCTGGAACTTCACGCCACGAAAGGCAGCGCTAACACGACGCTGCGGGACGTCGCTGCCGCGGCCGGGGTGACCTCGGGTCTGGTCGTTCATCACTTCGGGAACAAAGACGGCTTACGCAATGCCGTGCAGCGTTACGTCGTCGACCAATTCCGCCGGGCCGTGGATTCCGTCCCACCCGTCGGCACCGCCGAACAGATTGGTGAAGCGCGCGATCGAGCGGTGGCGCGGATGTGGGAAGACAATCCGATCTTCGTGCGGTACCTAAGACGCGCTGTACTGGAAGACACCGGAGAGAGCGAACTCCTGGATCTGCTCGCGGACTACACGTTCGGTCAACTTCAGGAGTTACGGTCGGCCGGCATCGCCAGCAGCGCGCAGCCTGCGCAGACTCAGGCCGTTGGCATACTGCTCCGCGAATTGGGGCCCCGAATCTTGCAGCCGCTGGTCGACCACTTCTGGGTCCGGCTCAATACCGACGGATCGGATGCCGAGCCGCCGAAACTCGAAGTCAGACTTCACGATTGATGCCGCGATGACATCCGGTACCGTTCCGGCCTACGCTGGTAGTGGCGGCCTACGAACTCGACCGACTCAACCGGGACAGCCCGCTGTTCAGGCAATCCCGATCGACACCGACGGCCCGCGGCCGATTGATTGCTGGGCGGGCCGTTAGTCCGATACATACGCGGAATCGGTTCACAGCTCCTAACATCTAGCGATGGAACCCACCCGACACCAGCGTTGCCTGGCTGCCTGCCTTGCCGTTTTCGCGCTGCCCATCATCGCCCTCGCGACGTCACCGGAAAGCCTCGCCGACGATTGCGACTTCGACTTCGCTTCTCTGAACTGCATGATGAACGACAACAGCGGATTCGGAAACTCGAACGATGGGGTCCAACCCGGCGACTTGGTGCTTCCAGCCAGCGGTGGACCGCCCGAGGTCGCAGCGGCTCCGGCACCCGATGGCGCCCCGGTCGTCACTGCAGGGGGCGGATTAGTAATTCCTGCCGGTCCGCCAATCGGCTAGGGGCAACCGCAGCAGCCAACTGCCCAGCCCGCTCGGTGCCGGCTGTTAGTCCGTCGACCTGCTAGTTTTGGTGCCCTCGGTGAGATTCGAATTAGAAAACCGGGTGCTGGTCAGAGGCCGAAAAAGCGTTCTGACCTGCAAAAAGGCTTCACGGCACTTCACGGCAAATCACGGGTTTTGTGGGCAAAATGTGGGCAAAATGTGGGCAGATCGGAAGACGTAGATACGATTCCTCCCATGTTGCGGAACCTGGCAGTCTCATCAGCAGCTGTTGCGGTTCTGCTAGCCGCGCCCACGGTCGTCGGCACCGCACATGCGGACGACGACGCCGAAGTTGCGTACATACTGTCTCTCAATCAGTACGGGGTTACCTACGCATCTCCTGGCAGCGCCATACTGGCTGGTTACCAGGCTTGCGGCCAGCTTCGGAGTGGCCCTCCTAGTAATTTTCCCGCAATTAAAGATTACTGGGCGGACAAGTTCGGATCGTTTCGGACCGGTTCGGCGGTGGTAGCCGCAGCTTCGCGATATCTATGCCCTGAGCAGCTCGCCATCATCGACAATTGGATCCGCAGCCAACCTCCCGATATCCCGTAGGCCAAAGCGACAAACGACGAGACGGTCTCAAGTTCTCTTTTTTCGTTTCGCTCTCCGGTTCAGAATCGCGATAGCTTCACGACGTGCAACGTCGGGATCGAAATCGGGATTGCTCAGCGCCGAGGTCGGGTCGGCGTGAGCGCGAAGTCTGTTGAGTTGCCGGTGATGGAACTCTGCAAGTTCTACATGGCGTTTGATGATTCGCTCGTTGATCCGTTCCTCGGAATGGATGGCTGAATGCACCGAGTAGGCGGCGACGCCTGCGACGGCAACGACTGCGGCAGTCTTTCTGAGTCGGCTTCGGTTTCTGATTTTCCTGCGCCTGCGAGCCGATTCCTGTTGTGCTTTTTCCAGTGCTGCCCGTCGTGCCGGGGTCAGAACGTAAACGGCCATCAGACGGCCTTGGCGAGGATTTTGTAATGATGTAGCCGAGAGTTGATGTAGTGCGGTTCAACGATGCCGTCAACGGTTAAATGTGTGAACTGTTTCCACGACAAAACAAGTAGTTCTTTGGCGGGCATCGGTGGCAGCACGAAAGCGAACGGACTCAGAAAGATTTGCAGTCGCGCGCTGGCCCGGTTGGCCTCGGAATCAGAATCGAGAAACGTCACGATTCCGGGCACGGGGCCATCGAAGACGACAACCGTGGAAGCGGTGCCACCGATAAACCGTTTTTCTTTCAGAGTGACGTTCACTCTGTCGTTGAAAATCATTGCGCTGTCTTACGGAATCGGTTCAACACGATGCGTTCTGCCAAGTTGAATCCTTGGAACCCGCCACGCATTGACACGCCACCAACGTCATAGGCGATCTGTTGGGGGTTAGCCATCATTCTTGCGGTGGCGCTGACGATGACCGCAGCAATTTGATCGTTGGGAACGCCCGCAGAAAATCCGGCTCCGCGTGTGTAGGCCAAACACATCTGCGTAACGACTTCGGCGTGCTTGGCGGCAAAGCTGCTGAACTGGTAGTCGTAGTCGCTCGTGCCGAGAATGTTTAGCCGGAGCAGTCGGTAGCGGGTGTGTGGAGAAGTGGTAGCGCGGGCGCGGGGATCTGGTAGCGGTCCCCGCGCCCGCCTTCCTTATTCGGTTTCGGTTTGGTGGCCGTGTCGGCGCATGT
>JAGQTV010000019.1 GCA_020438845.1 Mycobacterium sp. | reverse complement strand
GGGGGGGGGGGGGGGGGGTGGGGCCCCGGGCCAACGCCGAGATGATTTCGGCGTTGCGGGCGCACTTGACCCACGACTGAAGTGACGTTTTACCGCGCCGGTACTCTTGAGGGCCAGAGCAGCCGACTTCACCGACAGCGAGGATCCGCCGACCCGTGGCCACCAACAAGAAAAGCGCGCCCCGCTACGACCTGAAAGCCCAAGATCGCAAGCGCGACCTGGCCATTCGCCTGGGGCTGACCGCACTCGTCATCATCTTCGCCGTGGGCCTTGTGCTCTACATCGTGATGGGCAAGGAAGACAAGCGCGCCGCCGGCGACATGCAGGCCGTCCGGCTCAGCTCCGATTCCCTGATCAAAAAGGCGGACAGCGACGAGCCCAAGGCGGTGCTGTCGATCTACGAGGACTTCCAGTGCCCGCACTGCCAGAAGTTCGAGAAGGAGTTCGGCGCGACGATCAACAAGATCGTTGAGAGCGGCGCGGCCGAGGTCGACTACTACATGGTCGCGATTCTGAACAAGACCAACGGCGGTTATTCCGCCCGGGCAGCCAACGCGGCGTACTGCGTCGGCGACGAGAACAAAGAGGCGTTCGTCCGGTTCCACTCGGCCCTGTTCGCCCAGCAGCCGCCCGAGGGCTCGGGTTCCGGTCCGGACAATGCCGCGCTGATCGAGACCGCTCGACAGGCCGGTGCCGCCGGTGGTGTCGCGGACTGCGTCAACCACAACCGGTACACCGACATGGTTAAGGGTCTGGCCGCCGCGGCCAAGATCACCGCTACTCCGACTATTCGCCTCAACGGCGAAGACATCAGTCCGGCCAACCCCGATGAGTTGATCGCGAAGATCACATCCGTGGTGGGCCCGGTGCCGGCACTGATGCCGAAACCGCCGGCGGGAGCACCGCCGGCGCCGGAGGGCGCACCGCCAGCTCCTGAGGGGGCGCCGCCGGCGTCGGCCGCCTCGGAGGCCCCGAAGCCATGAGTACAGCGACCGCGGCGGCTGCGCAGTCCGGTGAGGCGCCCGCGGCGGCGGCCGGGGCGGTTCGGGTCAAGCGCGCCAGCGCCTGGTGGATTCTGATCGCCGGAGTGATCGGGTTCTTGTCTTCGGCGGATCTGCTGATCGAGAAGATCGAGATGCTCAAGGACCCGAGGTATGTGCCCACCTGCAGCATCAACCCGGTCCTGGCCTGTGGCTCGGTGATCAATACCCCGCAGGCCTCGGTGTTCGGGCCACCCAACCCGCTTATCGGCGTCGGAGCCTTTTGTGTCGTCATCGTCACCGGCGTGCTCGCCGTCAACAAGGTGCCGCTACCGCGTTGGTACTGGGTTGGCCTGACGATTGGGACGGGCCTGGGCGTGATCTTCGTGCAGTGGCTGTCCTACGAGACCCTCTACGCAATCGGCGCACTGTGCCCGTACTGCATGGTGGTCTGGTCGGTGACTGTCCCTCTGTTTGCCGTGGTGGCACCGATCGCTCTTCAACCGCTGGCCGGAAACCCGGTGGCGCGGGCGTTGTACAACTGGCGATGGTCACTGGTGGCTCTGTGGTTCACCGCGGTCATCCTGCAGATACTGGTCCGGTTCTGGGACTACTGGTCGACCCTGATCTAGGTGACTCGGATCGTCGCCGGCGCTGCGGGGGGCCGCAGACTGGTCGTACCGTCCTCGGCCCGGCCGACAACCGACCGTGTGCGTGAAGCCCTGTTCAACGTCCTCGCGGCGCGGCTGGACTTGACCGGGCTGCGCGTGCTGGATCTCTTTGCCGGTTCCGGGGCACTCGGTCTGGAGGCATTGTCACGGGGGGCGCAGTCGGTGCTGTTCGTCGAGGCCGACCGCCGTGCCGCCGATGTCATTGCGCGCAATATCGAGACGGTTGGCCTGCCCGGCGCGACGGTCCGGCGTGCATCGGTGGCATCGCTGATGAAGACGCCTCCGGACGCACCGATGGACCTTGTGCTGGCCGATCCGCCCTACGACGTCGACACGCCCGCGGTGGAGGCACTGCTGTCCGGCCTGCAACACACCTGCTGGGTCGTCGAGGGCGGCGTGGTGGTGGTGGAGCGCCCGGTTTCCTCGGAGCCGCTTCGCTGGCCGGCGGGCTGGACGGCGTGGCCGGTGCGACGCTACGGCGACACCCGCTTGGAGGGTGCTGACGTCGGAGCGGCTGGGATAAGCGACTGCTAGCGTCATCGCGCAGGAGCGCCAGCGAGGAGCGGAGGCGGATCGCGCATGAGTGGAGCTGTCTGCCCGGGGTCGTTCGACCCGGTGACTCTGGGGCACATTGACGTTTTCGAACGTGCCACCGAACAGTTCGACGAGGTGATCGTCGCAGTGCTGGTGAACCCCAAGAAGTCCGGCATGTTCGACGTCGGGGAGCGCATCGCGATGATCGAGGAGGCGTGCGCGCACCTGCCCAATCTGAGGGTGGAATCCGGGCAGGGGCTGGTGGTCGATTTCGTCCGGGCCCGTGGCATGACCGCGATCGTGAAAGGTCTGCGCACCGGCACCGACTTCGAGTACGAGCTGCAGATGGCGCAAATGAACAAGCACGTCGCCGGGGTTGACACCTTCTTCGTGGCGACCACGCCGCAGTACTCGTTCGTCTCCTCCTCGCTGGCCAAGGAGGTTGCAGGTTTGGGCGGCGACGTTTCCGCCCTGCTGCCGGACTCGGTGAACCGGCGGATGCAAGCCAAACTTGCCGGTCGCTGATTTCTCGCGACACACCGGAGCGCTACCACAGTCACAGACGTAACACCAGGCACACTGGTCACTACCCAACTACCGCCAGGAGTGCGCCGTGTACCGAGTTTTTGAAGCGCTCGACGAGCTGAGCGCGATCGTGGAAGAGGCCCGCGGGGTCCCGATGACCGCCGGCTGCGTGGTTCCCCGCGGCGATGTCCTGGAGTTGATCGACGACATCAAGGATGCCATCCCGGGAGAGCTCGACGACGCCCAGGACGTGCTCGACGCCCGGGATTCAATGCTCGGCCAGGCGCGGGAGCACGCCGACGCCATGGTTACCGGCGCTACCTCTGAGGCGGACTCCCTGCTCAGCCACGCGCGCGCCGAAGCGGACCGACTGCTGGCCGACGCCAAATCGCAGGCCGACCGCATGGTCTCCGAGGCCCGTTCGCACAGCGAGAAAATGGTCACCGAGGCTCGCGAGGAGGCGACCCGCCTGTCCAGCACCGCCAAGCGCGACTACGAGGCCGCTACCAGCAGGGCCAAGGCCGAGGCCGATCGGCTGGTCGAGAACGGCAACATCTCCTACGAGAAGGCCGTCCAGGAAGGCATCAAGGAGCAGCAGCGACTGGTCTCACAGACCGAGGTGGTGCAGGCCGCCAACGCCGAAGCCACCCGCCTCGTCGATTCCGCCCACGCCGAGGCCGACCGGTTGCGTGGAGAGTGCGACATCTACGTCGACAACAAACTGGCTCAGTTCGAGGACTACCTCAACGGGACGCTGCGGTCGGTGAGCCGCGGGCGTCACCAACTGCGCACCGCGGCGGGCACCCACGACTACGTCCAGCACTGACCTTGGTGGGACGCCGTTAGGATCGGCGTCATGGCCCGATCAGCGCTGGTGTTCGACGTGTCCAGGCTCGGCCGTCGACCCGGCGCCCTGATGACCGTCCGTGAGACGATACCCAGCCCATCCCGAATGGGGCTGGAGCTCGTCGCGATCCACCCCGGTGCCGACCTCGACCTCGATCTCCGGTTCGAGTCGGTTTCGGAGGGCGTACTGGTTTCCGGGACCGTGCGTGCCCCCACCCGGGGTGAGTGCTCGCGGTGCTTGGGGCCGGTCAGCGGCGAGATCGAGATCGCGCTGACCGAGCTGTTCGCCTACCCGGACAGCCTCACTGAGTCCACTACCGAGGAGGACGAAGTGGGCCACGTAGTCGACCAGACGGTGAACCTCGAACAGCCGATCGTCGACGCCGTCGGCATGGCGCTCCCGTTCGCCCCACTGTGCTCACCGGACTGCCCTGGACTGTGCCCACAGTGTGGGGTCGCGATCGCAACCGCCGAGCCGGGCCACCACCACGAGCAGATCGACCCGCGCTGGTCCAAGCTGGCCAAACTCCTGCCCACGACCGACGGCGAACCGGACGGTGACCGCTGATGTCGCGTCAGGACCTGCTGGACGCCCTCGGCGCCGAACTTCCCGACGACCTGCTCACGGTGGCGCTCACTCACCGCAGCTACGCCTACGAGAACGGCGGCCTGCCCACCAACGAGCGTCTGGAGTTGCTCGGCGACGCCGTGCTCGGGCTGGTGATCGTCGAGGAACTGTTCCGGTGCCATCCGGACAGTTCCGAGGGAGACCTGGCCAAGCTGCGCAATAGCATCGTCAACAGTCAGGCGCTCGCCGGCGTCGCCCGTGAACTCACCGAAAGCGGGCTCGGCGAGTATGTGCTGCTGGGCCGCGGCGAGGTCAACACCGGCGGCCAGGCCAAGGCCAGCATCCTCGCCGACACGGTCGAATCGCTGATCGGTGCCGTGTATCTGGAGCACGGGTTGGAGGGGGCCCGGCGCGTCATCCTGAAGCTGTTTCAGGAACTGCTGGAGACGGCCCCCACGTTGGGCGCGGCCTTGGAGTGGAAGTCCAGCCTGCAGGAGTTGACCTCGGCCCGTGGGCTGGGGGTTCCCCGCTACGACGTGTCCGCTCGGGGCCCCGATCATGACCGGCGGTTCTCTGCGGTGGTGTACGTGAACGGCGAGGAATGCGGCCGCGGGGAGGGCCGATCGAAGAAGGCTGCTGAGACCGACGCCGCGGCGCAGGCCTGGACCGCCCTGGACGCTGCTGCCCCGGATGCTGCGTTGGGGACCGCCAGGCTGGATGCCTGAACTCCCCGAAGTCGAGGTCGTCCGCCGCGGCCTGGAGGCTCACGTCACGGGCAGGACCATCGTCGACGTGCAGGTGCTTCATCCCCGGGCGGTGCGGCGGCACGAGGGAGGGGCCGCCGACCTGACCGCACGATTGCGCGGGGCGCGGGTGTCCGGAACGGATCGTCGCGGCAAGTATCTGTGGCTCAACCTCGAGGACGGCCTTGCGTTGGTGGTGCATCTGGGGATGAGCGGACAGATGCTGCTGGGTCCGATTCGCGATACCGGGCACCTGCGTATCGCCGCGGTGCTCGACGACGGCACCCCACTCAGTTTCGTCGATCAGCGCACCTTCGGCGGGTGGCAGTTGGCCGACTTGCTGACCGTGGACGGAAGCCTGCTGCCGGAGCCGGTGGCGCACATCGCCCGCGACCCGCTGGATCCGCGGTTCGATCGCGATCGGGTCATTACGATCTTGCGCCGCAAGCACTCTGAGCTAAAGCGACAGCTGCTCGATCAGACTGTGGTGTCGGGGATCGGTAACATCTACGCCGACGAGGCGCTGTGGCGGGCCGGGGTCAACGGGGCACGTATCGCCGAGAAGCTCACCCGCCGTCAACTCGCTGAGGTACTCGATTGCGCGGCCGAGGTGATGCGCGAGGCGCTGCGTGAGGGCGGCACCTCATTCGACTCGCTCTACGTCAACGTCAACGGCCAGTCCGGCTACTTCGACCGCTCGCTGAATGTCTATGGCCGCGAGGACCGAGCCTGTCGGCGCTGCGGATCGGCGATCCGGCGCGAGAAGTTCATGAACCGCTCCTCGTTCTACTGTCCGACCTGCCAACCGCGCCCTCGGCGGTAGCCGGCCGGTAGTGTCTCGCCGAGATCGACGTAATGGCGGATTTTTCTCGCTCTTTTCCGCCCAAACGTTGGTTTGGGCGGAAGGGATGGGCATGACCGAACTCTGGGTGGAACGCACCGGCGTCCGCCGGTACACGGGGCGAAGCAGCCGCGGTGCTGAGGTCCTGATCGGCTCGGTGACCGACGAGGGCGTCTTCACCCCCGGTGAGCTGATGAAGATCGCGCTGGCCGGCTGCAGCGGTCTGAGCAGCGACCTGCCCCTGCGGCGGCGGCTCGGCGACGACTACCAGGCCGTCATCAAGGTCTCCGGCGACGCGGATCGCGAGCAGGAGCGTTACCCGCTGCTACAGGAGAGCCTCGAGGTCGACCTCTCGTCACTGTCGCCGCAGGAACTCGACCGCTTGTTGGTCGTCGTCAACCGGGCCATCGACCAAGCCTGCACCGTCGGCCGGACCCTGAAATCGGGCACCGAGATCAACTTCGAGGTCAACCCTTGACCGAGGCGCGGCTCACCGCATGGGTGCACGGCTACGTTCAGGGCGTCGGGTTCCGGTGGTGGACCCGCTCCCGGGCGCTGGAACTGGGTTTGACCGGCTACGCCGCCAACCAGCACGACGGCCGGGTGCTGGTGGTGGCCCAGGGACCGCGCGAGGCTTGTGAACAACTCTTGGCGCTGCTGCGCGGCGGCGCCACCCCCGGCTCGGTGGACACCGTGGTGGCGGACCTCACCGAACCGGGCGAGCCCATGCACGGTTTCCGCGAACGCTGATCCCGCCGAGCGGTCGCTGACTCAGAAGGGCTTTTTCCGCGCCGGTAGGCTCACCGATCGTGTACCTCAAGAGTCTGACGCTGAAGGGTTTCAAATCCTTCGCTTCGCCGACGACTCTGCGGTTCGAGCCGGGGATCACCTGCGTGGTCGGCCCCAACGGTTCCGGAAAATCCAATGTGGTCGACGCCCTGGCCTGGGTCATGGGGGAGCAGGGCGCAAAGACGCTGCGCGGCGGCAAGATGGAGGACGTCATCTTCGCGGGCACCTCCTCCCGTGCCCCGCTCGGCCGCGCTGAAGTCACGCTGACCATAGACAACTCCGACAACGCGTTGCCGATCGAGTACTCCGAGGTGGCGATCACCCGCCGGATGTTCCGCGACGGCGCCGGCGAGTACGAGATCAACGGCAGCAGTTGTCGGCTGCTGGATATCCAGGAACTTCTCAGTGACTCGGGCATAGGCCGGGAGATGCACGTCATCGTCGGGCAGGGCCGATTGGCTCAGATCCTGGAGTCCCGACCGGAAGACCGTCGCGCCTTCATCGAGGAGGCCGCCGGGGTACTCAAGCACCGCAAGCGCAAGGAGAAGGCCCAGCGCAAACTGGAGGCTACCGCCGCCAACCTGGCCAGACTCACTGATCTGACCACCGAGTTGCGCCGTCAGCTCAAGCCGCTGGGCCGGCAGGCAGAGGTGGCAAGGCGTGCGCAGACCATCCAGGCCGACCTGCGAGACGCCCGTTTGCGGCTGGCCGCCGACGACCTGGTGACTCGGCGGGCGGAGTTCGCCGGTGCCGACGACATCGAGACCACATTGCGCCGCGAACACGAGGAGGCCAGCGTCCGGCTGGCGGCGGCCTCCGAGCAGCTGGTCGCCGACGAGGCGGCTGTTGCCTCGCTGTCGGAGCGCACCGACGCCGCCCAACAGACCTGGTTCCGGCTCTCCGCGCTGGCCGAACGGGTGAGTGCCACCGTTCGGATCGCCAGCGAACGGGCGCAGCACCTGGACGCCGAGCCTGCGGTTAGCACCGGTCGGGATCCCGAGGCCATGGAGGCCGAGGCGGAGCAAGTGGCCGAACGGGAGCGGCAGTTGCTCGCTGAACTCGCACATGCTCGGGCAGGCCTGGAGGCCGCCCGAGCTGAGCTGGCCGAAAAAGAGAGCGCAGCGGCCGAGGCCGAGCGCGCGCACGTGGCCGCCGTCCGCGCGGAGGCCGATCGCCGGGAAGGTTTGGCCCGGCTGACCGGACAGGTTGAGACGATGCGCGCGCGGGTCGAGTCGACCGATGCCGGGGTTGCTCGTCTGACTGCGGCCATCGAGCAGGCGGCCGTTCGCGCCGAGCAGACGAAGGCCGAGTTCGAGACCGTGCAGGGCCGGGTCGGTGAATTGGACCAGGGCGAGGTCGGCCTTGACGAGCACCACGATCGCACCGTCGCCGCGCTGCGATTGGCCGACGAACGGGTGGCCGAACTCCAGACCGCTGAGCGGGCCGCAGAACGCCAGGTGGCTTCCCTGCGGGCCCGCATCGAGGCATTGGCCGTTGGTCTGGATCGCAAAGACGGCGCCGCGTGGCTCATCGAGAATCGCGGCGAGGCAGGGCTTTTAGGAACCGTCGCGAAACTGGTTCGAGTTGCCCCCGGCTACGAGCATGCGTTGGCCGCGGTTCTGGGGCAGGCCGCTGACGCCGTGGTGGCCGATGATTTCAGCGCCGCCGGTGCTGCCGTCACAGCGTTGAAAGAGGCGGACGGCGGTCGCGCCGCGATTGTGTTGGCCGACTGGCCCGACCAAGCCCGCGAGAACTCCGAATCGCTGCCCGGCGGCGCCCGGTGGGCCGTCGACCTCATCGAAGCTCCACCTCGACTGCAGGGCGCAATGACGGCGATGCTCGCCGGGGTGGCGGTCGTAGACGACCTGGTGGCAGCACTCGATCTCGTCACCGCTCGTCCGGCCTTGCGAGCGGTGACCCTCGACGGTGACCTCGTTGGTGCCGGCTGGGTGGATGGCGGCTCGGATCGCAAGCCCAGCACCTTGGAGATCGCCTCGGAGATCGACAAGGCCAGAAATGAACTCGAGGCCGCCGAAACTCAGGTTGCTGAACTCAACGCGGCGTTGGCCGGCGCGGTCGCCGAACAGGCGAGTCGGCAGGATGCCGCCGAGCAGGCGCTGGCGGCGCTCAACGAGTCCGATGCGGCGATCGCTGCAATCTACGAGCAGTTGGGCCGCCTCGGCCAGGACGCCCGGTTGGCCGAAGACGAATGGCGACGTCTACTGGAGCAGCGCGCGGAGATGGAAGCTGGCCGCAACCAGACGGTTGAGGAGCTCACCGCCCTGGAAGCGAGGCTGCTGGCTGCCCAGCAGTCCCAGACCGTCGTCGACGACTCACCTGGGAACCGCCAGCAGATACAGGCCGCTGCGGAGGCCGCGCGGGTGGTCGAGGTGGAGGCCAGGCTGGCGGTCCGAACAGCCGAGGAACGCGCGAATGCGGTTCGGGGGCGGGCGGATTCGCTGCGGCGTGCAGCGGCCTCCGAGCGTGAGGCCCGGATCCGCGCCGAGAAGGCCCGCGCCGCGCGCCGGCACGCCGCCGAAGTTGCGGCGGCAGTCGCTCAGAGCGGCCGGCGGGTCGCCGAGCGCCTCAGCGAGGTGGTCTCGGCCGCCTCGCGAACCCGTGATCGGCTGGCAGCCGAGCGGCAAACCAGGGCTACGACGATGGCAGCCGCGCGCGAGGAGGTCGGCCAGCTCAACGCCCGCATCACCGCCCTGACCGATTCTCTGCACCGCGACGAAGTGGCCAAGGCGCAGGCGGCGTTGCGGATCGAGCAGCTTGAGCAAATGGTCCTCGACCAGTTCGGAATGGCCGCCGACGACCTTGTCGCCGAATACGGTCCCGCGGTGGAACTGCCGCCCTCGGAGCTGGAAATGGCTGAGTACGAGCAGGCTCGCGAGCGCGGCGAGCAGGTCACCGCCCCGGCGCCGCTGCGATTCGACCGGGCCAGCCAGGAGCGTAGGGCCAAGCGTGCCGAACGCGAGCTGGCCGAACTGGGCCGGGTCAACCCGCTGGCGTTGGAGGAGTTCGCCGCCCTGGAGGAGCGCTACAACTTCCTGTCCACCCAACTCGAGGACGTCAAAGCCGCCCGCAAGAACCTCCTTGACGTGATATCCGATGTCGACGATCGGATCCTGCAAGTGTTCACCGAGGCCTACACCGACGTGGAGCGGGAGTTCACCCAGGTCTTCGCCGCGCTCTTTCCCGGTGGTGAGGGCAGGCTGCTGCTCACCGATCCCTCCGACATGCTGACCACCGGGGTGGAGGTGGAGGCCCGTCCGCCGGGGAAGAAGGTCAAGCGGCTCTCGCTGCTCTCCGGTGGGGAGAAGTCGCTGACGGCGGTGGCCATGCTGGTGGCGATCTTCCGGGCCCGTCCGTCTCCGTTCTACGTGATGGACGAGGTCGAGGCGGCTCTCGACGATGTCAATCTGCGCCGCCTGATCGGGCTCTTCGAGCAGCTGCGCTCCCAGTCACAGCTGATCGTCATCACCCACCAGAAGCCGACCATGGAGATAGCCGATGCGCTCTACGGTGTCTCGATGCAGGGCGACGGCATCACCGCGGTGATCTCGCAGCGGATGCGCGGTCACGATCTGGTGGGCAGCGCACAGACCGCCTCGAACTAAATCTCCGTCGATCCCAGCTCCGCGACATCGCGGTGCAGTTCGGCAAGGCCGCGGTCGGAGGTGCCCAGTCTGCCGCGATGGATCCTGGCGAGGTGGGCCCGGTAGACATCGGTGAGGTCGATAATTCAGCCGCTGACGCCGATCCGGCGCAGCCGTTCCAGGTCCGGGGCACCGCAGCAGTGCAGGCAGACCCGCAGCTCCTCGATGAACGGACCCAGCACGTCGACCACGGCCGCCGACGACTCGATCGCCGGGGCCAGCAGTGGGCGTGCCATCGCCACCACATCGGCCCCGATCGCCAGGGCCTTGGCGGCGTCCATCCCGGTGCGCACGCCCCCGGATGCCACCACCGGCATCCCAGGCAACGTGCGACGCACCTCCATGAGGGCCTGGGCGGTCGGGATACCCCAGTCGGCGACGGCCGGGTAGCGCACCTCGCCGTAGCGGACGACCTGTTCAACCCGGGCCCACGATGTGCCGCCGGCTCCCGCGACGTCGATGGCTGCGATCGGCACGCCACGCAGCCGTTGCGCTGCCGCGGCGCCGATCCCATGACCGACTTCCTTGACCATCACCGGATAGTCGAGTTCGGTTGCCAGCCAACCCAGCCGCTGAAGCGAGCCGGTGAAATCGGTGTCCCCGCCGGCCTGCATGGCCTCCTGTAACGGGTTGATATGCACCGCCAGCGCGTTGGCGCCGACCCGGTCCAGCGCGGCGACGAGTTTGGGAACGACCTCCTCGCGCACCTGTGCCAGTCCGATGTTGCCGATCAGCAGCACGTCGGGGGCCAGATCGCGGACTTCGAAACTGGTGGCCGCTGACGTTTGCGAACCGAGGTCGTCGAGCATGATGCGCTGGGATCCGAGCATCATGCCGATGCCCAGCTCCTGAGCCGCGGCGGCAAGGTTGCGGTTTATGGTGCGGGCCAGTTCGGCCCCGCCGGTCATGGCACCGATCAGCACCGGAGCCTTCAGCGGGAATCCGAGAAAACGGGTGCTCAGGTCGATGGCGGCCAGATGAGTCTGGGTCAGGGCGTTGTAAGGCAGGTCGAACCATTCGAAGCCGGTGGTCACTCCGACGTAGTCGACCGGCCCGGTCAGGCAGACATCGATATGGCGAAGTTTGCGGGTGGCCAGCCCGTCGGGGCGCTGCTTCATGTCGTGCCCCGCAACTGTGGCAGTGCGACACTTTGGGACAATGACGCGATGTCACAGGGTCTGTGGATCGCCATCGCGGTCATTGCCGTCCTCGTCATCGCTGCGTTGGTCATCGGGTCGGTGCGCTACCGGCGTAGCCGGATCAGTCTGCGCCGCGCCCCTGACACTTCCCTTGAGGCTCCCACACCGGTGGACCGCTCCGGCGGTTACACCGCCTCTTCGGGAATAAGCTTCACACAGTCTCCCGGCGCTCAGTCTGCCGGCACGGTCACGGTTCCCGAACCCGTGGCGGCCCCCGAACCCGTGGTGGTCGAGGAAATTCCTGAGCCGGTCATCCCCCAGGTCGTGGAGTCGATCGAGGTTACCGACGCCGTCCCGACGGCACCGGAGGTCCCCGACGCGGTCCCGACGGCACCGGAGGTCCCCGCCGCCGTCCCGGCGGCAGCGGAGGTCACTGAAACCGCCCCAGAGGCCCCCGCCGCCGTCCCGGCGGCAGCGGAGGTCACCGTGACACCGCTGACCGGGCCGGACGTCGCCGTGATCCCCCAGGGGGCACCGGACCTGAGTGCCATCGCACCCTCGGCAGGCCGCCTGGAACGGCTGCGCGGCCGGCTGGCCAAGTCCCAGAATGCCTTCGGGCGCAGCATGTTGGGCCTGCTCGGCGGTGGTGATCTGGACGAGGACTCCTGGGAAGAGGTCGAGGACACCCTGTTGGTGTCCGACCTCGGGCCGACGACCACCGCGTCCGTCGTCGAGCACCTGCGGTCTGCCATGGCCGCCGGCAGCGTACGCAACGAGGCTCAAGCCCGAGCGGTGCTGCGGGAAGTCCTCATTGCCGAACTCAACCCCGAATTCGACCGCTCCATTCGGGCCCTGCCGCACGCTGACAAGCCCTCGGTCCTGCTGATCGTCGGCGTCAACGGCACCGGTAAGACCACGACGGTGGGCAAGCTGGCCCGGGTGCTGGTCGCCGACGGACGCCGAGTTGTGCTCGGTGCCGCTGACACCTTCCGAGCTGCCGCAGCCGACCAGCTGCAGAGCTGGGGTTCGCGGGTGGGCGCGGAGGTGGTGCGCGGGCCGGAGGGTGCTGATCCCGCGTCGGTGGCCTTCGACGCCGTTGATGAGGGCATCTCCTGCGGAGCGGACGTCGTAGTCATCGACACTGCAGGCCGGTTGCACACCAAGACCGGCCTGATGGACGAACTGGGCAAGGTCAAACGTGTCGTGGAGAAGCGCGCCGCGGTCGACGAGGTGCTGCTGGTTCTCGATGCCACCATCGGTCAGAACGGCCTGGTGCAGGCACGGGTTTTCGCCGACGTCGTCAACATCACCGGGGTGGTGTTGACCAAGCTCGACGGCACCGCCAAGGGCGGCATTGTGTTCCGGGTTCAGCAGGAGCTCGGTGTGCCGGTGAAGCTGGTGGGACTCGGTGAGGGCCCCGACGACCTCGCCCCCTTCGAGCCGGCTGCCTTCGTCGACGCACTACTGGGTTAGCGCGCGGATGCGACCTCGCTCCGTTAACAACACCGCAACGCAAGCCCGCCATCCGTTCACGTGAGCGAAACACCACAGCGTCGCTTCCGAAACAACCGCTAAGCATCGTGTCCCTCAAGTCACCGGTGCACGACCGGGACGTGAAGGAGGGAACTTCGAGTGGATACATTCCCGATGATGGGAGTGCCGGACACCGGTGACACGGCGTGGATGCTGGCAAGTGCCGCGCTCGTTCTGTTGATGACACCCGGTCTGGCTTTCTTCTACGGCGGCATGGTGCGCGCCAAGGGCGTGCTCAACATGATCATGATGAGCATCGGTGCGATGGGCGTCGTCACCGTGCTCTGGTCGCTGTACGGATACTCGATCGCTTTCGGCAACGACAAGTTCAGCCTGTTCGGCGACCCCACCCAATATTTCGGGCTCAAGGGACTGATCGGCGGTAACGCGGCAGCCGAGGTGATCGCGGACCCGGCCGCGGGGATCGAGGCCATCGAAGCGGTGACGATCCCGCTGGCCGGAACGATTCCGCAGTCGGTGTTCGTGGCGTTCCAACTGATGTTCGCCATCATCACCGTCGCTCTGATCTCCGGCGCGGTCGCTGACCGCCTGAAGTTCGGCGGCTGGCTGGCTTTCGCCGCGTTGTGGGCGACGTTCGTGTATTTCCCGATCGCCCACTGGGTGTTCGCGTTCGACGGCGTCACCGCCGAGACGGGCGGCTGGATCGCCAACAAGCTCAAGGCTATTGACTTCGCGGGCGGAACCGCGGTGCATATCAATGCCGGCGTGGCCGGTCTGGTGCTGGCCCTCATCCTGGGCAAGCGCCTCGGCTGGCCCACCACGCCCATGCGTCCGCACAACCTGCCCTTCGTGATGCTTGGGGCCGGCCTGCTGTGGTTCGGCTGGTACGGCTTCAATGCGGGTTCGGCAATCGGCGCCGGCGGCATCGCCGGCACGACGTTCGTGACCACGACGATCGCCACTGCGGCGGCGATGTTGGGCTGGTTGCTCACCGAGCGAATCCGGGACGGGCGTGCCACGTCGCTGGGTGCGGCCTCGGGTGTCGTTGCGGGCCTGGTGGCCATCACCCCGTCGTGCTCGTCGGTGAATGTGTTGGGAGCCCTCGCCATCGGCGCAACGGCCGGCATTCTGTGCGCGCTGGCGGTCGGCCTGAAGTTCAAGTTTGGCTTCGACGACTCGCTTGACGTGGTCGGTGTGCACCTGGTCGGCGGTCTCGTCGGCACCCTGATGGTCGGGTTGGTGGCCACTGAGGAAGCTCCGGCGGCGGTCAATGGCCTGTTCTACGGCGGCGGCTTCGACCAACTCTGGCGTCAGGCCGTGGGTGCCTTCGCGGTTCTGGGGTACTCGGCGGTCGGCACGGCTATCTTGGCCTTGCTCGTCAAATTCACCATCGGACTGCGACTCGACCGTGAGGCCGAGGCGTCGGGCATCGACGAATCGGAACACGCCGAGAGCGCGTACGACTTCGCGGTGGCCCCCGGTGGTGCGGTATTCACTCGTCACGGCGCGGAGGTATGAGGAATATGAAGCTGATCACTGCGATCATCAAGCCGTTCACGCTGGAAGACGTCAAGACCGGCCTCGAAGAGATTGGCGTTCTGGGTATGACGGTCAGCGAAGTCCAGGGTTACGGGAGGCAGAAGGGACACACCGAGGTCTATCGCGGTGCTGAATACGCGGTCGACTTCGTACCCAAGGTGCGGGTGGAGGTAGTTGTCGACGACACCGCCGTCGACAAGGTCGTCGACACCATCGTCGCAGCGGCACGCACCGGAAAAATCGGGGACGGCAAGGTGTGGGTGAGCCCGGTGGACACCGTCGTACGGGTTCGCACCGGTGAGCGGGGAGCCGACGCGCTGTAGCAGGCGCGTTCAGGCGGGTCGGGAACGGCAAGCAAAGGACGCGACATGACGAACTTCGCAAAACGGACTTCCGACTCCGCCGTGAACAGGCCGGAGGGTTCGGTGGCGGGGTCGTCGCACCCCGCTACCGACCTCGCCGCCGCCTGTCGGCAACTCTTGAACGGCGGCCAGCGGCGCCTCGATGCAGCATCGCTGCGCGAGGCGCTGCTGGATTTGCACGAACTCTGGTTGAACACCAAGGCCACCGAGTTGGGGATCACCGCAGGCAGCGGATTCGCCCTCGTGGCTGTCGGCGGCCTGGGCCGCAGGGAACTGATCCCCTACTCAGACCTTGACCTGATACTTCTGCACAACTCGAAGTCCACCGAGGTGGTGACCGAGGTGGCCGAAGGGCTGTGGTACCCGTTGTGGGACGCCAACATTCGGCTCGACCACAGTGTCCGGACGGTTTCGGAGGCGTTGCAGGTCGCCGGTTCCGATCTGTCTGCCGCGCTGGGAATGCTGGAGGCCCGGCACATCGCCGGCGACGAGCAGCTGTCCTCGGCGCTGATCGGCGGAGCGCGCCGGCAATGGCGCGCCGGAATCGCCGGGCGTTTCGAGGAACTCGTCGAATTCACTCGGGCACGTTGGCAGCGCAGCGGCCAGATCGCCCATCGCGCCGAGCCCGATCTCAAATCGGGTATGGGTGGCCTGCGCGACGTCCAGCTGCTCAATGCTCTGGCGATCGCACAGCTGGCAGACGGTCTGCCCAACTTGGCGCCGGACGCACCAGCAGGTTCCATTGGCAGCGCGCACCTGGCCCTGCTCGATATCCGCACCGAACTGCATCGGGTCTCCAAGCGGGGCCGTGACCTGCTGCTGGCGCAATTCGCCGACGAGGTTGGTGCCGCGCTGCGGGTGGGGGACCGCTTCGACTTGGCGCGAGTGCTGTCCGACGCCGCCCGCACGGTCAGCTATTACGTGGACGCGGGTTTGCGGACCGCGGCCAATGCCCTTCCGCGGCGAGGTCTTTCGGCCCTGCGGCGACCGGCGCGCAGACCGCTGGACGAGGGTGTCGTCGAGTACGCAGGGGAAGTCACCCTGGCCCGCGACGCGCGACCGCAGCGCGATCCGGGACTCGTGCTGCGGGTTGCCGCCGCCTCGGCGATCACCGGGATTCCGATCGCGGCGTCGACGCTGGGCCGACTGGCCGACACAGCGCCCGAACTACGGGCACCATGGCCGCGGGACGCCCTGGATGACCTGCTGGTTCTATTGACGGCGGGTCCGACGGCGGTGACTGTGATCGAGGCGCTGGACCGGACGGGCTTGTGGGGCAGGCTCTTCCCGGAATGGGGTGCTGTTCGCGACCTGCCTCCCCGGGATCCGGTGCATACCTGGACGGTGGACCGTCATCTGGTCGAAGCGGTCTCGCGCGCAAGCGCTTTCACCACGCGGGTAGCCCGTCCCGACCTGCTGGTGCTCGGGGCACTGCTGCATGACATCGGCAAAGGGCGTGGGGCCGACCACAGCGTGGTCGGAGCCGAGTTGGCAACCCGGGTCGGAAAGCGGCTCGGCCTGTGGCCGTCGGACATCCGGACGCTGACGGCGATGGTGCGTCACCACCTTCTGCTCGTGTCTACTGCAACCCGTCGGGACCTTCAGGATCCCGCCACCATCGCCGAGGTTGCTACGGCACTGGACCACGACCCCGCACTGCTGGAACTGCTGCACGCTCTGGCCGAAGCGGACTCGTTGGCCACCGGACCAGGCGTGTGGGGTGATTGGAAGGCCACCCTGATCGGCGACCTGGTCCGCCGGTGCCGCGCCGTGATGGCCGGAGAGCCGGAGATGGCGCCGGAACCCATTGCTGCCAAGGGTCTTTCGCTGGCAAGCGACGGTGCAGTTCACGTGGAGATGTCGAAGGGTGGCTGTCCGCACACCTTCGAGGTGATGATCACGGCGCCGGACCGCCGGGGCCTGCTGTCCAAGGCCGCCGGGGTGCTGGCGCTCAATTCGCTTTCCGTGCACTCCGCGGCGGTCAACAGCACCGAGGGCTTGGCCATCAACACCTTCGTGGTATCGCCGCACTTCGGGGATCCGCCGGCGGCTGAACTGCTGCGCCAGCAGTTCATCCTCGCCCTCAAGGGGAGACTGGACGTGCTGGGCTCGCTGGAAAAGCGTGATCGGGAAGCCGCGCGGCACGGCGTCGGCCGGGCCGGCGAGCCTGCCCTTGCAGTACCCGGTGCTGTACCGGCCCCGCCACGGATCCTGTGGCACCCCAGCAGCCAACCCGGCCGCCAGGTGGTGGAGGTCCGCGCCGGTGACCGCGCCGGACTGCTGGCCATGCTCACGGCGGTGTTCGAGCGTGCCGGTGTCGACATCGACTGGGCGAAGATCACCACCCTCGGGTCCTCGGTGATCGACGTCTTCGCCATTTCGACGCCGGCGTCGGCCGTCGCCTGCGACGCGCTGGAACGTGACTTGTATGCGGTGCTCCCGGCGCCGGCGCCGGCGAAGGCTGATTAGCCGGCTACCTCAGGCGTCGAGCGTGTCCTGTCGGTCACTGGTACGGAAACCGACCCCAGCTCAAACACCGCTCATCCACGAGCGATCGGGTGTGGTGGTGCAGCCGTCAGTTCGTGCGTCCGGTGCCGGCTCTGCTGCTCCTGTCGTTGCGCGCTGATCCTTTGGGGGCTGACGACCCTCTTGCAACTGAACGGGCCTCGGGGGAGGCGTTGCCCGACCTTCCACGGCCGGCGAACGCCTTCCGGGTCGACTGTGCATCGTGCGCGGGAGTCGATCCGGCAAAGTCGGAGGCACTGTCAGCCATTGGCCCATCGCTGGGACGCGTGCCGTCGGTGACTGCCCGGGGCGCGTTGGCCGACACGACAGCCGGCGAGACGCCAGACGGCGAAGCCGTTTCAGCCACCGCGGTGACGGCATTCGCCGCAGTGGGCGCTGGTTGCGGCGTATCCGTGGAACTGTTCGGGAAGAACGCGGCTTTGGTGCCCTCGATCAGCGCCTGGACGACGGCCCCCGGGACCGCAAGCTTTTCCTGACGTGTCAACGGCTGGACTGACAACCACGGCGTGTAGTCGAGGTCGCCCGTGCCGGCGGCAGACTGCATGTACGTGCGGTCATAGGCTTTGTAACCCAGTTCGGCCCAGGTCTTGGCTTCGTCGGGATTGTCACAATCGGTGGCACACTGGTCGAGTTTGTCCGGTGTCAACACGTCGGTGTATCCGATGTTCGCCAGAATCTCGGCGGCTGGCTGAAGCGCATTGGCGAAGGGGGTGCCCACTCGGAAATCCACACCGATTTGCTCGAAGAGCAAGTTGACCAGGCGCGCGGGAAGCCGCATCAACTCCAACTCGGGTAGATCGTTGGGGACAAACGTGCTGTAGCTGGTGCTGGAGCCCTGTGAGAACAACAGATTTGCGAAGTTGCCAACGATCGTGTCGGTGTCATCGCCCTGCAACTCGCCGCCACCCAGGAGGTAGGTGGGCAGCGCCGACGCCATGATGGAGTTCGCCAACGCGAACGGGTTGGCCGTCACCGGGAAGTCGGCCAGCATGCTGTAGCCCAGCGCGACGTTGATGATTGCGGTGTTCATCTTGATGGTGGCAAGCAGGTCGGTGCCGTTCTGCCCCGATTCAGCCTCGGGGCTGACGAAGAATTTCCCGAACAAGCCGGAAAGCCGCTGGAAACGGGTGTAGAGACCGCCGTTGGGTGTTCCTGGGTTGTTGATCAAAGCCAGCGGCAGGTTTGTCGTATTCGGCTGTAGGGGTAGGCCTTCGCTGAGCGGCGTATAGCCTTCCGGTGTCTGTCCGTTAGCGCTGGCCAGCATCGCTTGATAGGCCTGAACGCTGCTCGAGACGCCGTCTCGCCCGTAAGCGAGCACCAGCGGCCCAGTCGGGACGTCGGACAAGAAATTAGGGTTGGGCCGGGAGTTCGCAGGAACCCCGCTGAAGGCGAATGCGTCGATCGCGTCATAGAGCCCAACGGGATTCGCCTCAGAGAAGTTGAAGTTGATCGTGACGTCCCCGATCAGCGGGACACCGGAGGCTGTAATGCTGGGGACGAGACCCAACTTGTCATTCAGCCAAAACAGCGGCCCCGTCGTGGTCGCATCCAGCGTGTAGGCATTCGCATTCGGTGCCACGCCTGCACCCAACGCCATTGAAACGGCTGTCACGGCCGCGGCACCACACAAACCCGCTGCATGCCCCCGCATCCTCGGGTGATGCCCAATCGTCTTCTCGTGCAACTCGTGTGTCTTCATCTCAGGCACTCCTGAATATCCGCTTTGGGTTCGTTCAGCTTCTTCCTAACCCGCATTACGCTACATCGGCATGACGAAAATCGCGACACGGTCCTGATTGGTCGACCATGTCGCGTGGTTGATCTCGCCAGCGGGGAGGCATCGAGAACCACTACGCCCAGTCATGGTCGCAGCGGTGGGTCCTGCAGAACCGGTGCTCCTTTACGGCAAGGGGCGGTGCCTCCAAGTCGAACGAATGATTTCGATGCTTCGGTATCAGCAGTCGATGGCCCTGTGCTGCTGTCTGTTGACCGATGCCGGTGAGGCAAACTGCCCTGCGGCCTGCTCCGTCCTGTTCGTATCCAGCTGTCGGCTATCGGCGGTCCACGAGGTGGATGCGGCTAGGCTGGCTGCGTGTTTGAATCCCTCTCCGATCGGCTCACCGGGGCACTGGCCGGCCTGCGCGGCAAGGGCCGGCTGACCCCCGCCGACATCGACGCCACCGCCCGCGAGATTCGCCTGGCGCTGCTGGAAGCCGACGTTTCGCTGCCCGTCGTCCGCGCCTTCATCACCAAGATCAAGGAACGGGCAAAGGGGGCCGAGGTCTCCGGGGCGCTCAACCCGGCCCAGCAGGTCATCAAGATCGTCAACGAGGAACTCATCGGGATCCTGGGCGGCCAGACGCGGCAGTTGGTCTTCGCCAAGAATCCGCCGACGGTGATCATGCTGGCCGGCCTGCAGGGCGCCGGTAAGACCACGCTGGCCGGCAAGCTGGCCAAGTGGCTGCGCGACCAGGGGCACACCCCGCTGTTGGTGGCCTGCGATCTTCAGCGCCCGGGCGCGGTCAACCAACTCAAGATCGTCGGCGAGCGGGCGGGCGTCAGCGTCTTCGCCCCGCATCCGGGCACCGCCGCCGACTCCCCGGACACCGCCGGCTACGGGCCCGGCGATCCGGTCGCCGTCGCCGCCGCGGGCCTGGCCGAGGCAAAGGCAAAACACTTCGACGTCATGATCGTCGACACCGCCGGCCGTCTGGGCATCGACGACGTACTGATGGCGCAGGCCGCCGCGATCCGTGATGCGGTGCAGCCCGATGAGACCCTGTTCGTCCTTGACGCCATGATCGGCCAGGACGCCGTGGCCACGGCCGAGGCGTTCGGTGCCGGTGTCGGCTTCACCGGCGTCGTACTGACCAAACTCGACGGTGACGCCCGGGGCGGCGCGGCGCTGTCGGTCCGTGAAATCACCGGCGTACCGATCCTGTTCGCCTCAACCGGTGAAAAGCTGGACGACTTCGACGTCTTCCACCCCGACCGCATGGCTAGCCGCATCCTCGGCATGGGTGACCTGCTGTCGCTGATCGAGCAGGCCGAGCAGGTCTTCGACGCGAAGAAGGCTGAGGAGGCCGCGGCCAAGATCGGCTCCGGAGAGCTCACTCTGGAGGATTTCCTCGAGCAGATGCTGGCGATTCGCAAGATGGGCCCGATCGGCAATCTGCTGGGCATGCTGCCGGGTGCCGGGCAGATGAAGGACGCCCTGGCCGCTGTGGACGACAGCCATCTGGACCGGATCCAGGCCATCATCCGCGGCATGACCCCTGAGGAGCGCGCCGATCCGAAGATCATCAACGCCTCCCGGCGGCTGCGGATCGCCAATGGCTCCGGGGTCAGCGTCTCCGACGTCAACCAGCTTGTCGACCGCTTCTTTGAGGCCCGAAAGATGATGTCGCAGATGGCCGGCGCCATGGGCATGCCGTTCGCGCGCCGGTCATCCAAACGAAACGCCAAGAACGCCAAGAAAGGCAAACGGGGTCGCGGTCCGACGCCGCCGAAGGCGCGCAATCCGATGTTGGGAGCCGGCATGCCGGGCATGCCTGCTGGATTCCCTGACCTTTCCCAGATGCCGGAGGGCCTCAACGAACTGCCCCCGGGCCTGGCGGACTTCGACCTGTCGAAACTGAAGTTCCCAGGCAAGTTCTAAAGCGGGTGAATACGTTCCACCTTCGCGGGCGGGGATTGCCCGACGGCGAGCAGGTGGAGTGGTGGATCTCCGACGGGCTCCTGCGCAGCGAACCGGTCAGCGGTGCGGAGACCATCTTTGACGGCGGCTGGATCATTCCAGGTCTTGTCGACGCCCACTGTCACGTGGGTTTGGGGCCACATGGCGGCGTCGAGCTCGACGAGGCAATAGCGCAAGCGGAGCGCGAACGCGAGGTCGGTGCCTTGCTGCTGCGCGATTGCGGGTCGCCGATCGACACCCGCAGCCTCGACGCCCGCCACGATCTGCCCCGGATCATCAGAGCGGGGAGGCATTTGGCGCGGCCGAAACGCTATTCGCGGGGTTTCGCCGTCGAGTTGGAAGACGAATGGCAGCTGCCTGATGCGGTGGCCGAACAAGCCCGTCGCAGCGACGGCTGGGTCAAACTCGTCGGCGACTGGATAGATCGATCAGTCGGCGACCTGACTCCGCTGTGGTCCGACGACGTCCTGGTGGCGGCCGTCGCGGCTGCCCATGCCCAAGGCGCTCGCGTGACCGCGCACGTCTTCGGCGAGGATGCCCTGCCCGGTCTGATCAAGGCGGGCATCGACTGCATCGAGCACGGCACCGGGCTGACCGACGATACCGTCGCGATGATGGTCGAGGGCGGTACGGCACTGGTGCCCACACTGATCAACATCGAGAATTTCCCCGAATTCGCCGATGCCGCGAGCAAATTCCCGCTCTACGCGGCACACATGCGGGATCTGTACGCGCGTTGCTCCCAGCGGGTGGCGGCTGCCCGCGAAGCGGGGGTGCCGATCTACGCCGGCAGCGACGCCGGCAGCGCCGTGGTCCACGGCCGGATCGCCGACGAAGTTGAGGCGCTCAAGGGGATCGGAATGACACCGAGCCAGGCCCTGGGCGCTGCGTGCTGGGATGCCCGGAGCTGGCTGGGCCGGCCTGCCCTGGCCGACGGCGCATCGGCTGACTTGCTCTGTTTCGACGCCGACCCGCGTTCCGGGCCGCAGGTGCTGTCCCGCCCGGACCGGGTGGTGTTGCGAGGGCGGCTCTACTAGCCGGATTGGCACCGCTGGGCTGCTCGCTTGAGCGCCGCCCAACAAGTGTCTCGAGCACTCCCACGGGCCGGATAGACTGATAGCCGTAACTTCAGCAAAGTTAAAGAATGCGGTATAGCAAAGTGTGCGAACGATGTGAATACGTCGAGAATCGGCACCGAACACGCAGCTATACCGATCCGGGATACCGACCAGAAAGGCAAGCGACATGGAACCCATGAGCCACGATCCGGCTGCAGCGGGCATTGGGGCAGCGGTGGTCGCCAACGGCGCCAGCGGCATCGCCGCCGGCACGACGGCCGGCGCCGCTACCACCGCACTGGCGCCGGCGGGCGTCGACGAAGTCTCAGCGCTGGCGGCCCTGTCGTTCGGCGCCGAAGGCGCTCAGGTCACCGCAGTCAATGCAGCCGCCCAGGAAGAGGTGACCAGGGCCGGAGCAGCGGTAATCGAGGTAGCCGCCACGTACGCCGAAGTCGACGAAGCCCACGGCTCGATCCTGAGCTGACCGCGCTTCAGCATTGCTCGACCGAGAATCCGAACCAGACAGGACGGGGGTGAACACTAGATGGCTGGCCTACCGATACCGGTAATGCCGACCTGGCATGCCCTGCCGCCGGAGATCAACACTTCGCGGCTGATGCTGGGGGCGGGGTCGGCGCCGATGCTGCAGGCGGCATCGGCGTGGGAGGCCTTCGCCCTGTCACTGGAGGTCCAGGCCGACGAGTTGGCTGCCTCGCTGGCCCAGCTCGCAGCAACGTGGACCGGCGCCGCCAGCGAACGGGCGATCTCCGCGATCACCCCGGCGGTGCTGTGGATGCGGACGACGAGTCTTCAGGCGCACAAGCGTGCGCTGCAGGCCGCGGCTCAGGCCACCGCCCACGCCACGGCCTTGGCCGAGACTCCGCCGATTCCTGAGATCGAGGAGAACCACGTCACCCATGCTGTCCTCGAGGCCACCAATTTTCTCGGGATCAACACGGTGCCGATCGGCCTGAACGAAGAGGACTACTTCGTCCGGATGTGGAACCAAGCAGCTGCCGCTATGGACGCCTATCATGCCGAGACCCTGCTCAACACCACGTTCGAGCCGGTGCCGCCGCTGCCGCCGATCGTCATTCCCGGGGTCGCCGAGGCGGTGGGTGCAGCAGGGGTGGCCGCGGCGGCCGCCATGGCCCCCGGTGCCGCGGCACGGGAGGCCGCCATCGCTCACGTTGCCGCCCAGGCGACGGCGGAGTCGACCGCACTGCAGGTGGGCCGGGTCGCCTCCACTGCGAACCAGGCTGCTGCCCTGGGCGAGAACAAGGCGGAGCGGGCCGGCGAAACCGCCGCGAACAGCCGCACCGCCCAGCAGCCCCAGGATCAACTCGGGCAACAGGGCATGCAGATGATGAGCCAGGTGGCCTCGCAGATCGGACAGGTCCCGCAACAGGCCGGCCAACTGTTGCAGAGTCCCATGCAGCAGCTGACCCAGCCGTTGCAGCAAGTCTCGTCGTTGTTCAGCCAGATGGGCCACGGTGACCAAGCCGGAACGTCGCTGGCAGGAGCCTCAGGCCGGGGTGCGCAGGTCGGTTTGCTCGGTGCCAGTCCTTTCTCGACCCACCCGCTCGCCGGAGGCGGTGGCCCTTCAGCTGGTGCCGGTCTGGTGCGAGGGGCCTCGCTGCCGGGTGCCGGCGGCCTTGGTGCGCGCACGCCGATGCTGGCCGGGCTGCTCGGAGTCGGCGAATCGGGTCTGAACCCGGCATCGGTGGCCGCTGGCGCGGCAGCCGGTTCAACGGCAACGGGCTTGGCTCCGGTGGCCGCGAACAATGCAGGTGGGGTGGGCGCCGGCCCGATGGGTGGTCTGGGTCACCGGGGCACCAGTGGTGGGGTACGCCAGAGCCTCGGTGGGCCCGATGCGCTGGAGTACGACACCGAAGAAGAAGACGCCGACGACTGGTGACCGCGATCAGGGGTGACCGTATTGGCGCACAAGGACTTCCCGCCCGACCGGGCCGGGGGACTCGCCACACCGATGGTGAGGACACAGGAAAAGAAAAAGGAAAACAGCAATGGCACAGATGAATACCGATGCTGCTGTCCTCGCCAAGGAGGCCGGCAATTTCGAGAGGATCTCGGGTGAGCTGAAGGCAGTGATCGCTCAGGTCGAGGGCACCGCCGGTTCATTGGCTGGCCAGTGGCACGGCCAGGCCGGCCAGGCTGCCCAGGCGGCGCTGCTCCGGTTCCAAGAGGCCGCGAACCGTCAGGTTCAGGAGCTCAACGACATCTCCAACAACATCAGCCACGCCGGCGTGCAGTACACCTCCACCGACGAGGACCAGACCTCGTCGCTGCAGTCGGCAATGAACATCTGATCATCTTCCATTACCACTTCTGAACACTGAAATACGAACACGGACAACGGAAATCAAAGGAGAACTAACAATGTCGGAACAGCTGTGGAATTTCGCCGGGATCGAGGGCGGCGCCTCGGAGATTCACGGTGCAGTGTCGACCACGCACGGGTTGCTCGACGAGGGCAAGGCCTCGCTGGCGGCGCTGGCCTCGGTGTGGGGCGGTTCGGGCTCGGAGGCCTACCAGGCCGTGCAGCAACGTTGGGACAGCACCTCCGCGGAACTGAACTCGGCTCTGCAGAACCTGGCCCAGACCATCAGCGAGGCCGGCCAGACGATGGCGCAGACTGAATCCGGCGTGACGGGAATGTTCGGCTGATTCAATGGCCCTGGGCGAAGTTGGCGGGAACGTTCGCAGGAACCCTGGTCGCAGGAACCCTGTGCCGGACCCGCCAACTTCACGTTGCGGATCAGACCGTTCGGTCGACCCGTTGAGCCATGAGTGACTGAGAGAGGTGCTTGTGCCGGCCGACTACGAAAGTCTTTTCAAACCGTCGGACGGCGGCGACGACGACTCGCCGCCAGTCGAGGATGAGGGGTCCGCGCATGTGCCCGACACCCCGGTGGCAAGGGGGTCTTTCCCGCAGCGCGACTGGGAACCCGCCGCGGGCGGGGGAGCAGGACCGATGCCGGTGACGAGTCGGGTACGGCAAGCCGAGACTCCCGAACCGCAGCGGAACACGGGCCTTCCGCCCGGACCCCCGCCGCCGGCGCGTCCACCGGCCCGGTCATGGCCTGGAATGCCGCCGCCCGGGGGTCCGACTCCGCGACCGCACGGTCCCGCCGTCTCAGGTGCGCCGAGCCAGGAGTGGGGCGCACCCGAGGGCGACACGGAGGCCACGACCGTGGTCCCCACCGCCGCGGCATCCGACGTGCTGAACCGGCCCGTCCGGGTGCCGTCGGCCGAACGTCACGCCGACGGTCGAACCGAGATCGTCAACGTCTGGCCGGCGACCGAAGCCATGGTCAGTGCGCCCGAGCAGACCTCGGCGTCGACCATCGGAAACCACCGTGCGATCGATGCGTTGTCGCACGTCGATGTCAAGACCTCGGTGAAGATGCCGTCCAAGCGTGGCTGGCGCCATGTTCTGTATCGGCTGACCCGGATCAACCTGGGCCCGTCGCCGGACGAGATCTACGAGATGGATCTGCACAACCGAATCCGGCGAAATGCGCGGGATTCGTACCAGATCGGGGTTTTCGGGCTTAAAGGCGGAGTCGGCAAGACCGCGCTGACAGTGGTGCTGGGATCAACGCTGAGCAAAGTGCGGGGCGACCGGATTCTGGCAGTGGACGCAGATCCGGATGCCGGGAACCTGGCTGATCGTTGCGGGCGGGAGTCCGCAGCGAGCGTCGCCGATCTACTCGCCGATCGAAACCTGGCTCGCTACAACGATATCCGCGCCTACACCAGTATGAATCGGTCCAATCTGGAGGTGTTGGCCTCCGATGAGTACAGCGTTGCGCGCCGCCCATTCGGGCCCGAGGAGTGGGAAGCGGCCACCAATATCGTCTCCCGTTACTACAACCTGGTGCTCGCCGACTGTGGCGCCGGTCTTTTCCACCCGGCGGCACGCGCGGTGCTGGGTACCGTTTCCGGTCTGGTGATCGTGGCCAGCGCATCGATCGACGGAGCGCGCCAGGCGGCGGTCACGATGGACTGGCTGCGCCAGAACGGCTACCAGCATCTGCTCGGCCGGACTTGTGTCGTGATCAACCACACCGTTCCCGGCAAGCCCAATGTCGACGTCGACGATCTGGTCCAGCAGTTCCAGCGTCATGTCAGCCCCGGCCGGGTGGTCGTCCTGCCCTACGACAAACACATCGCTGCTGGTACTGCGATCGACCTCGATCTGCTCGGTCCGGTCTACCAGCGCAGAGTCACCGAGCTCGCGGCTGCGCTTTCGGATGACTTCGAGAGGCTGGAGCGGCGGTGAGCGCCCCGGCGTCGGCTCCTGCATCCGGAAAGTCGTCGCGGCCCGATCGCCCGGCCACTACCCGGGTGACGATCCTCACCGGGCGCCGGATGACCGATCTCGTGCTGCCCGCCGCCGCACCCGTCGAGGCTTATATCGACGAAACGGTCGGCGTGCTGGAGGAACTCCTGGAGGGCACACCGGCGGAGATACTGGCGGGGTTCGATTTCAAGGCTCAAGGCGTCTGGTCGTTCGCCAGGCCGGGTGCGCCGCCGCTGAAACGGAACCGTTCGTTGGATGAGGCCGGGATAGTCGACGGCTCGCTACTGACCCTGGTTTCGACCAGTCGTACCGAACGCTACCGACCCCTGGTCGAGGACGTGATCGACGCGATCGCGGTGCTCGACGAGTCCCCCCAGTTCGACCGTTCGGCGCTGAACCTCTTCCTCGGCATCGCGATCCCGGTGGTTGCGACCTCGGCCGCTGTGGTGTCCTTTGTCAGCTGGCTGAGCAGTGGACAGGGGTGGTGGTGGGCGGTCGGGCTGTTGGTCCTGGGAATCATCGCCTTGGCCGGAAGTTGGCAGGCCTGGGTCAGGTACCGCCACGCCGGCTTCTCCGAGAGTCTGCTGATCGCGGCCGCGTCCTTGCTCGCCGCAGGGGCCGCCACGGCCGTGCCACTTCCCCGTGAGTTCACCTCGGCCGGTGCGCCCCAATTGGCCGCTGCTGCAGCGGTACTGGCTGCGATTGCCATCTTCACCCGTGGAGGTCCTCGCGGGCGGGCCGAGGGGGCGGCATATGTGGCCACCGTGGCGACCGTGATCACCGCCGCGGCGATCGCCTATGGATACGGCTGGCAGAACTGGGTTCCCGCTGCAGCGGTCGCGGCTGGTCTGATCGTGGTGACCAACGCGGCGAAGCTGACGGTCGCGGTCGCCCGGATCGCACTTCCCCCGATCCCTGCCCCCGGTGAGTCGGTCACTCACGAGGAACTGCTGGATCCGGTGACCGACTCGCAGGCCCTGGACGAGGAGTCCTCGACCTGGCGGGCCATCATCGCCTCCGTCCCGGAATCTGCCGAACGGCTCACCGAACGCAGTGATTTGGCCAAGCGGCTGCTCATCGGCTTCGTCGCGGCGGGTTGCTCGATTCTGACTCTTGGCGCGATCGCCGTCGTCGTCCGAGGGCACTTCCTGGTGCACAGCCTGGTCGTGGCCGGGCTTGTCACGGTAATCTGTGCGTTTCGGGCGCGGCTTTACGCTGAACGGTGGTGCGCGTGGTGGCTGTTGGGCGCATCGGTGGCAGTGCCGATCGGCGTGCTGGCGAAACTGTGCCTCTGGTTCCCGAATTGGGCGTGGCTATCGGTTGCCGTATTCGTTGTGACGGCCGTCGCCGCTCTGGTCCTGGTCGGCGCCACGGAAGGCGTGCGCCGGGTGTCGCCGGTGATGCGGCGGGTTCTGGAACTTGTCGACGGCGTGGCGATTGCGGCCGTGATCCCGCTGCTGTTGTGGATCGCCGGGGTGTACGACATGTTGCGAAACATCCGGTTTTAGAGGATTTCTCGTGACACAGCCATTGATCGTCGACACGGATCTCCTGGGTACGGCCAGTGCATCTCTGGCGGCGGCTGCCGCGGAGATTCCCGTTGTTCCGCCACCCTTGTCGGTGTCCGGATCCGATCCGCTGTCAACGGCCATCGGCAACGGTTCTGTGGAGATCGAAGCACCGATGGCGGCTTTGCCCGCTATCAAGACCGACGCGCTGACCACCGCGCAGAACGTCGGGGCGGCAGGACAGAGGTACGCATCAACCGACGAGGCCTTGGCTGCCAAGGCAGCACGGCACGACTTCGGCAATAGCGGCTCCCAGGGCATTGGCGGGGGAGGTTCGGCCGCCTCGGCCTCAGGTGCCCCTGGGGCGGCAGGCAAAGCGGGCGGACTGGGCCAGATGGGCGGAGTGGGCCAGATGGGCGGACTGGGCCAGATGATGGGCACGCCGATGCAAATGGCACAGCAGGCCGGCCAGATTCCCGCGCAGCTAGCCCAGATGGCCGGATCTGTACCGCAGAGCATGATGCAGGGCACTCAGGGGGCCGTGCAGCAGGTCGCTCAACTGGCGGGACAGTTCGGAAAGACTCCCGACGATGGTGCGCAAAGCGAGCAATCGGTATCGGATCGTGAGCTGATCCCAGGCGAGGAAGATCCAGGGGAACGCCCGGCCGACACCGGCGTGGTGAGCTGAGGCGAAACCCGTACTGGCCAACCCTTGGCCGCTGGTGCTGGTGCCGTTGGTGATGGTTGAGGGCAGACCAAGGCAACAGAGCGGCCTCGACGGCAGTTGGCAACGGTTAGGCTGGCGAACAAAGCCGATGCCGCAAAGGGGCGCACATTGCTTGCGAATGCACACGTTTACAACAGTGTCGGGCAACTCAGGGCAGATGCCTGGTGCCGACTGGAAGATGCCTCCGACCAGCTAGCGCGGCTCGCCGCGGCCGGTCGGCCCACCGAAGCGATCCAAGCGGTGTGCCTGGAAGTGCTGAACGACTTGTCACCGGTCGAGCCGTACTGGGCATATCCGGGCGGTACGCGCTTCGCCAAGCTCAACCGCATGTTTGCCGCCGGCGACTACGACAAGTTCGCGCAGGGGGTAGTGGCTATCAACCACGCGCTGACCCACGAGTCCTACCGATCGGCGGACCCCGAGACCTCCACCGCCCAGGATGACGATCTCTTCGTCGAGGTGCACTCGCTCGACGGTCGTCCCTCCGGAAAGCGCGCACCGTTGTACTTCGAGGTGTTGGCCGTCGAAGCGCTGACCGAAGAACAGGAACGCAAGCTGCGCAAGGAGGCGCACGGGTGGCGCCGCCCGGACGACGACTTCATCTACGAGATCGTGGTGGTGTCCAACGCGGAGGAGGCGCTGATCGCCGCTCGGCTCAACACCAATCTTCAAGCCGTCGTGCTCGGCCGGCGCTTCGGGATTCAGGCCACCCGTGACCTCTCCGATTTGGCGGACTTCGCGGACACGGTCGTCGCCGAGCGAATCGGGGAGGACGCCTCGCGCGACGAGAGGTCCGCCCTTCTCGCCGAGGCACTACACGACCTGAGGCCCGAACTCGACTTGTACCTGATGACCGAGGTCGACGTGGAAAACGTCGCGGGCCGGTTCGGCAAGGACTTCCGGCGCGTGTTCCACGCGCGCGAAGGCCTGCTCGAGCTCCATCTGAGCCTGCTGCGTGACATCGCGAGCCGGTACCGCACCCCGTTCTTCAGCGCGCTCAAGCAATACAGCCAGCGCCCCACCGGTGTCTTTCACGCGCTGCCCATCTCGCAGGGCAAGTCGATCGTCAAGTCGCACTGGATCAAAGACATGCTCGACTTCTACGGACTCGACATCTTCATGGCCGAAACGTCGGCCACCTGCGGCGGTCTGGACTCGCTGCTGGAGCCGACGGGACCGCTGCGTGAGGCTCAGGAACTCGCCGCCTCGACCTTCGGATCCCGGCAGACCTACTTCGTCACCAACGGAACCTCGACGGCAAACAAGATCGTCACCCAGTCCCTGGTGGCACCCGGCGACATCGTGCTGCTCGACCGAAACTGCCACCAGTCACATCATTACGGGATGATGCTGGGCGGCGCCCAGGTCGTCTACCTGGAGGCCTACCCGCTCAACGACTACACCATGTACGGCGCGGTCCCATTGCGGGAGATCAAGGCGCAACTGCTGGAGCTACGGCGGGCCGGAAAGCTGGACCGCGTCAAGATGATTGCGCTGACGAACTGCACGTTCGACGGAATCGTCTATGACGTCCAGCGAGTCATGGAGGAATGCCTGGCCATCAAACCGGATCTCGTCTTCCTGTGGGACGAGGCCTGGTTCGCCTTCGCGCGCTTTCACCCGGTGCTGCGCTCCCGCACCGCAATGGAGTCCGCCCACAAGATCCGGGAACGGCTGAAAGCCCCCGAAAGCGCCCGCGCATACGCCGAGCAGTTGGCCCGCGACGCCGAGCAGCCGCCCACCGACGCCGAACTGCTCGACCGGCGGCTATACCCGGACCCGGCCCGAGCGCGAGTCCGGGTCTATGCGACCCAGTCGACGCACAAGACGCTGACATCGCTGCGACAGGGTTCGATGATCCATGTCTTCGACCAGGATTTCGTCCAGAAGGTGTCCGAGCCGTTCCATGAGGCCTACATGGCTCACACGTCGACGTCGCCGAACTACCAGATCCTCGCCTCCCTGGATCTCGGTCGCCGTCAGGTTGCGCTGGAGGGCGTCGAGTTGGTGGCTCAGCAGATCGAGAACGCCATGCAGCTGCGCGACGCCGTGGACAATCACCCGCTGCTGAGCAAGTACATGGCGTGCCTGCGCACCTCGGACCTGATCCCCGACGATTTCCGTGCCAGCCACATCGGACAACCGCTGCGGTCCGGGTTGCGAAAAATGATGCGGGCGTGGGAATCCGACGAGTTCGCCCTGGATCCCTCGCGGATCACCCTGTCGATCGGCCGGACCGGTTACAACGGCGACGAGTTCAAGCGAAGTCAGTTGATGGACCGACACGGCGTGCAGATCAACAAAACCTCGCGCAACACGGTGCTGTTCATGACCAATATCGGCACCACCCGCAGTTCGGTGGCCCTGCTGGTGGAGGTCCTGGTCAAGATCGCCAGCGATCTCGACGAGCGCACATCGGAGATGGGCCTCGGCGAGCGGGCACGATTCGAGGAGAAAGTGCGGCGCCTGACCACCAGTTCGGCTCCGCTGCCGGACTTCAGCGGCTTCCACCCGGCGTTCCGTGACTTTTCCGGAGCAGTCGAAACACCCGAAGGTGATGTGCGCCGCGCGTTCTACCTCGCCTACGACGATGCCAACTGCGAATACCTCTGCGCCGAGGAGATCGAGGCGAAGTTGGATGCCGGGACTGATGTGGTCTCAGCGACGTTCGTGACGCCGTATCCGCCTGGGTTCCCGGTGCTGGTGCCCGGGCAGGTGTTCAGCCGTCAGATCCTGACCTTCCTACGTGAACTGGACACTCCGGAAGTTCACGGCTACAAACCCGAATTGGGCTACCGCGTCTATACCGACAAGGCGATCGAAAACTGCGAGCGACCAGGTCAATGATGGGCATGCCCGACTTGGCGCAGGGGCGGTGTTGGCCCGGCAACGCTGATCAGCGGAACGGCTGATTGCCGAAGCGGTCGAGATGGACCACCTCGCCGATGGGGCGCCGAGTGGTGGGGCCGTATCGGCCCTTCGCCCATCCGATGGGGATGATGCACACCGGGTTGACGTCGCGGGGCAGTCCGAGGATGCGCCGCACCGACGGCACCCACCAAATGGGCAGGGTTTGCAGCGATGCCCCCAGGCCCACCGCCCGGCAGGCAAGCAGCAGGTTCTGGACCGCCGGGAAGACCGACCCGTAGAACGAGGCCACCGCGATCTGCGGGCGGCCGACCGGCCGGTGCTTGATGCCGCGCCGGTAGCAGGGAATGACGAACACCGGCAGCTTCTCGAAGTTCTCGGCCTGCCACTGCCCGGGTGCCATGGCGCGTTGGGCCTGTTCGTCGCCGCGCGCCTGGCGCTCGACGATCGGGTTGAACACCCGGTAGAGCCTGCGGTACAGCTTGGCCAGGCGAGCTTTCTGGGCGGGATCCTCCACCACCAGGTAGTGCCAGTCTTGGGTGTTGGAACTGGTGGGCGCTTTCAGGGACAGCTCGAGCAGCGGCAGCAGTACGTCGTGCGACACCGGTTCGAGGTGCAGGCGACGCACCGCGCGCTGGGTGCGCATCGCCTCTTCCATGGGCATCCCCAGCCGGGCCAGCGCCTCGGCCGGGTCCGGGGGGACGAACGGTGCCGGCTGGCCGCTACTGAATTCGCTCACAGCGCCAAGCTAATACAGTTCAGCCGTCCCAGACGGCCAAGCTAGTAGACCGGTGGTGCAGGCGGCTGGCTACGACGGCTGCGCAGCACCGCCGTGACGACCATGGTGACCGCTCCGGCCAATATGACCACCACGCCCGCGATCACGGACACGATGCTGAAGATGAATGCCCCCGGGCCGACGTACTCACCCACACCGAAGGTGTCCGAGGGGGCACCCACGCAGCTGAGCGTGTACTGGCCGGCCTGGGTGGTGTCGAGGGTGAACAGCGCGTTCCACTTATTGAGGGTCAGGTTGCCGTCATAGCGTTTGAGGCTGACGCGCCCCCCGCCGGCGCCGGCGGCGATGCAGTGGACGGGATGCCCGCCCGCTTGCGCGGCACCCGCGATGAACAGGATCTTCCGATTTTCTGGGTCCAGATGAACGGAAGTGGATCTGCCGCTGCTGAAGATCGTCTCGGGCTGGGGCTGCTTGTCCTTGATCCTGATGAAGCCGCCAATGCCCAAGCCCAGACTCAGTACCAGGCCGATGGCGAGCAAGGCAGCACCGATTCCGAACCAGAACTTCCTCGGGGGTCGCTTCGCGGGCGCGGGGTAGTAGCCGTACGGATACGGGCCGGGAGGACCCTGCCCGACCGGCGGGCCGGGCGGCCAGGGCTGCGGCTGGGCTCCCCACTGCGGTGGGGGCCCGAAACCGCTCGCCGGTGGCATGCCGCCAGGTGGGGGAACCTGGGGCATGCCGCCCGGTGAAGGCACCGGGGGCGTACCACCTGGCGGGGGTACTGGCGGGAAATCGCCCGGCGGGGGTGTGGGTGAACTCACTGGCTCAACTCCATTCCGGGGCTGAGTGCCCGCGTTAGTTCCGGCCCGACCAGCGCGCGCTGCCAGTCGCGGGCACCGCCGTCGCGCAGAATGTCCTCGATCGCCGCGGCGATGTCTCGTCCATCGGGGTCCCCTGCATCCTTCCAGTCCCAGCACAGTCGACGCACCAACTCCGGCGACACCAGGTTTTCGGTGGGAATGCCGATTCGCTGTGACAACTCGGCGAGCGCTGAACGGGCCGCTTCCAGGCGGGCGGCAGCCTCGGGCCTGCGCTTTGCCCACCGCATCGGAGGCGGCGGACCATCGTTGGGCTCTCCGATGTCGATCGGTTCGTTGCTGATCCGCGCCGCTGCCAGTGCATTCAGCCATACCTCTGCGTTGCGCCGCTGCTTGCTGCCGCCGAAGATCGGCAGGGCCGTCAGCTCGTCGATCGTCGTGGGGTCGGCCTGTGCGGCGGCGACTATGGCGGCATCGGGCAGGATCCAGCCCGGGGAGATGTCGCGGCGACGGGCGATCTGATCACGGACCGTCCACATCTCGCGCACTGCCACCAATCCGGCCCTGGTCTTGACCTTGTGGATGCCCGATGTCCGCCGCCACAGGTCTCTCCTGGTGGGATTGGGCGTAACACCACGCAGGTGCTCGAATTCCTCCGCGGCCCACGTGGTTTTTCCTTGAGATTCCAGCACCTGCGCGATTTCCGCCCTGAGTTCGATCAAGACCTCGACATCGAGTGCGGCATAGTTGAGCCAGGCCGAAGGCAGGGGGCGTTTGGACCAGTCGGCCGCGCCGTGGCCCTTGGCCAACCCCAGGCCGAGTAAGCGCTGGACCATGGCAGCGAGGTTCACCCGCTCGAAGCCGGCCAGGCGACCGGCCAATTCGGTGTCGTACAAGGCGGGCGGACGCAGCCCCACCTCGGCCAGGCACGGCAGATCCTGGTCCGCCGCGTGCAGAATCCACTCGTCCTCGGCTAGGACCTCGGCAATAGGAGCAAGAACGTCGATCGGGCTCCCGCCATGATTCACCGGGTCGATCAGTACCGTTCCGGCTCCGCTGCGCCGGATCTGGATCAGGTAGGCGCGGTTGGAGTACCGGAAGCCCGAGGCGCGCTCGGCATCGATGGCGAACGGGCCGCTGCCCGAGGTCAGCTTCTCTGCAGCGCGGGCGATTTCGTCGGCGCTGGTGGAAAGATCCGGCAGCCCCTCGGCCGGTTGCAGCAGGGGGGTGGCGTCCGTGACGTCAGTGTCCGACATCTCTGGAGTCTGACATCTCACGAGTCCGGCATCTCAGGCGCGTGAGCGCGAACTCAGTTCGGTGACACCGGCCGGGGGTAATCCGGCGGCGTGTTCGAGGACCTCGCAGAACGCCTGAACGTGGGTCGCCAGGTCCAGCGTTGTTGCCGTCCAAGAGGCCCGCACCTCCAACTGGTGGGCGCGTGGCGGACCGGAGATGTCGCCGTAACGTACCGACGTGGTGGCGGTGACGGTACCCCCCAACGCCGTGACCTCATCAGCCCGCGACTCCAGCGCGTCGACCAGCCAACTCCAGGCGACTTCGGGCAGCAGTGGGTCGACGGCCTCGTGGGAGTCCAGATCAGCCTGGATATAGGCCACCAGCCGCATCGTCCCGTCCCAGGCGTCGGCGCCTTCGGGATTGTGCAGCAGGATCAGCCTGCCGAATGCGTCGCCGTTGAACCGCTCCGGCAGCATCTCGGCCTCGTCGCGCTTTACCTCCGCGCCCAGGGCGTAGCTGTAGGGGGCTAAACGCTGTGGTGGTCGAATCGGACCCAACTCGATCTCGCGGCGCACCTGCGCCGCGTTCATTGCCGCCACGGCCTCGCGGAATTGCGCCGGCTCCGCACTGCTCACACATTGACGTTAGTCCCATCCGGCGGGGCGCGCAGCCAGGCGCGCCGGGTTGGGTGGGTCCCGGCGGCCCGGAATCAGGACGGCGGCAACCAGGAGGTCAGTCCGGGAGGGCAGCCTGGGATGGCAACATTGTCGCGATGAGTACCCGTCGCCACCTGCCCGAGGCGCCCTACCTTGCGGCCGCCAGCGGCCGCAGGCCCAGCCGGACTCCGGTGTGGTTCATGCGCCAAGCGGGGCGTTCGTTGCCCGAGTACCGGAAACTGCGTGCGGGTCACACCATGATGGAGGCCTGTTTCAACCCGGAGATGATCTGCGAAATCACCATGCAGCCGGTGCGCAGGCATCGAGTCGACGCCGCGATTCTGTTCTCCGACATCGTTGTGCCGTTGCGCGCGGCGGGCATCGACTTGGACATCGTGCCCGATGTCGGTCCGGTGATCGCCCATCCGGTCCGCACCCAGGATGACGTTTCGGCGATGAAGGGCCTTCAGCTACAACGGATCAGCGCGGTGTCCGACGCTGTCGGCCTTTTGACGGCAGCGCTCGGTGAGGTACCGCTGATCGGGTTCGCCGGAGCGCCGTTCACCTTGGCGTCGTATTTGATCGAGGGCGGCCCCAGCAAGCTCCACGAGCGCACCAAGACGATGATGCTGGCCGAGCCCGCGACCTGGCACGCGCTGATGGATGTCCTGACCGACCTGACCATCGACTTTCTGCGGGTTCAGCTCGACGCCGGGGTGGACGCCATCCAGTTGTTCGACTCCTGGGCCGGCACGCTGTCATTGCCGGACTACCGCAGTTCGGTCCTGCCGCACAGTTCGCGGGTGTTCGCTGCGCTGGCCGACTACGGAGTGCCGATGACGCACTTCGGTGTCGGCACCGCAGAGCTACTGGGCGCCATGGGGCAAGCCGGCGCCACGGTGGTCGGAGTGGACTGGCGGACCACGCTGGCCGACGCGGCAGAGCGCGTCGGGCCCGGGAAGGCGTTGCAGGGCAACCTGGACCCGGTAGTGCTGCTGGCGGGATGGCCGGCAGTGGAGAACGCGGCGCGGGCGGTCGTCGAGGACGGACGGCTTGCGTTGGAAGTCGGAGCAGCGGGTCACATCTTCAATCTCGGCCACGGTGTGTTACCGGCGACCGATCCCGACCTGCTGACCGACTTGGTTGCCTTGGTGCATGCGCTGTGAGCGCCGCGTGAGGACCACGTATTGCATTGTGGGCGGCGGTATTTCGGGGTTGGTTGCGGCCTACCGAATCCGCGTCGCGGTTGGCGACGGTGCCGACATCGTGATCTTCGACCCGGCCGACCGCCTTGGCGGAGTGCTGCGCACCGAACAGGTGGCCGGTCAGGCCATGGACATTGGAGCCGAGGCCTTCATCACCCGTCGGCCGGAGGTGCCGGCGCTGTTGCGTGAACTCGGTCTGGCCGAGCGCCAGATCGTCCCTACCGGGGTTCGCACCACCATCTACAGCCAGGGTCGGCTCCACCCGCTGCCGTCCGACTCGGTCAACGGCATTCCGAGCCACGCCGAGCCGATGACCGGACTGGTCGACCAGGCGTGCCTAGCACGCATTGCGGGGGAGTCGGACCGCCCACTGGACTGGCAGCCCGGGTCGGACCCGGCCGTCGGCCCGGTGGTGGCCGACCGTCTGGGCGAGCAGGTGGTGACTCGCTCGGTGGACCCGATGCTCTCCGGGGTGTATGCGGGCTCGGCCGCCACGATCGGGATTCGCGCCGCGGTGCCCGCCGTCGCAGCCGCGCTCGATGCCGGAGCGCCGAGCCTCACCGCGGCCGTCCGGAGGGTGCTGACGGGATCCACCGCTGGTGGGCCTGTCTTCGGTGCGATAGAGGGCGGCTACCGGGTGCTACTGGACGAACTTGCGGGTCGGGCCCGGCCGCGCTGGGTCGATTCGGCGGTACGTCGGATCGCCGCCGACGGAAGCGGCTGGGCATTGACCGACGACACCGCCGCCACCTGGCGGGCCGACGCGGTGGTGGTGGCCGTTCCGGCGCCGCAGGCAGCGGCGCTGCTCGAGGACGTGGCGCCGACCGCAGCCGCGGGAGCGGCCCGGATCCCGGTCGCCTCGGCGGCCGTGCTGGCGATGGCCCTTCCGGCTGGCACCCCGCTGCCGCCGCAGTCCGGCGTGCTGGTGGCGAGCGGAGAGCGCTTGCACTCCAAGGCGATCACGCTGTCCACCCGAAAATGGGGCGCCCGCGGGGAGGCTGAACTGCTGCGGCTGTCGTTCGGCCGGTTCAGCGACGCCGAGAGAAACCCGGCCCGCAGCGTCTCCAACGCCGTCCTTCACGAGTGGGCGCTGGAGGATCTGGGCACCGTTTTCGGGATCAACGCCGACCCGATCGACGTGCTGGTGCATCGCTGGATCGACGCCCTGCCGCAGTACGGCCCAGGCCACGCCGCGATTGCCGCCGACATTCGGGCCGGGCTCCCGCCGGGCCTGGCCGTCGCCGGTAACTACCTCGACGGAGTCGGGGTGCCGGCCTGTCTGGCCGCCGCCGACGCGGCCGCCGCCGCTGTGGTCGCAACCACCGGCCGTTAGGTCCGGCGCTGCGTGGCACGATAGGGGCCATGGCGAAACTGGACTTCGACGCGCTCAACGCCACCATCCGCTACGTCATGTTCTCGGCATTCGCCGTGCGGCCCGGGGTGCTCGGCTACGACGAGGAGTCCCGCGCCGCCGTGATCGACGAGACCGCTACCTTCCTCAAACAGCAGGAAGAGGCGGGGGTGGTGGTGCGTGGGATCTACGACGTTGCGGGCATGCGGGCCGATGCCGATTTCATGATCTGGACCCACGCCGAGCAGGTCGAATCTCTGCAGCGGCTCTACAGCGACTTCCGTCGGACCACCGCACTGGGCCGGGCCAGCAACCCGACGTGGAGCAGCGTCGCACTGCACCGGCCGGCGGAGTTCAATAAGAGTCACATCCCGGCATTCCTGGCCGGTGAGGAGCCCGGCAACTACGTCTGCGTGTACCCGTTCGTCCGCTCACTGGACTGGTACCTGCTTCCCGACGAAGAGCGCCGCAAGATGCTGGCCGACCACGGCATGGCCGCAAGGGGGTACAAGGACGTCCGCGCGAACACCGTCCCGGCCTTCGCGTTGGGCGACTACGAGTGGATCCTGGCTTTCGAGGCTGCTGAGCTGTACCGGATCGTCGACCTGATGCGCGATCTGCGTGCCACCGAGGCGCGCCGCCACGTCCGCGAGGAGATCCCGTTCTTCACCGGCCCGCGGGTCGGCGTCGAGGAACTCGTCAGCAGGCTGCCGTAGCGGTTCTACTGTTTGACGATGATCTTCAAAGCGCCTGGCACCGCTGAGATTTCCACCGGCAGCGGGCAGACGTAGTCGCCGTCGGCGTACGCGTTGATGCCCGGCGACTCCACGGTGATGGTGCGAGCGCGCTCGGTGACCACTTGCGGCAGCCCCACATGTGTTCCCTTGAACACCGTCGGGAAGAGGCGGATCAGTTTGGTGCGGGAACCTGAACGCACCATGGTGACGTCGAGCAGCCCGTCGGAGTGATCGGCCTTGGGACAGATCAGCATTCCGCCGCCGTAGCTTCGGGTATTGCCGAACGCCGCCAAGGTGAGGTCGGTGACGATCTCGCGTTCGCCGTCGAAGACCAGTCGGAAGGGCAGCGGGCGAAGTTTCGAGAGCTCGGCCAGGATCGCGAGGTTGTAGCGCATCCGGCCGTGCGGCCAGCTCATCCGATTGACCCGATCGCTCACCAGGGAGTCGAAACCTGTTGCGGCGACGGTGCCGAACCAGGTGCTGCTGCCGTCGGGGCCGCAAATTAGGCCGAGGTCGATGGTCTCGGTGTGTCCGGCGGCGATGATGTCGACGGCCGCTTCCGGATCGGCGGTGGGGAGGCGGTACTCGCGGGCATGGTCGTTGCCCGTACCGGCCGGGACGATCCCCAGGGGAACGGTGCCGCGGGCCAACGCCTGCAAAGCCAATCGAATGACGCCGTCGCCACCGACGACGACGAGTGCATCGGTGCCGTCTTCCAACGCCCCTTCGACCAACTCGCGAGCATGAGCGGTGTCGCGCCCGACGAGTTGCACCACGTCGATGCCAAGTTGCTGGAAGCGGGCCACCGCCCGCTCGGCGGCGTGCGGGGCGTTTCCGTGGCCGGCCTGCGGGTTGGTCAGCAGGGTGATCTGCGAGAGGGTCACGGAATCAGCTTGCCGGGGTTCAGAATTCCTGCCGGATCGAGGGTCTGCTTGACTGCGCGCAGGATCTGCACACCCAGCTCGCCGATCTCGTCGGTCATCCACGGCCGGTGGTCGGCGCCCACCGCATGGTGATGGGTGATGGTGCCGCCGTTGGCCATGATGGCATCGCAGGCCGACTTCTTCGCGGTGCGCCACTGCGTGGTGACATCACCCCGTTGTCCTGCCACGATGGTGAAGTACAGCGAAGCGCCGGTGGGGTACACGTGGGATATGTGACACATCACCAAAGCCGGTGTGCCGCTTGCGGTCAACGCGGTCGTCAAGGCTTCGGTCACCGCCGCCTTGAGCTTCGGAACGTTCGACCAGGTCGTGGCCGTCTCCAGCGTCTCGCACAGCGCACCCGCCTTCAGCAGGGAGTCGCGCAGGTACGGGGCGTCGAAACGGCCCTTTTCCCAGTTCTTTGCGGTTTCCTCGCCCAACGAGGTGCCGCCGTGAGCCAGCAACACGGCGCGGGTCTCAGCGTGCCGGCTCTCGGCGTGTTCGGGCGTGCCCTCGAACATGGTGACCCCAAGGCAGCCGCCGGTACTGCTCTGTTCGCCGATGCTGTGCGTCGTGGCCAGGTTCACGCCCGTCTCGACCTCGTCGGACAGGCGCACCACGGTGGCTCCGGTGCCGGTCTGGGTGATCGCCCGCAGGGCGGCGGCGCCGGTGGCGAAGTCCGGAAATGACCAGGCCTCGTAGCGCTTTGCTTCGGGCACCGGGTGAACCCGCAGGCGTACCCGGGTGATCACCCCGAACACGCCTTCGGACCCGGCGAACAGTTCGCGAAGGTCGGGTCCGGCGGCCGAGGCGGGGGCGCGGCCCAGGTCCAGCGTTCCGGCCGGGGTGACCACCCGCATCCCGCGGACCATGTCGTTGAAGCGGCCGTAACCCGCGGAATCCTGCCCTGAGGAACGTGTCGCGGCGTAACCGCCGATGCTGGCAAAGCGAAAGCTCTGCGGGAAGTGGCCGATGGAGAAACCCCGCTCACCGAGTAGCTGTTCGGCGTCGGGGCCGGTGAGCCCGGCACCCAACTCGGCTTCGCCGGAAACCTCGTCGAGCCAGTGCAACTCGGTGAACCGCCGCAGATCCAGAGTGACGACCGCGTCGAAGCCGTCCCGGATCGGGTCCAATCCGCCGACCACGCTTGTGCCGCCGCCGAACGGAACTACTGCGATACCGTTCTGCGAGCAGTAGTCCAGGATTGCGGCTACCTCGTCCTCGCTGACCGGAAGAATGACGGCGTCGGGAGCATCTTGGTGAATCTGCTTGCGCCGCAACAAATCAGGCGTGGACTTGCCGCCCGCGTGTAGTAGCCTGTCCTGATCGTCGGTGCGCACGTACTGCTCGCCGACGATCGCGGCGAGGCCCGCCCGGTGCCTGGCGTCGAGAGCCGATGGCGTCAGTTGCACCTCGTCGATGCTTGGCGCGGCGACGTCAGTGCCGGCGACTCCGAGGGCCTGCTCCAGTAGTGACTTGATGCCATCCGACAGCGGCTTGGCCAGTGCCGGGTCGCCCCAGGCGTCCCAAGCCATCGGGGGTAGCAGGTTTTCTCCAGAGTGAACGTCAGCCATAGGTTACAGTATTACAGATGTTGTCAATCAGTAACGCCGAGTCGGTAGACGTCGCCGACCGGATTCTGGTGGCGGCCGCCAGCTGCGTCACCGACTTCGGAATCGAACGCGTGACCCTGGCTGAGATCGCCCGCCGAGCCGGGGTGAGTCGGCCGACGATATACCGGCGCTGGCCGGATACCCGCTCGATCCTGGCTTCGCTGCTGACCGAGCGGATCGTCGGGGCCTGGCAAGAGGTCCCGCCGGGCCGGGCCGGGCGGGAGGCGCTGGTGCGGCGGATCGTCGAGGTCACCCGGCGGTTGCGCCGCGACTCGCTGATCCTCACCGTGCTGCGTTCCGATCCCGAACTGGCCATGGTCTACATCGCCGATCGGTTGGGTACCAGTCAACAGATCCTGATCGACATCGTTGCCGGAGAGCTTCGCAAAGCCCAGGAGGGCAACACCGTTCGTGCCGGTGACCCTCGCCGGCTTGCTGCCATGGTCCTGCTGATCACCCAGTCGGTGATCCAGTCCGGCCAGATCGTCAACACCATCCTCGACGCCGACTCACTCGACGTCGAACTCGCCCACGCACTGAATGGATACCTGCAACCGTGAACACCGTTCTCAGCGCCTGCCGGCGCACCGCAGACCTCGCCGCCCTCGCCGAGGGGGGTGAGGTGGACGTCGTCGTCATAGGCGGCGGGATCACCGGCGTCGGAATCGCCCTCGACGCTGCCAGTCGTGGGTTGTCCGTCGCACTGGTGGAGAAGCACGACCTCGCTTTCGGCACCAGTCGGTGGAGTTCAAAACTGGTCCACGGCGGCCTGCGCTACCTCGCCACCGGCAACGTCGGCATTGCCCGCCGCAGTGCCGTCGAGCGGGGAATCTTGATGTCCCGCAACGCACCTCACCTGGTCAAGCCGATGGCCCAACTGGTTCCGCTGCTGCCCGCGATGAGCCGGTTCCAGCGTGGCCTGGTGCGGGTCGGCTTCCTGGCCGGTGACGGTTTGCGCGCGATGGCCGGCACCAAGTCCTCGATCCTGCCGCGACCGCGGCGCATCAGCGCAGCGGAAGCCGTGGCCATGTCGCCGACGGTGCGACGCGACGGCCTCGACGGAGGGCTGCTGGCCTACGACGGCCAGCTGATCGATGACGCCCGACTGGTGGTCGCGGTGGCCCGAACCGCCGCCCAGCAGGGTGCTCGAATTCTGACCCGAGTCGGCGCATCGGCGGCGACCGGGACCTCGGTGCGGCTGACCGATGAGCTGACGGGGGAGTCGTTAGACCTGCGGTCACGGGCGGTGATCAATGCGACCGGTGTCTGGGCCGCCGAGGTGGATTCGTCGATCAAGTTGCGTCCGAGCCGCGGTACCCACTTGGTCTTCGATTCGGCGGCCTTCGGCAATCCCACTGCAGCACTGACTGTTCCGATCCCGGGGGAGACCAACCGCTTCGTGTTCGCGATGCCCGAACAGTTGGGCCGGGTATACCTGGGTCTCACCGACGAAGAGGCCCCAGGACCCATTCCGGACGTTCCCGAGCCGAGCCCGGAGGAGATCACCTTCCTGCTCGACACCGTCAACACCGCATTGCAGACGACGCTGACACCAGCAGATGTCGCAGGGGCGTATGCCGGTCTGAGGCCGCTGATCGACGCGGGAGAGGGAAGGACCTCGGATCTTTCGCGGGAGCACGCCGTGCTGGAGTCCGACTCCGGGTTATTCAGCATCGTCGGCGGCAAACTCACCGAGTACCGGCTCATGGCCGAGGATGTCCTCGATCGTGCGGTGGCGGCCCGCGGTCTCGGTGGGACGCCGTGCCGCACCCGTGACCTGCCGCTCGTTGGGGCGCCGGGCAATCCCGGGGTGACGGCGTCGGCCACCGGTGAGCTGCCCGCGTCGCTGGTGGCTCGTTACGGTGCCGAGGCGCCCGGCGTCGTCGGCTCAGCGCACTGCGCGCGCCCGGCGGACCCCGTGGCCGACGGCATCGACGTCACTCGCGCCGAGTTCGAGTTCGCCGTCACTCACGAGGGTGCGCTGGACGCCGGCGACATTCTGGACCGTCGTACCCGGATTGGGTTGGTCGCCGCGGACCGCCAGCGGGCCCTTGCGGCCGCCGAGGAGTTGCTCGCCTCCACCCGCTGACGCGAGATCGACGGGCCTGCCTGAAGTTCCGAGTCTCGCACCACGGCTACTGCGCTCCAGACGATCCACCGAAGGTCGCCGACACAAAATCAAGCCGCCACAACGCCTCGAAGAACCGCCGGGCGTAGTCGTGGGTGAGCACTCCGTTTCGGCCCGCGGCCCTGTCCGCGATCTGCCGAATGCTGCGCGAGCCGTCGAGATGGCCGATCAGTTCTACCTGATCGGGGGAGAGGGCCAAACGATAACCGGGGCGAAATGCTTGATTGCCCTCCAACCCGCAGTTATGCCGGAAGAGCGGTACGTAATTCAACGCCTCGGCGCTTGCGAAGTCGATGCTGTAGCTCTTCTTCGGTCGGTCCGGCCGACACGCGACGAAGAAGTGGCAACCGTTGGTGGCCCGGAATCGATCCATGACCGACCACTGTTTGGCCTCGGGTAACGCGTTGATGGCTGAGTAGAACTCGTTGGGGCCGCCGACCAACTCGTGCGCATAATATGGCGAATTCAGCAGCCAGGTCTGGAAGACGAGGCCGGCCCCCTCGATCAGTTCCAGACATTCGTCCACGCTGTAGGTGAGTTCGCGCTCGATCAGGAACGTGTCAACCAAGCCGGCGTCGTACGTCAGGTCAGGCGCGATCTTGATGTAGCTCCGTGCTGGATGATCAGCCCCCAGTAGCGATGTCGCCAGGCGCACCATGCCCACCGATTCCTCGGTCTGGCCCAGCCCAAGATCCCGAAACACCGACTGCAGCAACGTCACTCCGAATCGGCCGTACTTGGAATACACCATGATGGCGACAGCCCCGTCCTGGCGCACGCACTCGGCGAGCGCCTTCATGCCTGCCAGCGGATCGGCCGTAACCATCAGCACTCCAGTCGACACCACCAGATCGAATCGACGCCCCAGCTTGGGCAATTCCTCTATTGGCAACAGGTGCAGTTCCAGGTTGTCCAAGCCGTACTTGTCCTTCAGGAATCGTTGATGATCCAGCGATGCCTGGCTGATGTCGACACCGACGACCTTGGCGTCCGGGTTGGTGAAGGCGAACACCGCAGCCTGACTGGTGCCACAACCGGCGATCAGGATGTCCATTTCTGGCTTGTGGCCTCGGTCGGGCCAGAGGATGGGGGATGCGTGCGACGGGTCAAACCACTGCCAGTTGTTGTCCAACCACGCCGGGATGTCGGTAATTGGCTCCGGGTAGACCCACCGCTCGTACTGACGATTGATGACGTCGCTCCTGGGATCATCGTTCATCGGATGACGCTCCTTCGTGGTCGCTGACTGCGCTGGTAGCCACACCATGCTCGATCGTCTGCACATTTTCGGCACTGAGACTTGCCCATCGACCGATCGGCTCCAAAATTGCACATGCGGTTCCCCCTGTTGAGGGTCCTCCCCGATGACGACCACCGCTCGACTTCCGGTCACTATGGGGCTCTGGATGATTCGGCCTGGGCGCGATCTCGAATGACGGCACAGTCTGAAGACGGCTACTAACCAAATCCTGCTGCTTGCCGCGCTACGCTCCGCACCTCATTGACAGGTTCTGATCACCGTCCGGCGCCCTCTGGCTCGTTCCGTGTGGCTGCTCTGTGGCCCCGCAGTTGCGAGCCACCGGACTCTTACCCTGGTCCGTTGCTGCCGGAGCCGGCGTTGCCGCCGCTGCTGGAGCCGGGGTTGTTGTTGCCTGAGCCGGCGTTGCCGCCGTTGCCGTAGCCGGGGTTGTTGTTGCCTGAGCCGGCGTTGCCGCCGTTGCCGAAGCCGGGGTTGTTGTTGCCTGAGCCGGCGTTGCCGCCGTTGCCGAAGCCGGGGTCGTTGTTGCCTGAGCCGGCGTTGCCGCCGTTGCCGTAGCCGGGGTCGTTGTTGCCGACGTCCGATATGCCACCGCCACCAGCAACCCCCACACCATCGGAGTCAGGAGCATCGCCCAATTGGACGCCACAGGGGGCCCCTGTCCTGCCGTCAGTGGGTTCGTCGCCGACGCAGTTTGGCGGGGCAGCCGAGGCAGGACCCGCAGCGACGCTCAGAAGCGCGCCCGCCACGGCGGCGCCACCGAGAAGTTCCTTGATCATGAGGGCTCCCTTGCGGTGGCGCTGGAAAGGTTCCATCGGAAAAGCGGACGCGGACAATCACTGTACGTCGATCAGCCCGGCCGCCTCTGTTGTATAGACATTTTTCAAGAAGGCACGCGGACCGCGGGCGCCGGGACCGTCGCCGCTGAGGAGTTCCTCGCATCTACTCTCTGACGCGAGATCGACGAAATGGCTTGATCTACTCGGCCTTTTGCGCCCGTTTGTTGGTTTGGGCGCACAGGGGGCGGGCTACAGCGGGATGTTCTTGTGGCGACCGCGGCGGTGTGGGGCTTCGGCCAAGGCCTGCGTCAGCTTGCTGCGGGTGTGGGCGGGATCGATCTTCTCGTCCACCACGCCGATTTCGATGGCGCTGTCCACGCCGCCCGCGATGCGCTCGTGTTCTGCCGCCAACTCCTCGTGCAGGGCCTCACGTTCGGCCTCGGGCGCTGCGGCCAGTTTCTTCTTGTGCAGAATGCCGACGGCGGCCTTGGCCCCCATCACCGCGACCTCGGCGTCCGGCCAGGCGAACACCTTGGTGGCGCCCAGCGAGCGGGAGTTCATCGCGATGTAGGCCCCGCCGTAGATCTTCCGGGTGACCAGTGTGACGCGGGGGACCGATGACTCGCCGAAAGCGTGCAGCAATTTGGCGCCCCGGCGAACCACGCCACCCCACTCCTGGTCGACGCCGGGCAGGTAGCCGGGGACGTCGACGATGACCACCAACGGAACGCCGAAGGCGTTGCATAGACGCACGAAACGCGCTGCCTTCTCGGCACTTTCGGAGTTCAGGCAGCCACCCAGGCGCAGCGGGTTGTTGGCCAGCACGCCGACGGTACGTCCGGAGAGGCGGCCCAGGCCCACCACCATCGACGGGGCCCACTTGGCCTGAAACTCCTCGAACGGGGAGTCGGAGTCCAGCAGAGCGTCGACCAGTGGGTGAACGTCGTAGGCGCGCCGCGCGGATTCCGGCAGCAGGGCATGGAGGTCGACGTCGCCGGCTTCGGCCTTGGTGCGGTCGAAATGGCCCTGCTGGCAGAAATAGCCGACTAGCCGCCGTCCGCGGGCGTAGGCGTCGAGTTCGTCGTCGGCCACGATGTGACACACACCGGACTTCTTATGGTGGGTGTCGGGACCGCCGAGGGACTCCATGTCGACGTCCTCGCCGGTCACGCTGCGCACGATGTCAGGCCCCGTGACGAATACCCGGCCCTCCGGCGCCATGATGACGACGTCGGTCAGTGCCGGCCCGTAGGCCGCGCCGCCTGCGGCGAACCCGACCACCACCGAGATCTGCGGGATGTGGCCGGAGGCACGGATCATTGCCTCGAACACCAGACCTACGGCATGTAGGGCGCGCACGCCCTCAGCCAGTCGGGCCCCGCCGGAGTGCCAGATGCCGACGATCGGGCTGTGCTCCTCGATGGCCAGGTCGTAGGCGTTGACGATGTGCTGACAGCCCTCCACGCCCATCGCACCGCCCATCACGGTGCCGTCGGTGCAGAAGGCGATGGTGCGCACACCATTGACGGTGCCAACCGCAGCGAGCACCCCAGAGCGGTCCCGTTCGTGGAGCAACTCCACGCTGTCGTCGTCGAAGAACGTCCTCAACCGCAGCAGTGGGTCGCGAGGGTCGAGCGATTCGCCGACTGTCTCAGGGGCCATGATCGTCATCCAAACCTCCTCATGCTGCGCCGAGCGCCAAATTGGCGCCTGTCAGTACTTTCCAAATGCGATTGCGACGTTGTGCCCGCCGAACCCGAACGAGTTGTTCACCGCGAACTGGTAGTCACCCTGCCGAGGCTCGCCGGCCACGACGTCGAGGTCGATCTCGGGGTCGAGATTCCTGAGGTTGAGCGTCGGCGGAATCACTCCGTCGCGCAACGCCATGACGGTGAGGATCGACTCCACCGCGCCGACCGCACCCACGGAGTGTCCCAGCGCCGACTTCGGCGCGTAGACCGCCGGCCGATGGCCGCCCATCGCGTTGTTGATGGCTTTGCCCTCTGCGACATCGCCGACCGAAGTTCCGGTGGCGTGGGCGTTGATGTGATCGATGTCGGTTGGCTTCAGCCCCGCCAGCTGCACCGCCCGGGTGATGGCCTGGCCGGCCTGCTCGCCGTTGGGATCGGGAGCCACCATGTGGAAGCCGTCGGAGGTGACCGACGCCCCCATGATGCGGGCCAGGATATTGGCGCCGCGGGCCTTGGCGTGCTCCTCGGTCTCGATGACCATCAGTGCGCCCGCCTCGCCGAAGACGAAGCCGTTGCGATCCCGGTCGAACGGGCGGCAGGCACCGGGCGGATCGTCATTGGTGTTGGACAGCACGATGCGCATCTGGGCGAACCCGGCGATCGGGACTGCTTCGATCTTGGTCTCCACGCCGCCGCAGATCGCCATGTCGGCCTCGCCGTAGACGATGTTGCGCCAGGCGTTGGCGATGGCCTCCGATCCGGACGCGCACGCCGAAATGGCCGTGCACACGCCGGCTTTGGCGCCGCGCTCCAAGCCGATGGTGGCAGCCGCACCGTTGGGCATGTACATCTGCACCACGAGCGGCGACACCGCGCGAAGGCCACGCTGGCGCATGCCGTCGTAGGCAAAGACCAGTTCCTCGGCCGAACCCAGACCGGTGCCGACCGACACCGCTAGCCGACGTGTGTCGACCTCCGGGGAGCCGGCGTCCGCCCACACCCGCCGGCCCAGGACCTTCGCCATCTTCTGCAGGTAAGACAACCGCCGGTTCTCAACCTTGTCGAGTTGGCTGTCGAATTCCTCCAGAAGATGGCCGCCGATGCGGACCGGCAGGTCGTACTCCTCGATGAACGGATCCTCGAGTTTCCGAATACCGGATTGTCCGTCGAGGAGCTTCTTCCAGGTGTTCTCAGCGTCGGTCGCGAGCGCCGTCGTCATGGCGATGCCGGTGACGACGACGTTCGGCAGACCGTTTCCTGTTGTCAGCTGTGCCATCGGTGCAGTCGGGCCCTTCTCCCAGCTCAGTAGCGCCCGAAGGCGAGCGCCACGTTGTGTCCGCCGAAGCCGAACGAGTTGTTGATTGCGTATTGGTAGTCGCCGTAGCGAGGTTCACCAGCGACGACGTCGAGGTCGATCTCCGGATCCGGCGTCTCGTAGTTCAGCGTGGGGGGGATGACCCCGTCACGCAGGGAGAGCACGGTGAGGATCGATTCCAGTGCACCGACTGCGCCGATGGAGTGACCCAGCGCCGACTTGGGCGCGTACACCGGGGCGTGCTCCACGCCGGCGACCCGGATGGCGTTGGCCTCCGCGGTGTCGCCGATCGGTGTGGCCGTTGCGTGGGCGTTGACGTGATCGATGTCCTTGGCGGATAGACCGGCCAATTCCAGCGAGCGCTTCATAGCCTGCCCGGCCCGAAGGCCATCCGGCGCCGGAGCCACCATGTGGTAGGCGTCCGACGTGATGCCGGCACCCATCAGCCGAGCCAGCGGCTGGGCGCCGCGGGCCTTGGCGTGCTCCTCGGTCTCGATGATCATCAGCGCGCCGGCTTCGCCGAACACGAACCCGTCGCGGTCCTTGTCGAACGGCCGCGATGCTCGCTCCGGCTCGTCGTTACGGGTGGACATCGCGCGCATCATCGAGAACGCCGCGATGGGCAGCGCCTCGATCATGCCCTCGACGCCGCCGCAGACGGCGATGTCAGCGTCACCCATGACGATCTGACGCCAGGCGTGGGCGATGGCCTCCGATCCCGACGAGCACGCTGAAACCGGGGTGATAACCCCGGCGCGAGCCCCGAGATCCAGGCCGACGACCGCCGCCGCGCCGTTGGGCATGATCATCTGAACGGCCAGCGGTGACACCTTGCGGGGACCGCCTTCATTCATCAGGTCGTAGGTTTCGACGATCTTCTCGCCGCCGCCCAGACCGGTGCCGATCACGACGGCGAAGCGGTCCGGGTCGACCTCCGGCTGACCCGCGGAGTCCCACATGCGCCTGCCGAGGTACTTCGACATGCGCTGGACGTACGACATCCGTCGCATGTCCAGCCGACCCATGTGGTCGTCGACCGGGTCGACGAGGTGTCCGCCGATCCGCACCGGAAGGTCCCACTTGGTGACGAACTCGTCCTCAAGTACCCGGATCCCGCTTTCGCCGGCCAGTAGGGCCTTCCACGTGCTGTCGATGTCTGCGCCGAGGGCCGTGGTCGCCTCGACGGCGGTCACCACGACGTTCGGAAAACCGCCGTTAGCAGTGGAAGGTCTGGTCACTTGTCCGAACCGAACTTCTCACGCAGGGCTGCGGCAGCCTCGGGGTTCTCTTCCTCGAGCTTCTGGATGTAGGCCACGACGTCACCGACGGTGCGCAGTCCGGCCAAGTCCTCGTCGGGGATCTTCACGCCGTACTTGTCCTCGGTCTGAACCGCGATCTCCACCATCGACAGCGAGTCGATGTCCAAGTCGTCGACGAAGGACTTCTCCGGGGTGACCTCGGACGGCTCGATACCGGTGACCTCTTCGATGATCTCAGCGAGACCGGCGATGATTTCTTCCTGACTGGCGGGCACGTTGTGCTCCCTTCGTAATGTGTCGGTTTTCGTTTCGATTCACTGCATAAATCGTGCGTCTATGCGGTTATCTGCTGGTCGGGCGGGCTAAAACTCAGCCAGCCCGTCCAGATCTGCGGGTGTCTTGACGGCACGCGTCGCGACTCCCCGAAGTTCTCGTTTGGCGATCCCGGTCAGAGTGCCCGCAGGCGGGAACTCGACGATCGCAGTGATACCCAGCTTCCCCATGGTCTGGTTGCAGAGATCCCAGCGCACGGGACGGGTCATTTGCGCGACGAGTTTGTCCATCGCGTCCTGGCCCGAGGTCACTGGCTGGCCGTCGACATTGGACAGCAGCGTGGTGATCGGGTCGTTTACGGCGATCTCCGCGGCGGCGGTTGCATAGCCGTCCATTGCCGAGGCCATGTAGTGGGTGTGGAAGGCGCCGGCGGTGGCCAGTTGGCGTACTCGGGCCTTGGCCGGCGGATCCTCGGCCAGCTTCTCCAAAGCTGTCACCGAGCCTGCTGCGACGATCTGGCCTGCAGCGTTGCGGTTAGCGGGGACCAGTTCGAGGGCTTCCAGCCGGGCCAGCACCTCGGCCTCGTCCCCACCGAGCACCGCCGACATTCCGGTGGGCTCGACGGCGCAGGCCTTGGCCATCTCGGAGCCGCGGACAGCGGCCAGTTTGACTGCGTCGTCGGGGCAGATGACTCCGGCGATCGCGTAGGCGGCTATCTCGCCAACTGAATGGCCCGCGACGACGGTCTTCCCGGGGGCCAAAGCCGGCAGTCCGCGCTTGGTCAGTTCGGCGTGGGCCAGCAGGGTGGTCGCCACGACCAGCGGCTGGGTGACGGCGGTATCGGTGATGTCCTCGGCGGTCGCAGTCGTGCCCAGCCGGGCCAGATCCAGCCCGCTGATCTCCGACCAACGGGTGATCTGCTCAGTGGCACCGGGCAGCTCGAGCCAGTCGGCGAGCATGCCGGGAGTCTGCGCCCCTTGTCCGGGCGCTAGCAGGGCAATCACATCTCTAAGAGAACACTGTGAACGCTTAATTTCGAGGTGTAAGACATTATGAACCTTATCTTATGTTTTTGTGGAACCCCTACAAATCGACGACGCAATGCCACGTCAGGGATATCGCGCCGCGAACTGAGGCGGCGACGTGATTGGCGACACGGTCGGGTATGCCAACCTACCCACTGTGGTGGCAACCCGCAGTACGTAGGCGTCTCGGGGCACGGTTGGGTCGCGGCCCGTGAAGTCGGCGATCCGCTTGAGGCGGTAGCGAACCGTATTTGGATGAACGAACAGTTTTCGGGCGCACGCCTCGATAGCTCCGCCGCTGTCGAGAAAGGCATCGAGGGTCTCCGACAGGGCCGGCCCGGCGTCGGCCAGTGGCCGGGTGACGTCGTTGTAGAGAGCAGAGACCGCTGAGGCGTCGCCCAGCAGGGCGCGTTCCGGCAGCAATTCCCGGGCCAGCACGGGTCTGGGGGCTCCTGTCCAGCCGACCACGGCGTTCATCCCGGCGATGGCCTCGGCGGCGCTGTGGTGCGCGCCGGTCAGCATCGGGGCGCTGGGGCCGATGACCACCGGCCCTGGCGAGAACGTCGACAGCAGGTCGTTGAAGAACCGGTCGGTAGGGGACAGCGGTCCAGAGATGATCACGATGAGCCAGGTGCCGTGCACGTCGGCCAGAGCGGCGCGATTGTGCTCCACTGCCAGCTCCCGAACCCGCTCGCCGGCCAGATCCTCCCGACCGACTGCGGGCGTCCCCACGACCACGGTCGCCGGCGCGGTGGTGTCCCAGTTCAGGGCCGCTGCCCGGGACAGCAGCTCCGGTCCGGTGTCGCCGCGGACCACCGCGTCCACCACGCTGGCTTCCATTCGGCTGTCCCACGAGCCGCGCGCCTCGGCGGCGTCGGCATAGGCGGCGGCAGCTGAGAAGGCCAGATCCCGGCTGTACCGCAGGATTCCCACCCGCAAGGCGGTCAGCTGCTCGTCATTACGTGCGGCCAGCGGGACTACTTCCTCGAAGAACTCCATGGTCACCCGAACCATGTCGACGGTCTGGGCCAGCGCGATCTTGCGAGTCAGATCTTGTGGGACCAGCTCAAAGGCCTGCGCCGTGTAGCCCACCTGGCTGGTCGGGTCGCGCATCCACTCGACGAAGTTCACCACCGCCGCTTGCACGACCAACTGCACGCTGGCCCGCTGCGAGGCCTCCAGACCGTTGAAGAACGGCAGGCGCTCCTGCATGGCGTGCACAGCTTCGGTGGCCAGGCGCCCGGAATACTGCTTGAGTCTGCGCAGGGTCGACTCGGGGACGTTCTCGAGAAGCTCCAGCGGGGAGTGCGTCAAGTCAAAGCGCGGACTGTCGGGCACCTCTAAAAGCTACGCCGCACTTTGGCAGAAAATGCTAAATCGGTCGTCGGCTGGCCGAATTGCCTGGCTCCTCAACCGCCTCGTCCCTCGGCGGCATCGTCGACTCGGCTCGCCCGATTGCCTCGCTCCTCAACCGCCTCGTCCCTCGGCGGCATCGTCGACTCGGCTCGCCCGATTGCCTCGCTCCTCAACCGCCTCGTCCCTCGGCGGCATCGTCGACTCGGCTACGCGACTCCGGGCCTGATGTCGTCGGCTACGCGACTCCGGGATCCGAAGTCTGCTCCGGAGCCGCCAGAACGTCATCGATCTGGTACTCCCGGGCCGCCGCAACAGGCACCGCCGGGTCGATCTCCCCGTCACGGGCCAGCGCCTCGAGCACGGCCACAACCACCGACTCGGCATCGGTGTTGAAGTAGCGCCTGGCCGCGGGCCGGGTATCGGAGAAGCCGAACCCGTCGGTGCCCAGGGTCACGTACGTGTTGGGTACCCAGGGCCGAATCTGTTCCGGCACCGCGCGCATCCAGTCCGACACCGCAACCGCAGGTCCGGCCGTCTTTTTCAGCACCTGGGTGACATACGGCGTCGGTGCTTCCAGTTCGGGGTGCCGCAGCAGCTGCTTTTCCACGGCGAGTCCGTCGCGGTTCAACTCGCCCCAGCTGGTCACCGACCACACGTCGGCGGCGACGTCCCAGCGCTCGGCCAACAGGTCGGCGGCGCGAAGGGCCTCGGGCATCGACACCCCCGAGGCCAGGATCTGGGCGACGTTGGTGCGCTGCGCGGTGGCCGCGCGGAACCGGTACATCCCTCGTAACAGGCCGTCGACGTCGACGTCTGCGGGCTCGGCGGGCTGGGGATAGGGCTCGTTGTAGATGGTGACGTAGAAGAAGACGTTCTCGGGGTTCTCGCCGAACATACGGCGCAGACCACTCTCCACGATGTAGGCGATTTCGTAGGCGAATGCCGGGTCGTAGGTCACCACCGCCGGATTGGTCGACGCCAACAGCAGCGAGTGTCCGTCGGCGTGCTGCAGGCCTTCACCGGTCAGTGTGGTACGCCCGGCAGTCGCGCCCAGCACGAAGCCCCTGGCCATCTGGTCGGCGGCCGCCCAGAAGCCGTCTCCGGTGCGCTGGAAGCCGAACATCGAATAGAAGATGTAGATCGGGATCATCGGTTCGTTGTGGGTGGCATACGACGTCCCGACTGCGGTGAACGAGGCGGTGGAACCCGCTTCGTTGATGCCCTCGTGCAGGATTTGGCCGGTTTCGCTCTCCTTGTAGGCCAGCATGAGCTGTGCGTCCACGGCGGTGTAGAGCTGGCCGTTGCGGTTGTAGATCTTCAGCGTCGGAAACCATGAGTCCATGCCGAAGGTGCGGGCCTCATCCGGGATGATCGGCACGATGCGCTTGCCGATGTTGCTGTCGCGCAATAGCTCCTTGAATACCCGGACTGTTGCCATCGTGGTCGCCACCGCCTGGTGCCCGGAGCCGTGTTTGAGCGGCGCGTAGATATCGCTCGGCGGCAACGTCAACGCGCGGGACTTTGTGCGGCGGGCCGGGACGAAGCCGCCCAGAGCGGTGCGCCGGTCGAGCAGGTAGCGGATTTCCGGGGCTTCGGGACCCGGGTGGTAGTACGGCGGCAGGTAGGGGTTCTCCTCGAGTTGTGCGTCGCTGATCGGAATCCGGATCGCGTCGCGGAAGCCCTTGAGGTCCTCCAGCGTCAGCTTCTTCATCTGGTGAGTGGCGTTCCGGCCTTGGAAGTGCGCACCGAGGGTGTAGCCCTTGATCGTCTTGGCAAGGATCACCGTGGGCTGGCCCTTGTGCTCCACGGCCGCCCGGTACGCGGAGTAGATCTTCCGGTAGTCGTGCCCGCCGCGCTTGAGGCTCCAGATGTCCTTGTCGGAGATGCGAGCCACCAACGCCTTGGTGCGTGGGTCGCGGCCGAAGAAATGATCCCGCACGTAGGCGCCGTCGTTGGCCCGATAGGTCTGGAAATCGCCGTCCGGCGTGGTGTTCATCAGGTTCACCAACGCTCCGTCCTTGTCGGCTTGCAGCAAGGCGTCCCACTCTCTGCCCCACACGACCTTGATGACGTTCCACCCGGCGCCACGGAAGAACGATTCGAGTTCCTGGATGATCTTGCCGTTCCCGCGCACCGGGCCGTCGAGCCGCTGCAGGTTGCAGTTGATGACGAAGGTCAGGTTGTCCAGGGCCTCGTTGGCCGCCACCTGGATCAGTCCGCGGCTTTCCGGCTCGTCCATCTCACCGTCGCCGAGAAACGCCCAGACGTGCTGTTGGGAGGTGTCTTTCATACCGCGGTCGTGCAGGTAGTGGTTGAACCTCGCCTGGAAGATCGCGTTCATCGGACCTAGTCCCATCGACACCGTCGGGAACTGCCAGAAGTCCGGCATCAGCCGTGGATGCGGATAGGACGGCAGGCCACCACCGGGATGGCTGTGCTCCTGGCGGAAGCCATCAAGCTGATCGGCGGACAGGCGTCCTTCCAGGAATGCCCTGGCATAGATTCCCGGCGACGCGTGGCCCTGAATGAAGACCTGGTCACCACCGCCGGGATGAGACATGCCGCGAAAGAAGTGGTTGAAGCCGACCTCGTAGAGCGAGGCCGACGAGGCGTAGGTGGAAATGTGACCGCCGACGCCTACTCCGGGACGTTGGGCGCGGTGGACCATGATTGCGGCGTTCCATCGGATCCAGCGGCGGTAGCGGCGCTCAACGTCCTCGTCGCCGGGGAACCAGGGCTCCAGTTCGGTGGGAATGGTGTTGACGTAGTCGGTAGAAGTCAAGGCGGGAATCGCCACGCGCTGCTCGCCGGCCCGTTCGAGCATGCGCAGCATGAGATAGCGGGCCCGAGCCGGTCCGGACCGTTCCAACAGGTCGTCGAAGGACTCCAACCACTCGCTGGTCTCTTCGGGATCGATGTCGGGCAGGTAGGAGGCCACGCCCTCGCGGATGACCCGCACTCGGTCGGATTCGTTCGGGCTCATGGTGCTCTGCGGGCTCACAGGGCGATGTGGCCGGTCGGCGCTCGCGAACTCCGTAGTCAACTTCCGCTCCTAGGTGACTCGTGTCAAAGCATGTGGCCCTATCGTGCCCCACTCGCGTCCCTCGCGGCGCAGAGTGCGTCACAAGGCCTCCGATGAAAATTGCCGCTTCGCCCGGGACTGAAACAGTCAAGGTGGCTTCGACCCGGTAACGTCTGCCGGTGTGCTGATCAGAAGTCCTCGCCGGCTTCGCTTGTTCGGAGGGTTCGGTGGCCCGCTGGCCGGCGGCTGCGCTCTGCTGGCGTCGCTGGCCCTGACTGCCGTCGGCTGCACCTCCGTCACAGGGGGTGATGCGACCGTCAACGCCTCCGACGCGCCGGCCTACCGCACCTCGATTTCGGTGTCGTCGTCCCAATCGGTGGCCAGTTCCAGCGCGCGTGAGTCGGAGCGGCAGGCTTCTCTGACCACGCAGGCCGTGCATAACACGTGCGAGACGTTGGCGACCACAAGCTCTGACGCGATCGATGCGGTCAATTCCTATGTCAACGCCTTCAACCGGGAGGGCGGCGACATCGCCACTACCGAGGGTCCAGCGGTCGACGCACTGGAACAGAGTGCCGATGCGGTGGAGAGCAGCGTCGAAGACATCGTGCCGGAAGATCTCAAAGACGCATTCGCAGCCTGGGTGGACAATGCCCACACGACCGCAGACGCGATCACCAGCCACGCGCCCCCACGGCAATTCAATCAAGTGATCGGTCGGCTCAACGACGCCCGGTCCAAGGCTTTGCGTTTGTGTGACGCGACCTACAAATAGACGCGCGAATCGTGCGACGATAAACGATCAAGCCGGACAGTCATGTCAGGGAAGAGAAGGGAGAACCCGACGGTGGTCGCCGCGGATGACAGCGGTCGCAACTATGCCCAGAGGCTGGGCATCCACCAGGATCAGATCGTCCAGGAGTTGGGCTGGGACCAAGACTCCGACGACGACATCCGCGCCGACGTCGAGGAAGCGTGCGGCAGCGAGCTGCTCGACGAGGACTCCGACGAGGTGGTCGACGTCGTGCTGCTGTGGTGGCGCAACGACGACGGTGACCTGGTGGATCGGTTGATGGATGCTATCGCTCCGTTGGCCGAGGACGGAATCATCTGGGTGCTGACACCCAAGACCGGCAAACCGGGCCATGTACGGCCGGCGGAGATTGCTGAGTCCGCCCCGACGGCCGGGCTGATGCAGACCTCGTCTGCCAATCTCGGTGCCTGGAGTGGTAGTCGGCTGGTGCAGCCGAAATCGAAGGCAGCGGGGAGGCATTCATGACGTTGGCCGTCGGTAGCGAGGCGCCCGACTTCACCCTCAAGGACCAGAACGGCCAGCTGGTGAGCCTGAGCGACTTTCGCGGTCGCAAGAACGTGCTGTTGGTGTTCTTCCCCTTGGCGTTCACCGGTATCTGTCAGGGCGAGCTTGACGAGGTTCGGGACCACCTGCCCGATTACGACAACGACGAGACGGCCACGCTGGCTGTCTCGGTGGGTGCGCCGCCGACCCACAAGATCTGGGCCACCGAAAGCGGTTTCACTTTCCCGGTGTTGTCCGACTTCTGGCCGCACGGGGCGGTTGCCCAGACCTACGGGGTGCTCAACACCGACGCCGGTTTTCCGAACCGGGGAACCTTCGTCATCGACCGGGACGGGATCGTCCGGTTCGCCGAGTGCAAGCAGCCCGGCGAGGCACGCGACCAGAAAGTGTGGATCGACGCCCTGGCGCAGCTGAAGGCCTGATTTCACAACCCGGACGCCCGCCAGGTAGCCTGCCCGGGCACGGGCGTGTAGCTCAGTGGTAGAGCTCTGGTTTTACACACCAGCGGTCGGGGGTTCGAAACCCTCCGCGCCCACCGAAGTTATTGCAGTTCAAAGGCATATCGTGCAGTGCGAACGCCTCTGCGGACAGGCCCAAGTTGCCACCAACTTGCTAGGTTGATTCCGGCCGCCGTCGTGTCAGGCGAACGGCGACGCGCCCGCCTCGCGTAGTGCATCGGCCGTGGCTTCGGAGTGGATCGACAGCGCCGCCGCAGGGCCGCGGTGCGCCGTCCTCGTGTGCGGCCACCAAGCGGTCGCCGGACGACAGCACGACTGACTCAGTAAACCGGCTCGACGCCGTCGCCTACCAGCCGGTCAGCGGAGGAGTTCGGCGGAGAGTCTTTCTAAGCCCTGTCGGGCGAATCCGCGCCACAGTGTCGCGAACGGAGGCATTGCCAGATCTGCGGCTGTTGATTTCAGATGCACGGTCCAACGCCAGGTCACGTTGGTGCCGGTGCCGATGGGAGTGAACAAGAATTCCCCGTCCACATGGTCGAGCAGGGGCCCCAGTGGACCGGTGAGCCTCGAGAGGCGATACCGAAAAACATTCGGAGCGTCGACAACAGTCAGTTCCTCGTGCGTGCTGCCTACACTCAGGACCACTGTGCGGGTTCGCCCTACCGTGGTCCAGTCCCCGGTTTGGTCTCGAATGGCTTTTATCCCTCTAATTGGGCCGTACCGCTGGAAAATGGTCACCGGGGACATCGGCAATGTCCGTGCGAAGGCGGTGTCGACGTCGATAGGTATTGCGCGCGACTGCTCCATCACATGTGCCCTTGGCATGCTGAGAAATGCTAGTCAGTTCGTTGGGTTAGTGGGCAGCGGAAGCGGCCTCGCCGCTTATCAGCGGTGGGTGGGTTGAGGCTCAGGCGGGTCGAACGTGCGAACCACCAAACCGACTTCCCGGCCTCGTTACACACCACGGGGGTCGAAACCCTCCGCGCCCACCAGGTCAGAACGCATGCGTGGACCTGGCTTTGCGACCCAGCTCAGTCCGGTTGCTCCGTAACGCTGATCGCGGCCATCGGGCATCGGGACACCGCCTTGCTGAGTTGTTCATTGGCTTCGCTGACCGGCCTGAGCGGCTCGGCGAAGCCGTCTTCGCCGATGTCGAAGAAGCCCGGGGCCACGGTGATGCAGGTACCCGATCCCATGCAGAGTTCAGGGTCGACCACCACCCGGACGGTCTTGGCGCTCATGATTGTGCGGGCCGATCGGTGTGCTTGCCCAGCATCACGGTGGCACGCTTCCTAGGCAGCAGTAGCACGGTCTGAGCCTGCTGGCTTTCGCCGGGCGACGTTTCGGGGACCACCGTCAACTCCTGCAGGATGGTGCGAAGCAGCACCCGCATCTCGAACTGTGCCATGTGCGCACCCAGGCATCGATTGATGCCACCGCCGAAGGGCAACCAGTGGTAGGGATCTGGCGTCGTCCCGAGGAATCGTTCGGGACGGAACTCCTCGGGCGCGTCGTAGAGATCCGGGCTGCGATGAATGGCGTTGATGTACAGCCACACCATCGAGCCCCGGGGCAGGTAGGTGTCGTTGAGGACGACGTCACGGTTGACCATGCGCGCGGTGAACGGAACTGTTGGCCGCAGTCGCAGGGTTTCGGTGATCACTGCGTCGAGGTACGTGTCCTCGCCGGCGGCCACGCTTTCCTCGAGTCGGGCCAGCACCTGCGGGTGGCGCGCCAACCGCTCGATCACCCAGGACAGCGTCGCGGCGGTGGTGTCGTTTCCGGCAACCAAGAGCAGACGCTGAAACCCGGCGATCATCTCGTCGTCCATCAGGCTGCGCTCGTGGGACTCTTGAATCCTCAGGAAGACCGCCAGGCAGTCGCTGCGATCGGTGTCGGATCCCGCGCGGCGAGCGGCGATCTCGTCGTGGGTGACTCGATCGAGGCCGCGCAGCACCCGATCGAGCGTGGGAAACGGCAGCCAACGTCCGCGGGACACCATGGCCGCGGCATAGCGCAGCGCCATTCCCCTCGATCCGATCAGGCGGTCGAGTTTGTCCATGTAGTCCGACAACTGAGCCCGGCGCTGCGGTTCGGTGACCCCGAAGACGACTGACATGATCACTTCGCGCGCCATCGTCCGCGCGTAGGAGTGAAACTCGATGGGTGTGCCCGTGGGCAACTCGCGCGTCATGCGCCGGGCCACTTCCTCCATCGCCGGCTGGTACCCCTGCAGTGCTTTGCCCATGAACGCCGGTGCGACGGCCCGGCGAACCTCGGTGTGGTTATCGCTGGCCCACCACGTCATGATCCGGTCGCCGAAGACGATCTCGTGTGGCGCCAGCCGGCGCAGCGCGGTGCCGAACGACAACGCCCGGGTCTTGTCCTGGAACACGGCTCGCACATCGTCGGGGCAGGAGGTCCACAACATCGTCGGCATGAGCGGTACATCGAGCACGAACCGCGGCCCCAGCCCGGTCAACGCCTGCCGTGCCGCTTCGGGCGCGAGGAACAGCCTGGCCCAGGCGGTCGCGGCATTCCTCGGGCGGGGCAGGGAACTGAGCGTTGTGACTGGGCATGTCGTCGGAGTAGCAGTGCTCACGGGGGCTCCTGTATAAGGGCGGGTTAGCGGGACCGAATCAATAGTACGATGACGTACTTTTGAAATCAAGCCGTGTCCGGAGGTGGCGTAGTGTCCCGGGGGTGAGCACACTGTCGGGCGCGTTCCCCAAGGCCGCTCCCGGTCTTCCCCGCGGACGGGCCAGCCTGGATCGATCCGACGTCAACGCTCTCCAGCGCGAGCGCTTGCTTCGGGCGGTGATCTCCGCGGTCGCCGAAAAGGGCTACCAGGCAACAGCGATCACCGACATCGTCGGGCGGGCCAGGGTGTCGCGCACCGTGATGTACCGAGAGTTCGACGGCAAACTGGACTGCTTCCTGGCAGCGATTGAGGCGGGTCGTGAGTTGATCATGGAATGCGTCACCGTGGCCATGGCTGAGGTGGGTGAGCCCTCGCTGGAAGCGGTTTTGCGGGCTATCAGCCGGGCATACCTGCAACGGTGTGCAGAGGAGCCCGACCACACCCGGGCCTGGGTGTTGGAGTTGGCGGCGGCGGGCCCGCGAGGGGTTGAAGCGCGCGACAAATACCTCGACGGTTTCGCCGCGCTGATGAAGCAAATCGATTGCCGGTACGGGAGCGGGCGGGCACGCCCAGACGCGCATTATCTGGCTCTGGTGGGAGGAATCACCGAATTGGTCGGCCGTGAGGTGCGTGCGGGAACCCCGGCCACCTTGCCGCAGCTGGAAGGTGCGATCACCGAAGCCGCCACCGCCATGCTCCGGTGAGGACTGGGCCGGACGGTAGGCGGCGCGGCGAATACACGATCGGGCGAAGATGCCTACCGGTTCCCGCCCGTTGGGCCTAATTGGGCAGACTAAACAAGAAGTCGCGCAACGAATCCGACGGCTTCGTCGAGGTAAGGCGGGAACTCGTAGTTCTCGTGGGCGGACATGGTCTCGCCCGTCGGCGAGCAGATCGGATCTCCTGGGTTGCACAGGTCGATCGCTCTGCCCTCGAACAGCCCGGTGGTGGACAGCGGTGTGCCGAAGCGGGCGGAGGGATTGCCGAATACCGCTGCGGCAGTGACCTTGTCGGCGAACGGTGTGGCAAGGTAAGGAGCCGAGCCGATGTCTCCGACCACGTCCCCCAGTGGTGGCACGCCGGCGAGCATGTCAACCAAAGCCGCTCCTTGGGAATAGCCGCCCAGGACAAGCCGGGTGTCCCGACACCTGCTGGCCATCGCCGCAATCTCGGCAGCTGCGTTGTCGGCACCTTCCGCGGCCATCAGAAAATCGAAGCTGGCCGGGTAGTCCACTGCATAGGCGGCGACGGTGCGTCCGCCCAGTCGAGGTTCCAGCGCGTCGACGAACGCCTGGCCCACCCTGCCCAGACCTGCGGGTTCCCCGGTACCGCGAGCGAAGATGACCTCGACGTCCGGGCACGGGTCCCCGGCGGCTTGGCTCGGCGGGAGTTCGCACACCATCCCGGCTGCAATCGCCAGCGACGCAACGAACGTGGTCTTTCGCGCCATGCGGGAACTCATCCGGGGTGACCTTAGCAGCCGTGTGCGCAGCGATTCAGGATGCCCGACGGAGGGCTCGCCAGGCTCCTGTCGACCACAGTGCCCAGGCGATCAATACCGGTTGGAAGAGCAGTCTTACGAACCGCGCGCGGTCGCTGTTGAGGCCGAACGCGTCACGGTGGTTCACGAACTGGGCGATGTTGCCCGGGAAGACCGCAACGAAGAACGCCGCGAGCAGCAATCCGACAACCGCGCGCCGTTTCGTCAACACGATCATTGAGGCACCCAGGGCGATCTCAACGGCCCCCGATGCAAGAACCGTGACATCAGGGGATCCCGGCACCCAGGTTGGTACCTGTGCCCGGAACTCCTCGCGGGCGAAGGTGACGTGACCGATTCCTGCGAAGGTCATGAACAAGCCCAGCGCCATGCGGCCGATCTTCTGGGCGGTAGTTTCGGCGGCCGGGCTACCGGTGGTTTCAATCGTCATCTCTGGCCTAAGTCTGATTTCGCGGTGGGGGTTCTGAACGAGGAAAATGCTCTCACCTGAGGTCGCAAGACCTTCGGAGATGCCCGGAAGGTCACTGCCACCGCAAGTGTGGCACAACTCCAGGGGAGGTCTGGATCACCCCGGGGTGTCAGCAGAGTTCGGACGTCGGTGCAATTGGGCCGGGCGGTTGCTTGGAGCACACCCACTCCCAGACGCCCGGCGAGTAATACTCTGTCGCCTTTCCACTGTCGCCGAAGTGGAGTGCGAGTACTCCTTGCGGTAGGAATTCGAACCAGTCGCCCTGGCCTTCGCGATATTCCACGGGCGAGCCGGCGAATTTGACCTCAATAGTCATGCACAGATTTTTCCATGCCTGGGTGCCGAAATGAACCGTCAACCCGGGGGAATCCGCGGGGGAGTGGGGGCATCAGGCCGGGAAGGACGTAAACTACCGTCCACTTGCCCGACAGGCGGGATGCCGCGGGTCACGTTGGGAGAATGGGCTATGGCAACGTCTGCTGGGGCGAACCCTGCTGGCGGCGAGTATCCTCCGGGGCCAATTGCACTGCCGGTCAAGGACATTGGCCGGCTACTGTTGCGCTGCGACGACCGCCCGGGGCTGGTGGCCGCGATCACGACATTCCTGGCCCAGGCCGGGGCGAACATCGTCTCCCTGGACCAGCATTCCACTCGGCAGACCGGTGGAACCTTCATGCAGCGCACCATCTTCCACCTTCCCGGGCTTGCTGCTGCGCGAGATGACCTCGAGCGCGATTTCAGGCTGCAGGTCGCTGAACCGTTCGCCATCGACTACCGGCTGAGCGAAGCAGCGAAACCCAAGCGGGTCGCCCTGATGGCATCCACCGAGGATCACTGTCTGCTTGACCTGCTCTGGCGAAATCGGCGCGGGGAACTGGACATGTCGGTGGTGATGGTTATCGCCAACCACCCGGATCTAGCCGACCAGGTCCGCCCGTTCGGCGTGCCGTTCATTCACATTCCTGCCACCCGGGACATCCGGGACCAGGCCGAGCAGCGCCAACTCGACCTACTGCGGGGCAACGTCGACCTGGTGGTCCTGGCCCGGTACATGCAGATCCTGACCCCACGCTTCCTCGACGGGGTTGGTAGCCCGCTGATCAACATCCATCATTCGTTCCTGCCGGCCTTCATCGGTGCCGCACCGTATCGGCGAGCCAAACAGCGGGGAGTCAAACTCGTCGGTGCCACAGCGCATTACGTCACCGAAGACCTCGATGAGGGTCCCATCATCGAGCAGGACGTGGTGCGGGTGGACCACCGCCACGACGTCGAGGACCTGATTCGTCTCGGCGCCGACGTCGAACGCGCGGTGCTGACCCGCGCGGTGCGCTGGCACTGTGAGGACCGGGTGGTCCGGTTCGGCAATCAGACCGTCGTCTTCTGACCAGTCCCGTGGTTCAGCGGGTTGAGGGTGTGCCTTCTATGATTCGGCCAACACCGGTGAAAGTACGGGTCTGTCGTGAAGAGGTCGAGCGTGGCGATGAGCCCAATGACAACTTTGGTCGGCGCCGCTGCAACGGCAGCGCTGCTGGTCACCGGATGCGCGCACAACCAGCCACCCCAAGGGCAGTCGGGTCCGACGACGGCTGAGGTCAGCTCGGCATCGCAGGCCGACCCCGCCCAACCCGCCGATGTCAATGGCAACGGCAAGCCGGACGGCGATCCCTCCGACGGCGATTGGCCAGGCAAGATGACGGTGGTCTACGAGGACGCCACCACCCCCGAGGCGGTGAAGGGACGTCAGGCCATGGAGGACGACAACCTCCTACCTCAGCTTGCCGACGACATCAACGACACGCTAAAACTCCCGTACGACATCCCCATCAAAGGCACCCAATGCGGTGAGGCCAACGACTACTGGAGCTCGGACGACAAAGCGATCACCCTGTGCTACGAGGATGTGACCAACAGCCTGGATATCTTTTCCAAGCTCGGTGACGCAGACCCCGGGAAGAGTGCCTTCAATACGGCGTTGGAGTCCTTCTATCACGAGGTCGGCCACATGGTGATCGACGTCTACGATCTACCCGCCACGGGGCGCGAGGAAGACGCCGCTGACCAGGTCTCTGCCTTTCTCCTTTTGCGGCCCAATGCTGACGGCACCATCGACGGCGACTATGTCGACGCCATCATCGACACCGCCCGCTGGTACCGGGAGTCCAGCGCAGAAAACGGCGACCAGGTTGACGACAGCGCCCTGGCCGACGTGCATTCCCCAGACAAAGCGCGCATGTACAACTTCGAGTGTTGGGCCTACGGTGCTGACCCGTCCCACAGCGAAGGACTTATCACCGACGGTCTGCTGCCCGAGGACCGTGCCGACGGCTGCGCAGATGAATACGCCAAACTACGCAAGGCGTGGAGCACGCTGTTGGACCCCTATCTCAAGTGACCCCGTGGGGCTACTCTTCAGTCCGACGGCGTCTGATCAGGAACAATGCCACTGCCGCTAGTGCCAACACGCCAGCTGCTACAGAGGCTCCGATGACGTGGGCCCGGCTGCTCTCATACCAGGACGTGGAGTGCGATGCTGCGGCCAGCTTCACCTTGTATCCCGGCAAGGGATCTTGCCCTGGGGGCTTGAGGCCTGGCAGCAACTGGGTTTGAGTGATGTTGAACTGCGCCTCGCCGGCGCTGCTCTTCGACCATTCTCCCCATGCTGGGATCTCGCCGTCGATGAGAACCTTGGTGGCCCCGTTGACCGCAGCGTCCTTGCCGAGATCAACCACCGAATTAACCCGGAACGGATCGGAAGTGCCCTGGGCGAATTTCACTTGGACAATCGGCTTTGTGACGGTTTGTAAGGCCGATGGTTTCTGGGGTGGTGTCTGCCCTGGTTGCGGCAGGTATCCGCCACCGGAGAAACTGCCCACCGAGACGTTGGAGACCGGACCCGACGGAGGACGGGTGAAGGCGGTGAAACTGTAGACGCCCGGGTCGGGCACGTTCAGCGCGGCTTTCTGCCGCGGTGCCACGGTGAAGCTCTGAGTCTTCCCGCCGTACTGGTACAACACCTGCATCGGATTCGCATACGGGTTGACGAACACCGGACGGTAGTTGCGGTCATACCGGATCCAGCGGGAATTCCACTGCGATACCGGGCTGCTCAACGTCATTGCATTGCTCACCGTGAAGAGGGTGGACGTCGACTCGATCGACTCCAGGTAGTTGGTGATCTCCTCGGAGGAAGCCGCGCTGGAACTGACCTCAACCGCACGTGACCGGGCAACTGCGGTCACATCCGACTGCGGAGCCTCCAACTCGGTCGGCTGCATGATGCCGCTCTCACCCAGATGATCGCCGACGCCGTAGCCGGTCTCGCCAGTCGGTTGCCCACCGTGCCCGCTGCCTTCGTTGCCCCCGCCGTAGCCGGTGTCCCCGCTGGGTTGGCCGCCCTGCTCGGTGCCTTCGTTGCCTCCGCCGTGCTCGGTACCTTCCGTGCCTCCGCCGTGGTCGGTACCCTCCGTGCCCCCGCCGTAGCCGGTGTCCCCGGTAGGTTCTTGGCCGGCGTCCTCGGGGGCGGTGCCTTCTTCGCCGCCGCCGTAGCTGCCGCCGCCCTCGGGAGTGCCGCCCTCCTCGCCGCCGCCGTAACTGCCGGCGTCCTCGGGGGCGGTGCCTTCTTCGCCGCCGCCGTAGCTGCCGCCGTCCTCGGGAGTGCCGCCTTCTTCGCCGCCGCCGTAGCTGCCGGCGTCCTCGGGGGCGGTGCCTTCTTCGCCGCCGCCGTAGCTGCCGCCGTCGTCGCTGTAACTGCTTCCACCGTCGTCGTCCCCGTACGGCTCTGCGCCACTGACCGGAATCGAAGTGAAAACGGGCCACAGCGAGATCGCGGCCGCCGCTGCCAGCGCTGCGGTGCGCCGCCGGAATGGTCTGGCATCAACACTGTTCATCGAGGCCTCATCTCTTTCGATCACATGACCAAGCGTCAACACGGTACTCGCTGACGACGCGTTCCGTCCCACCTTGACCAGCGCTGCGGACGTGACCTATTCGAAGTACTCGAAAGCATCGATGAGGTCGAGGTAGACGCCGTCGAATCCGGCAGCGGTGATGCGATTGAGGTAGGCATCAGGACCGCTGAGGATGATGTCCTGCCACCCCTGTTCCCAGTAGCGAACCTTGTAGTTTCCAGCCCAGTCCGGATTCTCGCTATCGAGCCAGGACGGTGAACCCGGCCGCCAGCCCGCCTGCCAGTAGTAGCGGTAGTCCTCAGCCTCTCCGATGCTCATGTAGGCGATCACCAATCGGCGGCCGCCGTTGGCTTTCGTCTGCAGCGCCGCCACTTCCGCTGCGGTAAGTGCCTGGTCGTCATAGAACGCATCGATGATCAGGACGTCGTAGTTGGTCGAAGCCAAGGCGTCGAGGTAGCCGGCTTGGGATTGGAACCGGCCGGGGTCGAGCACGTAGAGGAAGTTCCGCGCCTGCGCGAGGTTCGCTATGTCGTCGGAATTGACGCCGACCGGTTCGGCCGGCCGGGGCGGGATCGTGTCAAGGTCACGGTGATTGGCGGCGAATGAAATGAAGCCGTGCGCCGCGTTCTGGGCGTAGGAGTTGTCGACTTTCGCCGCGGATGACGCGTAGTCGGTCACCAGAACCTGCACACCCGCGGCCTCCTCGCGGTCGAGGAACTCCAGCATGTAGTTGCGCTCCGCGGCGGGTGTGGCCACGTTGTCGAAGGTGTAGCCGTAGAAGAGGTCTTCGCGTCCCTGACCGTCGATGGCCGCGGCGTATGCGACGGCAAGGGGACCGTCCGCCTCGCCGTTCTGGGTGATCAACTCCTGGCCGTTCTGCGGAATGACGATGAAGGCCGGGTTGACCAGACGGGCCTGCCGGGCGATGTCGATAACGAACGCGCGCATGTCCTGCCGGTAATCCGAATCCGGTGACTGCGCGACGGGGGAGATGCTCACTGGAACTCCCACAGCCGCGCTGCCGCCCCGGCCGTCGGTGACGGTGACGGTGAAGATGTCGCTGCGATCGGCAGCCGTGGCGTCCGGGGCCCCGGCGGCGGTGCGGGCCTCCGGAGTGGGCGTGTAGGTGAAAGCGCCCACCGCGGAAAGGATCACGGCGCCTTTGGCCGGGCTGACGGTAACGGCGTAGCTGAGACTGTCACCGTCGGGGTCGCTGCCGTTGACGGAACCGCTGACCACCCCGGTGACCGGGTCGATGCCGGCGATGGTGGGCCTGCCGGTTGGGGGAGTGTTGACGGCGTCGAACGGTGCGACCGCCACGACGACGGTGGCGCTGCTGGAGTCTCCGCGGCGTCCGATCAGTCCGAAGCTGAGCAGGTGGACCAGCCCGGCCAGGCCGTGGAGGGCGAAACCGCTCGCTGCGTCGCTGACGGTCACCTCGAACGAGTCGGTAACCCCGGTAAGGGCCACGCTCGGAGCCGGGACATAGGTCCAGGAGCCGTCGGCGGAGACCGTCGCTGTGCCGTGTGCAGCCTGTGAGGTGACCGCAAAGGTCAGCTGGTCACTGTCGGGATCGACCGCGTTGAGCGCGCCGGTGACCACACCTGCGGGGGTTTGCGCACCTTGGCTCGGGCTCAGCCTCGGTGTCTGGTTGTTGAAGAACGCGGCCAGGCCTGCGAAGAACCCGGAGTTCCGGGCCGCCGCACGGGCGTGGGCGCCGCCGGCGGCGGATGTGCCCGCTCCGACCTCCGGTGCCCGACGGGAAGCTGACTTGGCCGGAATCTTCGGTGCCGGGACCCCGGCCGAGGCCGCGGAGCGTGGGTTTCGTCCCGCCCACGAACGCGGGACAGTGGCAGGCGAAACGGACCTGGTGGCGACAACCCGTCCCCTCCCGTCCGCCGACACCGATGGATCCGGATCGGCCCACGCGAGCCCGGTGCCACCGCAGGAGAGAACCCCGATCCCCACGGCCAGCGCCACACCACTGAGCCGACCTACCTGCGCCGGTGTGCTCATCCCGCTCACCCCCAGCAAATGCCGATTCCGACTGGCGGTATCCCCGCTATCGTCTCACGATCCGGCCTTCCACCGAAGGCAGTCGCGAATAAGCCCCAGTCCCGCCCGGAGTGCCAGAAGTGGTACCCGCGGTTTCGGAAGTCCCCGGACGTGAGACGCTGCCGGGATGGCTGACCTCAGGTGGTCGCGGCTGGCTGGGATCGTCGTCGGTTACCTGGCCGACGTTCTCTTCGGCGACCCGCAGCGGGGTCACCCGGTGGCCGGATTCGGCAGGTGTGCGGCCGTCGGCGAGGCGCTGATCTACCGGGATGGTCGCGCTGCGGGAACAGTGCACACTGCGGTGCTCATCGGTGGACTGGCCGGCGTCGGTGTGCTGGGGCAGCGCGCCGCCGGGCGCGGGCCGGGATTGGTGGCCCTGACCGCGGCGGCCACCTGGGTGGCGCTCGGCGGTACGACGCTGGCACGCACCGGTGCAGGGATGGCTGACCTGCTCGAGGCTGGTGATATCGCGGGTGCCAGGCAACTGCTGCCATCGCTGTGCGGGCGTGACCCGGCTGCGCTGGACAGCGACGGACTGGTCCGGGCCGCCTGCGAATCGGTGGCAGAGAACACCTCCGACGCGCAGGTGGCACCGCTGCTGTGGGCTGCCTGTGCAGGGGTGCCGGGGGTGCTGGTCTACCGGGGCATCAACACCCTCGATGCGATGGTGGGCAATCGTTCCCCGCGTTACCACCGATTCGGTTGGGCTGCAGCCCGACTGGATGACCTCGTCAACTTCGCGGCCGCCCGTGCCACGGCGGCCATCACAGTGGTGTGTGCGCCGTTGATAGGGGGCTCGCCGGTCGGTGCGCTGCGGGCCTGGTGGCGCGACGCGGGGCGCCACCCCAGCCCGAACGCCGGAGTTGTGGAGGCCGCGTTCGCCGGCGCCCTCGGGGTGCGCCTCGGCGGCCCGACCCAGTATCGGCATGAGTTGGAGAATCGTCCCACACTGGGTGACGGGGTACGCCCAGGTGTGTCGGATCTGCGCCGGGCGGTGCGGTTGTCTCGGCTGGTACAGCTTGGTGCGTTGACGGCCGCGGTGGCGATCAGCGCCGCCGGCCGTACCGATCGGAGAGTTTCTCTTCGACGGTGAGCTGTTCGGCGGGCTTTTCGGCGACCTGCCGCCCGGTGGCCGCCTCCCGGCGGCGTGTCCGAATCTCGGCGAATACGAAGTACCCCAACCCTATTGGGGCCAGGATGCCGAAGGCGATCCACTGGATTCCGTAGGACAGGAACGGTCCGGCGTCGAGATTAGGCAGCGCCAGAACACCCAGTCCACCGGGCTGGCCGTCAACCAACTGGAGGTAGGAACCCGTCAACGGCACATGGGTCAGCGCTGCCACCTGGGTTGTGTCAATGGCGTACACCTGCAAGAACCCGCTCTCGGTGAACGGCTTCCTGTCGGTGGTGGGGGCGGTTTCGGAATCGCGCAGCCGCGCGGTGATCGTCACCGTCCCGTCCGGTGGGCTCGCGATGGGGGGCACCTTGTTGCCCTGCTCCGGACGGACGTAGCCGCGGTCGACCAGCACGGTGGGCCCGCCCTGGACAGCAAAAGGGGTCAACACGTCGTAGGCGGGCGCGCCGTCGACCACCCGCAGCCGAGCCAGCACCTGGCCGGCCGGAAGATACCGGCCGGTGGCGGTCACCTGTCGCCACTGCGCTTCAGGAGCTGACGAATCCTGCTGCGGCAGAAAGGATGTCACTGGCACAGGGGCGGCCGACAGGGACGCCTCGATCTGCTGGTTCTCTTTGGACGTCCTGGCGTTCTTGCCGAGTTGCCACGGCGCCAGCACAGTGAAGGCCAGGTAAGCGAACGCCGCGACGACCAGAGCCAGGGCGATCCAGCCCGGTCGCAGCAGAAACGCCCAGCGGCGCATCAGCGGGCCAGCCTCTCGTCCACCCAGGCATGAAGACCGGGCAAGGCTGCTTCGATCACCTCGAAGGTGACCACGAAGTCTGCCGGCCCGCCGTAGTAAGGATCTTCGACGTCGGCTGCATGGGCCGCGGAGCGCGGGTCGAATGACCGCAGCATTCGCAATCGCTCCCGATCCACGCCCAGATCTTCGAGGATCCGGAAGTGATTGCGGCCCAGTGCCACGACCATGTCGGCTGAGAGGTGGTCGGCCCCGACAGCCGCGGCGCTGTGTCCGGCCGGGTAACCGCGCTCGCGCAGGACCCGCACCGCGCGTTCGTCGGCCCCGGAGCCGACATGCCAGCCCGCGGTTCCGGCGCTGGTGACCCGGATCAGTTCGGACAGGCCGCGTTGCTCGATCTGGTGGGCGAACATCTTCTCGGCCATCGCCGAGCGGCAGATGTTGCCGGTGCAGACGAAGGTGACGTGCAGCGGCCCAGTGTCAGGCGGCCGAGTGTCAGGCGGCCGAGTGTCAGGCGGCCGAGTGTCAGACACCGAGCACCCCGCGGAGTTCGTCGACCGTCGCCACGTATGCGACGGTGGCGTCGTAGTCGATGACGTCGGTCGCGCCGTAGCCCCACCCGGCCACCAGGGTGGGGATGCCGTGCTCGGCCGCGCCTTCGACGTCATGGGAGCGGTCGCCCACCATGACGACGGTCTCCGGCAGTGGGTGCAGTTGCGCCAGGGCGTGGGCCAGCACGTCGGTTTTGGCCGACCGGGCGCCGTCCAGGCTGGCCCCGGCGATCACCTCGAAGTGCTCGATAACGCCGAAATGGTCGAGGATCTGCCGGGCGATGGGCTCCGCCTTGGAGGTCGCCACCGCCAGTCGCACGCCTGCGGTGCGCAGGTCGGCGAGCAGTTCGGCGATTCCGTCGAACAGCGCGTTCATGGCCCACCCGCGGCTGGTGTAGTCGGCACGATAGGCCGCGATCGCCTCGTCGGTGTGCTCACCGAGACCCAGCGCCGCCAGGCTCTTGTGCATGGGCGGACCGACTGCGAGGGCGGCCAGATCGCCGTCGGGCGCCTGGGCGCCGACGGCGCTCAGAGCATGCCGGAAGCTGGCGACAACGCCCGGCGCGGAATCGGTGATCGTGCCGTCGAGATCGAAGATCACCAACTGGGCCCGGGGATGATCGGCTGGGAACGTCACTCGACCATTGTCGAACATTGTCGCGCACTACTGTTCTACGGGTGACTGAGCAGGCCGCCGCCCCGACGCCGCGCCCGGGTTCGCGCTACCACGGAGACCAGGCCGTCCCGGCAGACGCCGGGCCGGGGATGCTGGACTTCGCCGTCAACGTCCGCCGCCCCGGGCCGCCGGACTGGTTGGTGGCACGACTTGCGGCTCGCCTGCCGGAGCTGGGCCGCTATCCCGGGCCGGGAGACCACCGGGCCGCAGTCGCTGCGGTGGCACGGCGGCACGGCCTGCCGGCGGACCATGTGCTGCTGCTGGCCGGCGGTTCGGAGGGCTTCGCGCTGCTGCCCGCGCTGCAGCCACAGCTAGCCGCCCTGATCGCCCCATCCTTCACCGAACCCGAAGCTGTGCTGGCCACTGCAGGTGTTGCGGTGTGTCACGTGGTTCTGCCGCCGCCGTTCCGGCTGGACGACGGCGCAGTGATCCCGGATTCCGCCGACCTCGTGGTTGTGGGAAACCCGACCAACCCCACCGGTGTCTTGCATCCCCGCGAGGCGGTGCTCGCGCTGCGGGCGCCCGGGCGTCTGGTGGTGGTGGACGAGGCATTCGCCGATGCCGTGCCGGGCGAGCCGGAATCGGTGGCTGACCTGGGTCTGCCGGACGTGCTGGTGTTGCGCAGCCTGACCAAGACCTGGGCGCTGCCCGGCCTGCGAGTGGGTTACGCGCTGGGCGATCCGGGTGTACTGGCCCGGCTGTCGGCCGGACGGCCGCACTGGCCGCTGGGCACATTGCAACTGGAGGCGATCGCTGCGTGCTGCCACCCGCGTGCGGTGGCGCAGGCCCGGGCCGATGCCGAAGAGTTGCTGACCACGAGGGCCGCGATGGCGGCCGCTCTGGCCGGTTTGGGCCTCGACGTGGTTCCGGGAGAAGCGCCGTTTGTACTCTTCGCCGTCCCGGACGCTGACCTGATGCGGAAGCATTTGTACGCCAACGGGATTGCCGTTCGCCGGTGCGATACGTTCCTCGGCATGGGCGAGGGTTACCTGCGGGCCGCGGTTCGGCCGGACTGGTCGGTGCTGGTTGCGGCCATCGCCGAGGCGCTGCGGTGAGCGAACGGGGGGTGCGCCTGTCCGAGGTGATCGCGGCCCTGGAGACTGCCTACCCGCCGGCGTTCGCGCAGGATTGGGATTCGGTGGGCCTGGTGTGCGGTGACCCCGACGAGTCGGTCGAGTCGGTGACCGTCGCCGTGGACGCCACTGCCGCGGTTGTCGACACCGTCGCGCCCCGCGGGCTTTTGCTTGCCCACCATCCACTCCTGCTCCGAGGTGTGGATACCGTCGCCGCGAGCACGCCCAAGGGCGCGCTGATCCATCGTCTGATCCGAAACGGCGCGGCGTTGTTCACCGCGCACACCAACGCCGACGCGGCCACCCCCGGTGTGTCCGACGCCCTTGCCGAGACGCTGGGACTGGACGTGGAGGCAGTGCTCGCCCCCGCCTCGCGTGGCCCGGCGCTGGACAAATGGGTGGTCTTCGTTCCGGTTTCCGATGCCGAAGCTTTGCGGACGGCGCTGTTCGAGGCCGGTGCGGGAGAGATCGGGGACTATTCGCACTGGAGTTGGAGCGTGACCGGCACCGCCCAGTTCCTGCCGCGGCCGGGAACGTTGCCGGCGGTCGGAACTGTCGGCGCGGTGGAACGGGTGACCGAAGACCGTGTCGAGGTGATCGCTCCAGCCCGGATCCGGGCCCGCGTTCTGGCGGCCCTGCGTGCCGCCCACCCCTATGAGGAACCCGCGTTCGACGTGATCAGCCTGGCCCCACTGCCTGTCGACGTCGGCATCGGCCGGATCGGCAGACTTGCCCGACCGCAACGCTTCGCCGACTTCGCGAGATGGGTGAACTCGGCTCTGCCGCAGACGAGTTGGGGTGTGCGGGCTGCCGGCGATCCGGATGCGTGGGTGTCTCGCGTGGCGGTGTGTGGGGGTTCGGGGGATTCGTATCTTGGCGCGGCGACCCGCGCGGGTGTGCAGGCCTACGTCACCGCCGACCTGCGCCACCATCCCGCCGACGAACACCGTCGCGGCAGCGAAACCGCACTTGTCGATGTCGCCCATTGGGCGAGCGAATACCCATGGTGTGCCCAGGCCGCCGAGGTGCTGCGGTCGCATTTCCGTGACGCGCTACCAGTCGTAGTCTGCCCACTCCGGACGGATCCATGGAACATCCAATGCACGAGAGAAGAAGATGAAAGCTGAAGCAGCACAGCAGAATTCACTGCTAGAATTGGCTGAGCTCGACACCGGGCTAGCCCGGCTCGCGCACCGCGCAACGCACCTTGCCGAGCAGCAGCGCTACGACGAGGTGCAGGCGCAGCAGCGTACGACCGCCGACCGCCTCGCGGTCATCGCCATAGCCCTCGAGGACGTCGAGGCGCAGGTGGCCAAACTCGAGTCGGAGGTCGACGCCGTCCGCCTGCGAGAGGACCGTGACCGGGGCCTGTTGAACTCGGGCTCGATCAGCGATCCCAAGCAGCTTGCCGAACTTCAACACGAGTTGGGCACGCTGGAGCGTCGCCAATCGAGCCTCGAGGACACATTGCTCGAGGTGATGGAACGCCGGGAGCAACTCGACTCCGAGCGTGCCGGTGAGCAGGCGGCCATCGACGGTATGGAAAGCGACCTTGCCGCCGTCGGGCGGGCCCGGGACGAGGCTTTGGTCGAGATCGAACAGGCTCGTGCCGAAAAGGCTGCCCGCCGTGCCGACCTGGCCGCAAGTCTGCCCGCGGATCTGGTTGCGCTCTATGAACGGCAGCGCGGCAGTTCGGGGCTTGGAGCCGGCCGCCTGCAGGGCCGGCGCTGCGGTGCATGCCGCATCGAACTGGATCGCGGCGAACTGGCGCGCATCGCTGCCGCACCCGAGGACGAAGTGCTGCGATGCCCGGAGTGCCAGGCGATCCTGGTTCGCGTCACCGGGTCCTGAAAGCGCTGCCGGTGAAAGTCATCATCGAGGCCGACGGCGGCTCACGCGGCAATCCCGGACCTGCTGGTTTCGGGTGCGTCGTGTGGGCCGCCGACCACTCCACCGTGCTTGCCGAGCACAAGCAGCAGATCGGGAACACCACCAATAACGTCGCCGAGTACCGCGGGCTGATCGCCGGGTTGGAGGAGGCCCGCCGACTGGGTGCCGACGAGGTGGCGGTGCGGATGGATTCGAAGCTGGTCGTGGAGCAGATGGCCGGGCGCTGGAAGGTCAAACACCCCGCCATGGCCGAATTGCACCAGCAGGCGCGGGCGCTGGCGTCGACCTTCGATGCGATCAGTTTCAGCTGGATTCCGCGGGAGAAGAACAAACACGCCGACCGGTTGGCCAACGAGGCGATGGACGGTGCTTCCGACCCGGACTGGGCTGAGCAGCGGGTGGCCGATCCTCCGGCGCATGCCGTGGCCTCACCGCCGTCCGTCTGGACCGGCAACCGGGGTGGCCCGACCCGCTTGCTGCTGCTGCGACACGGTCAGACCGAGCTGTCGCGCCAGCGTCGTTACTCAGGCCGCGGCAACCCCGAACTCACCGAAACGGGCCGCCGGCAGGCGGCCGACGCCGCTCGCTACCTGGCCGGCCGGGGGGGCATCTCCGCGGTGGTTAGTTCGCCGTTACAACGTGCCTACGACACCGCGAAAGCCGCGGCCGACGCGCTGGCCCTACCGGTGACGGTGGACCAGGACCTGATCGAGACCGACTTCGGTGAGTGGGAGGGCCTGACTTTTCCGGAAGCCGCCGACCGCCACCCCGATCTTCATGGCCGCTGGCTGCGCGACACCAGCCTGCAACCCCCTGGCGGTGAGAGCTTCGACGAGGTCGCGGTGCGGGTGCGGCGGGCTCGCGACCGCATAGTCGCCGACTACGGTGCAGCCACCGTGTTGGTGGTGTCCCACGTCACTCCGATCAAGTCGCTGCTGCGGTTGGCGCTGGCGGCGGGGCCGTCCATCCTGCACCGGCTGCACCTGGATCTCGCGTCGCTGAGCATCGCGGAGTTCTACCCCGACGGCGGGGCGTCGGTTCGGCTCGTCAACGACACGTCCTATCTTCGATAGTCACTCTTCCGCGGAGCCCCCGAACAGCCGACGAGGTCGTTTGGCTTTTGCTTTACTGAGGCCGAGTACCTCCGCGTCAGAGCGCGTCACCGACCGCAAAGGAACCCCGTGCCCCAACCTCACGCCAACGATCTCGACGTTCTCGACCCTCACGCCAAGCAGGGCTTCTCCCGCCGAACCGTGCTGGGAGCCGGGTTGGGGGCTGCCGCGGCAGGTGCTCTCGCGGTGAGTTGCGGGTCCAAGGAGGAGAGCAAGGCCGGCGGAGACGGTCCGCCCGCATACGGAACAGGCATCAACGAGGGTTTCGACGGCAAGATCGAGCTGGACGTCCGCGATTCGAAGGAGGACTGGAAGCCCTTCGAATTGAAGAAGGCCCCCGAGGGTGCGCCGAACATCCTTGTGGTGCTGTACGACGACACCGGTCTGGCGGCGTGGTCGCCGTACGGTGGGCGGATCGAAATGCCGGTCATGCAGAAACTGGCCGACAACGGGGTCATGTACTCCCAGTGGCACACCACCGCGCTGTGTTCGCCGACCCGGTCCTGTTTTCTGACCGGACGCAACCACCATGTCAATCGATTCTCGGCCATCACCGAGGCCTCGACCGGTTTCCCGGGTTCGGCGGCCCGGCTGCCGGCGCAGTGCGCCCCGGTCCCTCAGGTGCTCCAGGACAACGGCTACAGCACGTTCTGGATAGGCAAGAACCACAACGTGCCCGAGGAGGACGTCTCCAGCGGCGGCAGCAAGTCGGAGTGGCCGCTGCAGATGGGCTTCGACCGGTTCTACGGGTTCCTCGGCGGGGAGACCAACCAGTGGTTCCCCGATCTGGTCGAGGACAACCGGTTCATCGAGCAGCCCTACGGTCCTGACGAGGGCTATCACCTGTCAAAGGATCTGGCCGACAACGCGATCCGGATGCTGCGTGACCAGAACTCCTCGAACCCGTCCAAGCCGTGGTTCATGTGGTTCTGCCCAGGGGCCAATCACGCCCCGCACCACGCTCCGCAGGAATACATCGACAAGTACAAGGGCAAGTTCGATGACGGCTACGAGGCCTACCGGGAGTGGGTGCTGCCGCGGATGATCGAAAAGGGCGTGCTGCCCGAGGGCACCAAGATGACACCGATCAACCCGCTTCCCGAAGACATTGCGGTGGCCAATGACGATGTGCGGCCGTGGAATACGCTCAACGCCGAGGAGAAGGAGCTGTTCTCGAAGATGGCGGAGGTGTATGCCGGATTCTCGGAGTACACCGACGCCCAGGTCGGCCGGATCATCGACTACCTGGAGAAAACGGGCCAGTTGGAGAACACCATCGTGTTCTACTGCGCCGACAACGGCGCCTCCGGGGAGGGCTCGCCCAACGGGTCGGTCAACGAGAACAAGTTCTTCAACGGCTACCCCGACGAGCTGTCGGAGAACATGAAGTACCTGAACACCCTGGGCAGCCCGGACACCTACAACCACTACCCGACCGGCTGGGCGGTGGCTTTCTCCACCCCGTTCCAGATGTTCAAGCGGTACAGCCAGTTCGCCGGGGGAACGTGTGATCCCATGGTCATTTCGTGGCCCAAGGGGATCAAGGCCAAAGGCGAGGTGCGCAGCCAGTATCACCACGCCACCGATGTGGCGGCCACCGTCCTCGACGTCGCCGGGCTCGAAATGCCCAAGGAGTACAACGGCGTCAAGCAGTACCCGCTCAACGGGGTGTCGATGCGGTACAGCTTCGACGACCCGAAGGCGCCCACCACGCGCGAACAGCAGTACTACGCGATGCTGGGCACCCGGGGCATCTGGAAGGACGGCTGGAAGGCCGCCGCGCTGCACGCCCCGATCAGCGGTAAGGGCCACTTCGATCAGGACCGCTGGGAGCTCTACCACGTCGAGGAGGACCGTTCGGAGTCGACCAACCTCGCCGACCAGCAACCCGACAAGCTCAAAGAGCTCATCGATGCCTGGTTCGTGGAGGCCAAGAACAATTTCGTACTGCCCCTCGATGACCGGACCGCCACCGAAGTACTTACCAGCCCGAGGCCCCAGGCCGAGCCGCCGCGGACCCGCTACATCTACTACCCCGACACCGCACCGGTGCCCGAAGGCGTCGCGGTCAGCATCCGGGGTAGGTCTTACAAGGTCATCGCCAATGTCGAACTGGCAGAGGACCCGCAGGGCGTCATCTTCGCCCACGGATCGCGCTTCGGCGGCCACACTCTGTTCATCAAGGACGGACGGCTGCACTATGTCTACAACTTCCTCGGTATCAAACCTGAGCAGGATTTCGCCTCCGAGCCGCTGACCCCCGGCAAGCACTCTCTGGGCATGGAGTTCGTGCGCGAGAAGGCCGGCCAGTACGGCGAATCCCTCGGGACGACAACTCTCTACGTCGACGGCAAGGCGGTGGCCACCGGGCCGATGCGCGCGCAGATCGGGAAGTTCACGCTGTCCGGTGACGGACTCTGCGTGGGCTATGACAGCGGTGACAACGTCTCCGAGCAGTATCGCAACCCGGGCAGGTTCACCGGCGGAACGATTCAGGGTGTGGCCTTCGACGTCAGCGAGGAGGCCTACGTGGACCTCAACCGTGACGCTGCGGCCGCGTTCGCGACCGACTGAGTACGTGCGGGCGCTCTCGCCGATACCCGGCGTACTGGGCACCGGACCGGAGCGGGCCGCCACGTAGACTCCGCTCAAGCTCGCCGGTGATGACGGTGCTGACTAGATATGCGGAGTGGACATGGTTGCAGGTTCGACTGACCCGGCCGTGCGTACGGCCATGACCCGGCGGGTGTTGCGCCGGACGGTGACCAAGGGCGAAATGCGGGTTCCCGCTGTGCCGGGCATGGTCGACGAATTCGTCGCGCTCTGCGACGAGACCTTCTCCGCGCTCGGGGCGAAGTTCAGCGATGAGGAATTGGCGCACCTCCGCGAGGTTCTGTTAGGTCAGCTGCAAGAGGCGTTCCAGGCATCCCCGCGATCGGATGTCGTGATCAGCTACGACTCGCCCTACGGACTTCAGGTGAACTACCACGCCCAAGCCCAATGGCTAACCCTCGACGGCGCCTACAACAACTGGGTGGCGACCCGCGAACCACCTCTGTTCGGGACCGAACCGGACGCGCGGGTGTGGGCGCTTGCGGCTCAGGCCCTGGATCCCGCCACCTTTCCGGTGCTCGACATCGGCGGTGGAACCGGCCGCAACGCTCTCCCGCTGGCGCGCCGCGGACATCCGGTGGATGTGGTCGAGATGACCGACAAGTTCGCTGAGATCATTCGCCTCGAAGCGGCTCGCGAGTCGTTGAACATCCGGGTCATCCAACGAGACGTGTTCGCCAGCCGACCAGAGGACCTGCGCCGCGATTACCAGATGATCCTGCTGTCGGAAGTCGTGTCCGATTTTCGCGGCGTCGAGCAGTTGCGCAGCTTGTTCGAACTGGCCTCGCAGTGCCTGGCTCCGGGCGGGCTATTGGTCTTCAACGTGTTCCTGCCCCGTACCGGGTACATCCCCGACGCCGCCGCCCGCGAACTGGGCCAACAGTGCTACACGACGATCTTCACCTATCCGGAGGTGGCTCAAGCCGCGGCGCTGCTGCCGTTGGACCTGGTCTCCGACGAGTCGGTCTACGACTTTGAGAAGGCCAACCTGCCGCCCGAGAATTGGCCACCCACCAGTTGGTACGAAGGCTGGGTCAGCGGCCAGGACGTCTTCGACATGCCCCGGGATCAGAGTCCAATCGAGATGCGGTGGCTCGTCTATCGCAAGGGTGGCTGGATCGTCCAACGACGCAGTTCCGAAGATTCCCCGGCGCGCTGGTGACCGCACGCTGCAGATAGCCGGGCGCGTGACCCCGTTGGAAACAAGCCAGCGATGCGAGAGGGGCTGTGGTCGTTAGCGAGTCGAACGCCAACCAGCAGCGCTCGACATTCCGCCCCGATATCGAGGGCATGCGCGCGGTCGCGGTGGTCCTCGTGCTGGTTTTCCATGCCTTCGGCGCGCCTTTCACCGGGGGATTTGTCGGCGTTGACGTGTTTTTCGTCATCTCGGGGTTCGTCATCACCGGTGTGTTGCTGCGTGAGAAGTCGAAGCTCGGCCGGATTTCCATCCCACGGTTCTATGCGCGCCGCGTCCGGCGCATCCTGCCCGCAGCGACACTGGTCATCCTCGCGACCGTCGCCGCTTCCTATCACTGGCTCGGATTCATCGCCGGCAATCAGGTCGCCGAAGACGGCAAGTGGGCGGCCGCGTTCGTCGCGAACATTCACTTTGCCCTACTCGAAACCGACTATTTCGGGCAGCAACTACCGCCGTCGCCGTTGCAGCACATGTGGTCTCTCGGTGTCGAAGAGCAGTTCTACGTCGTGTGGCCGGCCCTATTCCTGGCGATGGTGTTGCTCGCTCGTGGGCCGCGGCATCGCGGCGCCCTGAGCGTCATCCTCGGGATCGTCGTGGCCGCCTCGCTGGGCTGGTCAATGGTCCAGACCCCGATCGACGCGGCATGGGCATACTTCTCCCCGTTAACCCGGGCATGGGAGCTTGCGCTTGGCGCACTGCTGGCGGTGTGGGCCCCCGTGATCACCCGGATCGGTAGCGATTGGCTATGGCAGACCCTGGCGGCTGTGGGCCTCATCGGCATTGTGACCAGCATGTTCATGCTGGATTCCAGCATGGAGTTTCCGGGATATGTGGTGGCGCTGCCTGTAGTGAGTTCAGGATTGCTGATCTTCGCCGGCTGCGGGAACCCCGCAACTCGGGTGGGTCGGGCCTTGGCGATACGACCGATGCAGTGGATCGGTGCGCGCTCCTATTCGCTGTATCTGTGGCATTGGCCGCCGCTGGTGATCGCCGGCGAATATCTTGGCGAGCCCCTCAGCGCACCACAGGCCAGCGGACTGCTGGGGGCGGCACTGATGGCGACGGTCCTGACGTACCGGTTTATCGAGAACCCAGTCCGAAGGTCTCGGTTCCTCGCCGGGCGAACCGGACTGACGCTGGGCTTCGGGATCATTCTCATCGGCGGCACTGTTATGGTTGCCCAGTGGTGCATCGCCACCCACTACGGCACCTGGGATTTGTTCGCCAACCTGTAGCTGGAGGTGTCCTTGAAGCTCGCACACGTGATCGCGGTCTTGGTATTGATGTTGACCGCGTGCGCTGGGGCCAAGGATAGCGGCGAGGGGCAATCTCCGTCGAAGCCGCGCGAGTCGAGGGGTACCTCATCGCCGCTCAGCTCTGGGAAGTCTTCGCCCCCGACGTTGAAGACCTACGCGACAACGGCGCAAGTGCTCGCCGCTGTGAAGGCGGCCACCAACTTACAGACGCTTCCCCCAGCCGCGATGCAAGCACTGAAGAACGCCGCCTACAGCGGTCCCAAGGAAAAGTCGCCCGAATTCGCCGACGCCCGAAACGGATTCAATTGCCGTCCCAAGCCGCAGAGTCCACCAAGTACGCGGTTCGGGGCATGCGCCTACGGCGATCAAAGCCCGAACGCCAAACTCATGGTGATCTTCGGCGACTCGCACGCCACGATGTGGGCCGCTGCCCTGGAGGGTGTTGCCGCGAAGAACGGCTACCGACTGCGGGTGTTCAGCCTGGGGGGCTGCCCCGCACCGGACCTCGATTACGCCAAGCAAGACGGCGGCGTCTACCCGGAGTGCCAGGAGTTCCGCGCTGGGGCGTATTCCACCATCCAGGAACTTCGACCGAACTTGGTAGTCGCCACCAGCGTGCAAGGGCGCCTGGCCGATGGTAAGCCTCCCCGTGGCGACCAACTGCGGGATGGTTGGGTATCGACCTTGAAGAAGTTTGCCGGACCCGATACCCGCACAGCCATCATCGGTGCGTTGCCGTTCTGGCCCGACTCCGATTCACGTTGTCTGGCAGCTCATGTCGACAATGTCCAACGGTGCAGCGCCCCACTGGCCGATGCTGAGCAGCGGACCGCCGAGGAGGCTGCGGCAGCCAAAATAGTCGGCAGTCTCTTCATCCCGACTAGCCCGTGGATCTGCGCCGAGCAATGCGAACCGGTAATCGACGAACAGATTGTGTTCCAAGATCCATCCCACCTGACGCAAACATATGCGACCTATTTGACCGGTGCGCTGGACGAGGCTCTCAAGCCGGTGTTAGCAGCGTCATAGCAGCAGCCCGCCGGGCGGGTGCCGTTGAGTTTTTCAGCGTTAGGGCAGTAGGTTTGGCGGTGCGGACGAGTTGGCCGGGCGGCCGCGGCGCGCAGTGATCGCGAGATCACTGCGCATCGAGGAAAGTCCGGACTTCACAGAGCAGGGTGATTGCTAACGGCAATCCGAGGTGACTCGCGGGACAGTGCCACAGAAAGCAAACCGCCGCCGGACCCACGGGCCCGATGGTAAGGGTGAAACGGTGCGGTAAGAGCGCACCAGCATCCCGGGTGACCGGGATGGCTCGGTAAACCCCACCCGAAGCAAGGCCAAGAGGCCGCACTTGTGCGGCTGCGCAGGCGCTCGAGGGCTGC
>JAGQTV010000018.1 GCA_020438845.1 Mycobacterium sp. | reverse complement strand
GTTCCGCAAGTGCATCGAGTGCTTCCTGTGCCAGAACGTCTGCCACGTGGTGCGTGACCACGAGGAGAACAAGAAGGCCTTCGCCGGCCCGCGCTTCCTGATGCGCACCGCCGAACTCGACATGCATCCGCTGGACACCCTGGACCGCAAGGACATGGCCCAGGAGGAGTTCGGCCTGGGCTACTGCAACATCACCAAGTGCTGCACCGAGGTGTGCCCGGAACACATCAAGATCACCGACAACGCCCTGATTCCGCTCAAGGAGCGCGTGGTGGACCGCAAGTACGACCCGGTGGTCTGGCTGGGCAACAAGCTGTTCAAGAGAAAGTAAGCGGCGAACACGCTCCAGCGCCTCCGCAATCTTGACTCAGTCAAGAAAACTGGACAGGATGGAGGCGTGCACCCGGTCACCGACTACCCCGCCCTACTGCGGGATGTCAGCCTTCGGGTCACCCGGCCCCGAATCGCCGTGCTCGAAGCGGTGCACCGCCACCCGCACGCCGACACCGACACCATTCTCAGTGCCGTGCGGGATGCCCTCCCCGAGGTGTCCCGCCAGGCTATCTACGACGTGCTCAACGCCCTGACCGCCGCCGGATTGGTCCGACGGATCCAACCCTCGGGATCAGTCGCCCGCTATGAGTCCCGAGTGGACAACCACCACCACGTCGTCTGTCGGTCCTGCGGCGCGATCGGCGACGTCGACTGCGCGGTCGGCGAGGCCCCATGCCTGACCCCGGCGGAGAGTGCCGACATCGACGGCTTCACACTCGATGAAGCCGAAGTCATCTACTGGGGCACATGCCCCGCCTGCTCGACACACCAACCCAACCCCGGAAGGAACCCTCGTGGCTGACGAACAATCTGCCGAACAACCCATTACCGACGAACAAATCCTCGCGATGGACGAGTCGGAACTGCGCGCCAATCTCCTGGCCCGGTTCCACGAGGAGCGGGCGGCAGGCGCGCAGTGCCCGGTGATCAAGCCGCCGGTCGAGGGCGGCGGCAACCGTGACTGGTGGCCCAACCAGCCGAACTTGAGGATCCTGCAGCACAATCCGGACGTCATCAATCCGATGGGATCCGACTTCGACTACGCCACCGAGGTCCAGTCCCTCGACGTCGACGCCCTCCGCGCCGACCTCGTCGAGGTGATGAAGACCTCCCAGGAGTGGTGGCCGGCCGACTTCGGCCACTACGGACCGTTCTTCATCAGGATGTCCTGGCACGCCGCCGGCACCTACCGGGTCCAGGACGGGCGAGGCGGTGCCGGCGAGGGGATGCAGCGGTTCGCCCCGCTGAACAGCTGGCCGGACAACGCCAACCTGGACAAGGCGCGCCGACTGCTGTGGCCGGTGAAGCAGAAGTACGGCAAGAAGCTGTCCTGGGCCGACCTGCTCGTGTTCGCCGGCAACGTGGCCCTCGAGGACATGGGCTTCACCACCTTCGGTTTCGCGTTCGGCCGCGAGGACGAATGGGAGCCGCAGGAGGTCTACTGGGGCCCGGAGCACACCTGGCTTGGCGGCGACAAGCGCTACAGCGGCCAGCGTGACCTCGAGAATCCCCTGGCCGCCGTGCAGATGGGCTTGATCTATGTCAATCCCGAAGGCCCCGACGGCAACCCCGACCCGCTGGCCGCCGCCTACGACATCCGCGACACCTTCGGCCGGATGGCGATGAACGATATCGAGACCGCGGCCCTGATCGTCGGCGGGCACACCTTCGGCAAGACCCACGGCGTCGGCAACCCCGCGCTGGTCGGCCGCGAGCCCGAGGCCGCCCCGATGGACCAGCAGGGTCTGGGATGGAAGAACGGCAACGGCACCGGCGTCGGCAAGGATGCCGCCACCAGCGGCCTGGAGGTCATCTGGACCCACACCCCGACCAAGTGGGACAACAGCTTCCTGGAAATCCTCTACGGAAACGAGTGGGAGCTCACCACCAGCCCCGCCGGCGCTCACCAGTGGAAGCCCAAGGACAACGGTTGGGCCAACTCGGTGCCGGAGGCGTTCGGTACCGGCAAGACCCACCCGTCGATGCTGACCACCGACCTCGCCATGCGGTTCGACCCGATCTACGGCGAGATCACCCGCCGCTGGCTGGACCACCCGGCCGAACTCGCCGACGAGTTCGCCAAGGCGTGGTTCAAGCTGATCCACCGTGACATGGGCCCGGTTACCCGCTACATCGGCCCGCTGGTTCCCAAGCAGACGCTGTTGTGGCAGGACATCGTCCCGACCGGACAGAGCCAGCTCAGCGAGGCCGACGTCGCCGAGTTGAAGGAGGCGATCCTCGCCTCGGGGCTAACTGTGCCGCAACTCGTGTCGACGGCGTGGAAGGCCGCATCCTCGTTCCGCGGCAGCGACAAACGCGGCGGTGCCAACGGCGGCCGCATCCGCCTCCAGCCGCAGGCCGGCTGGGAGTCCAACGAGCCCGACGAGTTGGCCCAGGTGGTGCGCAAGCTCGAGGACATCCAGAAGAAGTCCTCGACCGGGGTCTCCTTCGCCGACCTCGTCGTGCTCGGCGGCGCGGCCGCGGTGGAGAAGGCCGCCAAGGACGCGGGCTTCGACGTCACGGTCCCGTTCACCCCGGGCCGCGGCGACGCTACCCAGGAAACGACCGACGTCGAGTCCTTCGCCCACCTGGAGCCGGTGGCCGACGGCTTCCGCAACTACCTCGGCAAGGCAGCGCAACTCCCGGCGGAGTTCCAGCTGCTGGACCGGGCTAACCTGCTGACGCTGTCGGCGCCGGAGATGACGGTTCTGATCGGCGGCCTGCGAGTGCTCGGAGCCAACTTCAAGGACTCCGCCCACGGAGTCTTCACCGACACTCCCGGACGGCTGACGAACGACTTCTTCACCAACCTGCTCGACATGGGCACCCAATGGGCCCCGTCCTCCGCGGACGACGGCACCTTCGTCGGCACCGACCGCGCCACTGGCAAGCAGAAGTGGACGGCAAGCCGGGTGGACCTGGTATTCGGATCCAACTCCCAACTGCGGGCCGTTGCCGAGGTGTACGCCACCGACGACGCCAAGCAGAAGTTCGTCAACGACTTCGTCGCGGCGTGGGCCAAGGTGATGGACCTCGACCGGTTCGACGTGGCTCGCTGACGCGTCCCCTCAACGCAGCCACCCCGCGGGACATCCCGCGGGGTGGTTCCGTTTCACTGCCGGCCGGCGTGGGTTGGGAGATCTCACGATCCCGGTGCGTGCGGTCGATCGAATCCCCGTCGCAGTGTTCTGCATTCCCGCGCGGGGCCCGAGCCAACTGTGGAAGCATCTTTTTCCGAAGGCAAGTCCGCAATCAGCTGTGACGAGGGTGGCCTGGGCAGATCATGAAATTCGCAAATCATGAAATTCGCAGATCATGAAATTCGCAGATCATGAAAGTCACTGAATACCTGATCAGTTCCTTGCGTGATCAAGGCGTCAATCATGTCTTCCTCGACCTCGGCGGGCTCAACGATGCGTTCATGCCGGTAGTGACCAACACCGAGGGCGTGCGGCCGATCGTCGCCGCGTTCGAGGGCGGCGCTGCCTACATGGCCGACGGATACGCCCGTGCCACAGGTGGGCTCGGCGTGTGTATGGGTATCGGCGGCCCGGGAATTCTGAACATGGTGACCGCACTGACCGCGGCGATGTCGGACCGCACGCCGGTGGTGGCGATCAGTGGCGAGGTTCCGACGTCGTGGGAGGGCATGGGGGGCTTCCAGGATGCCTCAGGCGCGGCGATCGACGACATCTCCGTGCTGCGCAGGGTGACCGGGCTCTCGGTGTCGATGTCCGCACCCGCCGTCGTGCCGCATCATCTGCGCCACGCGGTGACCATCGCCCTCACCGAGCGCATGCCAACCCACATCTCGGTGCCGATCGACGTTCAGCACGCCGAGATCGACGCCTCGTGGCAACCCATCGAAGCGGATCTGATCTCTCCGGAGATTGTCGACGAGCGATCATTGGCGGAGCTTGCGGCAACGCTCGCAAAGCCGGACCACCAACGAATCGTGATCCTCGCCGGCCCCGGGGTGGCTTACGCCCACGGCGCCGATCGACTGCGCGCATTTGCCGAGCGGTTCGACATCCCGGTGGCCACGACGCTGTCCGGAAAGGGGCTGATCGCAGAAACGCACCCACTGGCGTTGGGTGTGTTCGGTTACGGCGGGTCGCGATGGGCGACCGATGCGATCCTCTCCCCCGATATCGACGTCTTGATCGTCATCGGTTCCGGATTGTCCCAGCGCGACACCCTGCAATGGGACCCGGCAATGCTGCCCGCCAAAGCAATGGCGCACATCGACCCCGACCCGCGGCGAATCGGGCGCACGTGGGCCGTTGAGCATCCCGTTGTCGCCAACCCGGCAACGGCGCTGGACCGGCTTCTCCAGTGCGTCGACGTCGGAGCCCTCGACGCCGGGCGGCCGGCTCGGCGATCGTTTCTTGATGCCATCCGAGGGGGACAGCCCCGGGTTCTCGAACCGCAGGACACCAAGAGCAATGCCGTCCCGATGCATCCCGCCCGCGTTGTCACCGAGCTTCGGGAGGCATTCCCCGACGACACCGTTTTGTGTGTCGATTCCGGCGCGCACCGCGCCTGGTTCGCCGAGTATTGGGATATCCGGCAGGAAGGCACCCACTTCTCCCTGACCAATCTCGGCCCGATGGGTGGTGGGATCCCGCTAGGCATCGGGGTGCAGGTGGCCCGGCCACATCAGCCGGTCCTGGTTGCCACCGGCGACGGCTGCATGCTGATGCACGGCATGGAATTACACACCGCAGCGCGCGAGGGCATCCCGATCATTGTCGCGGTGATGAACAACGCCGCCTACGGCAACATCTACTACCGGGCTCAACCGATGGGTCCCGGACCGACCCGCCTGACCGACATCCCCGGTATGGACTGGGTGGCGTTCGCCCATTCAGTGGGCGCGACTGGCGAGCGGGTCGACAAACCCGGGGATATCGCTGCCGCCGTCGGCCGCGCCCTCGCGGCGGAGGGTCCCTACCTGCTGGATCTGCACATCGACAAGACATACCCGACACCGATCGGCCCGTGGCGTGAACGCCAGCGCGAGTGGGAGGACAACGACTGATGGCGCAATTGCCGGATCCGACTGACCAGCTCGACGCCGAGGCCAAGGCCGCTTACGACCAGATGGCATCGATACGGGCCCACGCGGAAGGACGTGCCCAGCTCGGCGAGGTGTACGTCCGGATGTTCAACAACCCCGCTCTGGCTGCCAAAGTCGGAGCGCTCGGGGAGCAGATTCGTTTCCACGGCAGGCTGCCCGATACGGTTCGCGAGTTGGCGATTCTGCGGTATGCGGCCCGTCAAGGCTTCGGCTACGAATGGAGCCACCATCAGCACCCGGCCAGATTGGCAGGCCTGTCCACCGAAACGATCACCGAAGTGACTGCGGGCGATATCCCGGCCGATCTCCCCGACGTGTCGCGGGCCGTCCTGCAGGCGGTCGACGCGGTGGTTGCACACAGGTCGATTCCCGCTGAGGTTCAGGATCGGATAGTCGCCGCCTACGGAAACGCCGGGGTGGTCGAAGTGGTCGTGTTGTGTGGGCTGTACGCGATCATGGGCTACACGGTGGTCGCCTTCGATATCCCCATCGAGCAGGGCTTGCCCACGCCGCCTGATCCGCTACGTTGAGGGCCACCGGCGACGGCCGGATCGACGGCCCAAGCTGACGCGACCACCCCGCGGGACGTCCGCAGGGGTGGTTGCTTTTGCCGGGTTTGCGACGTCAGCAGAGGCGGCGAAACCCGCGGCGGTGGAACACCATGGGCAGGTGTTCGCCGTGCACCTGGACGTCGTGGATTCGCAGGATGACGATGGTGTGATCACCGGCGGGCACTAGCTGCTCGATCGCGCTCTCCAGCCACACGCAGGTGCCTTCGACGAACACCGCCCCCGCGTCCGAGGACACCGTCTGCAGGCCGGTGAACCGGTCGCCGTTCTTAGCTGCCAGGGTCCGAACTGCTTCGTCATGCTGTTCGGCGAGAACGCTGATGCCCAAAAAGGGCAACTGCTGGAGCCGGGGCCATGTTGCGGAGGTGTTCTGCACACAAAACGAGACCAACGGCGGGTCCAGGGACACCGGTACGAACGTACTTGCGGCCATCCCCAGTCGGACCCCGTCGGCCTCGGCGGCAATCGCAACCACACCCGACGGGAAATGGCTGAAAGCCTCTCGCAAGGAGGACGGGCTCAGGTGAGTGCTGGCGTCCATGCTGGATCAAACCTACACGCTGGTCAGCTTGATTTTCCGCTGGCTGAGTTTCAGGTTTGCCGACCCCGGACGGTAGCCTACGGCGGTGTCCGAGGCATCTGTTCTTTCCACGTTGCAGGAGCGCGCGGGTCTTCAACCCGACGACATCGCGTTCACCTACGTCGACTATGACACGGACTGGGCCGGCAAGTCCGAAGACGTCACCTGGTCACAGCTGTTCCGCCGCACCCAGAACCTGGCCCGAGAAGTGGCCAAGCACGGCACGACCGGTGAGCGTGCGGTCATTCTCGCTCCTCAGGGCATGGACTACGTCACGGCTTTCCTGGGCTCCATGCTCGCCGGCTTCATCGCGGTACCGCTCCCGCTGCCGTTTGCCGGCTCGCATGACGACCGAGTCAGCGCCGTCATCGCCGACACTGCACCGGCCGTGGTGCTCACGACGTCCGCCAGCTCGGAGATCGTCCACGAGTACGTAGGGCGCGCGAGCGGAGCGGAGAACGCCGCGGTCATCGAAGTGGACTCCCTGGACCTGGATGCCCGTGGCGGCGGGCGGATGCGGATCGACGGGCTGCCCGAGATCGCCTACCTGCAGTACACCTCTGGGTCGACCCGAACCCCGGCCGGTGTGATCATTACCCACTCCAACCTCGACTCGAACTTCCGCCAGCTGATGGCCAGCTACTTCCCGACGACCTCGGGGATCGCCCCGGCCGGCACCACGGTGGTGTCGTGGCTGCCGTTCTACCACGACATGGGCCTGGTGCAGGGCATCGTGTGCCCGATTCTGGGTGGGTTGCACGGCCACCTGTCCAGTCCGATGTCCTTCCTGCAACGGCCCGCCCGCTGGCTTCACGCCTTGGCCGCCTATCCCCATACCTGGTCGGCGGCCCCGAACTTCGCCTTGGAGCTGGCCGCGGCAAAGATCACCGACGAGGACATGGCAGGGCTTGATCTCAGCGGAGTCATGGGGATCACCTGCGGTGCCGAGCGAATCCACCCCACGACGTTGAAGCGTTTCGCCGACCGGTTCGCCAAGTTCGGCTTCAACTCCGAGGCGTTCCGGCCGTCCTACGGGCTGGCCGAGGCCACGGTGTTCGTGGCGTGCCGGACGATACCCGGTCCCCCGAAGGTAGTGAACTTCGACGCAGAACGCCTGGCCGCCGATCGGGCCGAACTCTGCAAAGCCCCCGGTGGCATCCCGCTGCTGAGCTACGGCGCAGCGCAATCACCCGTCGTTCGCATCGTCGACGCGGACACGCTTGTGGAGGTGCCGGAAGGCACGGTGGGTGAGATCTGGACCGAGGGGCCCAATGTCGCGCCGGGCTACTGGAACAAGCCGGAGCTGAGCGAGAAGACCTTTGGAGGCGTGCTTCGCGACCCATCCCCGGGTACGCCGGCCGGACCGTGGCTGCGTACCGGCGACCTCGGCTTCTTCACCGACGGTGAGCTGTTCATCGTGGGACGGATGAAGGACATCCTCATCATCCGCGGGCGCAACCATTACCCGGAGGACATCGAGTCCACCGTCAGCGAGATCACCCGCGGCCGGGTCGCGGCTATCTCGGTCACAGCCGGGGAGACCGAGAAGTTGGTCTTGATCATCGAGTACAGGACGCCGCGCAACACCGAGGGGTCGGATCCTGTCGAATCCGCCATCAACGACGTGACAGCTGCGATCGCCCGCGCCCATGGGCTGACTGCCGCCGACCTGGTTCTGGTGGCCCCGGGCTCCATTCCGACCACGACGAGCGGCAAGATTCGTCGCGCAGCCTGTGGCGACCTTTACCTGGGACAGCAGTTCACCCGCTTGGGCAGCTGACCGGGGCCGCCGGCCATGTGGCTGACCGTCCTCGTCATGGCTTTGGCCGTGAGCAGCGAGCCGTTCCGGCTGGGGATGACGGTGCTGATGCTGAATCGTCCCCGGCCGGTCGTCGACCTGCTGGCTTTCTTGTTCGGCGGATTCCTGATGGGAATCACGGTCGGCCTGATCGTGCTGTTCGGGCTGCGTCCGGTGGCCGACGCGGGAGCCGGCCACGGAACCTATTTCACCGTGCCCAAAGTGCAGATCGGGATAGGCATCGTCGCGTTGGTGGCAGCCGTGGTCCTGGCCCTCCTCCAGCGGTTCGGTCCAAAATCCGGTCCGGAACCCGATTCCGAACCCGGGCGGTTCGCCCGGCAAGCACGGCGGCTCATGAGCGCCAAGAGCCCATGGGTCGCCGGAGTCGCTGGTCTGGGGATCGCCCTGCCCTCGATCGATTACCTTGCCGCGCTGGCGGTGATCCTGGCCTCCGAAGCCTCGGCAGTTCAGCAGATCGGCGCACTGGTGATGTTCAACATCGTGGCCTTCGCACTTGTGGAAGTCCCGCTGGTCGCCTACGTGTTCGCCCCGGAGCCGACACGGGACGCCATGGCCCGGCTCAACGGCTGGTTCGCCGCCAACCGCAGGACCGCTCTGGCCCTCACGCTGGCCATCATCGGCTGCGTGTTGCTCACGGTCGGCATCCTCACAAGCTGACGGTGGCGGGCCGTTTGGGCCTCTTGCCCGTCTGCGCATCGTGTGCGGTGCGGTAGCGTGTTTCGTTGGAGGGAGGGCGCTGCATGACTCGACGGATTCCCGGCCGGAAGATCCCGGGACGCGCGGTAACCAGGCGAACGATCGCCGGGATGCTCACCCTTGGTCTTTTCGGAGCATCCGGGGGACTTGGCACTGGGGCGGCGGCCGCCGACACGTGGACGCCCTGGCAACCCGTGCCCCAGCCGGGCGCGGGCCCGTATGCCGCCGAGGCGGCATGGCCGACCCCGTCACCACTCGTCCACGGCTCCGACGCTCCTGTCGTCTACGCCCTTGGCGGTGCCCGCGCGCCGGGCATCCCCTGGGTCGAATACACGATGCGCGCCGGGCTGGGCTGGTTCCCGGATTCCCGTCGCGATCTGATCGATTATCCCGCCGGCGCGCCGTTCAGTTGGATGCCGCAGGGACTGCTGCCACCGGGGCCGCGCGACAACGTCACCATCGGAGAAGCCGCGACCGACGCAACCAACAGCCTGAATCGAGCCATTTGGAACGGCATCGGGACTGATGTGGCCGTCGTCGGCCTGTCACAGGGCACCCTGGCCCTCGACCAGGAGCAGGTCCGCCTTGCCGGTGATCCGAAAGCCCCGCCACGCGACCAGCTCACCTTCACCACGATCGGCGATCCGACCAGCACAAACGGACTCAGCAAGAGCTTCCTGGCCGGCATCTTCGGGCCAGGAGAGTACATCCCGCTGATCGACTACACCATGCCCAAGAAGGTGGACAGCCAGTACGACGCCAACAGGATCGTCGCGGCGTACGACGGCCTGGCCGACTTCCCGGACCGGCCGGAGAACCCGTTTGCCGTCGCCAATGCCATCGCCGGGTCGACGATCGTCCACACCTCAGCGGCATTCACCACCCCCGAGGTCGTCCCGCCGCAGAACATCAAAACCGAAGTGAACTCCAAAGGCGCACAGACGACGTCCTTCCTGATCCCGATCAATCATCTGCCACTGACCCTGCCGCTGCGCTACCTCGGCATACCTGACGGGACAGTGGACATGATCGACGGAGCCCTCCAGCCGATCATCGATGCGGGATACTCCCGCAACGACAACCCGGACCATCCCGTCACGGTGGACCCCAACGGCATGGATCCCATCGCGGTTCTCGATCCGCAGTCGCAGGCCGCCATCGACGAGCAATTCGCCCAGTACCGGGAAATCCTTTCCGCCTTCGGGTAGGCCGGCGGCTTGGTCCTGGCCGAAGCTGTTCAGCCGGTCAGACCTGTTCGAAGACAGTGGGTTTGGGCGGCTCAGCCGGTTCCGGTCGAGTGGGACGCAGCTTGGCCGGCCACCAGCTCAGATTGCCCAGAAGTGTGGCGACCGCGGGCACGGTGATCGTGCGCACCAGCAGGGTGTCGAGCAAAATCCCCATTCCGATTATCGCCCCCGCCTGCACAATCGTCGTGATGCTCGAAAAGAGCAGGCCAAACATCGAGGCGGCGAAAATGAATCCGGCCGCGGTGATGACACCCCCGGTCGATCGAACGGTTCGGATCACGCCGAGGCGCTGCAGGCCGTTGGCTGCCTCGTCGCGTAGTCGCGAGGCGAGCAGCATGTTGTAGTCCGCTCCGACCGCCACCAGTACCACGAACGTCAATCCAGGCACGCTCCAATGCAATTCCTGGTGCAGCAGGAATTGGAAGACCAGCACCCCGAGGCCAACGGCTGACAGATAGGACAGGATGACCGATCCGACGAGGTATAGCGGCGCCACTGCTGCCCGCAGCAGGATCATCAGGACCAGCAGCACCACCACGATGGTCACGACGATGATCAGATGCAAATCCCGGTTGTAGTAGTCCCGGGTGTCGCGCAGTGTCACCGGATAGCCGGACAACGACACCTTCGCATCGCTGAGCGAGGTACCCGGCAGCGCGCCTCTGGCGGCGGCCAGGATGGCGTTCACCTGATCCATCGCCTGGGTACTGAATGGGTTCAGGTCAGTCTGGACCAGGTAGCGGACGGCATGGCCGTCTGGGGAGACGAATACCTTTGCCGCCTTGCGGAACTCATCGGAGCGCAGAACCTCGGGCGGGATGTTGAAGCCCGACATGGCCGGGCTGGCGGCATCCTGGCCCATCGCCTCGAGGAACGATGAGGCGCTGTCCAAGCCGCTGCCCACGAGTTTGGTCTGGTTCACCAGCAATTCGACACCATCGGCGATCTGGCTGCTGGCGCTGGCCAGCTTATCGGCGCCGCCCTGCACGGTGTAAAGCCGAGCCCGGGCGGTCGACGCGTCATACACACCCAACGCGCGAAGCGAATTCACCACGGTCTGCAGAGCAGCGCTGAGGCGGCGCACGGTCGAAGCGACGGACGTCACCGGCTGGGCGGCGCTCAACTCCGTACCCAGCTTGAGGACCCCGTCGAGCAATCCGGCGTCGCGGGCGTTCTGGAGTTTGTGGAACTGGTCCCGGGCGGTCGCGCACACCGGATTGAAGGTGCAGTAGGGACTGGTGTCGAGTGCGATGACGACGGGGTCGATCCAGTCGAGCTTGTAGGTGTAACCGGCGAACTTGACCTGCAGAATGTCACCGAGCATGCGCAGGCCGTCGACCAGCCGGGCGGCCTTGTCGATCTCCTCGAAGGTCGCCTCACCGCCGGCCAGGCCCTGGACGTAGGCCAGCGAGTCGATGATGCTGGAGACGTTGCCGACAGCCTGGTTGACCTGGCCCTGGACATCGCCGAGTCCGTTCGCCAGCTGGCGGGCACCGGAGGACAACCGGTTCAGGTCCGATGAGCGCGCTGCGATCAGACCTGAGGCGCTGGCCAGTTCCTCACCGACCTTGCCGGCCTGATAGGTCGCCTTGGCCTGCGGAATGGTCTCACCGGTAGGGCGAGTCACCCCTCGTACCGCATGGACGCCCGGGACCTGGCTGACACGCTGAGCCAACTGGTCCAACTCCGCCAGCGAACGGGGGGTGCGCAGATCACGCGAGGACTGGATCACCAGATACTGCGGGATGGTGTGGTTCGCGTCGAAGTGCTGATCCAGCAGGTCGTACCCGACAGACGACTCCATCGCGGCCGGGAGCACCTTGCGGTCGTCATAGTTGTACCGCACCAGGCTCGCGCACGCCGCCAGCGCGAGCAGCAGCACAAGGCTGGCCGCCAGGTATGCGCGGGGCCGACGCACCACCTGGATGCCCATGCGCCGCCAGAACCGGGCCGCGAGTTCGGGCCGCGGCTTGATCCAGCCGCGACGCCCGGCCAGGACCATGACGGCGGGCAACAGCGTCACCGCGCCGACGAACGCGGTGCCGATGCCCATGGCCAGCGACAGCCCGGTGGTGGAGAACAGCCCCAATTTGGCCAGTCCCATTCCGAGGAAGGTGACGCCGACGGTAGCCGCCGAGGCGGCAATCACCTTCCCGATCGAGGGCAAGGCCTTTTGCAGCGCGGTATCGCTGTCGTCGCCGCCACGCATGTAGTCGTGGTACCGGCTGATCAGGAAGACGGCGTAGTCGGTTCCCGCGCCGGCGATCATCGCACTCAGCAGCACGATCGCCTGGTTGGAGATCGGCAAGCCGGTGGTCAGCGACACGGCCGAGATCAGCCCTTGGGCGCTCACCAGGGACGCACCGATGGTGAGCAGCGGAAGCAGCATCGTCACCGGATTTCGGTAGATGATCGCCAGAATCACCAGGAGCAGCACCGCGATCGCCACCTCGATGGGCATCCGGTCGCGGGCTCCGGCATCGGTGAGGTCCGCAACCGTCGCCGCCGGCCCCGTCATCCGCGCCGACAACGACGAGCCCTTCAGCGTGTCGTCCACCAGGCCGACCACGTGCATGTATGCGTTGTAGGCCTTCGGTGTCCCCAGTTCGCCGGACAGACCGACCGGCAGGATCCAGGCTTGGCCGTCCTTACTCGCCAGGGCCTCACGGAGCGGCGGTGCGCTGATGAAGTCCTGCAGCATCACCACATTCGTGGTGTCCTGCCGCAGCCGGTCGACCAGCCGCCGGTAGACCGCTTCGTCGTCGCCGCTCAGCCCCTTATTGTCGGTGAGCAGCACCACCAGAATGTTGTCCGCACCCGAGTCCTTGAACGCGTCGTTCATCTGGCGGGTGGCCACATTGGAAGGGGCATCGGCCGGCAGCAGCGCAACGGGATTGCGCTGCGACATCTCGGCCAGGGGCGGCACAGTCGTGGAGACCGCGGCCGCAACCAGCAGCCAGATGGCGATGACCGCCCACGGCCAACGAACGACGAGACGTCCTAACCAGCCGAAGAACCCCCCTCCGGTCAGCTCACTCACCGCACCACGAAAGGGCGTCAGGCAACGTCATCGCAGGCCAAGGCAGCGCAAGTCAGGACGTCCCAGTCACCGCGCTCCGCCACAGTCTGGAAGACCGACTTCAGCGCCGCGACAAACCGATCGACCGACCTGCGCGCCTCCGGATTGTCCGGGTACATCACCGACACGGCGGTCTGGTCGGCAACGCGCGCGATGTAGATCGACAGCTGGTAGGAATACCGCCCGTCACTGAACACCCCGACATGCAGGTCGCCCAGTTCGGCCGTCAGCAACGCCGAAAGCGGAGCAGTGCCCGCGTCGAGGAAGTTGATCACCGGGAAGTTGGGTGGCGGGCCACTCAGCGTGGGGTCCAACTCCACGACGCGGTCGTAGGGCAGTTCCGCCATCGACCGCGCGTTGTCGAAGGACGCCTGGGCCGCCCGGGCGGCTTCGGCGAACGACTGGTTCCGGATGGGCACAGAGACCGGGATGAGGCCGGTGAACCAGCCCTGGGTCATTGAGTCGGTGAAGTCGCGCCGGGTGTCCTTCGGAGTGACGGCGTAGTAGAAATCAGAACCGGTGAGTTCATGCTCGGTCAGGCCGATGCAGGCGAATACGCCACCGATGAAACGGGCGCCCGCTGCGGTGCAAGCCGATTCGAACCGCATCATTTGCTGCTCGTCCATCACCGGCATGGTCGCGATGGCCGATCCCCACCGCACCTCGGGGTCACCCAGCGGCAGCGGGAAGGCGGGCAGGGTGTTGTGGTTCGCGCGAGCGAAGTCGACCCACTTGCGGACCTCGGGTGATTCGGTGGTCAGGGCCGAGGTGTAGGCGTTCTGCCGTTCACAGAAGTCGCTGTAACTTCCGGCAGGCGGGAGTTCCAGAGGCGCACCACCGGCCACCAGTGCCGAGTACATCATGAAGAACTCCATCAGCGTGACCCCGACGATCATGGCGTCGACGTGCACGTGATCGATGCTGGCGAAAAAGGTGAAGCTGTCCGGGCCCTGGACGATGCCGTACCGGAAACAATCCCAGTTGAGCGGATCGGGAATGTTCACGACGAGATCGCGCAGCTCGTCGATGCCCATCTCCCCGTGTTTGACCGGGGCGAACTCGATGTCCCGCGGATCGTCGATTGCGTGGCGAACGATGTCGCCGTAGCCGTCGACTGTGGGGTGGTATTCGAACCAGCTGCGGTAGGTGTCATGTCGCCGCAGATGCGCGTTGACGACGTAGGTCATCGCCCGGATGTCGCACACTCCGGGCGCGTCGCAGCTGACGACCATCAATCGCGAGTAATCCAGCCCTTTATCGCGCTGTGAGCAGTACCCTCGGATGTGCTGGGCTTGCATGTAGCCCACCGGCACCGAGCTGACCGGAGCCTGCGACAACTTCGCCAGCGATCTGGCAGTCGGCTGCCACATCACCACTGGACCGTCGACAGGCGACCAGTCGGTGATCGAGCCGATTTCTAATGGCCCAACTCGCATTGTCTTCTCCTCAATGAACGGGCATGCCCAACTGCAGGGTAGCTGTCTAACCCGCGGATGCTGGTATCGCCTCGCGTTGCTGGAGCTCCTCGCAGAGGTGATCTGCGAGCCCGCGCACAGTGGTGATCTGAGTCGGGCCGATCCGGACACCGGTCTCGGTCTCGATCCGAGTGCGCAGTTCGAGGTTGCCCAGCGAGTCCAGGCCGTAGTCGGACAACGGCCGGTCCGGGTCGATGTTGCGACGCAGCAGAAGGCTCAACTGGTCCGAGACCATCTTGCGGATGATTCCGGGCCACTCCTCCGGGACGACCGCCCGCAGCTCCGCCAGGAACTTGCCGCTGTCGCTCTGTGCGGAGTTTGCTGACTGGAACGCCTCGGCGAACTTGCTGCGCTGACCGAACGCAGTCAACCAGGGGGTTCCGATGATCGGCGCATAGCCGCTGTAGGGGCGGTCGTAGCGCAGCAGCGTCTCGAAGGCTTGCGCTCCCTCGGCCGGTTCGATGGCGATGCCGGTGCCCTCGGCCAGCGCCATGCCGCGTCCAACCTGGGACCACGCGCCCCAGGCGATCGCCGTGGCGGGCAGGCCCTGCGCGTGCCGCCAGCGCGAGAAGGCGTCCAGCCAGCTGTTGGCCGCGGCGTAGGCACCCTGACCGGGCGATCCAACCAAGGCGGCAGCCGACGAGAACGAGCAGAACCAGTCCAGGGGCTGCCCCAGCGTCGCCTCGTGGAGGTTCCACGCGCCGGCCACCTTTGGCTCCCAGCAGTGGCCGAGCAGAGTGTCGGTGATGTTGGTCAAGGTGGCGTCTTCGACCACCGCCGCACCGTGCAGCACGCCGCGGACCGGCAGACCGGTTTCGGTGGCGACGGCCACCAAGGTCTCGGCGACTGTCGGATCCGAGATGTCTCCACTGACGACCTGCACATCGGCACCGCCGGCCCGCAGTTTCTCGATGGCCTCCTGCGCCTCCGCGCCCGGCGCCGACCGCGAGTTCAGGACGATCCGTCCACACCCGGCCGAGGTCATCTCGCCGGCCAGGAACAGGCCGAGCCCGCCCAGGCCGCCGGTGACGATGTACGACCCGTCGGTACGGAAGACCGGAACATCGGCCGGTGACAGCACCGCCGGAACCTTGCCGTGGTGAGCCCTGATACTTCCACTCACGTCCAGAAGCACCTTGCCGGTGTGGCCGGCACCGCCGACCAACCGGACGGCCGTCGAGGCATCTGCGATCGGGAAATGAGTGGTGGGCGGTATCGGCAGCACGCCGTCAGCGGTCTGCTGGTACACCGTGGTCAACAACCGCTGAACGACCGCCGGATGGCTGTGCGTCAGCAACGCCAGGTCTACGGCGTAGAACGACAGGTTGCGGCGGAATGGGAACAATCCGAGCCGGGTGTCGCCATAGATGTCACGCTTGCCGATTTCGATGAACCGCCCGCCGAAGGCGAGTAGTTCCACCCCGGCCCGCTGGGCGGCTCCGGGCAGCGAGTTGAGCACCACGTCGACGCCGTAGCCGCCGGTGTCCCGCCGGATCTCGTCGGCGAAGGTCAGGCTGCGCGAGTCGTAGACGTGCTCGATTCCCATCTCGCGCAGCACTTCTCGACGCTCCGGGCTACCGGCGGTGGCGAAGATCTCGCACCCGGCCGCTCGGGCGATCGCGATTGCCGCCTGCCCGACGCCTCCGGTGCCCGAGTGGATCAGCACCTTGTCGTCACTGCTGATGCGGGCCAGGTCATGCAGGCTGTACCAGGCTGTCGCCGAGGCGGTCGGGATGGAAGCCGCCTCGGTCAGCGGGATGGCCGTCGGCACGGTCACGGCGTGACGGGCATCGCAGACGACGAACGTCGACCAGCAGCCGTTGGGCGACATACCTCCGACGTGGTCGCCGACCCGATGTTCGGTGACTCCCGGCCCGACCGCAGTCACGATGCCGGCGAAATCGATACCGAGTTGCTGCTTGTAGCCCTCGAAGGTGGGATATCGACCGAAGGCCACCAGAACGTCGGCGAAGTTGATGCTCGAGGCCGTCACCGCGACCTCGATCTGCCCCGGGCCGGGCTGCGGCCGGTCGGCGACGACGAATTCCAACGACTCGACGTCGCCCGGCGTCCGAACCTCCAGGCGTATCCGCTCGCTGGCAGGGTCCGCCAGAGTGGTGCGCCGGTCAGCCGGCCGCAGCGGTCCGCGCAGCAAGCGGGCCGAATACCACTGGCCGTCCCGCCAGGCCGTCTCGTCCTCGTCTGACCCGGACAGCAGCTGGCGCGTCACGAGGGCCGCGTCGGTGGTGTCATCGGTGTCGATCGCCGTCGTTTTCAAATGCGGGTGTTCGGAATCGATGACCCGCATCAACCCGCGCAACCCCGCCTGTTCCAGGTTGGCCGACTCCCCGGCCGACACCGTCGCGGCGTTGCGGGTGACCACGAACAACCGCGGCGGCTCACCAGGCAGCTCGGCAAGTTGGCAGGCCGCCTTCACCAGCAGGGCTACCTGATCACGCCCGCGCATGGCGGTCGAACCGTCGGCCGGCCCGGCGGCAGGAGGCGTCACGAGCACGAGGCCGGTATACGGCTCGGCGACAGTGCTGGCCGCCAACTCGGTGCGGATGCGCGCCGGATCGTCCAGCCTCTCCCACCGTGCGGCGCATGTCGAAGCCCCCTCCACCGCAGCGGTATTTATGGCGTCGGTGATCTGGCGGGCCAGTGGATCAGCGGCGTCGGCGGTGCTGAAAACCAGCCAGCGGCCGTCTTTCTGCGTGTCGGGCAGCTCGCGCGGTTCCCACTCGATGGTGAGCAGTCGCTCGTTGAGCGTCCGGTTGGCCTGCTCGGCTTCAGAGACACCGGCGGACATCCGCAGCCCCTCGACGCTGAGCAGCACAGCTCCGGCCTGGTCCATCACCTCGATGTCGGCCTCGCACTCACCGGCCCGTGTCTGCGTGACGCGGGTGAGGCAGTAGTGGGCGTTGCGCGCCGGGTGGTGTAACCGCAACCGGCGGACTCCCACCGGCAGCAACAGGCCGCCGGATCCGGCGTTCTGCACCGTCGGGTGCACCACCACGGACTGGAAGCACGCGTCGAGAAGGGCAGGGTGGACCCCGTAGACCGACTGCTGTGACCGAATGGCGCTGGGCAGCGCCACCTCGGCGAGGACGCTGTCGACCTCACCGGCGGCGGTGTAGGTGGCGGTCAGTCCCGAGAAGGCCGGGCCGTACTGGATACCGACCGAGTCGAACGCGGCCCGAAGGTCGGCGCCGTCGGCGCGGACCGGATGCTGGGCCACCAGCGCTTCGATATCGTACGACGGCGCGCCAGGCTCCGACTCCGACCCCGCCGCGCACAGCGTCGCGGCCGCCCGGCCGGTCCGCTGTCCCTCGTCCTGGGTACTCACCGAGAAGGCGAGGACACCGGGTGACTGCACACTGGCCGCAGCGGAGATGGCCGTCTGGTCGTCGAGCAGCAACGTCTGCTCGAAACGGATGTCGTGCACCTCCGCGCCCTCGCCGAGGACCGCGGCAGCCGCGGCCAACGCCATCTCGCAGTAGGCCGCGCCCGGCAGCGCTGCGATGTTGTGGATCATGTGGTCGGCCAGCCAGGGGTGTACGTCGGTACCGACCTCGCCCTGCCAGACATCCCGGGGCGGCTCTTCGTCGAGATGGACGTGCGCACCGAGCAGCGGATGCACTGAAACCACCGCGCTGCCGTGGCCAGGATGGTCCTGGTCTTCCCGGCTGAGCATCAGCTCCCGGTGGGTCCAGGCCGGCAGTGGGGCATCCACCAATCCGCCCTCGGGGTACATGGCGGTGAAATCGATTGCGGCACCGGCGCTGTGAAGATCGGCCACGAATCCGCGCAGACCCACCGGCAGATCCTGTTCGCGGCGCATCGAGGCCAGCGCGGCGATCGGCATGTCCAGGCTGCTCGCGTTCTGGTCGACGGCATGGGTGAGCAGCGGATGGGGCGCGAGCTCACCGAAGACCCGGAATCCGTCGTTGAGGGCCGCCTGCACCGCCGATGCGAAGCGCACGGTGTAGCGCAGGTTCTCCGACCAGTAGTCGGCGTCGAAGCCAGGCCGGTCGCGGGGATCCCAAAGCGTCGAGGAGTAGTAAGGCACCTCAGGGTCCTGCGGCTCGAGGTCGGCGAGCGCCTCGATCAGGTCGTCGAGAATCGGCTCAACCTGGGGCGAGTGCGAGGCGACGTCGACGGCGACCTCGCGAGCCATCACCCCGTTCGCTTCCCAGTGCTCCACCAGTTCCCGGACGGCCTGGGTATCACCGCCGATGACGGTGGACGTCGGGGATGCCGCCACCGCGAGCACGACATTCTTGATGCCGCGGACGGACAGTTCCGAAAGCACCTGCGGACCAGGCAGTTCCACTGCCGCCATGGCACCACTGCCGGAGATTCGCTTCATCAGCTTCGAACGACGGCAGATGACCTTCAGGCCGTCCTCCAGCGTGAGCGCGCCGGCAACGACGGCGGCCGCGGACTCGCCCAGCGAGTGGCCGATGACCGCGCCCGGCTGCACGCCGTAGGACTTCAACGTCTCGGCCATCGCGACCTGCATCGCGAAAATCGTGGGTTGGACTCGGTCGATTCCGGTGACCTTCTCGCCTGCGGTCATCGCCTCGGTCACTGAGAAGCCCGATTCGCGCGCGATGATGGGCTCGATCACAGCAATGGTGGCGGCGAAGACCGGTTCGGTAGCGAGGAGGTCCGCACCCATGCCGGCCCACTGCGAGCCCTGGCCGGAGAACACCCACACCGGTCCGCGGTCACCACGGCCGACCACGGCTGGATACGGCAGATCGCCCTCGGCAACCTCGCGCAGCGCTGCGATCAGTTCCTTGGTGGTTCGGGCGGTGACGGCGGTGCGCACGGGACGATGAGCCCGCCGGCAGGCCAGGGTGTAGGCCAGGTCGCGGAGCCCGCTGTCGGGCGCCGAGCCGCTACTCGCCTCCGACGCCTGCTGGTGCTGCTCGAGCCAGTCGGCCAGCCTGCCGGCCGAGACCCTCAGCTGCTCCTCGGAGGTCGACGAGATGGGGAAGAGCAGTGGCTCCTCCGGGGCTGGAGAGAGCGCGCTCTGTTCGACGACCGGAGCCTGCTCGAGGACCACGTGCGCGTTGGTTCCGGACATGCCGTAGGACGAGACCGCCGCCCGCCGGGGTCCGTCGCCACCGTGGGGCCACGGGGTGTTAGCCGTCGGAACGAAGAGGTGGGTGTCGATGGCCGCCATCTGATCGGGCAGGCGGGTGAAGAACAGGTTCTGCGGCACCAACGCGTGTTGCAGGGCGAGGACCGCCTTCATCACGCCCAAGGTCCCGGACGCGGACTGACAGTGGCCGAAATTCGCCTTGATCGACGCGAGTGCGCACCGCTCATCGATGCCGTACACCGTCGCCAGGCTGGCGAATTCGATCGGGTCACCGACCGGGGTACCGGTGCCGTGCGCCTCGACCATGCCGACGGTCGACGGGTCAACCTCGGCGGCGGCCAAGGCGTCGCGGTAGACCTCGATCTGCGCCGTCTCGGAGGGGGTTGCGATGTTGACGGTGCGTCCGTCCTGGTTGGCGGCGGTGCCGCGGATGACGGCCAAGACGCGGTCTCCGTCGCGCTCGGCGTCGGACAACCGTTTGAGGAACAGCACGACGCTGCCCTCACCGGAGACGAACCCGTCGGCGGCAACATCGAAGGCGTGGCAGTGCCCGGTCGGCGACAGCATCCCCTGCAGCGAGCCGGACACCGACTTGCGCGGTTCCAGCGTCACCGAGATCCCGCCGGCCAGAGCCATATCGCTCTCACCCTCGTGCAGGCTCCGACAGGCCTGGTGCAGCGCGACCAACCCGGACGAGCAGGCGGTGTCCACCGTCACGGCAGGACCGTGCAGACCCAGTACGTAGGACACCCGCCCGGAGGCGAAGCTGGGGTTGGTGCCGGTGAAGCCGTACGGCCCCTCGGCCGCCCCGCTGTCGGCGGAGAGCAATTCGTAGTCGGTGTGCGTCAGCCCCACGAACACACCGGTGCGGGTGCCGTTCAGAGCATGCGGATCCACGCCCGCGTATTCGATGGCCTCCCAAGAAGTCTCCAGCAGCAGACGGTGCTGGGGGTCGATCGCCGTCGCTTCACGCTCGGTCATCCCGAAGAAGTCCGAATCGAAGCCGCCGACGTCGTCCAGGAATGAGCCCCACCGGGTGACCGACCGGCCGGGAACGCCGGGCTCGGGGTCGTAATACGCTTCGACGTCCCACCGGTCATCAGGGATCTCGGTCACAAGATCCCGGCCTTGCAGCAAAGCCTCCCAGAGCGCCTCCGGGGAGTCGATACCGCCGGGGAGCCGGCAGGCCATTCCGATGACGGCAACTGGTGTAGCAGCAGCGACGCGCAAAATCCTTACCTCATTATCCGAGCCCAGGGACGGTTCCCTCTGTCATGGTCGAGCGCTGTGGGCTATCTCGCCATAACCGTCCGGATCAAGGGTAACCACTCGCGGCGAATATGTTGAATCGGAGAGTGGGCGGCCGCGCGGCCACCGGAAGCAAAGTCCGGTGCGAACTGGGCTCCCACAGGAGGCCGAAATAAGGGGCCCAATGCGCCCGACGTTGACCGCGCTGGACCCGCACCGCGGGTTGCCAACAGCAGAGAAGCGGTATATCTTTAGGAAGTTACTGGTGGGTAACTTATGGATGAGTACCCAACCGCGTCGGTGGCATTTCTCAGGAGGAACAGTGGGCCACTACAAGAGCAATGTCCGCGATCAGGTCTTCAACCTGTTCGAGGTTTTCGGCCTGGACAAGGCCCTGGGTCAAGGCGCGTTCAGCGACCTGGACGTCGATACCGCAACCGAGATGCTGGGGGAAGCCGCCCGGTTGTGCGAGGGACCGGTAGCCGATTCGTTCGTCGACGGCGATCGTCACCCCCCGGTGTTCCACCCGGACACCCACTCGGTGACACTGCCGGAGTCGTTCAAGAAGTCGGTCCGGACATTCATGGACGCCGGCTGGGACAAGGTCGGCCTGATCGAGGAACTCGGCGGCATGCCTGCCCCGAAGGCGCTCATGTGGGCCGTGCACGAGCACGTGCTGGGCGCCAACCCGGCTGTGTGGATGTACGCGGGCGGCGCCGGTTTCGCCCAGATCCTCTACCACCTGGGTACCGAGGAGCAGAAGCGCTGGGCCGTCATGGCCGCCGAAAACGGCTGGGGCTCGACCATGGTGCTGACCGAGCCGGACGCCGGCTCCGATGTCGGCGCCGGGCGCACCAAAGCGGTCCAGCAGGACGACGGCACCTGGCACATCGACGGCGTGAAGCGGTTCATCACCTCGGGCGACTCCGATGATCTCTTCGAAAACATCTTCCACCTGGTACTCGCCCGCCCCGAGGGCGCCGGCCCGGGGACCAAGGGCCTGTCTCTATTCTTCGTGCCGAAGTTCCACTTCGACTCCGAGACCGGCGAACTCGGCGAGCGCAACGGCGTCTTCGTCACCAACGTCGAGCACAAGATGGGCCTGAAGGTATCGGCCACCTGTGAGCTGACCTTCGGCCAGCACGGGATACCGGCCAAGGGCTGGCTGATCGGCGATGTGCACGACGGCATCGCGCAGATGTTCGACGTCATCGAACAGGCTCGAATGATGGTGGGCACCAAAGCCATCGCCACGCTGTCGACCGGCTACCTCAATGCGTTGGAGTACGCCAAGGAACGCGTACAGGGTGCAGATCTGACCCAGATGATGGACAAGACCGCCCCGCGCGTGACCATCACCCACCACCCGGACGTCCGGCGCAGCCTGATGACCCAGAAGGCCTACGCCGAGGGCCTGCGGGCTCTGTATCTCTTCACCGCGACGTTCCAGGACGCCGAGGTGGCCAAGATCGTCCAGGGAGTCGAGCCCGAGTTGGCGCTCAAGATCAATGACCTGATGCTCCCGATCGTCAAGGGTGTCGGCTCCGAGCAGGCCTACGCCAAGCTCACCGAGAGCCTGCAAACCTACGGCGGGTCCGGCTTCCTGCAGGACTACCCCGTCGAGCAGTACATCCGCGACGCCAAGATCGACTCGCTCTACGAGGGCACCACGGCAATCCAGGCGCAGGACTTCTTCTTCCGCAAGATCATCCGCGACAAGGGCCAGGCCCTCGGGCACGTTGCCGGACAGATCGACGCATTCGTCAAGAACGAGGATGGAAACGGCCGACTCAAGACCGAACGGGCCCTGCTGGCCAAGGCTCTGGAGGACGTCCAGGGCATGGCGGCGGCGCTGACCGGCTACCTGATGGCGGCCCAGGAGGACCCCAAGAGCATCTACAAGGTGGGCCTGGGTTCGGTTCGCTTCCTGATGAGCGTGGGCGACCTGGTGATGGGCTGGCTGCTGCTGCGTCAGGCGGCGGTGGCGATCGCGGCCCTGGACGCCGGCGCGTCGGGCGCCGACCGCAATTTCTATGAAGGCAAGGTCGCCGTCGGCTCGTTCTTCGCCAAGAACTTCCTGCCGCTGCTGACCGGCACCCGTCAGGTGGTCGAGTCGCTGGACAACGAGGTCATGGAGCTCGACGAAGCGGCCTTCTGATCGGACTTCTGTGACGTGGCATTCGGCCCCGGGACTGACGGTCCCGGGGCCGAACCGCGTTCGGAGATGACCCAGGGTCCCTTTCAACCTGAGAAATATTGCTACGGTGCATGTCGTGACGGCGCCGCAGAGCAAGACCGACCCGGCCCCATCCTTGCCGTCGACCCCGGCTCCGGGTAGTCGCAGCCCGTTGTCCAACATCGTCGGCTCCTTCACCAAGGCCGGAAGCTATTACGCGCGGTCGTGGACCGCCTACCTCGTCGGCCCCCAGAGCAGCGCCCAGAACGAATTGCCGGTGGCCCGCCCTACCCTCGCGCTGGCCACCCACGCGCTGCGCGACGAATTGGTGCTGGTCGGATTGCTCTGGCGTCGGCCACTCAGCGATCCGGCGGCCTACGAGCTGATCAATGAAGAAGTCGTCGCCGCACTGGACTACTACGGCCGGCGAGGCTGGCTGAACAAGCCTCAGGGGTTTTTCCCGGCCCCGGAGGCACCCACCGACGTCACGATCCGCTCGTTCACCAGCCGGGGTCGCACCCACGAGCGGTTGTCCTTCGACAGCGGCTACGCGCCGCACCCGGGCGAGCCGGGCGCGCAGCGTTACCTCGCCTACACGGGCAACGACCGGGCGTACGCGCTGGTGTTGCGTCACCCGGAGCCGAGGCCGTGGCTGGTGTGCATCCACGGAACCGAGATGGGCCGCGCAGCCCTGGACATGACCCTGTTCCGCGTGTGGCACATGCACGAAGACTTGGGCCTCAACGTGATCCTGCCGGTCCTGCCCATGCATGGCCCCCGGGCGAAAGGGTTGCCGAAGGGCGCGGTGTTCCCGGGCGAGAACGTGATGGACGACGTGCACGCCACCGCCCAGTCCGTCTGGGACGTTCGACGGGTCATCGCCTGGATCCGCGCCCAGCAACCCGGCGCGCCGATCGGCTTGAACAGCATCTCGCTGGGCGGCTACGTCGCCTCGCTGGTCGCCAGCCTCGATGACGACCTCACCTGCGCCATTCTCGGAGTGCCGCCGTCGAACCTGGTCGAACTACTCGGCAAGCACTCCGGACTGCCCAAGGACGACCCCCGCCGGATGACGCTGGAGCTGGCCAGGCCAATCGGCCGGATGGTATCTCCGCTGGCTCTGGAACCCAGGATTCCGCCGCAGGGCCGGTTCATCTATGCCGGGGTGGCCGATCGGATCGTGCATCCCCGCCAGCAGGTGATGCAGCTCTGGAAACACTGGGGGCAGCCTGACATCGGCTGGTATCACGGCGGGCACACCGGATTTTTCCAGGCCAAGCCGGTGCAGCGGTTCGTCGACGCAGCCTTGGTGCAGTCCGGTCTGATCCGCGACGTGAGCTAGCTCGGGTCGATCAGCGCACAACGCACCGCTGAACTGGCACACTAACGCTTCACGACGACCAGACGATCGACGATCCGAGGAGTCCGATGCGGAAGCTGGCCAGCCCGAACCCGGCCGCGATCGGCCGCCCGTCCGGACCGCAGGCTGCCGACGCCGTCGATCCCGCCCTGCTGGACGGCACCCCGGCGAAGTTGGCCGAGGATCTCACTGCGCGGATCGGCCGGGAGCAGGTGTTGACCCGGATCAGCGACCTGGTCCGCTACGCGTGCGACGCCAGCCCATACCGGTATCTGCCCCGGGTGGTCGTCCAACCGCGCAACGTCGAGGACGTCCGCGCGATCATGCGGTACTGCACTGCCACGGGACTGCACGCCACCTTCCGCGCCGCCGGGACCAGCCTCAACGGCCAGTCCCAGTCCGACGACATCCTGATCGACGTGCGCCGGCACTGGGGTGGGATGACGGTCGAGGACGGCGGCGCCACATTGCGGGCACGTTGCGGAGTGTTGCTGGGTCACGCCCAGGCAGTGCTGCGCAAACAGGGCCGACGGCTGGGCCCTGATCCGGCGTCGGCGGACGTCGCCACCATCGGCGGGGTGATCGCCAACAACGCGGCCGGGATGCGCTGCACCCTTGAGCGCAACTCCTATCACACGGTGTCGGCGATGACGTTGGTGCTTGCCTCGGGCACCGTTATCGACACGGCCGCCCCGGATGCCGAGCAGAAGTTCGCCGCCGCCGAACCCGCTCTCGCCAAAGGGCTTATGCAGTTGCGCGAGGAACTGCTGGCCGACAGCGAACTCACCGCAAAGGTCCGGCGTAAGTTCGCGATTCGCAACACCACCGGTTACTCGCTGATGGCACTGCTGGACGGCACCACCCCGCTGGAGATCTTCCGCCGGCTGATCGTGGGCTCCGAGGGCACGCTGGCGTTCCTGGCCGAGGCGGTCTACGACACCCTGCCCGCGCCCGCCCGCACCACCATCTCGTGGCTGGTGTTGCCGTCGATCGCCGAGGCGACCCAACTGGTGCCGGAACTGGTCGCACTCGGCGCTGAGGCCGTCGAGTTGATGGTCGCCCCTGCGCTCATGGCCGCCGGCCACACCATTCCCGGCACGCCCGAGTACTGGAAGACCCTGGACCCCAAGGCCGCAGCGCTTCTGGTCGAATTCGGCGGCGCGACAGACGAAGACCTCGACCACGTCGAAAAACAGGTTGCCAAGATCGTCGATGGCGAACCCCTGCAGCACCCCCTCGAGTTCGCCCGCGATGAGGAGTTCATCGAACTCAGTTGGCGGGTCCGTGAGGGTCTGCTCGGCATCGTCGGACTGCTGCGCCCGGAGGGGGCGTCCGTCGTCAACGAGGACGTGTGCTTTCCGCCTGGCCGGATCGCCGAGGGCGCAGCCGACCTGATGGCCCTGCTGACCAAGCACGGGTTCCTGCCCGGGGTCGCTGGGCACGCGGCCTACGGCAATCTCCATTTCACGCTGACCGCCAAGCTCTCCGAGGAGGCTGACCGGGAGCGCTACGGCGCGTTCATGTCCGACCTCGTCGCCGTCGTCGTCGACAAGTACGACGGGTCGCTGAAAGCCGAGCACGGAACCGGAATCAACATGGCACCCTTCGTTTCCCGCGAGTGGGGCGAGAAGGCCACCGCCATGATGTGGCGGATCAAGGAACTGGCCGACCCGCGCGGCGTTCTCGGGCCGAATGTCGTCCTGTCCCGGGATCCGGACATCCATCTGCAGAAGTTCAAGTCCACCCCGGCCATCGAGCAGGTTGCGACGCTGTGCATCGAATGCGGCTTCTGCGAGGCCGCCTGCCCCAGCCGCAATGTCACCGCCACCCCACGCCAGCGGATCGTGCTGCGCCGCGAGATGGCCCGGCAGGCCGAAGGTTCACCGCTGCTGGGCCGCTTGCAGGAGGAGTTCGAGTACGACGGCATCGAGACCTGCGCCGTGGACGGCATGTGCGCGGTCCCGTGTCCGTTGCACATCAACACCGGCGCTCTGACGAAGGAGTTCCGGCGGGCGGAGTCCACGGCTCGGCGCGAGAAGGTGGCGCTTGCCATCGCCAAACGGTGGGCGACGGTGGAGAAACTGGCCCGCACCGCAATGGGCGCGGCCGACGTCATCCAGCGCACGCTGGGGGTCAAAGCGCTCGGCGGCTTGACCGAAACAGCCAGGCTCGCAGTGAGCGCCGACCTGGTTCCCACGGTGGCCGGACCGATGCCGCACCCCGCGCCGCCGACGCTTCCGGTGACGTCCTCGACCGGCGCTGCCGCGGTGTACTTCCCCGCGTGCATCAACCGGATCTTCGGCCGCGACCCCGACGGACCCAGGAACCCCTCCCTGCCGCAGGCCCTGGTCACCGTGTCCGAGCGGGCCGGCAAGCCGCTGTGGATTCCGGCCGACGTCGTCGGCAAGTGCTGCTCGACCCCGTGGAGCTCCAAGGGTTACACGGAAGGCCACAAGTGGATGGCCGCGACGATGTGCGACGCCCTGTGGGAGTGGAGCCGCCACGGTGAGCTTCCTGTCGTCGTCGATGCCGCGTCGTGCACCTACGGCCTGCTCGACGACGTCAAAAACTACATCGACGACGAACGGCGCGCCAGGCTGGAGAAGATCACGCTGCTGGACTCGATCGCCTGGTGCTCCGAGTTGTTACCGAATCTCACTGTCTCGCAGAAGGTTTCCCAAGTCGCGGTGCACCCGACCTGTTCGACGACCCACCTGGGCCTCAACCGTACGTTGCAGCAGATGGCCGAGGCACTGTCCTCCGAGGTTCTGATTCCGGTGGGCACGACCTGCTGCGGCACCGCCGGGGACCGCGGACTGCTGCACCCCGAGTTGGTGGAGTCGGCCACCCAGGAGGAGAAGGCCGCCCTCGATCAGACACCCGCGGATGCCTACCTGTGCGCCAACCGCACCTGCGAGATGGGCATGCGGCAGGCCACCGGGAAGCCCTACGAGTCGTTCGTCTTCCTGCTCGAGGAACAGACCCGACCGGTCAGATGATCGGCGGGATGATGGCCTCGATCAAATGCGGGCCGGGCTCGTCGTAGGCCCGGCGCAGCGCGTCGGCCAGTCCGGCGGCGGTGCCCACCGTCTCGGCCGGCATGCCCATGCCTTGCGCCATCCCGACGAAATCCATTGTGGGATTGGACAGGTCGAGCATCGGACCCGACCGCTCCCCCGCCGCACCCGCGCCGGTTCGCATGAGTTCCAGGCGCAGGATGGCATACGCGGCGTTGTTCAGGATCACGGTGGTGACGTTGAGGTTCTCGCGTACCTGGGTCCACAGCGACTGAATGGTGTACATCGCACTGCCGTCGGCCTGCAGGGACAGCACCGGGCGGTCCGGTGCGGCGACTGCCGCCCCGGTGGCCACCGGCAAACCCTGACCGATAGCCCCGCCGGTCAGGGTCAACACGCTATGACGCGGGGCGGTAGCCAGGGCCGGGGGCAGCGTGACCCCGGACGTGTTGGCCTCGTCGACGACGATGGCGTTCTCCGGCAGCGTGGCCGCGACAGCCGCCGCGAAGTTGTTGACGTCGAGATCCGCAGCGGGGACCTCGTCGGGGGTGCCCAACTCGGCCAACATCGGTTCGGCGTCCGGGGCGACGCGGTCGGCGAGGCGGTTCAGTGCGTCGACGACATCCTGGTCCGGATCGGCAAGGCGCACGACGGCGCATCCCTCCGGGACGAGGTCGCTGGCCTTGCCCGGGTAGGCGAAGAACGACACCGGTGCCAGTGCACCAACGAGCACCAGGGTGGTGACGGTGCTGAGTTGGTACTGTGCCGCTTCGGCGATATAGCCCAGGCGGTCGATGGCTGGCAGGCCCGCGCCCTCCTCCAAACGGGCCGGGAAGGTCTCGACGAGCAGGCGTGCGCCGGTTCCGGCCGCGATCCTGCTCGCGGCGCGCAGGCCGTCCTCAGTGAGCGCGGTGCTGCCGAGCAGGAGCAGGGTCTCACCGCCGGCTTCGGCGGCTGTCGCCGCGACGTCGACGGCGGCGTCGGCCACCGCAGGCCGCGCCGGAACGGCCCGCGGGTAGGCCAGCATTCCACCCTCGTCCCACGAAACATCGGCGGGCAGGACAAGAGTCGCGATCTGCCCGCGGTTGGCCGCTTCGAGGGCGCGCATCGCGTCGTCGGCGACGTCGCGCGGGGTGCCACTGGTGTGCACCCACCCCGAGACCGTGCGTGCGACGGCCTCGATATCGGACTGCAACGGGGCGTCGTAGCGGACATGCCCGGTGGCGTGCGAGCCGACGATGCACACCATCGGGGTGCGGGCGCGACGAGCGTTATGCAGGTTGGCAAGTCCGTTGCCCAGTCCGGGCCCCAGGTGCAGTAACACCGCGGCGGGCCTTCCGGCGATGCGGGCGTAGCCGTCGGCCGCGCCCGTGGCGACGCCTTCGAACAGGGCCAGCACCCCTCGCATCTCGGGGACGTCGTCCAAGGCGTGCACGAAGTGCATCTCCGACGTTCCGGGGTTCATGAAGCAGATATCCACGCCGGCGGCCACCAGGCTGCGGATCAGGGACTGCGAACCGTTCACCGTTTTCCTCCGGGGATGGGCAGGCCTGAAGCGTACCCAGGACGCCAGGCCACCGGGGAGGAATTTGGTGGGCGCCGTCAGCGATCCCCAGAATGGCGAATGCCCCGCACTGCCGTCGGGTCGGGGGGTTGGGACGGCAGCGCGGGGCATCCAGTTCTTCCGTATACCCGCGCCCGGCCGAAATTAAACATGCTCAGGCCTCCAGAATTGCAGCGACTCCCTGCCCGCCCGCAGCGCAGATGGAGATGAGCCCGCGGACCGGCTTACCCGTTTCGGCCTTCTTCTCTGCCAGCAGTTTCGCCAGGGACGCGACGATCCGGCCGCCCGTGGCGGCGAACGGGTGGCCCGCGGCCAATGACGAACCGTTGACGTTAAGCCTGGACCGGTCGATCGCACCCAGTGGCGCATCCAGCCCCAGCCGGTCCCGGCAATAGTCCGCGGACTCCCAGGCCTGCAGGTGGGCCAGCACCACCGAGGCGAATGCCTCGTGGATTTCGTAGAAGTCGAAGTCCTGCAGCGTCAGCCCGTTGCGGGCCAACAGCCGCGGTACCGCGTAGGTGGGTGCCATCAGCAGGCCGTCCTCGCCCGTCACGTAGTCCACCGCGGCGGTCTCGGCGTCAACGAAGTAGGCCAGCGGGTTCAGCCCTTGCTCCTGCGCCCAGCCCTCGCTGGACAGCAGTACCACCGAGGCGCCATCGGTCAGCGGCGTGGAATTGCCGGCCGTCATGGTGGCGTCGCCGGCTTTCACCCCGAACACCGGCTTGAGTGTGGCGAGCTTCTCCGGGCTGGACTCGGGCCTCAAGTTGTTGTCCCGATACAGGCCGAGGAACGGGCTGACCAGGTCGTCGAAGAATCCGCGGTCATAGGCGGCGGCCATGTTGCGATGGCTGGCCGCAGCGAGTTCGTCCTGGTCGACTCGCTTGATGCCCATCTTCTTGGCCGTGATGGCGGCATGTTCGCCCATCGACAGCCCGGTGCGCGCCTCGCTGTTGGCCGGGATATCCATGCCGAGTGCGGCCGGCAATGCTCCGACGAGCTTGAGCCGGTCCAGATTGGACTTCGCCCGGCGCAACGCCAACAAGGTGCGACGCAGGTCCTCGCCCAGCGCGATCGGCGCGTCAGAGGTGGTGTCCACCCCTCCCGCCGCGGCAACCTCGTACCGGCCGTTGGCGATACCGTCTGCCGCCGCGATGGCCGCCTGCAGACCGGTGCCGCAGGCCTGTTGGAGGTCGAACGCCGGAGTATAGGGCGACAGCGGGCTGCCCAGGACGCACTCGCGCATCAGGTTGAAGTCCCGGCTGTGTTTAAGCACGGCCCCGCCGATGACCGCGTCCAGGCGTTCGCCGTCGAGGTTGAAACGGTCCGCCAGGCCAGTCAGCACCGCGGTGAACATGTCCTGGTTGGACGCCTCCGCGTAGGGCCCGTCCGACCGCGCGAACGGGATACGGTTTCCGCCGAGGACGGCGACCCTCCGACAGTTCCGGCTGTTCTGCGTCACGCCACTCTCCCTGTTTTGTTGCAGACCCATTCTACGCACCGTTCTTACTCCGGAGTAAGTTCGTGCTGTGCCTTCCGACCTGTTGTCCCAAGTCATCAACTCCGCACCCGGCTCGTTCCTGGCCAAGCAGTTCGGACTGCCCGCGCCGGAGACCCTACGACGCTACCGCCCGGGCGAACCGCCACTGGCCGGCTCGCTGTTGATCGGTGGTGACGGCCGGCTGGCGGAGCCGATGCGCGCCGCTCTGGCCGACGACTACGACGTCGTCGGCAACAATCTCGGCGGTCGGTGGGCCGACACCTTCGGCGGACTGGTGTTCGATGCCACCGGCATCACCGATCCCGCCGATCTTCGCGGGTTGTTCGAGTTCTTCACCACGCTGATGCGCAACCTCGGCCCGTCGGGGCGGATCGTGGTCCTGGGGAGCACCCCCCACGAGGTCACCGGTCCGCATGAGCAGATCTGCCAGCGTTCGCTGGAGGGCTTCACCCGGTCGCTGGGCAAGGAGTTGCGCCGGGGCGCGACTTCCACGCTGGTGTACGTCTCACCGGGCGCCCGACCTGCAGCGACCGGGCTCGAGTCGACCCTGCGATTCATCCTCTCCGGCAAGTCGGCCTACGTCGACGGTCAAGTGTTCTACGTGGGTGCCGACGACGCTTCCCCACCGGCCGACTGGGACAGGCCATTGGCCGGCAAAGTCGGGATCGTCACCGGCGCGGCCCGTGGGATCGGGGCCACCATCGCCGAGGTGTTCGCCCGCGATGGAGCCGCAGTGGTGGCCGTCGACGTCGAACCGGCTGCCGAGGCGTTGGCCGACACCGCCACGCGGGTGGGGGGCACGGCACTGGCCCTCGATGTCACCGCGCCCGACGCCGTGGAGCGCATAACCGCGCATCTGGCCGAGCATCATGGCGGCAGGGCCGACATCCTGGTCAACAATGCCGGCATCACCCGGGACAAGCTCCTGGCCAACATGGACGAAGCCCGCTGGGACGCCGTGATCGCGGTCAATCTCCTCGCCCCACTCGCCCTTGCCGAGGGCCTGGTGGGTAACGGCAGCATTGGCGCCGGCGGCCGCATCGTCGGTCTGTCATCGATGGCCGGGATCGCCGGAAACCGCGGCCAGACCAACTACGCCACCACGAAGGCGGGCATGATCGGCATGACCCAGGCCCTGGCGCCGGAACTGGCCGCCAAGGGCATCACGATCAACGCCGTCGCGCCCGGTTTCATCGAGACCGCCATGACCGCGGCGATCCCGTTGGCGACCCGAGAGGTTGGCCGGCGGCTCAACTCCCTCTTCCAGGGCGGCCTGCCGGTCGATGTGGCCGAAACCATCGCCTACTTCGCCAGCCCGGCATCGAGTGCCGTGACGGGCAACGTCATTCGGGTCTGCGGCCAGGCTCTGCTGGGGGCCTGATCATGGCGCTGCTCAACATGGCCCGAGCCGTGGTCGGCGTATTGCCTTTCGTTCCCAGGTCAGAACGGCTGCCCGACCGGGTCGTGACGGTCGACGACCTGCCGATCGACCGGGCCAACGTCGCGGCCTACACCGCGGTGACCGGACTGCGCTACGGCGAAAACGTGCCGCTGACTTACCCGTTCGCGTTGACCTTCCCGTTGGCTATGGAGTTACTGACCGGATTCGACTTTCCCTTCCCGGCCGTCGGTGCCGTCCATGTCGAGAACCAGATCACGGCCTATCGCCCGATCGCGGTGACCGATTCGGTACGGGTGAAGGTGCATGCGGAGAACCTGCGTGAGCACCGCAAGGGCCTACTGGTCGACCTGGTGACCGAGGTCAGCGTCGGCAACCAGCCGGCCTGGCACCAGGTTGCGACCTTCTTGCACCAGCAACGCACCAGCCTGTCCGACCAACCCAGACCCGAGCCTCCGAGACAGGAGAAGCTCCGGCCGCCCAAAGCGATTCTGCGGATCACCCCGGCACAGATTCGTCGCTACGCCAGTGTCGGTGGCGATCGGAACCCGATCCACACCAGCGCCATCGGTGCGAAACTGTTCGGCTTCCCCACCGTGATCGCACATGGAATGTTCAGCGGGGCAGCAATATTGGCGAATATCGAAGGTCAACTGCCGGATCGGGTGCAGTACTCGATCAAGTTCGGCAAGCCGGTGATCCTGCCGGCCCGCGCCGGACTCTACGTCGACCGGGTGGCCGACGGCTGGGACCTCACGCTGCGCAACATGGCCAAGGGGTACCCGCATCTGACCGCGACCGTGCGTCCGGTCTAGACGCCATGACCAGCGCAGGTAGGCCGTCCACCGCACTGTTGGTTGCGGCGTTGGGCACACTCGTTGTGTCGTCGGCGCTGATCGCCGCGGCGCCCGCCTACGCGTCGTGCCCTGCCGGGCAGTTCGAGGATCCGACCACCCGGATGTGCTGGACACAGATCGCCCCGGACCTCGCTGCCGGCATGTCGGGTGAGGGCCCCTGCCTGCCGGGACGGCTGGGCAATTGCGTGGGCTCGGTGTATTCGAGCCCTGCCAGCCTTCAGGACACCTACATGGACGGCAAGAACCGTTGACGCCGCAAGATATCGGGCGAGGCGACCCCGACGGTCCGATCAGCCCTTCAGACCCCGCCAGAACAAGTTGATGAGCAGTTCGGAAGCCTCGTCGACATCGGCGTCACCGACGCTGACCCGGGCGGCCACCGCTTCGCCGGCCCCTACCAACGCGACGGCCATCATGTGGAAGTCGCTGTGCGGCTCGGGTTTCCGGGTGCCGGCCTCCAGCAGTCGGGCGACCAGGTCGATGATCTTCTCCCGGCCTTCCCGCACCGTGTGCGCGAACGCCTGCGAGCTGGTGGCCTGGGTGTAGAGCACGATCCACGACGCCCGGTTGGCATCGATGTACTGCAGCACCGAAACGATGGTGCGGCGCAACAGTTCCCGTGGGCTGAGCTTCAGATCGATGTCAGACCGCACCGAGTCGATGAAACGGCCCAGTTCCCGACCCAGGCAGGCCCCGAACAGTTCCTCCTTGGAGCCGTAGTACAGGTACAGCATCGGCTTGGAGATCTGCGCCTGCGCGGCAATGGCATCCATCGACGTCTCGTGATAGCCGTTGGCCGAGAACATCTTCACGGCCGCGTCGAGCATCTGCTGTTCGCGCACTGCGCGCGGCAGTCGCTTGGTGCCACCGGCGCCGCCGGCCATCTATCCGCCCCGCTTATCCGCCACAGCGAGCGCTCGGGCCCTTGGCCATCCGCATGATGGAGCCCTCGACCGCCGGCATCGCCAGTTCGCCGCCGTTGACCGCAGCCTCCAACCGATCCAGCACGGCAGGCACCTCAGCGGTGGTGATCCACAACGCCACGTCGGTACCGGCCTGCAACGTGCGCAGGACCGCCTCGGCGACCCCGTAGCGCGAGGAGATGGCGGCCATGCTGGACAGGTCGTCGCTGAACACCGGACCGTTGAAGCCCGGGCCGCCGTAGCCCCCGCTACGCAGCAGGCCGACCGCGGCGGAACTCAGGCTGGCCGGGGTGTCTCCGGTCAAGCCGGGCACCTCGAGGTGGCCCATCATGACGGCGACCGGAGCTTCGGTGGTCAGCGTCTGGTAAGGCACCAGGTCGCTTTTCATCAGCTGATCCAGCGGCGGGGTGCTGACCACGCCGGCGGTGTGCGAGTCACCGGAGCCGTGGCCATGGCCGGGGAAGTGCTTGAGCACGGGCAGCAGACCGGCATCCCGTAGACCCCGAGCGAACGCCCCGGCGTAAGCGGTCACCGTGGCGGGGTCGTTGGAGAAGGACCGGTCCCCGATCACCGTGTTCGCGCCCTGGTCGGACACGTCGACGACCGGGGCGAAGTCCACGGTGATCCCCAGACCACGCATCTGCCTGCCGCGGTCCAGAGCGATTTGGTAGACCTCGTCGGGGGTCTTGGTCTGGGCCAGCGTCCGCGCCGACGGAATGGCCCCGATCAGCGACGAGAGCCGCGACACCCGGCCGCCCTCTTCATCGACACTGATGGCCAGGGGCAGCGGTCCCAGGTTCGAGATGTCGTTGACCGTGGTTCCGTCGGTCAGCATCGACAAGTCGGTCCAGCTGCCGATCATGATGCCGCCGACGTGATAGTTGCCCACCACCGAGCGGGCGTCGGCGCCGTTCTTCACACCCACCATGAGCAGCTGGGCCAGCTTGTCGCGAGTGGACATCGACGCCAGCAACGCCGCGCCGTTGCCGCAGGCCGGCGGTGCCGGCGCGGCGGGTGGGGTGATGGGACCGGCCAGCGGCGTGGCAGCACTGGACTGGGCCGTTCCGGCCGCCTTGGACGGGGTCGACGCGGTGTCAGAGGCTGTCGACGAGCAGCCGGCAAGCATGAGGGGCACGACCGTCACGGCCGCGAGTACGCGGGAGGACACGCGAGTAAGCATCCGAACATGCTGTCATGGGACCCGCCGGAGTCCCAATCTCTCCCCCGATCCCGCTCCGGCGGCCAGCCAGGTTCTGGCTGACTCGCGTGCTAGGTTGGCCACCAACCACGCTTGACCTGTCTGCCGAGGAGTGCTGGATGACCCGCTTCGCACTGCCCGCCGCCGCCAGCACCGTGGTGGGCCTGCTGCTCGGAGCCGCGTCGGTGTTCGGCGTGACCCTGATGATCCAGCAGGACACCAAGCCGCCGCTGGCCCCGGGCGATCCGGCGTCGTCGGTGCTCAATCGCGTTGAGTACGGCAACCGCGGCTAGCCCGAGCGTCCGCGCCGCCCCCCAGGACCAAGGCCCGCTGTCGCGCCGGTGGCTGGCAGCCGTCTTCGCCGGTGCGCTGGTGCTGTGTTTCGCCCAGGCCCCCGGCCAGATCGCACCCGACACCAAGCTGGACCTGACCGCAAACCCCGTGCGCTTTCTGGTACGGGCCGCCAGCCTGTGGAATAGCGACCTTCCGTTCGGCCAGGCCCAAAACCAGGCGTACGGCTATCTGTTCCCGCACGGCGCCTTCTTCCTGTTAGGTCACACGCTGGGCGTTCCGGGGTGGGTCATTCAGCGGCTGTGGTGGGCGATGCTGCTGACGGTCGGCTGCTGGGGGCTGTTGCGGGTGGCTGAAACGCTGGGCATCGGTAACCGCCCCTCCAGACTGGTCGGGGCGGTCGCGTTCGCGTTGTCGCCCAGGGTGCTGACCACCCTGGGGTCGATCTCCTCGGAAACCTGGACGATGATGCTCGCACCCTGGGTGCTGCTGCCGTTGATCCAAGGGCTCAGGGGAACCAAGCCTCCCCGCGTCATGGCCGCCCGGGCCGGCATTGCCCTAGCACTGATGGGCGCGGTCAACGCGGTGGCCAGCCTGGCCGCCTGCCTGCCCGCGGTGATCTGGTGGGCCTGCCACCGGCCCAACCGGCTGTGGTGGCGTTTCACCGGGTGGTGGTTGATCGCCTCCGCGCTCGCCGTGGCCTGGTGGGTGGGTGCGTTGGTCTTGCTTGGCCGGATCAGCCCGCCGTTCCTCGATTTCATCGAGTCTTCCGGCGTCACCACCCAGTGGACCTCGCTGAGCGAGGTGCTGAGGGGCACCTCGGCGTGGACGCCGTTCGTGGCACCGACCGCGACCGCGGGGTCGACGCTGGTGACCCAGCCCGTCATGATCCTGGCCACCACGCTGGTTGCAGCGGGCGGTCTGGCCGGGCTCGCATTGCGCTCGATGCCCGCGCGCGGCCGACTGGTGACGATGTTGATGGTCGGACTGGTGCTGCTGGGTGTGGGCTATGCGGGCGGGCTGGGCTCCCCGGTGGCCCACCAGGTGCAGGCCTTCCTCGACGCCGGTGGGGAGGCGTTGCGCAACGTTCACAAACTCGAGCCTGTGATCCGCATCCCGGTCACCCTCGGGGTCGCCCACCTGCTGAGTCGGATCCCGTTGCCGGGCAGTGCACCCCGTCCCACCTGGATTCGGGCGTTCGCCCACCCCGAGGATGACAAACGGGTGACCGTCGGAATCGTCGTCCTGACTGCGCTGGCGGTGGCCACCTCGTTGGCCTGGACCGGTCGGCTCACCCCGGCGGGGGCGTTCCGCGCCATCCCCGACTATTGGCACCAGGCCGCGGACTGGCTCACCGAACACAAGGCGCCCGGACCGACCCCGGGCCGGGTGCTGGTGGTGCCCGGTGCCCCGTTCGCCAACCAGGTGTGGGGGAACAGTCACGACGAGCCGCTTCAGGTTCTCGGCGACTTTCCGTGGGGGGTGCGCGACTCGATTCCACTTACCCCGCCCCAGACGATCCGGGCCCTGGACTCGGTGCAGCGGCTCATCGCCGCCGGCCGGCCCTCCGCCGGCCTGGCTGACACCCTGGAGCGTCAAGGTATCGCCTACCTGGTTGTGCGCAACGACCTTGACCCCCAGACCTCACGGTCGGCGCGTCCCCTGCTGGTGCACCGGGCGATCGACGGTTCACCCGGGCTGCAGAAGGTTGCCGAATTCGGCGACCCGGTGGGTCCGGGCACCGTGGAGGGTTTCGTCAGCGACAGCGGCCTGCGGCCGTCCTTCCCCGCCGTCGAGATCTACCGGGTCTGGGGTGCGAACCCCGCCACGCCCTACCTCACGCCGGCCTCCGACCTCGCCCGCGTAGCCGGTGGGCCGGAGTCACTGCTGCGCATCGACGAACGCCGCCGACTGCTCCGGCAACCGCCGCTGGGGCCCATGCTGCTCACCGCCGATGCCCAGCGCGCCGGATTGGCCATTCCGGCGGGGCGTGGGGTGATCGTGACGGACACTCCCGTCGACCGGGAGACCGACTACGGCCGGGTCGACGACCATTCCTCCGCCGTCCGTGCCCCGGGGGACGAGCGCAACACCTTCAATCGGGTGCCCGACTATCCGGCAGTGGGCGCCCCGCTGGTCGTAGGCCAGTGGTCAGGCGGGCGGCTGAGCGCGTCGAGTTCGTCCTCGGACGCCACCACCCTGCCCAACGTCGCACCGGCCAGCGGCCCGGTGGCCGCAGTGGACGGCGACCCCGCGACGGCCTGGGTGTCGAACTCGCTGCAACCGGCCATCGGTCAGTGGCTGCAGATCGACTTCGACCAGCCGGTGACCAACGCGGTACTGACCATCACGCCGAGCGCCACCGCGGTCGGGGCTCAGGTACGCCGAATGCAGATCTCGACGACGAACGGCACCACGACGGTGACTTTCGACCAGCCGGGCAAGCCGTTGACCGTCGCCCTTCCGGTCGGCGAGACCCCGTGGGTGCGTATCACTGCGGTCGGAACCGACGACGGTTCCTCCGGGGTGCAGTTCGGAATCACAGATCTGGCGGTCACCCAGTACGACGCATCGGGGTACGCCCATCCGGTGGAGTTGCGGCACACCGTGGTGGTGCCCCCGCCGCCGGCCGGGTCGGCGGTCGCGGGCTGGGATCTGGGTTCCGAACTGCTCGGCCGCGACGGTTGCGCCGACTCCCCCGACGGTGTGCACTGCGCAGCCTCGATGGCAGTGGCTCCGGAGGAACCGGTGACACTGAGCCGCACCTTGAGTGTGCCCGTACCGATCGACGTCACACCCACGGTGTGGGTTCGGGCGCGGCAGGGCCCGCGACTTGCTGACCTGATCGCCGCCCCCGGCACTACCCGGGCACAAGGCGACGCCGACCTGATCGACGTCCTCGGCTCGGCCTACGCGGCCACCGATGGAGATCCGCGGACCTCGTGGACGGCTCAGCAGAGTGTTGTGCAGTTCAAGAACGCTCCGACGCTGACTTTGACGCTGCCCCGCCCCACCGAAGTCACCGCGCTGCGGCTGACTCCCGCCGGGTCGGTCCTCCCTACCCACCCGAGCCTGGTTGCCGTCGATCTCGGCGACGGCCCTCAGGTCCGCACCCTGGAGAACGGCGAGCACGCCGGAGCGCAGACGATCGACCTGCACCCGCGGGTGACCGACACCGTCCGGATCAGCCTGCTCAACTGGGACGACGTCATCGACCGCACCGCATTGGGTTTCGACCAACTCAAGCCACCAGGACTTGCCGAGGTGACCGCACTCGGGCCGGCCGGTGCACCGATCGCCTCTGCCGACGCTGCCACCAACCGCGACCGCACCGTCGACGTCCCCTGCGGCCAGGGACCGGTGATCGCGGTATCCGGCCGGTTCGTTCAGACGGCGGTGTCGACGACGGTCGGGGAACTTCTGAAGGGCTCCCCCATCCCGGCCCGCGCCTGTGACCCGACTCCGGTGACGCTGCGCGCCGGCTCACAGGAGGTCCTGATCAGCCCCGGGCCGGCCTTCATCGCCGACGGCGCGCAGTTCGACGGTCCGTTGGAGGACCGACTGTCGACGGCGCCGACCACCCCCGCCGAAGTCCGCCGTTGGTCACCGGATCACCGGGAACTCCAGGTGACCCGCTCACCGACCACGCGCCTGCTGGTGGTGCCGGAGAGCATCAACCCGGGTTGGGTCGCACACACACCCGACGGCGCCGAACTAACCCCGGTCATCGTCAACGGCTGGCAGCAGGGGTGGGTGGTGCCGGCGGGTCAGCAGGGCACGATCACCCTGAGGTTCCCCTCCGACGGTCCGTATCGCGCGGTGTTGGGCACCGGATTGGCGCTGCTGCCCCTGCTGTTGGCACTCGCTCTGGTTCCGGCCCGGCGACCTGCGCCGACCGCCCGGCCGGCACGGCCGTGGAACTCACAGGCGCTCGCCGTCGGTGCCCTGCTCGCTGCCAGTGCGTTGATCGCCGGGGTGGGCGGGGTGGCGGTAGTCGGCGGAGCGCTGGCGCTGGGGCGCCTTTTGCGGGATCGGCAGGGGTTGCTCGACGAGATAACACTCTGGACCGCGTCGGTCGGGCTGATCCTGGCTGGGGCGCTGCTCTCCCGCTATCCCTGGCGGTCCACCGACGGCTACATCGGCCACTCGGCCTGGGTGCAACTACCCGCCCTGATCGCACTCGGCGCCCTTGCCGCCTCGGCCGTCCCACGCCCGGACCACCCAGCCGAGGTCGACGAAATGGCGGGTTCTTCCCGGACTTTCCCGCCCAAACGTTGGTTTGGGCGAGAATCGAAGCATGACTGAAACTGTCCGGGGCAACGTGGCCGCGTCCGATCTGGGCGTCACCTTGATGCATGAACACGTGTTCGTGCTCTCCACCGAGATCATGGCCAATTTTCCCGAAGGTTGGGGCGACGAGGACGCCCGCGAACGAGCCGCCGTCGACAAGCTCAACGCGCTGAAGGCGGTGGGTGTCGACACCATCGTCGACCTGACCGTCATCGGCCTGGGCCGCTACATCCCCCGAATCCAGCGGATCGCCCAACGCACCGACCTCAACATCGTGGTGGCCACCGGCGTGTACACCTACAACGACGTTCCGATGTACTTCCACTTCAACGGGCCGGGCACCATGCTCGACGGGCCCGACCCGATGGTGGACATGTTCGTCCGGGACATCACCGAGGGCATCGCGGACACCGGGGTGAAGGCGGCGATCCTCAAGTGCGCCACCGACGAACCAGGCGTGACTCCCGGCGTCGAACGGGTTCTGAGAGCGGTCTCCGCAGCACACCGCGCCACCGGAGTGCCGATCACCACCCACACCCACGCGGGGACGCGCCGCGGTCTGGAGCAACAGCGCATCTTCGCCGAGGAGGGAGTCGACCTGGGCCGGGTCATCATCGGCCACAGCGGCGACACCACCGATTTGGACTATCTGGAGGAACTCATCGCCGCGGGCTCCTACTTGGGCATGGACCGGTTCGGCCTGGACAACCTCCTGAGCTTCGAGGACAGAGTCGATACCGTGGCGCGGATGTGCGAACGCGGCCATGCCAACCGGATGGTGCTGGCCCACGACGCGTCCTGCTACATCGACTGGCTCCCGGAGGCAGCCGTGCCTTTCGCGCTGCCGAACTGGCACTTCCTGCACATTCACAACGACGTGCTGCCGGCGTTGCGTCAGCGCGGTGTCACCGAGGAACAGATCACGACCATGCTGGTGACCAACCCGCGCGAGATCTTCTCCCACGGCGGCGGGTACTAGTGACCCCCGAGGAGGCACCGGAGGAGACGGTACCCGAGGAAGTCCTGCCGATCGGAACCCAGTTCACCCGATTGGCCACCCAGGATCCCGAGCATCCCGCCGTCACCTGCGACGGCCGGACCCTTACGCGTGCGCAGTTGGAGTCGCGCGCCAACCGGCTCGCCCGTGCCTACGCCGAACTCGGTGTGCGGCAGGGCGATTACGTGACGATCGCGCTGCCCAACTCGATCGAGTGGGTGGCCGCCACGCTGGCGGTATGGAAGCTCGGGGCCATCCCGCAACCGCTGTCGCCGCGGTTGCCCGACGCCGAATATGCGGCCCTGCTCGAATTGCGACCGCGGGCCCTTCTGGTGGGCCGACCAGATCCCCGCGGGTTGGTGACGTCGGTTCCCGGTGATTACGAACCCGGGCCGGAGGTCTCCGATGCGCCACTGCCCGAAGCGGTTTCGCCGTCGTTGAAGTCGATGGCCTCGGGGGGCAGCACCGGCAGACCCAAGCTGATCGAGTCCGGTGGCGACGGCCGCTATCCCGGCGAGATGGTGGCGGCGACCATGGGCAATCTGCCGAGCGACACCCAACTGATTCCGGTGCCGCTGAGCCATAACACCGGATTCACCTGCGCAACAATAGCTTTGGCCACCGGGCAGCATCTGGTTCTGCTGCCCCGATTCGACCCCCACGAATTTCTGCGACTGATCACCGAGTACCGGGTCGACTACCTGGCCACGGTTCCGACCATCATGCAACGGCTGCTGCCGGCGTACCGGGCGAGCGGGGCCGACCTGTCCTCGATCCGGCGGTGGTGGCACCTGGCCGCGCCGTGCCCGCCGAAGGTCAAGGAGGCCTGGATTGAGATCCTCGGCGCTGATGCGGTGTGGGAACTTTACGGCGGCACCGAACTTCAGGCCCTGACCTTCATCAGCGGTACAGAGTGGCTCACCCACCGCGGATCGGTGGGCACGGTGGTGTCCGGGGAGATGAAGGTGCTCGACGATGAGGGCAACGAATGTCCTCCTGGCGTGGTCGGGGAGATCTACATGCGGCCACGGCCGGGCAGCAAACCGACCTATCGCTACATCGGCAGCACCGCCAAGGTGTCTGACGGCTGGGACTCGTTGGGCGATCTGGGCTGGTTCGACGAGGAGGGCTACCTATATCTGGCCGACCGCCGCGTAGACATGTTCACCGTCGGGGGCCGCAATGTCTATCCGGCCGAGATCGAGAACGCACTCTCCGAACACCCGGAAGTGCTGTCCTGCCTGGTCGTCGGTGTCCCGCACGAGGACCTCGGGCAGGTGCCACACGCCCTGGTACATACCGAATCGCCGGATCTCGACCATTCGGCGGTGACGGCGTTCGTGGCAAGCCGCCTGGCTCACCACAAGGTGCCTCGCAGTGTCGAGTTCGTCGATACCCCGTTACGCGACGACGCCGGCAAGGCCCGACGTAGTGCCGTGCGCGACGAGGTGATCGCGCGGCGGGCGCAGCACGACTAGGTTCAATGCGCGACGACGGGCTCCGGGGTGTCGGTGACCGAACTGTCCAGCGGCGGCGGTGCATTGTTGCGGTACTCCCAATGCCGCAGGGCATTGCGACACGGGTTCTCCACCAGCCCGTAGCTGACCGCCGCCATCGCGAAACCCAGCACCGTGGTCAGAACGAACACCACGATGATGTTGCCGTTGAACATGAAGGTGCCCACCATCGGGAAGACCATGACCAGCGCGGCCAGGTGCCAGATGAACAATCCGTAGGACCAGCGCCCGAAGGTGATCATGGCCGGACTGCCCAGTATCCGGTGCTGCGTGTCGGGATAGTCGAGCACCAGGGGGGCCAGCAGCGTTCCGGCCACGATCGCGCCCATCGAGGTGCGGACCACGAATTGGCCCAGGGTGGCCGGCACCAGGTCCTTGGGCCCGGCCAACGGCGAGGCCGAGATCAGGTAGGCCACCAGTGCGATGCCGTAGATCGCCCACGGATTTCGGGCCAGTCGATGCGGCCAGCCGACGGGACTGACGGTCCACTCTGCCAGCAGCATGCCCGCGCCGAACCAGGACGCATAGGCCGGCGGCCAGTTCAGGAAGTTCACGAACTCCGGCGTGTGGATCGGCAGCAGCCCCCAGCCCAGGCTCGCCACCGCCACCGCGGCGATCACCGGAACACGGGCCCGCACCGGCAGCCGGTAGGCCAGAAAAGCGAGGATCGGTAGCGCGAGGTAGAAGCTGACCTCCACCGACAGACTCCACATCTGAGTCAACCCGGCTGTCAGGGTCAGCGGTACGTAGACCTGGGTGAGGGTCAGGTTCGCCAACCACACCGTTCGGCTGGCGTGGCTGGCCTCCGGCAGCAGCGTCAGGATCACCACGACCGCGACCAGATAGCCCGGCAGGATCCGGACCAGCCTCGACCGTAGGTAGTGGCCGGTCTTCGGACGGTGGCGCAGACCGCGGGCGGCCGATGCATGCCCCCGCCACAGTAGAAAGCCGGACAGCGCGAAGAACACCGCCACGGCCAAGTCGAAGCGGTGCAGCAGGCGGCCGATCACCCCTCCCGAAGTGCCGGTCTGGAATGCCACATGGGTGAGCACCACACCCATCGCCGCGCAGGCACGCATGCCTTCCACCGCGGGCAGGAAACCGCGGGTTCCGCCAACCTGTGCGGGCACAGCTTTCACGGGTCACAGTGTGCCTCAGCTTCTGCTGTTAGGGTCAGACCCGATCTTCTTGAGAGGCGAACGAGGGAGGCCCGGGCAGCGTGAACCGCGCAAGCATGGTGCGTCTCGCCTCCCTGGCCGTCATCGGGCTCGGGGCCGCGCTTCTGATCGCGTCGTTGCTGCTGGTTACCTACACCTCCGGCAAGATCCGCAAGATTCCGCTCAACATCGACGAGACGCTGGTCAGCAGCGGCACCGGCACCGCCTTGGACCCGGCGTCGCTGTCCGGGGAAAAGTTCGAAATCGACAAGGACGTCCCGGTGGTGTCCCAGGAGGCCATCACCGTCGAGAACCCGGCCAACGCGAACGTGGTCACCTTCCAGGTCGGCACCACCGTCCGGCGCACCGACAAACAGCAGGACCACGGCTTGCTCCTCGCCATGGTCGACACGGTGACGCTGAACCGCGCCACCGCCGAAGCGGTAACCGAGGACGATCGTCCGGGGGGCTCGGTGCAGAAACCGCGGACCATCGGGGATGACAAGCCGCCCACGAACATCGCGCTGCCCCACAAGGGCTTGGCCTATCGGTTCCCGTTCAGCACCGAGAAGAAGTCCTACCCGTACTTCGATCCGATCGCCCAGAAGCCGTTTGACGCCAATTACGACGGAGAAGAGGACGTCAACGGCTTGACCACCTACCGGTTCACTCAAAACGTCGGCTACGACGCCGACGGCAAGCTGAGCGATCCGATCAAATACGCCTCGCTCTACGACAAGAACGAGGACAGCGACGTCACCGCGCGGGCCGGGCTCTGGGGCCTGCCCGATGACCCCTACGAGCCGGTCACGATGACCCGTTTCTACGCTGCCCAGCGCACCTTCTGGGTCGACCCGGTGACCGGCACGATCGTGAAGTCCAAAGAGCACGCCAACCACTACTACGCCCGTGAGCCGATGAAGCCGGAGGCGACGGTGGCCGACTACACGGTGACCTCCACCGAGCAGACCATCGAGTCCCAGGTGGCCGCGGCCCGCGACGAACGGGATCGGATCGGCCTGTGGTCGCGGGTCCTGCCGATCAGCTTCGTCGCGGCCGGTCTGGTGACCTTGGTCGGCGGCGCACTGCTGGGGACCTACAGCGTCCACATCGAGTCGGCGATGCTCGGGCCGGGCGAGGACGAGAGCGACATCGACATCGGGTTGTTCGGCAAGGACGAGACCGGGCCGATGCCGGCCGCCCAAGCACCCACCGAGAAGATCCCCACCCGGCGACCGGAGCCCCCGCAGCTGGAGCGGTGACGCCACTGCAACCACGGCCCGCCTCCTGGTTGGCCCCCGGCTACGCTCTGCTGCTCACCCTTGCGGTAACCGCCCCGCTGCTGGCTCCCGGCTATCTCCTGCTGCGTGACGCGGTCTCTACGCCGCGGTCGTATTTGTCCGACGCCGCGCTCGGGCTCAGCGAGGCCGCTCCGCGCGCACTGCCCCAGGACTTCGCGGTTGCCGTCGGCACCGCCATTGTCGACGGCGGTCTCCTGGTCAAGGGCCTGGTGATGGCGGGATTGTTCCTGGCCGGCTGGGGCGCAGCCCGCCTGGCCGCGGTGGTGCTGCCGGACAGTGGCCGGCCCGGCCAAGTAGTGGCCACGACCATGGCGGTCTGGAATCCCTACGTCGCCGAACGGCTGTTGCAGGGCCACTGGAGCCTGCTCGTCGGATACGGCTGCCTGCCATGGGTGGCTGTGGCCGTGATCCGGCTCCGGACGGGCCCGTCGCAGCAGGGCGGACTCGCGGAGTGGGCAGCCGTGGTCTTCTGGATCGCGCTGGCCGGACTGACCCCGACCGGGCTACTGCTGGCCGCCACCGTCGCGCTGGTCTGCGTCGGCGTTCCCGGGGTCGGCGCGTCCCGAATACGATGCGCGGCGTGGTGTTCCGGCACGGCTGTGCTGGCGGCCACGCCCTGGCTGGTGGCGCCGGCACTCAGCAACGCGCTGCACAGCCTGCCCTCATCCGGCCTGGCGCCTTTCGCCGCCCGGGCTGAGCCGGGCCTCGGTGCCCTGGGAAGCCTCGCCGGCCTCGGCGGCATCTGGAATGTCGAGGCCGTACCCCATTCACGCACAACGCTATTCGCTCTGCTGGCCACCACAATCCTGCTGGCGGTCGTGGCATGCGGTGCGCCCGCCGCGCTGCGCAGCCGACAGGCCGAGCCACTGCTGATCCTCGCCGTTGTCGCGGTGCTGGTGCCCGCGGCCCTGGCCACCGCCCCCGGACAGGCACTGTTGCGGGTGCTCGTGGACGCCAGCCCCGGGTTGGGCGTGCTGCGCGATGGACAGAAATGGGTTGCGTGTGCGATGCCCGGCTACGCCCTGGCCGGAGCCGGCGCAGTCGTGACACTGCGCCGTTGGGTGCGCCCCGCCGTCGCCGCCCTGCTGTGCGCCACCGCCCTGATCGCAGCCCTTCCAGATCTGGCCTGGGGAGTTTGGGGAGCGCTGCGGCCGGCCCATTACCCGCCCGGGTGGACTGCCGTTGCGACATCGCTGAACGAGACCTCCGAGACACCGGCCGTCGCGGTGCTACCGGCGGACATCATGCGCCAGTTCGCCTGGGCCGGGCCCGCTCCGGTACTCGATCCGCTCCCCCGCTGGGTGCGTGCCGACGTTCTGTCGACCGGCGATCTGACGGTTGCCGGGACACCCGTTCCCGGAGAGGGCAGTCACGCCAGGGCTGTTCAGGACATGCTCCTCGCCGGTGCCACCCCGGCTGCGCTGGCTGAAGCCGGGGTTGGCTGGGTGGTCGTGGAGAACGGCACTCCTGGAATAACGGGCCTGGCTTTGCGGACGCTGCGGCAGCTTCCGGCTGTCTATCGGGACGGTGACATCGCGCTCTACCGGGTTGGCGGTACGAGCGCGCCAATCCCGGCGCGCGAACGGCTCACGATGATAATCGCGCACCTGGTGTGGGCGGGTTTACTGGTTGGTTCAGCCGTAGTGCTGGCGGTGCGACGACGCTGCGGACGACCTTGACCTGTCGGTTCAGTCCGATGTGTCCCGGTGGCTTCGGCGGGCACGAAACATCCGATTGTTGACCCTGTTGCCGCATCTGCCCATGTCACACCAGGTGCTGCCATGGTTGCGGGAGCGGTCGTAGAAGGCCTT
>JAGQTV010000017.1 GCA_020438845.1 Mycobacterium sp. | reverse complement strand
TCGGCTCCCACTCCTTTGCCGAACCACGGAAACACTCCCGCGCCATCGACAACGACTCCTCGTTATCAACAGCCCTATCAGGCAAAACAGTCGCAGGACGAGACAAATAAAGGCGAGGAAGGTTCATGGTGGTTAGCCCTGGGTCGTGGTCGGAAGTTGCTGCTGCAAAGACCGTACCGACTCAACGCGTTGCTGTCACGTCCGAAGTCAAACGAAATTACTTTGCTGGAACTGGCCATTGCCGCGGAACGACGCCGGCCCGACGCGAACTTCGGAGGTTCGCGTCGGGCCGGCATCTTCTGATCTATCTAGTGCCTCAAGCCGGCGTTCCCGAGGTAGTCACTGGCAGGTCAACGGTGATGTCGCTGATCTTTATCGATCCGAACCTGAGGTTCACGTACGCCGAGGCCGAGCCAACCAGCTGCAGGGTGAGCGAAGCACCCGCCGTCGGCGCCGTGTACACGATGTCAGCGAGTTCGGCCGACGTCACGGTGTGGCTCCTGCCGTCCAGGGTGACGGGAATGGGCGTGACGAGGTTGCCCAACACTCGGCCGGTGGCATCGTCGACGATCTGTCCGTAGACAGCGCCACTGGTGCCCAATCCGGAGTAGGTGAAGCTCACCGTGGGGGCGCCAACGATCTGGGTACCCGCGTCAGGAACGGTGATGTTCACGTCGATGCCGTGCTTGGTCTCGGTGGCGAAGGTCAACTTGAACGGCCAGTTGCATGCGCCGGAAACGCAGTTGGCTGCGTCCTTTGCACCCTTGTTCGGCCCCGATCCGCCGATAGCGAATGGCAGCGCGCGAAGTCGGCCGCCGCTATCGGTTGCCGTAACCGTCCCGCTCACGAAGCCGGCCTGGAACGGCAACAGGTCAGAGGTGTACTGGTCGCCGGCCTGGTCCCACCACCGGAAGGTTGGAACCCCATCGACGTCCCCCTTGTCGTTCACGTAGTAGTTCAGCCACTCCATATCCGATCTGAACAATGCCGCGCCCTGGACCTTCTGTTCTGCTTCAGTCATGTCAAGGCACAGCCCGTGGCCACCGCAGAACCACGCTATCCTTACCTGATCGGCGTTGGGACCACTGAAGTAGGGGTTCTCCTCCAACTGAGTCTGGGCGTTGGCGATCGACTGCTGCAACTCGAACAAGCCATCCACGGTGCCCTGGACATACAAGCTCGGTGCATCCAGCTTGGTCAGCAGCGACGTGGGTCCGCTGCTGCCCAGCGCGGCTTGTGCGCTCGGACCGATCAGCCCGAACAGGTTACCGGTGAGGATGCCCCACGGGATCAGCGGATTGGGCCTGGCGCCGGTCGCAGCCAGTGCCAGGAAGAGCGTGTCCGCCCACCCGGTCTTGAAGATCTTGCCGGCGTAGAGCGAATTGTTCAGGGAGTTCCATGCGATCGTCGGCACGATCGCCTCGATCCGAGGATCGACCGTGGTCATCTGGATGCCGCCGCCGTAGGAACCACCGACCATCCCGACGTCCAACGCGCCAGCCGTCGATTGGAACGGGGTGTTCTCGGCCGCCCAGTCGATAAGGGCCGAGACGTCGCGGCCCTCGTAGAAGGGGTTGTCCAGCTGCAAAATGCCGCCCGATTGGAACTCCCCGCGCGGATCCCAGGTGATGACGTTGAATCCGTCCGTCTCCGAGCCCGGGACTTGTCCGCGCATGATCGGAAGGCCGGGCACCGAATTGGCCGCTTGGCTCGTCGCGTAGGGAAGGGTTTGGCCCGGCGAACCGAGGCCAGGACCATTCATCAAGGTCGCGGCCTGGTTGTCCATGCCGAGTGAGGCCGTGGTGGCAGGGAAGAAATTGGCGCTGATGGGGGTGCCGTCAAAGGAATCCACTACGTAGGTGAACGCCACCGGGCTGCCGGACGGAACCAGGTCATTCATGCTGACCGAAATTTCGGCCACCACCGACCCGCCGATGATCGGTGCCAGCAACGAGCCGATGAACGGGGTCTGCTGCAGCAGTCCGATGATCGGGTCAGCCAGGAGTCCGACCAGCGGAATTTTGGCGAGTAACTTGTCGAATTGGGTGTTCTCGCTGACCCGAACGTGGAATACCTGAGTACCGGTTGGGGTGGGGTTCTGGGTCGGGTTCGCGGGGTCTATCCAGGTGGCATAGGGGAGGACGCTGAAACTTCCTGCGCCGCCCTTCGCGTCAGGGGGAAGGAGCGGATCCAGGTCCGTGGGAACGACCTGAGTGGTGTCCGCGTCGTTGTTTTTCGCTACGTCAACCTTGCCCAAGTACCTCTTCTGATCGAGGGCCTTGAACACCAATTCGTCTCCGCTGGCGCTGACGGCGTTCAGATTCCCCTGGATGACACCGTCGTGGTAGGTGACGCCCGGATCTACGGATACGCCGTTGTTGCTCACCGCCGACGCAACCTGGCTTGCACTCCCCGAGTTCCCTCGACGGGTCAACTCGACCAATGCCGCCAGAAGGGGCGAGTTGCCCAGACCGGGTGCGCTGGGCGCCGCACCGCCGGTCGACGCTGCGGTGGCTGACGCCACCGGGCTGGCCACTGCCGTGGCAGGCGCCGGCACACGTGCCGCCGCAGGGGGCGCGAACGCCTTCCGCGCGGTCGCCGCGGGTGCAGCGGTCCGCCGAGAGTTGTTGCTGGAGATGGACTTCGATGCAGCTGTCGGACCGGCCTTGACACTCCGAGCACTTCGGCCCGAAGCCTGCGAGGAAGAGCTCGAGGCACGGGCCTGACCCTGGGACCCGCCGCTTTCGGTGTCGGCCCATGCCTCCCCGCTGACAGTGAAGATGGCTGCGCCGACCCCGAGGGCGACGGCCAATCCTCCTACCCGACCTATGTGACGCGATGCTCCCATGACAATCCCTCCGGACATTTCCAGTTATGGCAAAAGTTAGAAGCAGTCGACGCCCAGAAAGTGTGTTACGGGGAGCCCGGCCACCACTCAGGCAACCCTAAGCTTGTGTTAAACCGCGCGTGGGCTTTTTCCGATAAAAAGCACGCTAAATCTCAGGATCAGAAGAACGTGCGAATCAACTCCACGACTCGCCCGCACCCGTCGATCACCGGGATCATCGGCCATTTGTCAAAAACTGTGCAGGGGGTGGGAGATGCCGAATCGCATCCATGTGCCCACGTCGACCTCGGCAGCCGGCGGCAGGCACAAGAATGCATGTTGGTCATTGAGCTGCACCACTTCCCAGCCGGGCAGATTCTCCGGCGACCAGCCGTCGTCCATCCTGATCGCCGTCGGGATTGGCAGGCCCTGATCGAAGGAAACGTCCCGGCGCCCCATGGTCAGCAGTGCCAGTCCCGGTTCCGGTCGCGAGCAGACCTGCGCCCAGAGCGCCAAAGCCGGCCGGAATCCCCCGGGTTCGGAGCCTGGTCTGCCCAGCGGGGACGTTCGGCGGTACAGCCCGTCGTCGTGGGTCAGATAGCAACCACTGCGGAGAATGGTGCGCCAGTCTCCGGCCAGGACGTCGGCCACGATGTCGAAATACGTACTCCCATCGGCGGTGACGATCACCTCGTCGCCCTCGCAACGGCTCGCCAATCGTCGGGCGGTCTCCCGCAGCGTCATCAGATAGTCGCGGACAACTGCCACTCCCCCGGCCGACACGTCGTGACCCAAGGCCGCCTCATACCCGGCGACGCCGGCCAGCAGCAGACGGCGGCTCGACAGCACCGCCGCCGTCACCTCGTCAACTGTGGCCAGATCACGGCACCCGGTTCTCCCACCGCGCGCTCCCACCTCGACGCAGACCGCCAAGGGGCGCTGCGCTCCGGCAGCATCCAGGGCATCGGTCATCAAAGTCACGCCGCGAACCGAGTCGACCCAGCAGATCAGCCGGAATTCTGGATCGGCGTCCAGTTCTGCGGCCAGCCATGCCAGGCCGGCCCGATCCACCAGTTCGTTGGCCAAGATCACGTCGCGAACTCCGAACGCGCGGAAGATCCGCACCTGGCCGATGGTGGCCGCAGTGACCGCGCAGGCGCCGGCGGCGAATTGCTTTGCCAGCAGTTGCGGCGCCATATGTGTCTTTCCGTGCGGGGCGAGTTCGACTCCGTTGTCCGTGCACCAGTCGGCCATCACGGTCAGGTTGTGTTCCAGGGCCGGGCGATCGAGAACACACACCGGTCCAAGCGGTCCCGCTGCGAACAGGTCCGGACGCTCGGCGCAGATCTGCGTCGGCGTCCGGCCGCTCCAGCCCGCCGGCAGTCCCTTGAACCGAAAATCCACCGGCTCACGCGTAAGTGCCTCCACCGCGCCGGCGTCCATCGTGGAGCTCATTACTGCAGCGAACCACAGAAGAACTCGGGGCCGGCAGATAAGTTCGGAAGCATGGCCACACGCGAATTCGACCCCGAATTTGACACAGTCATTGCGGGCGGTCGCGTAATCGACCCGGAGACCGGATTGGATGCCGTGCGATCGGTCGGCATTCGTGGCGGCTCGATCGCGTCGATCTCCGATGCCGATCTGCCGGGCGAGCGGATCCTGGATGCCCGCGGACTGGTTGTGACCCCCGGCTTCATCGATCTGCACAACCACACCCAGTCACTGCCCGGCGACCGCATCCAGGCGTTCGACGGCGTGACCACAACTCTGGAACTCGAGTCCGGAATTCTGCCGGTGGGCATCTGGTACGACGAGCAGACCCGCAAAGGTCGGGCCATCAACTACGGAGCATCGGCGTCCTGGACTTTCGCCCGTATCGCCGAGTTATCGCCGCAGATGGGTGAGCCGCAACCCACCATGTCGTACTTCCAATCGGCGTACCGCTATTCGGACTGGCAGTTCGACACCGCGAACCGAGATCAGATTGACCGAATCGTCGCTCGCCTGGACGGCGGCCTTGCCGAAGGTGCTCTGGGGATAGGCATCAACAACGGCTACGTTCCCGGGGCCGGTGTTCAGGAGATGTCTCGGGTCGCCGACCTCGCTGCCCGGTACGGGGTGCCCACCTTCACCCACATCCAGTTCATGTCCAACATCGACCCGGCCAGTTCACAGGAGGCCTACCTGCGGCTGATCGCCTACGCGGCGACGTCCGGCGCGCATATGCACATCTGCCACCTCAACAGCACCAGCCTGCGTGACATCGAACGGTGCGCGCATTTGATCTCCGCCGCTCAGCAGCACGGCCTGAAGATCACAGTCGAGGCCTACCCATACGGGGCTGCCTCCACCGTGGTGGGCGCCGCCTTCCTCGCCGACCCCTGCTACTGCGAACGCACGGGCAGCACGTGGTCGGACATCGTCCTCAACGCGACCGGAGAAGCGGTGCGCGACGAGGAGGAACTCCGGCGGGTGCAGCACGACGAGCCGGGCCAGACCATCATCTGGAACTTTCTCTCCCCAGAGACCGACCCGGAACACCAACGGCTGCTCGACATTTCGGTGCTGTATCCCGGCGGAGCCATCGCATCGGACTCCATGCCCTGGGAACAACCGGGGCACGCCGTCGTGGAAGGCGACGTCTGGCCGCTGCCGTCTGACGCGGTCGCGCATCCGCGCAGCGCCGGAACGTTCGCACGGTTCTTCGCGCGGTACGTCACCGGGCGACGGTTGATCGGCCTGTCCGACGCGGTCGCCAAATGCACGCTCATTCCAGCGCAGATCCTGGCGAACTCTTCATCCTCGATAGCCGGCAAAGGTCGCCTTCAGGTGGGTGCCGACGCCGACATCGCGGTGTTCGACCTTGAGAGCTTCGAGGACCGGGCCACCTTCTCCGAGCCGACGACGCCCTCAGCTGGAATGGTCCACGTGCTCGTGGGCGGAACACCACTGATCAGCAGCGGGATTCTCGACACGACGGCCCGCCCCGGCAGGGCGGTGCGAGGCTAGACCGGGCTGATGGTTCGCCGACTATCTGAGCGATCCGATCCTCCCAACGCCACCACCAGCTCCAGGACTGTCTCCGGGTCGTTCAGCGCGTCGCCGTAGGCAGCTCGGATCTGGTTCATGCGGTAGCGCACGGTCTGGGGGTGCACGAACAGATCCGCAGCGACGGCCTCGCGGCGGCCCTGATGCAGCAACCAACTTCGCAACGTCTCTACGAGGCGGTCAAAGCCTCTGGGCCCTAGCTCGGCCAAGGGGGCCAGAACTCGCTGACGCAGATCCTCGACAGAGTCCAGGTCGGCGCTCAGGACCAGATGGGCGAGGTGCTCGTCGGTGTCGACGAGATCGTGGCCCTCAACCATCAGATGCCGCGCACGGACAGCTCGTGAATAGGAACCCTTCACCTGCAGCCATGGACGCGGCGGACCAATGACAGCACTGTGGCCGGACAAGGCTCCCAGTAGAGCGGAGCGGCGATGGCCGTCCGCATCGGGCACGAGGATCACCGCCCAGGACTCCACCGGGTCGAGCCCGGGAAGCTCGTCGGCGACCTCCAAGAAGCCGGGACTCAACAGTGTGGTCAGGCGCCGCACCCGGGCTGCGGGGGTCAGGACTGCCGTCAGGCTCTCCGGAGGGGACCACGCCGCCGCGTCCGCACTGGCGCGCAGGGTCACAGACTCCTCGCCGGCCAACAGTTGGCGTGCCAGCAGGTCAAGGTAGCGCTGCCGGACCCGACCTGCGGTGGCCAGTTGGTCGGTGTGCCCGGACACGCTGGAGGCTGACAGTTCGTCGATATATGCGAACACCAACTCCGCGAAGCGCGCGACCGTGGTCGCCGGCACTCCCGCCTCGACCGCTGTCATCGACAACTCCTGCCACGCCACTCGCGCGCCCACCCGGTATGCGGCCAGCAGTGCGTCGATCGAGCGGCCTTCGCGGGCCTCTCCCCGGCCCAACTCGTATGCCCCGTCCAGAGCACCCGACAGTTCAGAGTCCGACTCCCCACCCCGGGTTGCCAGCCGCAGGAATGCCCCCAACGAGGTCTGGACGGCGTTCTCGATGTTCTGGCCCATCCGCCCCCGGAACGGGTCGGCATAAGCAGGGACCTCGTCGATGATCGCCGCCACGGTCCGTTCTGCCATCCTCGGCAACACGGCTACCAAGGCCGTAGCGACGTCAGGTACCAGCTGAAGCCCGCTGTACCGGCTCGCAAGACCCATAATTTATTTCCTAGGAATAATAGAGGCCGTCTGATTCACCTTCAGAGGTCAGGACTTTATCTCTCTGGGCGGCGAAAGTGGAGACATGTCCACAAAGACGCTGCGCGGGACGCTGACCAGGCTCGCCGAAAGAGTCACCACTCCCCTGCTGCCCAACGACTATCTGGACGTGATCGACCCGCTGCTGTCGGGGGATCGGGGGCGCGTGGTCGGAATCCATCCCGAAACGCGAGACGCAGTGACGCTGGCGATCAAGCCCGGCAAGGGCTGGCGCCCGCATACCCCGGGGCAGTACCTCCGGTTGGGTGTCGAGGTGAACGGAGTCCGCCACTGGCGCGCTTACTCGCTCACCTCGCGCACGTCCGACGGATGCGTGGCGGTCACCGTGAAGGCAGTCCCAGGCGGAGCGGTATCCAACCATTTGGTGCGACGGTGCACCGTGGGCACCATCGTCCACCTCGACCAGCCCGCCGGCGAGTTCACCCTCGGCACCCCGGCCCCCGACAAGATCCTCTTCGTGACCGCCGGCAGCGGCATCACTCCCATCATGGGAATGCTGCGCAACCTGTCCCCGGACGAAGCTCCCGACATCACCGTGGTGCACAGCGCACCGAACGCCGAGAATGTCATCTTCGGCGGCGAACTGCGGATGCTGGCCAGCCGCAAGCGCATCCGGCTGGTGGAAATCCACACCGACACCGAGGGCAGACTCGACATCGACCTACTCACGCGTCTTGTCGACGACATCCGCGAGCGCCAGACCTGGGCCTGTGGGCCCGCCGACTTGCTTGATGCAATCGAACTCCATTGGACTGCAATCGGTTTGGCTGATCAACTGCACACAGAACGATTCCGAACCATTCCCGTCGCAACAGGCGGGGACGGCACCGTCACCTTCTCGACCACCGGTGTCACCATTGATTCCGCGGGAACTCAAAGCCTGCTCGATGCCGGCGAGTCCGCCGGCGTCCTGATGCCGTCCGGATGCCGGATGGGCATCTGCTTCGGTTGCGTCGCCCCGTTGCGCAGCGGCGCGGTTCGCGACCTGCGCACCGGAGAGACCACGATCGCCGGCGACTGCGATGGCGTCATCGTCCAGACCTGTATCTCCGGCGCCGCCGGCGACTGCGATATCGCCCTCTGACGTCCAACTAGAAAGAGTCCACAATGACTGCCCTGCAATACCTCACGCCGAGCCCTGTCGACCACCTCTCCCTCGAGGATGTCGAGAACCTAGGTGTCGAGCTAGACGCGATTCGCGCCGCGGTCATCGCCAGCCGTGGCGAACGCGACGCCGCCTACATCCGCACCGTCATCACCAGCCAACGGCAGCTCGAATTGGCCAGTAGGGCTGTCCTGCTGTTCTCGTTGTTTCCGCCGGCATGGTTGATCGGGACAGCCGGACTGTCGGTCTCGAAGATCATCGAGAACATGGAGATCGGCCACAACGTGATGCATGGTCAGTGGGACTGGATGCGCGACAGCAAGATCCATTCGACCACCTGGGAATGGGACAATGCCGCTCCCGCCGAATTGTGGAAGCACTCGCACAACGAATTGCACCACACCTATACCAACGTTCTGGGCAAGGATCATGACTTGGGCTACGGCATCATGCGGGTCGATGAGGACCAGCCCTGGCGGCCGTTCCTTCTGATCCAGCCGCTATCCAACTTCATCAATGCCTGTTTCTTCCAATATGGAATCGCCTTCTACGACATCGAGATCGGGAAGTACCTCAAGGGCCGCATCGACAAGGACGAGTTTCGCGGCCGGGCCCAAAAAGTACTCGCCAAGATCCGCCGCCACGCCATCCGCGACTACCTGCTGCACCCCCTGTTGTCAGGTCCGTCGGCATTGAGCACATTGACGGCCAACCTCACCGCCAACCTCGTGCGCAATCTGTGGACCCACTCGGTGATCATGTGCGGCCACTTTCCCGAGGGCGTCCAGACGTTCACGAAGACCTCGATCGAGGGCGAGACCCGCGGCGAGTGGTATCTGCGGCAGATGCTCGGCTCAGCCAACATCTCGGGCAGTACGGCCATGCACTTCATGACCGGAAACCTGTCCTTTCAGATCGAACACCACCTGTTTCCCGACCTACCAAGCAACCGTTACCAGGAGATAGCCCCCAAGGTGCAGGAGGTATTCGGGCGCTACGGACTCACCTACACCACGGGCAGCCTGCCGAAACAGGTTGCCTCGGCGTGGAAGAAGATCATTCGCCTGTCGCTACCAAACGAATTCAGCTCAGTGCCCTGGTTCCGTCGCCGCTAACATTGGACGATGAATTCCACCCGTGCTCGCAAGGACTGCGTACTGCGCTCGATCGCCGGGGCCCTTCTGGCAACAGCGGCCCTATGCGGCGCACCGTCCGCCGTGGCTGACCCCCTCGACCCGATGGATCCGTCGTCACCACTATCCCCCGACAACCCAATGAATATGGGCGGGATGATGGGTCCTGACAACCCCATGAATATGGGCGGCATCCCGATGAGTCCAGACGACCCCAGCTGCATCGCCCAGCCAGGGAACGGAATCTGTGCAGGAGGCCCCTACGGTCTCCCAAATAGTTCCGACGGTTTCGGCGGCATCCCGATGAGTCCCAACGATCCCAGCTGCATCGCCCAGCCAGGGAACGGAGTCTGTGCAGGAGGCCCCTACGGTCTCCCGGGCAACAGCCCGTAGAACGTCGGCGGTGAACACTGGGGTTGGCTGCACACCCTCTTAGGAGGGAGGGTTGGGGGCCAGGTCCACTGCAACGCGGACGCCACCGTCTGCCAAGGTCAGCAGGCCCCGGCCCGCGCATTAGGGTGTCCTGGTCGGCCCTACCGAAATGCCGACAGAATGGTTGGGCGCTGCAAATGACCGCAGAATCAGAGGCGGGGGAAATCGAGTCTCGGGTCGGCCACTACTACCAGATGGACGGCACCTATCTGGTCGGTCGCGAGAAGGTACGCGAGTACGCCCGGGCCGTTCAGGATTACCACCCGGCGCACTGGGATGTCGATGCCGCCGCTGAACTGGGCTATTCCGGCCTGGTCGCACCGCTGACGTTCACGTCCACCCCTGGCATGGCCTGTAATCGACGCATGTTCGAATCGGTGGTCGTCGGGTACGACACCTACGTCCAGACCGAGGAAGTCTTCGAACAGCACCGCCCGATTGTGGACGGCGACGAACTCGTCATCGACGTGGAGTTGACGTCGGTACGCAGGATCGCCGGCAGAGATCTGATCACCGTCACCAACACCTTCACCGATGCCGCCGGCGAGCGGGTACACACCCTGCACACCACCGTCGTCGGGGTGACCGCCGAAGACATCAACCCCGAAGTCAAGGCAGCCGTGCAGAAGGCGATGATGCACGACGTGGACATCCTCGGAATCGGGGCATCCGCCGACGACTACCACAAGACGGTTCGCCCTGAGGCCGAGGTACGGATCGCCAACGACGCGCCCCGGAACCCGGGAACACCGTCCTTCGACGAGCTGCAGGTTGGCGACGAGTTGCCGGTGCACCACACCCGTCTCTCCCGCGGCGACCTGGTCAACTACGCCGGTGTCGCCGGAGACGCCAACCCGATCCACTGGGATGAGGACATAGCCAAGCTGGCCGGGCTGCCCGACGTCATCGCCCACGGAATGCTCACGATGGGCCTGGGGGCTGGATTCGTCTCGGCATGGTCCGGTGACCCCGGCGCGGTCACCCGTTACGCGGTGCGGTTGTCGGCACCCGCTGTCGTTTCCGCCGCCGAAGGCGCGGACATCGAGTTCAGCGGGCGCATCAAGTCACTGGACCCCGAAACCCGGACCGGTGTGGTCCTGGTCGCGGCAAAGTCGGACGGCCGCAAGATCTTCGGCCTGGCGACCCTGGACGTCCGCTTCCGCTGACCGGGTGCGAGGGAGAGGACACCATGGCAGGCTCCGAACCGACCGGCAACGGCGCGGACGTCCTCCTCCAGCAGTTGGAAGACTATGGGGTGGAGTGCATTTTCGCCGCCCAGGGACGCGAGGCGGCTCTCCAGGCGCGCTCGGGTGCCACTGATTTCGTTCCCGCGGCCGATCTGTTCAGCGCGCTACACGACGTACTGCCGGATGACTCGATCTGCGTCGATGAGATCGTCGCCCAGACGCCGCAGATGATCCAGTTTCTCTACGAACGCAAGCCGCTGACCCAATACCGTGGGTGGGGTGGCGCCCTCGGCATGAGCTTGGGCACCGCGCTCGGGGCGAAGCTGGCCAGGCCGCAGGGGACCGTCGTTGCGATCATCGGTGACGGAGCCTGGCACTACAACCCGGTTGCGGCCGCCCTCGGCTTCGCCCAGGAATATCGGTTGCCGCTTCTCATCGTGTTGTGCAACAACGAGGAGTACGCCTCCCAGACGTGGAACATCCTGCGTTACTTCCCGGATAGCGACGCCGTGCGTGAACGCAACTTCGTGGGCGATGTCATCGCGCCGACTCCCGCTTACGTGAAGGTCGTCGAGGCCTACGGCGGAACGGGTGAACGCGTACAGAAATCCGATGAGCTGGCCCCCGCGCTGGCACGGGCACTGCAGACAGTGGCATCGGGCCGAACGTTCCTGCTCGACGTCATCGTCAAGCCCTGACCCGCAGGCGGTCAGCTGGGAATGTGCTGTGAATCGTGCTGCACCGCTAGCGGACCCGTGCTGACCGGCCCACACTTTTAGCAGCCGCCCGAGCAGTTTTGCTCCGGTTCGGTCTTACCCCAGACCAGCGGCGACGGCCACCGTTTGCCCAGCCCCCGACCGGCAGCGGTGGCCGTTTCAATTGCGAGCCGATTTGATTCAGGCGGGTATCAGTTCAGGACTGTCCTGCCGACGATCCGCCTCGGGCAACGAGCGGCGACGAAGCATGTGCACCAGCATGAGGATCGACGAGAGGCCGGCGAAGATGCACCATAGTGATGCGAATTCCTGGGTGTAGTAGATGGCCACCAGAATCAGACCCACGAGGTTCAACACACCGAAGGCGACGATCGAGTGGTAGCGGGAAACCAGCGCCGGTGCTATCACGGCGATGATGTACAGCACCGCCCAGACCATCGGGTGTTGGACGACGGTGACGTATTCGAGCCCATGCTTGTGGCGGATGACTTCAACGGGATTCGCTAGAACGACGTAGCCGAGGTATGCGGATACGACAATGCCCAGCGCAAGGAAAGGCGCGACCCGACGGCGCGCGGAACCGGGGCGTTCGAGCAGCATGATCGCCAAGGGAACATAGGTCGGTAGCAGTGGCCAGGCGATGAATAGGTAGGCGCGCATCGCCAGGTTCGCAAGAGCGGGCGAAACGTCGCCGTCCAGGCCCGCCCACACTGCGACCTCGAGGAACTGGTGCAACGAGAACACGGCCGGCAGCAGTGCGAACAACAACTCCCGCCGGTACTTGACCTCTCGAAGGGTCAGTGCCGCCACCGGCACCAACGCAGTACCCGCCACCAGATCAGCCGTCATCGAGAAGCACACGACTGTCATGCTCCCACGAAAGTAGGTCCTTACCCGGTACTACGTTGCGACGAAGGTCGTGCATTTTCCGCTGAAATCCGGCGTGAGCCCGCCGGCCGTAGGATCGGGCAGTGGCCGAGCGCAGGTGGACACATGCTCTGCGGCTTGTCCTGTTCGTCGCCTTTCTGCTCACCCTGTTCTATCTCGTCGCCATCCGACGGGTGGTCGACATCGAGTCCGTACGTGGCGCAATCGTCCGGAGCGGGCCGATTGCTCCGCTGGTCTATCTGGCGACCTCGGCCGTCTTGGCCGCCATCTTCGTGCCCGGCCCGCTACTTGCGGCAGGCAGCGGGGTGCTCTTCGGGCCCGTACTCGGCACGTTCGTCACCCTGGGTTCGACGGTCACGACCGCCACGATCGCCGCGCTCGTCGGCAGACGCGCCGGCCGGGACAGCGCGCGAGCGCTGATCGGGGCGCAATGGGCGGAGCGGATCGACACCCAGATCAAGCGCCGCGGGCTATGGGCGGTCGTCGGTCAACGCTTCATCCCCGGCGTTTCCGATGCGTTGGCTTCCTATACCTTCGGCGCATTCGGAATGCCGCTGTGGCAGATGGCGATCGGAGCCTTCATCGGATCGGCACCGCGCGCATTCGTCTACACCGCGCTGGGCGCGTCCATCTCGGACTTCACCTCGCCGCTGGCCTACGCGGCGATCGCCGTCTGGTGCATCACCGCAATCGTCGGCGCCTTCGCCGCCCACCGCGGCTATCGCAATTGGCGGACCCACACGCGGCAGCGGGAACGCCCAGATGGGTAGGGCGATCAGGGCAGGTCGAACGGAAGCTCCACACCGGCATGTGCCAGGCAATGCGTGCACACCCGCTCGGTGGCGACCCGGTCGATGGCCCTGTGCACCAGGTCTTTGAACGGGCCGATATTGCGCTGGAACTCGGCGAACACGTCGGCCGCGCGAACACCCGATCCGACGTCGACACCAGCGTCGATATCTGTCACTAAAGCAATTGCCGCATAACACATTTCGAGCTCTCGAGCTAGCACGGCCTCGGGGTATCCGGTCATGTTGACAAGGGTGAAGCCCTGGCTGGCGAACCACTGGCTCTCGGCCCGGGTGGAGAACCGCGGGCCCTGCACCACCACCATGGTGCCGCCGTCGACCACTCCCGCTTGTTCGGCGACCAGGGCACGTAACGTGGGGCAGTACGGATCGGCGAAATCCACGTGGATTCCTCCGGAGTCGAAATAGGTGTCCTTTCGGGCGCGGGTGCGATCGACGAGTTGGTCGGGCACCACGACCGAGCCCGGGCCCAGTTCGGCCGTGAGACTGCCCACCGCACACGGGCCGAACACCCGTCGCACCCCGAGTGCCCGGAGGGCCCACATATTGGCGCGGTAGGGAACGGTGTGCGGAGAGAATTCATGGCTGAGCCCGTGCCGAGGCAGGAAGGCGACCTCGTGGGAGCCGACTCGGCCCACAGTGATCGGCGCGCTGGGCTCCCCGTAGGGAGTCTCGACGGCGACACTTCCCGCGTCCGCACCGAAGAAGCTGTAGAAACCGCTGCCGCCGATGACTCCGATCATGAGGCCATTGTGTCCGACCGCATGCAGTGGAGATCGCCCGGTATGGGCACGCCGCTGACGGCCGGGGCCTACATTCGGAACAGAACGCAATCACACGAATGGGAGGGGAGCGGGTGCGGATTCAGTGGGCTGGTCTGCTGGGTGCGCTCATAGTTCCGGTATCGCTGACCGCGGCTCCGGTGGCCCATGCCGGGTTGGCCGCCGGCAACTACAACGCCAACATCGACGGCCGCTACGACTTCCATACCTGGATCTGGTCGATCAGCTCGTGCAACCCCCCGGCCGGCGTCGAGCAGTGCGCCAACGTGTCAGCCAACCCGACCCCCATCGCCAAGGCCTACCAGTGGTACGGCCAAGCACACCAGATCGACGGCACCTACACGTTGACGGTCGACGTCCCCGACGGTTTGCGCTGCGGCAATGTCTATTACGGGCCCGTCATCCCCACTCGTGATGTCTACACCTGGGATGCGGTGACGCTGACCGGAACGCTGCAGTCATCGTTCGCCGCGGGATGCGACAACGCTCCCGGCGGCACGACGAGCTACCCGTTGCGCCTGGTGAGGTTGTAGCTCAGCCCACGAACATGGATGTTCGGCCGGCGATCAGAACGGCGAACAGGATCAGAAGGCCCACACTCACAGCCACCTGCACGAGGGCGCGATTGTTACGCGGCGCAAACACATAGGCCGCCGTTACGACACTGCCGGTGATGAGTCCGCCGACGTGGCCCTCCCAGCTGATCCCCGGAATGGTGAAGGTCATCGCCAGGTTGATGGCGATGAGCGTGACGAGCCAACGGACGTCCAGATGCAAACGCTTCGCCGCCACGAAAGTCGCGCCGAAGAGTCCGTAAATCGCGCCCGAAGCGCCGGCGGTGGCCGCGGTGACCGGGGAGATCAGGTACACCAGAACCGAACCGCCGAGCGCGCTCAGGGCGTAGAGCGCGCCATATCGCGACCGGCCCAGGTGTACTTCCAGTGGAGGCCCCAGCACATAAAGCGCCCACATGTTGAACCCCAGATGCACCAGCCCGTAGTGCATGAACGCTGAGGACACCAGCCGGTAATACTGTCCTTGAGCGACCGCCGGCGACCACAACGCAAACTGATTCCGCAGATCGGGCCGAGCCATCTGCAGCAGGAACACCGCCACGTTGACGGCGATCAGCCCGTAGGTCACCCACGGCTTTCCATCCAGCCGCATAGCGGCCTTCGGTGTCGGCCGTGCCGACGGCGCCACCGGCACGGTGTAGGCCGATTGGTATGTCGCTTGCACGCAGTCCACGCACTGCTGGCCGACCGGCGCGGTACGCATGCATTCCGGACAGATCGGCCGACCACACCGAACACATCCGACCATCGCCGCGCGATCCGGATGCCGGTAGCACGCGGGCACACTCTGGGGTTGCTGCGAGTAGTAGATGCTCATGATCCGCCACGACGATACTGTGCGCAGTTCCCCCACGGTGGACAACCGTCGGCCAGTCCTATTCAGATCCCTCGCGGAAGGCTTCATCGTTGCGAGTGCGGATTCAGTAGCACATCAGTCGAAATCCTGAGCGATTATCAGGATCGGCGGCCGAATTAGGCGAGATAAATAGCATCTGAACTGGGTATTTGTGGATTTGCTGAGAGCCATGGTCCTGCGACGGAATCCGTAGTAGGTTGTGGACAGGTCGAGGGGAACGGCATTCCGAATATTGGCTGATGTCGGCGGGACAGCTATTACGCCGACTATGAGCTCTGCGGACCTGAACCGAGGAGGGCCACCATGGTCACTGCAAAGACCACCCCCGGAGCAGTCCTGCGCCTGACCTCGTCGCGAAGCGATGACGGTTTCATAAGAGCCCGGGCCCTCAGCGATTCCACGATCATGATCACCGTATTCGGCGACATCGATGCCGCTAGTGCCGAAGACCTGTGCGACGGCATCGAGCGCCACCTGGGTCGCCATTCTCAGTTAGTCCTCGATTTTTCCCGCGTGGGCTTCTTCGGCACGGCCGGCTTCGAGGTGCTCAGCCGCCTTCATGCCCGGTGCCAGCGCGCCGGCGTGGATTGGGTCTTGGTACCCGGACCCGAGGTGGCACGACTACTTCGGATCTGCGATCCCAACAACGTGCTGCGGACGGCGCCGAACATCGTCTCGGCCGTCGCCGTGCTGAGCCGCCTGCCACACCGCACGTCGCACCTCCGGGCTGTCGCGCGATAGCGGGCACCCTGGACCGGCAGGGCCCGATAGAAGGACACCTCTCCATATACTGGAGAACGTGACGGAAACAGGTCGACGGCTCAACGACGTCGTGACGCGGTTCTGGAGTGTCGCCGCGCCGCTTTACGACCTTCCCGCTCTTCAGCGCTGGATCTACCAGCCCGCCCAAGACGAAATGATCCGGCTCCTGCGTGCGCCCGGCGCCCGCCGGGTTGCTGATATCGCTTGTGGGACAGGAATTCTCGCTACCCGTATCGCCGCTGAAGTTCAGCCGGACGAGGTATACGGGGTAGACATGTCCGATGGGATGCTCGCGCAGGCGCGAGCCCGCTCCGGGGAAGTCCGATGGCTCAAGGGACCCGCGGAGCAGTTGCCGTTCGAGGACGGCGCCCTCGACGCCGTGGTCACCACCACTGCTTTCCACTTCTTCGACCAGCCCGCCGCCATGCGGGAGTTCCATCGGGTGCTCGCACCGGGTGGTCTGGCAGCCGTCGCAACCGTCAGTCCGCCCCTGCCGCAACCGCTATGGCAGTTGTCGGCCAATCTGGCCAATCCTGTCCATAGCCCCCCACCGGCCCAGATGCGCACATTGTTTACCGACGCCGGATTCACCCTGACCGACCAGCACCGGGTTAACCGACCGCTCTGGACGCGCCCGGTCTGGGATCTCATCACGATCGGCACAAAGACTTAGCCGTGGCCGACCTGCACCCCGCAATCGCGGGCCTGGCCACGTTGCTCGGCACCTGGGCAGGGCGCGGTTCTGGGGTCTACCCCACCATCGACCCGTTCAGCTACAGCGAAGAAGTCACTTTCGGCCACAGCGGCAAACCATTCCTGACCTACTCCCAGCGCACCAAGTCCGACGACGGATTGCCTCTGCATGCCGAAACCGGCTACCTCCGAATGCCCTCACCCGATCGGGTGGAGCTGGTGCTGGCTCACCCCAGCGGAATCACCGAGATCGATGAGGGAACCGTCACCGGACGCGGCACCAGCCTGGCCATCGAGGTTCATTCGACCCACGTCGGTTGCACGTCAACCGCCAAAGACGTGGCCGCCCTGGCCCGTTCCTTCCAGATCAACGGCAACGAGTTGACCTACACGGTGCTGATGGGTGCAGTCGGACAGCCGGTACAGGTGCATTTGACCGCGACATTGCACCGCATCTCGTGACCCGAAACGTCGACAGGATTCGGGTCCCCGCCGACTTGGACGCCGTGACCGTCGTCGGGGACGAAGATAACGGCGGGTTCGATCCAGCGTCTCTTCAGCGAATCTGGGAGGCAGCCCGCCTGTGGTATCGGGCCGGGATGCAGCCGGCCATCCAACTGTGCCTCCGATACGACGGACGGGTGGTGCTCAATCGCGCCATCGGACACGCCTGGGGCAACGGGCCCGCCGACCCTGAAGACGCCAAGCGGATTCCGGTGACACCGCAGACCCCGTTCTGCGTTTACTCAGCGGCCAAGGCGATCACCACCACGGTGGTGCACATGCTCGTGGAACGCGGGTCCTTCTCCCTCGACGATCGGGTCTGCGATTACCTGCCCGGCTACACCAGTCACGGCAAGCACCGCACCACGATTCGGCATGTGATGACCCACAGCGCAGGTGTGCCGTTTGCCACCGGCCCCCGGCCGGACCTGCGACGGATGAATGACAGCGACTACGCGCGGGAAAAGCTCGGCGAACTGAAGCCGATCCACCGCCCTGGCCTGGTGCACATCTACCATGGTCTGACCTGGGGGCCGCTGGTACGCGAGATCGTATCGGCCGCGACCGGCCGCAACATTCGTGAAATCCTGGCCACCGAGATCCTCGATCCCCTGGGCTTCCGGTGGACGAATTACGGTGTGGCCGAAGTGGACGTCCCACTGGTGGCACCCAGCCATGTCACCGGCAAACCACCGCCAGCTCCGGTTGCCGCAGCACTGAAAGCCGCCCTGGGTGGTTCCATGCAGCGGATCATCTCCTTCTCCAACAGCCCGATGTTCCTCACCAGCGTGGTTCCCTCGTCGAGTACCGTATCGACGGCCGATGAGCTGTCCCGTTTCGCCGAAATCCTCTGCCGTGGAGGCGAGCTCGACGGCGTGCGGGTGCTAAGCCCGGAAACGCTGGAGACGGCGACCAGGGAGTGCCGACGCCTGCGGCCCGATGTGGCGACGGGCCTGGCCCCGCTCCGGTGGGGTACCGGGTTCATGCTGGGTTCCAAGCGATTCGGCCCGTTCGGCCGCAATGCGCCGGCAGCGTTCGGACACACCGGTCTGACCAACGTCGCCGTCTGGGCCGATCCGCAGCGGCGTCTGGCAGCGGCGGTGGTCAGCAGCGGCAAGCCCGGCCAGCACCCCGAGGCCAGCCGCTATACGGAGCTGTTGGACCGGATCAACGCCGAATTTCCCCGGACCTGACGAAATGGTACGGGTCAGGTACGCAGCCGATGGCACTGCAGCGCGAGTTCGGCCGCTTCGAGGTCACCCGGTTGCGGCATCTCCCCCGACGGGCTGTCGCCGGCATCGACGATCTGGGCGCGAACCCGCATCGTCGCCTTGAGGTGCGAGACGTCCGCGGCAAGAAGAATGGCGCGAGCCAGAATTCCGGTGTCGACGTCCATCGCCGATTCGCCGATGACAACGCTGTGCAGGTAGCCGCCACGGCACGATCGAAAGACCAGCTGCCCGCTGGGGTGGACGGCATCGAAGAGAGGGTCAGGATTCATGGGCGCTCGTGGAATGTCCGGAGCCGACTGGCGGCGTCGCCGTCGGCTCTCTCCCATTCCTGTGCAGCATGAGTCAGCTTGTCGGAGAGGTCACCATGGATTGCCGCCAGTTGCTGGTAGCACGATGCACGCTGGTCGAGCAGCATGCGGCCGGCGTCACGCAAGTCCGCGAATACCGGCCCCAGTGCGTCCAGCATCGATGTCAGCTCTACGTGAGCGCCAGACTCCGCAGCGAGTTCCTCTGCGATTGTGTGCTGGGCCGCGGCGTTTGCGCGCAGTTCGCGGGTTGTCAACTGAATTAGCTCTGTCATGCTTCGCTCCTGTGCTTAGCTCGGCCGCCTGATCGCGATGCTCTCGCCCAGCGGGCTGATCTGGACTCTGGCGCCTGGATAGGGAGCCTCGACGACGAGGTTGTTTCCGATTGCCAATTGGACATGACCGGTATGCGGGAAGACCAGGTCACCGGGCCGGATCTGTGATCGGGGCACCCCAATCCCGTCGTTGATCTGGTCATAAGTGGTGCGGTGCAACCGAATCCCACCCTGTTCGTAGGCCCACTTGACCAGACCCGAGCAATCGAACCGGTCCGGCCCGGCAGCCCCCCAGACATAGGGGCAGCCAAGCTTGCCCAGGGCAGCCCGCACCGCTACCTGGGCGCGGGAGTCCGGATCACGTCTCCGGCCGACTCGATGCGCGTCCGGTTCGTAGCCCAAGGCCCGCAGGGCCGCCCGCGCACGCCTGGACCGTCGTTGGGCGGCCAGCAGGTGCGCACGCTGGGTCCGCAACCGAAGAACTCTGCGGCGCAGCACTTCTCGTGCGGCTAGCGGGTTGTCGGCTGCGGCAAGGCCAGGGTCGGCCCGCGCGGCCGCCAACACCACCCCGGTGTCTCGTCGGGCCTGGTGGTGGTCGGCAACCGCAGCGGCGAGGACGGCAGCCAATTTCTCATCGGTCTCGCGCGCACGAAGCAACGTCGTCCGGCTCGCCTCGACAGCCTCGCGATAAGCGTCGGCAAACTTGCCCGAAGCGTTGGGCGTCGTCCCTGGCAACTCGTCGACCGGACCGAACGGAATGCCGTTGGGGCGCCCGTCGAACAGCGCATGCACTCGGGCGAGGATGTCGATATCAGTCACAGGTGGGCATCGATAAAGGCGTATACCCGGGGCAGCGCTCCGGGTGGGATGACGCCACGGGTTCGCATGTCCCACATCTGCTCGGCACCGACGCCCAGCAACGTGACAACGACTGATTCCGGTAGCCCGGACGCGTTGCACGCTCGGTCGAGGCGGGCACCAATGCTGCCCGGTAGGCGAGCAAGCAGGTCGGCGCGGATCGCTTCGAGATCCTTCAGATGGGCCATCAAGCGACCAGCGGATTCGCTGTCGGTGGTAGCGGCCAGGCGCCATGAACTGGCCGCCAGCATCTCAGCTTTCGCACATTGAGCGATCACAGATCGAATATACGTCTCATATTCGTTTGATGTCTCCGCCGGAAACCGCGCCATCAACGTTCTGAGGGATTCGACGTGCACTTCCGCGTGCTCCTCGAGCACTCTGGTGTCCTGAGTGCGACCGACAACTACCGGCACCGCCGCGCCCTCGGGCCCCGCGTCGGCCACCAGCAGTTCGGCAAGTTCGGCAGCAGGATCGTCGGACGCCAACAGTCGAGCATAGGTTCCGGGTGCCAAGCCAAGACCGGCTTCTACCTTCTGAACTGTGGATTTATGTGGCTTGCGGGCGCCTCGCTCCAAGTAACTCAGCCCCATCATGCTGACACCGGTAGCTGCAGCGAGATCGGCCAAGGACCAATCCCGCGCCTCCCGCAAGGACCGGATAGCCGCACCGGCCGCTGCCCGGCTCATCGTCGGCACGCCACCATATCCAGATCGTACACAGTCCACAACTTATATACGTTTCGCCACATTGGCGCTCAGGGTTGGCGTGTGTCGCTTATATGATTTTGTCGCTGTTTACCGATTCCCAAGAGGAGACGCGATGCATTACCGCCCCTGCTCTGACGATCCCGATCTCTGGTTCGGTTACGCCGACGACGACGCCAGCGATGGTGCCGCCAAAGCCCGGGCCTACGAACGCTCCGCGACCCGGGCACGAGCGATCTGCCTACGCCAGTGCCCCTTATCTCAGCAGCGGGACTGTGCCCGCAAGGCGGTTGAGGGGAGCGAGGAATACGGCGTCTGGGCAGGGGTGAAGCTGCCCGGCGGTCAGTTTCGCAAGCGCCACCAATTGGCCCACGCCCACGCGGTACTGCGCAAGATCGCCGACGGCACCGTCAACCCGCGTGAGCTGGCCGAGAGCATCGAGTTGCTGTCCCGTCCCGAACCGCTGCCCACGCCCGCCATTGCAGTCGTCCACCTGCCGCTGCATCGGCGGCCGGATACGGCCGCCTGACCGGGAGACTCGCCCCGCATGGGACGGCAATCCCACCGGCTGGCGACCACCCGTAGCAGACTGTGACAGTGCGGGTAGTGGCAGCGCTGGCCTTGGCGGCCTCGTTCGCTCTCGTGGTTGCGCTCCTGGGCGGCGGCACCTGGTTCGCCTTCCTGGTTATCGCGCTTGCCGGGTTGGGAATCGTCCTGTTGGCGCGCGATTGGCGGACCGAGCGGGCGCGCGGGCGATCGGCCATCCCGCCGCAGCCGGACCAGCCGGCGACCGGGCTTCTCGCTGACGAACTGTCACCGGACATCTCGACCTTCCCCGACGGGCCGTCCTCCGACGCCAGGGCGGACTGAAGGTCAGGCCTTGAAGTAGACCAACTGATGCGAACTGGCCAACAGCTCGGCGTCGGCGGACCATACGTGTGCCGTCTGATCGAAGTAACCGCGGGAAAACCGATTGGCGTAGGCGCTGCCCAGCAGGAAGTCTTCGGACCTCAGCGCATCGAGTTGCTGCTGATCGGCGTGGAAGTACATGGTCAGTGAAATGGTGCCCGCAGGTGCCAGCCCGCCTCGCCGCAGGAACACCCGCGGGTAGAAGGCGTCACCCAACGCCGCCAGACCCGGATAGTCGAGACGGCGTTGGGCTCGGTCGCGCAGCCACCACGTCGTCGTGGAGGATTCCCGGGTCTGTCCGTCATCAGGCAGCGGACCTTCGGCGAAGCGCATGTCATAGTTGCGCGCCCACAGCACCACCGAGCCCATCAAATCGGTGGGCGCAAACCTCTCCGGGGCCTCCACACTGGGCGGTTGCGCCTCGGTGTCGGCCCAGGTGTCGCGGCGGATGCCGGTGACGGCGGTGGCAGTGGTCTTCACTTCGCCGTCCTGGCGCAGTTCCAGGGTCCAATGCTGGTTGCTGCGGTTGGTTCGGGCGGCCCGTACCGCAACCTCGAAGTCCCCGTCAGCGACGGGCGCGGCGAAGTTGACGGTCAACGCCAGCGGTTCACCGATCGCATCAGGGTGGATTTCCACCGCATGCGTCAGGACGGCGGCGGTGATGCCGCCGAATGGGCCGACCATATTGCTCCACCCCGGATGGGTGCGCCCACGCATCAGTTCCCCGCCCACGGGATCGAGCCGGATGGCCTCGTCAAAGGGATGCATCGGGTGTGATCCTCCCGGATCGTGAACCGTCACCACAACGTGCCCCTCTCCGTAGGGTGGAAGTCGTGCGCAAGCCGATTTCCGGAAGTCTCGCTGCCGTTATCGCAGCGGGAGCGTTCGCAGCCGGCTGCAGCCCCCACGAAACGCCATCGTCGACGACCTCGTCACCGCGGGGTGCCACTGTGCCGCCGAACGCCACTCCGACGGCGAAGGCAATTATCGGCAACCTGCCACCCCGCGAGTTCCACGCGAATATGAATGCGGCCGACGGGATCGTGGCGCTACAGTCCGAGGGCTACAGCGTCCAGATCAACTGGGGCGGAGGCCGAACGGACCAACCGCTGTCCATGTGTCGGATCGGCGGCGTCGACGGATTGCGGGGCAGCGGCGCCGTTGAACCCGGAACCACCGTCTACCTCACCGTCATCTGCTGACGCCGTCACTCCAGCGGATGGTTGGTGCGCACGCCGCGATACATGCCGCGGCGAACAATCCACGGCATCACCAGCCCGTCGACCACAGCGGCCGGAATGCGGACCGGGTGGCCGCTGGGGGCGAAAACCTCCAAGCCATCCGGCTGGGCACCGATCACCGAACCCCACCGCCGCCGCGGCGGCCGGTAGGGCCGCAGCCGCCGTCCCAAAGGCTCGGCCCTGACATTGTGGGCGAGTACGGCGTCGGCCCGGTTTCGTGCCGAGGACCGCAACGGATCGGTCGCCGCTACGTCGCCCACGGCGAATACGCCACGGTGTCCGGGTACCCGCAATTCCTCCGTCACGCTGACGAATCGGTCCTCGTCGAGCACCTCGTCAGGAAGCCAGTCGGTGTTGGGGCGAACCTTCCCTATCGCCCATACGATGGCGTCGGCTGTCGCGGGAGCCTGTCCGGTGCTCCACTGAACTGGATCGGCGGTGATCGCGTCACAGGCGAACCCCTTCGGCACCACCGCCCGGTGACCGGGATGCACCCCGACACCAAGCCGGATAAGCCTGCGCTGCAGATGTTCCCATGTCCTGGGGTGATGTCCGAGTAGAGGGCGCTCATGCGGAAAGTACAGATCGACGATCTTGGCCGGCCAGCGGCCGGCGATGTTAGCTGCCGCACTGAGGGCTGCCGCTCCCCCGCCGACGACCATCACAGATCCCGCTGCAGACAACAGTTCATGGGCCACGGCGAGTTCGGCTGCCACCTCGGCGGGCGATTGCATCGAGGGTCGACGCCAGAAGCCGTTGCTCACCCCCGTTGAAATCACCAGTGAATCAAAGGGTTCAGTTATCCGGCTGCCATCGGGGCCCTCGGCGTACACCACTCGCGCGGCCAGGTCGACACCCGTCAGCTCGGCCTGGACCGTTCGCACCCCGTCCAGGCCGCGATAACGGTCGAACGGCACGAAGTAATCGCGGGCCCAGTCCGCCGGACGGGTCAGCCGCGTCCCGAGTTCCTGACCGCTCACCAACCCGGGCTTGGCCGAGATGCCGACGACATCGGCGAAACGGGCCAGCCGGATCGCGGTCAGCAGCCCGCTATCACCTAGGCCGGCGATCACCACCCGACGGCGAGCCACGGGGAACAATGTTAGCCGAGATGGAGTCCTGGGCCGAGCGACCGGCGACGCTCCAGCGACTAGGTCACGCCACCGATCTGCAGCACCGAACTGAGCCCTGGGGGGCCGATTCGGCCAATCGCACCGGCGTTCTATCGTGGCTGAATGAATGGTGCCGAATCCACCGGCAGGCCAGCCGACCGGGTCACCCGATCGGCCCGTCGGGTCGTCGCCGAGCACGATCCCAAACGGGTGCCCGTCGAGGAATTCCTCGGCGCCTGTTATGACGCCGGACTGTCCTGGGTGCACTTCCCCGAGGGACTCGGCGGCCTTGGTTTGTCGCGGGGACTGCAGGCCGTAGCCGACGCGATACTGCAGGGCGCGGGCGGTCCAGTGCCGCTGGGCCTGAACCCGATGGGCTACGGGATGGCCGCCCCCACCATCCGCGAGCACGGCCAGACCGAGAACATCAAGAAGTTCTTCCTGCGACCGCTGGCCACCACCGAAGACATCTGGTGCCAGTTGTTCTCCGAACCCGGAGCGGGTTCCGACCTGGCAGGTCTGGCCACTTCGGCGGTGCAAGACGGTTCCGGCACCGGGGATTGGATAGTCAACGGCCAGAAGGTGTGGACCAGCCTGGCCCACCGGGCCCGCTGGGGCCTGCTGCTTGCCCGTACCGACGCAGACGCCCCCAAACACAAAGGCCTCACCTACTTCGTCCTCGACATGCACGCCCCCGGCGTCGAAACCCGACCGCTGCGCCAGATCACCGGGCAGGCGGAATTCAACGAGGTCTATATGACCGACGCCCGCATACCCGACACCCACCGTCTCGGCGCCGTCGGCGACGGCTGGCGGGTGGCGATGACCACCCTGATGAACGAGCGCAGCGCGCTGGGCGCCAGCGGCCGCGGACGGGGAGCCGGCACCATCGCCGACGCTGTGAACCTGTGGGCCGCACGTCCGGATCTGCATACCCCGGTACTGCGCGACCGTCTGACCCAACTCTGGCTACGCGCGGAGGCACAGCGGCTGACCTCGGAGCGCTCGCGTGCATCGGCGACCTCCGGCGGGCCCGGGCCAGAAGCCTCCATCGGCAAGCTGGTCGGCGCTGAACTGAACCAGCGGATCTACGAATTCTGCATGGATCTGCTTGGGCCGGAAGGCATTCTGTACCACGCCTACGCCATGCGCGGCAGGGACAAGGACGGCGACTGGCGCGGACCGATCCAGCAGCGGTATCTGCGCAGCAGGGCCAACACCATCGAGGGTGGCACCTCGGAGGTCATGCGCAACATCCTCGGGGAGCGGGTCCTGGGCCTGCCCGGTGACCTGCGTGCCGACGCCGGCATGCCGTGGAAGGAGATCCCCCGTGGCTGACGCGGTGCTTGATTTCACTCCGGAATTCCGTTTTAGCGCAGAGCAACTCGCCCTGCGCACTGCGATCCGCAAGTTCTGCGCCGAGAATTTCGCCGAACCGACAGTACGTCGGCTCATGGAATCCCCGATCCGATTCGATCCGGCGGTGTGGCGGCGGCTGGGCTCCGAGCTCGGCGTGCTGGGCATGTCGGTATCGGAGAGCGACGGTGGGGTGGGCGGCTCCCTGGTCGACCAGGCGGTTGCGGCCGAAGAGTTCGGGGCGAAGCTCGCCTGCGGACCCTGGTTCGGAACGGTCTACCTTGCAATTCCAGCCTTGGCGGCCTGCCCGGCCGGGCCCGCACCGGACGCCCTCCTGGTTCAGCTGCTGGAGGGCGCGCGCACGGCCGCGTTCGCCGTCGCCGACCGGGCGGGTGGCTTCGACCCGGCGGCAGTCGCAATCTCGGCCGGTCGGGACACCGTGACCGGCACGGCCGAGCGAGTTGTCGACGCCGATGCCGCTGACGAATTAGTAATTGCCGCAATGGGATCCGACGGTCTCGGACTCTATGCCGTCGACATGACTGCCCCTGGTGTCCACCGCATCCCACTGGTAACCATGGACCTCACCCGACCGCAGGCGACCGTAGTGTTGTCGGACACACCGGCGCGGCTCCTTGCCGGGCCCGCCGACGCCGAACGGGTGATCAGCCATGCGCTGCAAGTGGGTTCGGTGCTGATGGCTGTGGAGCAGGTCGGGGCAGGCCAGCATCTGCTCGACATTGCGGTCGACTATGCCAAGTCGCGCCTGCAGTTCGGCCGGCTGATCGGATCGTTCCAGGCGGTCAAACACAAATTGGCCGACATGCTCGTCGACCTGGAACACGCCCGCTCGACGGCGTATCACGCAGCGTGGGCGTTGACCGACGGTTCGGATGACCCGGCACTGGCGGCAAGCATCGCCCAGGCGGTCTGCTCAGCGGCACTCAGCCGGATCGCTGCCGACTGCATCCAGGTTCACGGCGGTATCGGATTCACCTGGGAACATCAGGCCCACCTGTATTTCAAGCGGGCAGCCACCGACGCGGCGTTGCTGGGCAGCGCCGAACAGCACCGAGAACGCGTCGCGGAACTGGTTCTGGATCATGCCGAGTGTGATCCTGCCGCCATCAAACTAGCGACTGGCTGATGCACTCCGCTTAAGTGTGCGTTCAAGGCGCGTGGTGGAAGCGTCGCAGGTAGTCCTCCTCGTCCCAGTCGGACAGGAAGGTGTCCGTCGCTGCGTATCCCTTCAGGTAGAGGGCGTCGGCCTCCGGCGGCGAGATGTCGAAGTCCAGGACGCCGACGTCGGTGGAATCCACCCGGATGGTGCGCGCACTCACCCACGGCTCGGTGAGATACGCCTGATCCCTGCCGACCAACAGGGTGGTCAACACCTCCTCGAGCAGGTGCGGACCGCCGAAAACCCGCAACGGTGATAAACCGGGCAGTACCAGGTCGATGCCCTCCGGAAGAGTGGGCAGCAGCGTCACTCCGAGCGTCGGCCACCGCGGCCGTTTGCCGTCAAGGCGGTCCAGCGAGTCGATCGGGTAATTGGACAGCAGGCCACCGTCGACAAGCCGCGAAGTGAATCCCGCGGCATTGATCATGGTGACGGGGCGGAACAGGAAGGGGATCGACATGGATGCGCGAACGGCGTCGGCCACCACCTGCTCGTCAGGATCCAGGCCGTAGACCCGCCGGTAGTCCCACGGCAGCCGGACCAATTGGCCGCGGGTGACGTCGGCGGCGGTCACCACCAGGCGGTAGCGCCGCTCCGGCGGTAGCTCGTCGTCGTCAAGGCGCAAATCGCCGAAGGTCTCGACCCCCAGACCACGCAACTGCCCGGCAACGAAGTCGCGAACGTAATCACCGCGGTAGACGCCATTGCCTTGCAGGATCGCCCACGCGGCCCCGAGCAGAGGCACCCGCTCTATCGGACCGGGGTCGAGGAACTTGCGGTAGTCGACGCTCAGCGCGAAGTCGCGGAATTCGCTCGGAGTGAGCTGGTCCCCCTTGGCGGCGGCCGCCACGATCGACCCAAGGATCGATCCCGCCGAAGATCCGGCCACTCGGTGGGCTCGATACCCCGCCTCCATGAGCCGCACGACAGCCCCGACCAGGCCGATGCCCTTGACCCCACCACCCGCCAAAACCAGATCCAAAGGCCTTGTGCGGCGGTCGTTCACAGCGTCACCTCATCGATAGCACGATAGATCCGTTGCTCACTGACCGGCCTCGCCGTTCCCAGCTGCTGCGCCCAGAGGCTGACCCGTAGTTCCTGGATCATCCGGGCGATGTCGCGGACGTCCTCAGCAGCCGCCCGGCTGGGGGACACGGCACTCACCAGTGCCCGGTAGGCCTGCTCGACGGCGTGGACCCGTTGCATCCGGTCAGCGTCGGCGGCCAGACCGTGCGGCAACCTCTCCAAACGCCTACCGATGGCGGTGAGGTAACGGGCCAGGTCGGCCAGGCGGTTGGCCCCTGTAGCGGTGACAAAATGCGGCGGCACCAACTCCTCGAGCTGACGCCGGATGTCGGTAACCGCCGCAATCTGAGCAGGGGTGGGTTTCTCTGGCAACGCGACCTGGACCGCCTGCAGGGCAATCAGCACCCTCTGCACCCGAGACACGATCTCAGCGGTGGCGCCCGGCAGTTCCACGGCTATCCGCCGGCGAAGCCGGTCGAAGTCGGACCTGGCCCAAACCGGGGACGGTGCCAACAGGTCGACTGCGGCGTCGGCGCAGTCGTCCAGCAACGCCGACAGCGAGCCATCCGGGTTGGCGCCCAGCATCAGGCGAGTGCGCGGATCCAGCCCCCGCTCCACCGGTTTCACCGGTGACGGTACCGATAGTCGTAGCAGTCTGCGGAGACCCGCGACAGCAGCGGCATCGCGTTCGGACTCCGCGGCGAACAGTCTGATGCCCACGCCGGCCCCGGCCTCGACAAAGCCCGGATAGCCCCGCACCCCGACCCCGTCGACGATCTTCTCCAGGGCACGCGGCAATTCGTCGAGGTCTTCCGGCCAGGTCCGCAGTCCGTCTCGTTCCCACTCCCCGGCAACAGCTTCCGCGACGGCGCGGCGGGCAGTGCCGGCCAATCTGGTCTGCAGCGCGCCGAGGTCCTTGCCCCGTGCGACCTCGGCACCGTCCGCCCCTTGCACTGCAAACGTCACCCTCAGGTGGGCCGGCAGTTTGTCGATGTCAAACGCGCTCAGCGGGACCAATACCCCAGTGCGACGGTGTAGTTCGCCTTGCAGCCAGTCAATGAACGATCCGCTGACCGCCGCCGGGTCGATATCGGCCAACAGTGCCCGTGCGGTATCGGGGGCTGGAACGAAGTTGCGACGCAAATCCTTCGGCAAGGAGCGAATCAGCGCGGTGACCAGTTCCTCGCGCAGTGCCGGAACCTGCCAGCCGAACTGCGTCCCGCCCAGTCGTGCCAGCACTCCCACCGGGATGTGCACCGTCACGCCGTCGTCGTCCGCCCCGGGCTCGAAGCGGTAGGTCAACGGCAAAGCCAGATCGCCGGACTGCCAGTGATCCGGCCGGTCGGTGTCTGCGTCGGACACCCTCAACAGGTCAGCCCGGGTCATGGTCAACAGATCCGGTGTCCTATGCCGCTGCTTGCGCCACCACCCGTCAAAATGCTTTGCGGACAGCACGTCCGGCGGAATTCGTGCGTCGTAGAACGCGTAAATCTCCTCGTCGCCCACCAGCAAGTCCCGTCGCCGGGCCCGCTCCTCCAGTTCGGTTACCTCCGTGCGCATTCGGGCGTTGTCGGCGAAGAAGTGGTGCCGGGTCCGCCAGTCCCCTTCCACCAGCGCGTGCCGGATGAACAGTTCGCGGCACACCTCCGGGTCCACCGCCGCGTAGCCCACCCGGCGCCGTGCCACCAACGCGAGCCCATAGAGAGTCACCCGCTCATAAGCCAGCACCGCACCCCGTTCGGGATCCCAATGTGGCTCGCTGTAGCTGCGCTGAACCAGATGCCCGGCGACCCGTTCGATCACTTCCGGTTCGATGCGTGCCGCCGTCCGTCCGTACAGTCGGCTGGTCTCCACCAGGTCCGCGACCACGATCCAGCGCGGCGGCCGCTTCGTCAGCACCGAACCCGGGGCTAAGACGAACTTCGCGTTGCGGGCTCCCGTGTACTCGCGGGACTCTCCTTCACGCATACCGACATGCGACAGCAGGCCGGCTAGGAGCGCGGCATGAACCCGTCCCGGATCGGCCGGGTCGGCAGAGTTCGATTCCCGGACGTCCTCCCGAATGCCGTCCCGAATACCAATGTCCCTGGCGATCGAGCGCAGTTGCCCAACCAGATCCTGCCATTCCCGAATTCGCAGATAGTGCAGGAACTCCTCCCGGCACATCCGGCGAAATGCGCTGCTTGACAGCGCTTTTCGCTGGTCCCGTAGATAGTTCCACAGGTTGAGGTAGGACATGAAGTCCGAATGCGGGTCAGCGAACCGGGAGTGGGACTGGCGCGCCGCCTCCTCTCGGTCGACGGGCCGTTCCCGCGGGTCCGGAATGGCCAAGGCGCCTGCGAGCACCAGCACCTCGCGAACGCAACCCTGTTCCTCGGCCGCGAGGATCATCCGGCCCAGGCGGGGATCGACCGGCAAGCGCGCGAGGCGCCGGCCGAGATCGGTGATGGTCTCGGCATCGTCGAAGGCACCCAGTTCCTGCAACACCTGCACACCGTCACGGATGCTGCGGCGCTCCGGCGGGTCGAGGAACGGAAAGCTCCCGATGTCCCCGAGTTGCAGTGCACTCATCTGCAAGATCACCGCGGCGAGATTCGTGCGCAGGATTTCGGGGTCGGTGAACCGCGGGCGCGATGCGAAATCCTCCTGGGAGTAGAGCCGGATGCACACCCCCGGGGCGGTGCGCCCGGACCGCCCTGCTCGTTGGGCGGCTGATGCCTGGGAGATCGGCTCGATCGGTAGCCGTTGGACTTTGGTCCGTCGGCTGTAACGGGAGATCCGGGCCGTACCCGGGTCGACGACGTAGCGGATTCCCGGAACCGTGAGCGACGTCTCGGCAACGTTGGTGGCCAGGACAATCCGACGGGTCAGCCGACTGGTGTTGGGTTCGAACACCTTGTGCTGCTCGGCGGTGGCAAGCCGCGCGTACAGCGGAAGGACTTCGACGTTACGCACGGCTGCCCGCACCGCTTCGGCGGTGTCCCTGATCTCCCGTTCGCCGGACAGGAACACCAGGACGTCGCCCGGAGGCTCGGCTGCCAACTCTTCGATGGCGTCGATGACCGCCTCGGTCTGGTCACGCGGCTCGACTCGCACCACCTCGTGGTCAGGGTCGTCCGGATCATCGCCATCAGTCGGGGCAAACGGTGATTCCAATGGGCGGTAACGAATCTCGACCGGGTAGGTCCGACCCGACACCTCCACGATCGGCGCACCGCAGAAGTGCGCGGCGAACCGCTCCGGCTCGATGGTGGCCGATGTGACGATGACCTTGAGATCCGGCCGCCGCGGCAGGAGCTGATGTAGGTAACCCAGCAGGAAGTCGATGTTGAGGCTGCGTTCGTGGGCTTCGTCGATGATCAGGGTGTCGTAACCCAGCAGCCGTCGATCACGCTGCACCTCGGCCAGCAGGATACCGTCGGTCATCAGCTTCACCAGTGTGCGGTCGCTGGCCTGGTCGGTGAACCGAACGGTATATCCGATGGCACCACCCAACTCGACACCCAGCTCGTCGGCGATCCGTTGGGCCACAGTGCGGGCCGCCAGTCGACGCGGCTGTGTGTGCCCGATTGTTCCCCGGATGCCGCGCCCGAGCTCCAAACAGATCTTGGGGAGCTGGGTGGTCTTGCCCGAACCGGTTTCACCGGCGACGACCACCACCTGGTTGTCCCTGATTGCGGCGGCCAGCTCGCCCCGTTGTTCACTGACCGGAAGGTCGGGATAGCTGATCGCCGGCACCGCGGCCGCACGGGCCGCCATCAGCCGTTCGGCGGCATCGACCTGATGGGCAAGGCGTGCCAGGGTCTCCGCGCTGACCGGTCCCCTCAGCGCCCGCAGGCGGCGGCCCAGCCGGGAGGCGTCGCGCAGAGTCAGGCCATCCAAACGCGCACGAAACGCACGCACGTCGTCACGGGACGCCTGGGACACTCTCATCAGGATAGGACGACAGCAGATCAGGACAAGACGAGAGGGGTTGCCTCATGTCGATCGCGTGGATCGTCGGCGGTCTACTACTGGTTGGCCTTGGCATGGTGGCCAGCCAGTTATTCCGGCTCAAGGACTGGCTGGCCCGCCAACCGCCACCGAGCCCGCCGCCCGAGGCCGACGAGGCCGGCGAGCCCGATCAGCCCCGGTAGCTTCAGCGCGGCGGATCTCCGCGCCACGAGAAGCTGTTGACGTATTTGCCCATGTCCTGAGCGATCTGCAGGTTCGCCGGCGACGGTGGTCCCGGCCCGAAACCCGGGGTGAACTCCCGGAACGGCCCGGCGGCTGCAGCGATCAGCGCCAAGCCGTTCTTGACGGCCACGACAACGACGATCCGCAAGCGGTCGGATTGGTCGGATCCCAGCGGCTGAAAATCGGCGACCTCGCCGTAGCCGAGGTGATAGCCGACCGTCGCGTTGGGAAGTTCGTACGCTGTGGTGGCGTTGGGGAATGCCTCCTGCAACAACGCTTTGGCGATCTGTTTGGAATCGCGGCCCTCGGCGGGCTGGCTGAAAAGCCGCATCGTCCCGCCGTCGCCTGCCATCCATTCCGCGGTGATCCCGTTCGGTTCGGTGGTGATGAGGTACGCGGCGCCGGGTGCCGGGTAGGCCACCGAGAACTCCCCGCCCGGCGCCACGAAGCGCGGATTGGTGGCCACCGGCAGCCCGGTCGGCGGCCGACCGCAGTCCGGTGGACAGACGTAGCGGGTGGGCACGTCGACCACCTGGTGATCGATGATCGTCAACACCATCATCACTGCGACCAGGCTCAGCACCCACGCCCCCAGAGTGGCAACGTATTTCGGCCCGCGGATGCGGTGCGCGCGGTAGCGTCCGGGTGGGACCGCATAGCCGTCGAACGACTCGACCTGCACGGCGGGTATTTCTGCCGGCGTCACCGCTTCAACGACTTTTCGAACAAGATGTCCTTCAGCAGGTTATCGATATTCGGCGTGCCTAGCCCTGTGACCATGTCGTATCCGACCCCGCCCGGACTGATGGCGTTACCGCCGAGTGTGATGTCCCGAAACCCCGGTACCGCAGCACCTTCGGCGATCCTGTAGAGCAATGGGTTGAGGTCGCCGAGCGGTTCGATGCCGCTGTCGCGGAGGAATTCGTTGATCAAGGCGGCCAGGCCAGCCCAGACCGGAGCCGCCTGGGAGGTGCCGCCACCGACGAAGACCTGCTGGTGGAATACGAACTTCACACCGGTGAACGGATCAGCGACCGCGGCGACGTCAGGTACCAGACGTCGATCCGCCGGACCGGCGTTGGAACTCACCGCCTGCCAAGCGGGCCGCTCGAACAGCACCGAGGCACCACCCGCGGTGCCCTGTGTCAGTGGGATGTCGTACCAGGCTTGTTCGGCCAGCCAACGTCCGTTGGTGTCGGTGGACAGGGTGGTGCCCCCGACGGCGGTCATCTCCGGAAGCGAGGCGACCGCATCCACTCCGAAGTCGTCGGAGCTGGGCGGATCCGACCAGGTGTGGCCTCCTTTGCAATCCAGCCCGGCAAGGTCACCGGTGGCGTCGAAGGCTGTCGTGCCGTGGCGGTGCGCGGCCGCCAATGCAGCACGCACCGGGGCGAGGTCAGCGGCGGTGAGCATCCGGTCGCAGCCCCAGCCGATCGAAAGACTCCAGATTGCGCCGGGATACTGCTTGTCTACCTCCTCCATCAATCGGCCCAACTTCTCGTAGGCCGCGCCCCCCTCCACCGTGGGACGGGCATTGGCCAGCACGATCTTGGCGTCCGGTGCGACGGCGTGAACTACCTGCATGTCCATGGTCGCCTCGCCGCTCAGCTGGCTGGGCAGCTCACCCATCACCTCCGGAGTGAACCGGGGCAGATGGAACCAATCGGCGGCACTATCCAGATCCTGCTGCTTGAACCCGTCGAAGCTGAACACCACCACGGTGGCGCCATTTCCGGTGAAGCCCTCGTCCGACAACGTCGCGGCGTTGTACGCAGTCAACAGCTGGGTCGGCAGCAGTCCGCCGTCAGGCACATCGAGCGGCGGGGTGGGCGGAAGACCTTCGCGGTAGGGCGTGTAGCTCAGGACCCGACCCAACTCCACCACCTCGCTGCGGGCTGCGGCCGGTACGTTCGGCTGCTGCGGTGAGGCGTAGAAGACATCGCCACGCCTGGCCCGATAGTCGTGTACGACGATGTTCAGAGCACCGGCAACGGCATCTGGTCGACCTTCGAGGATCGCCCAGGTGTCCCCGGCCCGCCACCGCACCGACAGGCCACGTGTTGCCGCCCAGTCGGTCAACCGCACCGGTTCGACGGCCCTCTTCAGGGCCGCAGTCAACTGCACGCGTTCGGTGTGCGCGGGACCGAGGTCAGCCGACTCGGCCAGCAGCCGAGCATACGGGCCGTCGATCAGGTTGTCGGTTCTCCCGTGTTGCGGCCGGTCCGGAGCGACGAGCACTACCGTCGCTCCCAAGGTCAGCAGGAGGGCGAAGGCCAGCGCAGACCAGGAGCCCCGTCGTTTCACGCCCCAAGAGTGGCTTACCGCGACCATCGAGAGCAACCGGCCGTCGTTGCCCCTCAAATAGACTCGGCGCTATGACCAGCCCGTGGGGCAGCCCGCCACCCGACGACCCGAACTTTCCGAGCTACCCGCCGCCCATGCCGCCACCGGCTCCCTATCCGCCCATCGCGTACCCACCCGATCAGTACCTGCAGTATCCGTGGGGTGCACCACCGTCCGCCCACCCGCAGGCGACCACGGCAATGGTGCTGGGAATTGTCGGCCTGGCATGTTTCTCGTTCTTGTCGCCGGTTGCCATCTGGCTTGGTCTCAAGTCGATGCGCGAGATCGACGCCTCCGGCGGTCAGCTGGGTGGGCGCGGGCAGGCCCAGGCGGGCTTCATCATGGGGATCATCGGCACAGCGCTGTTGTGCCTCTTCGTGGTCATCCTGATCACGGCCATGATCGCCGGGATAAGTCAGGCCTGAAAGGTCGCTGCCGAAACGTCGGCCAGGGACCTCACGCCGCCAGCGGGGGTTGCCGCGCGGCACCGGGTTTGACGTCACGGGAATCCACCATGCTGCGCATCCACCGTTGCGCGGGTTCCTCGACGAAGTGAAAAAGCGCTACTGCTGCCGCGATTGCCGCGAGGATCAACCCGACGACGACGACTTTCTCCACCGACTTCGGCATCGTGATGGTGTACTGCACCACCGCCCAATTCCACGCTGTATGCACGGGCTCGTGAATCATGTAGAGGCTGAACGAGATCCGGCCGCCGTAAACCAGCACCCGGGTCGACAGCAGCGCGGGCAACGTCCCCACCCCGACCGAAAGTGCCACAACGATGGGCGTGAAAAGCACCGCCATCAGGCCGCCTGAGTCGATCATCCCCGACACCGGATGGGAGTCGTAGTAGTACAGGCCGCCGACCAGGGCCGTCACCAGCATCAGCGACACGATCCCGGCCGCTTGCCGCCCGCCGTCGGTGAGACGAAGTCGCCGCACCGCGGCACAGGCCAGTGCTCCAGCGGTGAACTGCGCCACGATTCGCGGTAGCCAACTCCATGGGGTGTAGAGCATGCCGCTGGCGAGCAGCAGCACGGTCGGCGGCAGCGCGGCGAAGAAGGCGAGCAGGAAGAGAATGCGCGCCCGCGACACCCGGGCTATCCGGAAAACCAGCAGGACCAAGAGACCGAAGAGCAGGTAGGCCAGCCATTCCGCGCTGATCGACCAGGCCGGCCCGTCCCAGCTGGTGTCGTCGAAGAACGGCGCGAACCACAGTTGAACCATCAACAACTGCCGGACGAAACTCACGGCGGTCAGCTTGTCGACATTGGGTGACGGAACCGTTCCGACGTGCAATGTGAAGATGATCCATGCCGCGGCGAGTCCCATCGTCACCAGGTAGATCGGCCATACCCGGGACAACCGCAGCCACAGGAAATGCAGATTGGCGCGTGCCGACCAGGAAGGGCCCATCCGGTCCAGGTAATTCCACGTCAGCACGAAACCGCTGAGGATGAAGAAAAGGTCCACACCCTGGGCACCGGCATCCAGCAGCGGCGCCAGATCGTCCTCGAGCCTGGGCGAGGCCTCCCAGATCAATGGCCGGTAGTGGAACAACACCACCCACAGGGCCGCCACGATCCGAAGACCGGTGAGCGCTCTGATCTCCCCGGTCCGCGCGCCGCTCATAACCGCAGGGAGCCTACTCGCCCCCGACAGCGCGTCCCCATTACCGTGCTCTCCCGCTACCGTGCTCTCCCGCTACAGGGCCCTCCCGCTATAGGGCCCTCCCGCTACAGGGCGTCCAGGATCTCGTTCTTCAACGCCTCGGCCTGCGTGCCGAACACCGCCTGCACACTGTTGCCCACCTCGATGACCCCGGCGGCTCCCAGGGTCTTGAGTCGTTCCTTTTCCACCTTGCTGGAGTCGACCACCTCCATCCGCAACCGCGTGATGCAGGCGTCAACGCTGAGGAGGTTTTCCCGGCCGCCGAACGCCGCGATCAGCATTTCGGCCTTGCTGTCGGTGTCGGTCTTGCGGGGAGCGGTCGCAACAGCGGTTGCCGAAGTCGGGATCGCCGTGGCCGCGTCGCCCCCCTCACTGAGGTTGGCGCTCTCCTCCCTCTCGAACTCGGACTCGATCTCGCGGCCGGGTGTGCGCATGTTCCACCTGATGATCACGAAACGGAACAACAGGTAGTACACCGCGAAGAACACCAAACCCATCACGACGAGCAGTGGGACGTTCTTGGCGGCAGGCGCATTGCCCCAGAGCAATAGGTCTATGAGCCCGGCGGAGAACGAGAATCCGAGGTGAATGTCCAGCAGATAGGCGATCGCCAGCGACAGGCCGGTGAGCACCGCGTGGATGACGTAGAGCGGGAACGCCACGAACATGAAGGCGAATTCCAGTGGCTCGGTCACGCCGGTCAGGAAGGCCGTCAGGCCGGCAGCCGACAGAATGCCGAAGGCCACTTTTCGCTGCTTGATATTGGCGACATGGATCATCGCCAGCGCGGCGGCCGGCAGGCCGAACATCAGAATCGGGTAGAAGCCAGCCGTTAGCCGTCCGGCTGTGGGATCCCCGGCGGCGAATCGGCTGAGTTCACCGGTGACCACTCCCCCGCCGTCCGGCTTCTGGAAACTGCCGTAGATGAACCAGATGTAGGAATTCAGAATGTGATGCAGCCCAACGGGAATCAGCATCCGGTTGGCAAAGCCGTAGACAAAGGCGCCCAACGCACCCGCACCGCCGATGAACCTGCCCAGCCCGGTGAGCCCTGCGTCGAAAATCGGGTAGAAGTAACTCATCGCGAACGCGACCACCAACGTGGCCAGCGACACCGCGATCGGGACGAACCGGCGACCGCCGAAAAAGCCTAGATAGGGCGGCAACTTGATGGTGTGGTACCGGTCGAACAGCACCGCCGTGATGAGCCCGACCACGATGCCGCCGAGGACACTGTAGTTGATCTGGGCCTCATCGCCCGCTTGGTCGAGTTGGCCCTCCAGCACGATGGGCGACATCGTCTTGAATACCGCCTGCATGACCAGGTAACCGACGACTGCAGACAGCGCAGTGGACCCGTCGGCTTTGCGGGCGAACCCGATCGCCACGCCCACGGCAAACAGCAGTGCCAGGTTGGTGAACAGGGCTCCGCCGGCGGCACTCATCGCCTGGAAGAACGGCCCGATCACCGGGGCTTTGATCTTGCCCAGCAGGTCGTCCTGGCCCAGGCGCAGCAGGATGCCGGCCGCCGGCAGCACTGCGATCGGCAACATGAGGCTCTTGCCGAGCCGCTGCAACTGCGCAAAGCCCGGGATCTTCAAGCCCGATTTCTGTTCCGCGCCTGAGGCTTTGGTCTCTTGACTCATGTCCGGGCCTTCCTTCATAGCAGGTCGAGGCGAAGCTTAGTCCACAAGCGCAGCACTTGAGAGGCGGTTTTGCCCCACCGGGGCGGCCCCGGTCTCTATCCTCAGTTCCCATGAGCCAGACCCCAGTCCTCGCGCCCATCGCCGGCCGTGCCGTGGCACTCGCCGAAGTACCCGACCCAGTCTTCGCCCAGGGAATGGTGGGCTATGGCGCCGCCGTCGACCCGCCCCGGCAAGTCGTCGATGCCGTCGCCCCGGTCAGCGGCAAGTTGCTCAAGCTGATGCCGCATGCCTACGTGATCATGACCGCCGACAACGTCGGCGTACTCGTGCACCTGGGCCTGGACACCGTTCAGCTGAACGGTGCCGGTTTCACCGCCCACGTCGCCCAGGGTGACACCGTGACTGCCGGCCAAAAGATGATCACCTATGACGTTCCGGCCATCATCGCGGCAGGCTTCAGTCCGATCGTGCCGGTCGTGGTGATGGACGAACGGGAGGCCTCCAACGTCGTCGTCGCTGACGCTGTCAACGCCGGTTCCGAAATCGCCGGTAGCGCACTCCTTTTCACGTCGAACAAGTAAGTCGTACGGATAGAGACCGCATGGAAGTAGTCATCCTCAAGGACTCGGCCCAGATCGGCGGGGTCGGGGCGGACGCGATCGAGTCGCTGCTGACCCGAAAGCCAGACGCGGTGCTGGGTCTGGCCACCGGATCGTCGCCGTTGACGATCTACGACGAACTCGCGGCCCGTTGCGCGGCCGGCCGGGTCTCGTTCAAGCGGGCCAAGGGGTTCACCCTCGACGAGTATGCCGGTCTGCCCCCCGACCATCCGGAGCGCTACCGCACGGTCATCGACACCGTGTTCGTCTCGCGCGTCGACTTCGCCCCCGGCGCCGTGCAGGGACCCGACGGTCTGGCCTCCGACATTCCGGCCGCATGTGCGGCCTACGAGGAGGCGATCCACGCAGCGGGGGGCGTGGACCTGCAGATCCTGGGGATCGGCACAGACGGCCATATCGCTTTCAACGAGCCGGGCTCCTCGTTGGCCTCCAGAACCCGGATCAAGACACTCACCCGCCAGACCAGGATGGACAACGCGCGCTTCTTCGGCGGCGACATCGGCGCCGTGCCAACCCACTGCCTGACCCAGGGCCTGGGAACCATCATGGACGCCCGCCATGTCGTCCTCGTCGCCACCGGACGTACCAAAGCCGAGGCGGTGCACCAGTTGGTGGAGGGTCCGGTCAGCGCCATGTGGCCGGCGACCATCCTGCAGCACCACCCGCACGCGACGGTGCTGATCGACGACGCCGCCGCCCGCCGGTTGCAGCTTGCCGACTATTACCGCGAAACCTATTTGTGCAAGCCGGCCTGGCAAGGCGTCTGAGGTGCTACTGGCCGCCGATACCGTGCTCACCGGTTCGGAGTTGTTGGAGCCCGGGTGGATCGAGGTCTCTGGGGCGCTGGTGACCGGCGTCGGATCCGGAACACCGCCGCGCCCCCCGGACGTCGACCTCGGCGCCGTGACGGTGGTGCCGGGATTCGTCGACACACACGTTCACGGTGGTGGCGGGGCCAGTTTCGCCGGCGGTGTGGCCGAGACCGCCACCGTGGTCGACATGCACCGCCGCCACGGCACGACGACGTTGATCGCCTCGTTGGTCACCGAGGCCCCCGACGACCTGTTGGCCCAAGTGACCGCACTGGCTGAACTGGCACGGGACGGGCTGATCGCCGGCATCCACCTGGAAGGTCCCTGGCTGGCCGCCGAGCGATGCGGCGCCCACGACCCTGCTCTGTTGCGCGATCCCGCGCCCGATGAGGTGGGCCGCGTCCTGGAAGCCGGCGGCGGGACGATCCGGATGGTGACCCTCGCACCGGAGCGGACCGGCGGGCTCGATGCGATCCGCCAGGTCGTCGAAGCCGGGGCCGTTGCCGCCGTCGGGCATACCGAGGCAACCTATGAGCAGACCCGCGAAGCGATCGCCGCCGGCGCGACGGTAGCCACCCACCTGTTCAACGCCATGCGGCCGGTCAACCAACGCGAGCCTGGCCCGGTGATCGCGCTACTGGAAGATCCGCGGGTGACGGTCGAGGTCATCACCGACGGCGTCCACATACATCCCGCGCTGTACCGCCACGTCAGCCACAGCGCGGGGCCGAGTCGAGTCTCGCTGGTCACCGACGCGATGGCGGCAGCAGGAATGCCCGACGGGCCCTACCGCATCGGCCCGCTGGCCGTCGACGTGGCCCACGGTGTCGCGCATCTGGCCGGCACGACCACAATTGCGGGCAGTACCGCCACGATGGACCGTCTGTTCCGATTCGCAGTGACCCACAGCGGCCTGCCCCGCGGTGAAGCCTTGGCGTTGGCGGTAAGCCAGTCGTCGATCAATCCCGCTCGTGCGTTGGGATTGCCGAGCCCTGCCCTGGTCCCCGGAGCGACCGCCGACCTTGTGATACTCGACTCGGATCTGGCCGTCACGGCAGTGCTGAGTCACGGCGCCTGGATCCCCGGGGTCTCGGTTATCTAACGATTCGGTCGGTCGCCGTAACAATTTCGTCGAAGCTCCGCATCGTCGCTCGCCTCGCACCACAGTGCCGTGATCTCGTGGAACCCGATGAATGCCTCAACGTCAACAGCAGCCGGACTGCGCGCGGCGATCGCCTGTGCAGCGGTCTCGACGCTGCTCGCAGTCGGCGGGCCGCCGGCGGTGGCTGCGCCCACCGCTTCGCCCCCTTTCGACGTTGCCGGCTACGTCGATTCCACCGCGCGCTGCACCCGGCCCGATACTGCGGTCATCTTCGGAGCGACCGAGACCTCGCGGATTGCGATCTGTTCGACCGCCAACGGGGCCTACGAGTACCGCGGTGTGCGGGTGAGCGACGGAGCCAAGCTGATCGTGCCGGCCAAACAGACCGGCACCGACACGTTCGTCGTTGCAAACGACGGCGCGACCTACACCGTGACACCCACCGCATTGAGCGTCACCATCGGCGGCAACACGGTCAGAACCGAGACGTGGACCGACTTCCACCAGGCACCCGGCTCCTCGAAGTCCGGAACCTCCGCCGCCAAACCGTCGACCTCGAGTGCCAAGCCGAGTACGTCGTCGCCCGGCGCGGCTTCGACCGCGGGAGCGCCAGCCACCGCCGCCGCACCAAATAGCGCGACGCCGAGTTCAGTGGTCCCGCTGCCGCCGCCGCTACCCGCCGAGGTTGGTGGCGGTCCGACGTCGCTCCGCTGAATAGCGTGAACAGAGCAGCTGAATAGCGAGAACAGGGCAGCCGAATAGCGGAAACAGAGCAGCCCTGATCCCGGGAATCACGAGGTTCCCTGGCTCAGTCCATCTGGGGTGTGTCGGAGGCGTTTGCCGCGTCCGCCGGGTTCCCCGTGGACCGATGAGCATAATCATCGTTGGAAACGCTCTTTTCGTTTCATACCTGATGTTGCTATTCTGATCCAGTCATACGTTGCTCGGGCATTGGGAGATGCAGGCAGATGAGTCCGTCATTCTGGCGCGTCGCCGCTGGTGCCTGCATGATCGCAGCCGGACTTTTCGCTGGGAGTAGCGCAATCGCGCAGGCAGCCCCGGATTCCAGCGCCGACGGCGGCAGCTCTCGTTCGCACAGTCCCAACGCCGATTCGCACAGTTCCAACGTTGACCGGAAGCCCGGACAGGTCGGCGGCAATTCGTCGAAGGCCGGTTCTACGTCCGCCAACCGCGGCAGATCTGGGTTTGGGCCAGCTGCCAACTCCGGCCCCAAAGCTCGCCAGCCGTACGCCAACAGCGCCAAGGTCCCGACTGCCAATGCTGTCGCTAGCGTGCCCGTCGCTAGCGTGCCCGAGGCCATCCAACAGGCCGCTTCGTCCGCTGCGTCGACAATTCGGCAGATCAGCCAGGCCGCGGCCTCCTCCTCGGCGTCGCCTGCACCGATCGCGGTCACTCCCAATACGGCCCCATCGAAGGCGCTCGAACCGCTGACCTCGATGGTCGAGAGCGTCGCCAACGTCGTGATCGGCCCCAAGGCCGCGCACGCACTGGTAGATGTGGCTAACCAATTCATCGATGGCGTGCTGACCCCCACCCCCACGGTGGGCATCAATCCCGTCGGGGCGATCAACAACGGGGGCCCGGTGCGGGCGCCAGCGATTTCGCGCATCGAGCCTGGATCGGAACTGCAGACCTTGTCCCAGCCCGGGTCGATGCTTCCCGGACGGCTGCCGATGGTGATCGACGCCGGGGCGCCAGCAGTGGAAGGTGCGACTGGTGTGATCACCCCCCAGTTGTTGTCCAACCAACTGCCGGCCAACGCATCGACGCCGTCTGCGACTACGCCAACGGCAACATCGCTCAGCCCGAACTGGTTGTCCGGAATAGCATCGCAAATCTTCCATGGCGTGCGCGAAGCGCTACGTAACGTCTCGCTGACCGAACTGGCGCTGGCTGCTCTACCGGGCGTGGCCGGCCTGCTGTTCTTCTTCGCCACCGGGGTGGGCCTGGGTCGCCGCCAAGCCAAGTTCGGCTTCGCGATGGCGTCGTCGGGCGCCATGCGCTTCGCGGTCCGTGGTCCGCTTGGCGTGGTTCGCAACGGATCAACCGTGGCAGTGCACACACGGAAGAAGTCTGCCTCGAGCAAGGCCGACACGGCTTCGCCGGCCAGTGGCCGCCAGCCTCGCCTGCGGCACTTACGACTGATCGACCGCGCCGCTTAAGCGGACAGCACCCGCAATCGGCCGCTAGGTCCTGTCTGGGCGTATTGACGCGCGGCTTCCCCGCTCAGGTCCGCCCCGGCAGCTTCATGACAGTCCGCACAATGGGCAGCAATGACTTCTGCCAAACGGCCGCCGGAACACCGAACGGCGGGTCGAGGTTGAGCACCCTCGCTGTCGCAATCGTCTGAGCCTCGGTGTACTTCAGCAGGCCTTCAGGGCCATGCCGACGGCCGACACCGGACAGACCCATGCCGCCCATCGGCGCACTGAGGCTGCCCCACGCGAACGCGTAGCCTTCGTCGACATTCACTGTCCCCGACCGCAGACGGGCCGCGATCTGCTCGCCCTCGTGGGTAGATGCTGCCCACACACTGGCGTTGAGCCCGTACTCGGTGTCGTTCGCCTTCTCGATCGCGTCTTCCACGTCAGCGACCGGATAAATCGACACCAGCGGCCCGAAGGTCTCCGAAGCGGCGCACTCCATCTCCGGGGTGACATCGGTCAGCACAGTCGGCTCATAGAACAATGGACCGACATCCGGCCGAGCCTTGCCGCCGGCGATCACCTTGGCGCCCTTGGAGGTCGCATCGTCGACGTGTGCGGTAACCGTCTCCAACTGGCCCTCGGAAATCAAACTGCCCATGTCGACCGAGAAGTCATATGCGGTGCCCAGTCGCATTTTCTTCACCTCCTCGCCGAACTTCCGGGTGAAATCGTCGGCGATGTCCTTCTCGACGTAGATCCTCTCGATCGAGATGCACAACTGCCCGGCGTTGGAGAAACACGCGCGAGTAGCGGCCTTGGCCACCTTGTCGAGGTTCGCGCCACGGGTCACGATCATCGCGTTCTTGCCGCCCAGTTCAGCGGAAAACCCGATCAGCCGACGCCCGGCATGTTCGGCCAGCTTTCGGCCCGTTTCAGTGGACCCGGTGAACATCAGGTAATCGCAGCGATCGATGATCGCCGTTCCGACCACCGATCCAGGGCCGGGCACGATGGCGTACAACTCCCGCGGCAATCCGGCTTGGTACAACAGTTCGGCGCAGGCCAGCGCGCAGTAGGGGGTTTGGCTGTCCGGTTTGAGCACTACGGCATTTCCCGCGATCAGGGCAGGCACCGAGTCCGAAGCGGTCAAGGTCATCGGGTAGTTCCATGGCGAAATTACCCCGACCACGCCCTTGGGCTGGTGGACGACGGTGGTCTTCCCGATAGCCGGAAGCAGCCCCTGGACCTTGTGCGGCTTGAGCAGTGCGGCCGACACCCTGGCGTAGTAGTTCGCGTTGGCCATCAGGTCAACGATTTCCTCCTGCGCGGCCCAGCGAGCCTTGCCGGCCTCGGCCTGCAGGAGATCCATCAGGAACTCGCTGTTCTTGATGACGAGGTCTCGGTAACGCTCGATGATCCTGATCCGGTCGGCAACCGGACGGCGTGCCCAAGCAACCTGCGCGGTGCGGGCTTTGGCGAAGGCTGCTTCGACGTCTTCGGCAGTTCCCACCGGAACAGTGGTCAGCGGCTTGCCGGTGAACACCTCGTCCACCGTCTTGGTGGGGCGGGCGGCGATGTCCTCGATCGCGGCCAGCTTACGCAGTCGATCGAAGACTTCGGCGGTCGGAGCAGCCATGTCAGCACCTCTCATTAATTCTTCGGTGTCGCCCAGCCTATCGGCCCGGCGGCAGGGGACATATCGGCACCTCGGGGGTCACGGTCCGGGCGAACCCACCAGCACGCCTTCCATGGCCCCTTCGGTCGTGACCAGGAGCCCCCGCCCCGGGGGAAGCTGCTGAGCACTGGTTCTGCCGAACACCTTGACCACTTGCGGATCGTTGTCCATGAACAAGGTTGGGGTTCGGGATCCGCTGAGCTTCTGAAGGAACGGGTTCAGAGCCGAGACTCCGGCCCAGTTACCCGGCAACCGGGACACGATGACATGGAGGCCGATTTCCCGGGCCCGCTCGAGGAGATCCCACAAGGGCGCGGTCGCGGCGGGACGCCCGGCCAGACCCGCCGGCCGCAATTCCTGTTCGTCGTCGATGAGGACGAAGTGGTGCGGGCCATCCCAGACCGGACGGGCCAGTAGTTCCTCTTGGCTAAGCCCGGATGGCGGAAGCCGGTCACGCAGAATGGCGCCGAGTTCGGTCAGCGATGCGTCAATATCCTCGGCGGTGTACGCGTAGGCCCGAACCGCGGGCCCCTGCACCTTGCCGATTAGCGCCGTCTTCGGGTCGATGATCGTGATCTGGGCCTGTTCGGGGGACAACCTGGCAACAATCGCCCCGCCGACGGCCGCCAGAGCTGTGGTCTTGCCGCAGCCTTGACGGCCCACCACCAGCAGGTTGGGTACCAGCAGGGAGGGGAGCGCCATCGGTTGCAGAGCGCTCTCCCCGATGGCGAACGGGATGTTGAACACCTCGTCATCGGCGGACGCAAACGAGTCCACGATCTCCGCAAGCCGGACTCGCTGGGGTAGGCGGGCCAGGGTCTCGACCTTGGCGGCTCCGGTTTGCGCGCTGATCAGCGCACCCACCTCGCGGATAGACAGCCGCTCGCCACCAGGGCCGAGGACCTCCGGAACACCGACCAGCAGTTCGTGTCCCGTCTTCGTCAGACCGAACCCGGGCCGGTCCAGGGTTCGCCGGGCGGCACGTCGGGCATCCATCCCTGACCCCATCTGGGTCTCGTCCGGATTGCTGAGACGCAGTTGGACCCTGGCGTTGGCAACCGTCAGTAACGCTTGCTTCTGTCCGACGAGCCATCCGCTTGCGCTGGTCATCAGATGAACGCCATAGGACAAGCCCTGGCGGGCGATGGCGATGGCCCGTTCACCCAGGGCGCTGTCCTTCTCGTACAGATCCCCGAAATTATCGACGACCAGGAAGACATCACCGAACCTGTCGGCCGGGTCGGTCGCCTGTCTCGCTCGGTTCTCCGGGCCGGCCTGCCTGCTGAATCGTCGGCGGCGAAATTCGGCGATGTCGATCCGGTTACTGGTGAAGGCGCTTTCCCGTGCGCGGATCAGGGCTTCGATCGTCGCCACCGTCCGCGAGACGCCCTCAGTGTCGGTCAGGCTGACCACGCTTGCCACATGGGGGATTCCCTCAACCGGGTGCAACGAGGCACCCACACAGAAGAACGTCACCCGGTCGGGCCGGTAAAGCAAGGCCGCGGTAGTCATCATCGTCATCAATGTCGTGGACTTCCCCCGCTGAGCGGTAGCCACAACCATCACGTTGTCCATCTCCGCGTCGACGACGTGCACCCGCTGCGCGTGTTCCTCCGGGAAGTCCTCCATGCCGACCGGAAAACCCAGGCCGGGGGTCTGACCGTAATCGACCCACCATGGTTTGCCCCGCCAGAGTTGGACCAATGCATCCGCGGTTGCGCTGACCTCCAACGGCGGAAGCCAGATGGTGTGCGGTGCCCGCGCCGGGTGTGACGCCAGCGACTCGCGGATGACGTCCAACAGCTTCTTTCGTTTGAATCCGTCTGGGTGATAAAGGAATTCGTCGGGCCCATCCGGCGTCTCGCCAGCCGAAAGGGCCTGCTGTTCGGCAGTAGTGAGCGGCTGGTGTTCCCACGTCAGCGGACGCGGCCTGTGGCAATCGATCGTGACAGCAGCAGTCCGCGAGCTGCTTTTGGGAACGACGAACGGTGCCGAGACGTAGAAGCAACGGAAATGCTCCAGTTCGCGGGGCCCGGCCTTGATCAGGGCGTGGCCGTTCTCCCGGGAGGGCAGGTGTACCGCGGCATCGCTACCGATGACGTCACGCGAGTCCTCAGCCGTCTCCGCTCTCAGCGCGACCCGAAAGGCGATGTTGCTCTTCACTTTGCTCAACGACGACAGGTCCAGCCGTTGGCCGCCCAGGGTGAAGAAGACATTGCAGCCGCGGCCCTCCTGACCGATGTGGATCACCAGGTCGATCCAGTCCGAATGATGCTGAAACAGTTCCAGGTACTCATCGATGATGACCAGCAGAATCGGGACGGGCTCCAAGTCCCGGCCGGCCAGTCTCATCTCCTCGTACTCGTTGGCATCACGCGCTCCGGCATTCTTGAATAGCCCGTACCGACGCACTATTTCGCCGTCGATCGCCTTGCGCATTCGTTCGGCCAGGTTGCGGTCGTCGTTACTCAGATTGGACAGCGAGCCCACGACGTGGGGTAGTCCGGCGAGATCCTGCGCGGCGGATTCGAACTTCATATCGATGAAGATCACAACGAAAGCCTCGGGGGAGTGGGTCAGTGCAATGCCGTTGCATAACGACAGGAAGTACTCCGACTTGCCTGATCCGGAGGTGCCGATGACCACGGAGTGAAATCCGTAACCGCCCAACTCCTTTGCCCGAAGAATCACGTTTTGAAGCCCGCCGCCCGGCTTCACGCCGACAGGGATCGTTGCCCAGCGGTGATCGCCGCGGCCCCGACTCCCGGCCCATAAGCGGTCGATATCGAGGCTGCGGGGGTCATCGATGCCTAGGGAGCGCAACAGTTGTCCACCTTTGGCGCTGACATGGCCCCCTGCTGTTTCCGGCGTTGGGCCGGTACTGGTCGACCACCGCGCCATAGCCCGGGCGTACCGGGTGGCGGTGCTCTCGGCCAGCATGTCGGCGACCGCATACATCGAACCGCGATGACGCAACCTACCGTCGATCAAATCGAAGCGCTGATCGTCCTCGCCGAACCCGATGCCGACGCCGGGCCGACTGGACAGGCGCAGCATCGTGATGCCGGACATGCCTTTCTGACCGGTGATCCCCTCCCACTGATCCGGTGTTCCGGTGCTGTCGTCAACGATGATCCAGTGCGGACCCGGTGCCGCCGCCTCGACAGTCGAGGACATGGTGATCGGGCTTGACCCGGTCGGCGGGGTCCACGGGCCGCGGCCCTTGCGATGCAGTTCGGCGTCCAGTGTGTCCTCGAGATGGGTGGGGGAGGTGAAGACCAGCCGTCGCGGGCCGCAAGCGTCGAAAAGGTCGTCGTGCCGGTTGTGCGGCAGCCACACCAGCCACGACCACCGGTCAGGGTGCCTGCTGACAACAATCAGTTTCAGATCCGTGGGGCTGTGATAGGTGGCCAGCGAACACAACACAGACCTGATGAACGCGTGCACCTCCGACCGGTCTTGTCCGATGACGCTGAACCCCGGCTTGGCACGGAGGCTGAGCACCTTGCCGATTCCGCGAATCTTGCTCTGCTCCAGAATGAAATCGCGAAGCGCTCGGCCGGTCACCGGCTCCAGTTCCTCCCCGATGGGAACCTCTGGCCACTGCAGCAGCACAGGGGAGTCGGCGGTGGACTGCAGGCCCATACCGACCCGGACATCGAGAAAGTCCGGATCCGTGGGCCGGCGCTCCCACATCCGAGGCCCGCCGATGACTGTGTGGAGCCGTTGCGGGTCGCCGTGGACGAACAGCTGGTTCTCCCGCTGCCCTCGAGCCACCCGCTGGACCTCTTCGCGATCCTCGTCGAGCCGACGCAAGTAGCTGCGGCGCTGTCGTTCCTGTTCACCCCAGCTGATCCGCCGGCCCCGGCCGAATCGATTGCCGAACATCAACGCCCCGAACCCGACGAGGCCGACCAGCGGGAAGAAGCCCGACTGGATCGATCTCGAGCCCGCCACATACATCACCGCCAGCGTTCCGAGAATTCCGATGAGCAGAGCCGGCGCAGCAATCATCAGCAGAATGTGGCGTGGGTCCCGCTCCGGCAGAGCCAATGGTGGCGCAATGTCCACACGGCTCGGTGGCACCGTCGGAGGTGTGCTGCGGACCGGCCTGACGAAGTGCTTGGTCGACACTGCTACCGCTCCCCGTGTCGGTTGACCGGCGCAGTGAGGTGGGCTACCCCTCCGGCCGGATCGATGGCGTCCCGGACCACGAGCGCACCCGCTTGGCTGATAGCAGGACCGGGTGCGAACGTTCGCAGCAGCGGCCACGGAGCTTGGACGGCCCGACCGGGATCCACGCTTATGGCGCCCAGCGTGTCGTCATCCTGGTCGATGCCATAACGAACGCCCTGGGGTGACACCCAGAACAGCACCTCCCGAGTCTCGGACATCGGAGATCCGCTGGTCGACACCACAAGTGTCGCTGCCCCTGGAAGAATCAGAATCTGCTGAGCTTCAAAGGAATTCGGGTTTGGGCTGTCTCCTACCAGTGAAACGATGCGGATGTCGAGATCCGGGGGTGTCGGTAGGCCCCGGCCGGTGAAGAACGTCACGGTGGCCTCGCGATCGATGGACTGCTTCCGCCAACCGACACAGGTCACCGGGTTGGCAAAGGTGTCGACGAACCGCGGTGTTGCAGTGGGGTAGAAGTCCACATTCAGCGGATGGACCTCCGGGATGGCCACCAGAGTGCTCGGCGAAATCAATTGCGGTGGTGACACGCTGTGACCAGCGGTTCGCAGCAGGTCGGCGACGAAGGCGGTAATCCTCTGCACTCCACCGGTCAGCAACACGTAGTGCCCGCTGGAATTGCGATTTGCGTCCTCGGTGACGAGGACCTGACCTACCGGTGCACCCGGGAGCCAGCGGGAAGGGGTGCCGGCGTCGGAAATCAGCGGAACCACAAGGGGTTCAGTGGCTGGCATCGCATCAAAAAGTGCATTCGAGATCGGCACTGGGTGCACCGAGCTGGGTTTCAGCCCGAGGTTGAAGGTGACTGTACGGTCGGCGAGGTTCACCGGGGTGCGACGACCATTCCAGATCAGGTACGTCACGTTGTCATGCACACCCAGGATCGCCTCCGACTCCTGCATCGGCCCCGCACGGCCTGCGGTGAGCAGTTCACCGGCGATCGCCGTTACCGTCACCGCATCACGTGACGCCGTGTCGCAGACTGCCCAGGCAGACAACGGGTTTGGCGACACGGGCAAGTCGTCGGGTATCCCCGGTATGCCGATCATCGGTCCGGTTGGGTGCTTCTCGATCTCGCTGCTCCGCAGCCAGGTCGGTGCGACTGGGCTTCCCGTCGCCAGCCGTGCGGAAGTGAGGTTGAGTGCCGGGTACAGACGTCCTTCCACCTGCGCGTACAGCGCCCCGGTGTCACGGTCACCCACAATGGACGACTGGCCGACAACCCCTAACGGCTTGATGGCCTGCAGCAAAACCATCCATGCACAGCCAAGGCCCACCAGCACCACAGACATGGCCAGTGCCGCCTGTTGTTTACGGTCGTCGTGCTTCATCCGCACCGAAAACTTGGTGAGCGCCGCACGGAGCCGCCGGTTGTAGAAGAGGTGGCCGGAGTTCTGATCACGGTTGGACAGGTTCAGCGGCATGGCCTGGTTCCAGTCACTATCTGAACTGCGCCGTAACGCGCGCGAAAGTCCGTCGCTGCCTCTGCACGCAACGCCGCGAAGGCGGCGTTGATTCGGGCAGCAAGTTCGCCGTGGGTGTAGTCCACCGTCACACTTGAGTGCAGGGTCAGGTTGATGAGCCTGCCGTCGGCATTCGCAACGGCACGGATGTCACCCATGTCGACGGTGAAGGTGGTGGCGTCGGCCTCGGCGAGCAATGCCGCCCAACGGTCGGCAGCTTCGTCCAGTTCACGTAATACCCCGGCGACGAGTTCCGAATCCCCCTGCACCGTCACAGGGTGCAGCCGACCCCGATCCGGGTCAATTCACCCTGGTGACGTGGTGGGGAGTCCGGCGCGAAATCACCCGGTGAACTTGCCGCTGCGGATGCGGTCGGCCTCCATCAGCGCAAGCTCCTGGGCGCCGGGGATGACGATCTCCGGATCCGGCACGAAGTCGACGTCGTCGGCACGACCCGTATACGCGACCGAGTCGAGGATGACGCGGATGGCGTTGAGCCGCGCCTTGTGTTTGTTCTCCGAGCGGATGATCGTCCACGGTGCATCCGGGATGCTGCTGCGGCGCAGCATCCGGTACTTGGCGTCGGTGAAGTCGTCCCAATGCTCCTGCGCCTGGACGTCGATCTCGCTGAGCTTCCACTGACGCAGCGGGTCGTCGCGGCGCCGTTCGAACCGACGGGCCTGCTCTTCCTTGGTAACGCTGAAATACAGTTTGACCAGAATGGTGCCCTGGCGCACCAGGTCCTTTTCGAAGCCCACAACGCCCTTGAGAAAGTTGCGGTACTCCTCGTCGGTGCAGAAGCCGAACACCGGTTCCACCATCGCGCGGTTGTACCAGGAGCGGTCGAACAGTACGATCTCGCCACCGGTGGGGAACTGGGCCACGTAGCGCTGGAAGTACCACTGGCTGCGCTGTTCCTCGGTCGGCCGGCCGAGCGCGACAACCCGATAGTGCTTCTCGTTCATGTAGCGGGTCACCCGGCGGATGGTGCCGCCCTTACCGGCGGCGTCGCGACCCTCGAAGAGGACGATCATGCGCCGGTTCGTCTCCTCGAGGTACCGCTGCAACTTGAGCAACTCCACCTGGTACGGCTTGAGTTCTTCTTCTTCGCGGACTCTGCGTGGGACGGCCATGGCCTTATTGTTGCCCAGAGGGCGACGCCCCGGCCGCGTTTAAGAGCAGCAGTTTCAGAGGGGATGGCCTGACGATGAAGAAATCGATACTCATCGGCACGGTCATCCCGATCCGATTCGACCCGGTCGCCGAGCGCATCTCGGAAGCTGTCGGCTAGTGCCGGACAACCGAATGGATGCCCAACGGCGGCAGACGCTCGAACGGCGAATCCGCCAGTTGGCGGGCGCCACGATCGGCTACAACGTCGCTGAAGCCGCCGTCGCGCTCGGAGAAGGATCTCGGGTGTCGTCGACGGCGCTGATGGGCTTCGGCCTGGACTCGTTGATCGAGGTTGGCGCAGCGGCTGCCGTCGCCTGGCAGTTCGCCGCGGCCGATCCCGAGGCGCGGGAAAAGACCGCGTTGCGGGTGATCGCTCTGTCGTTCTTCGCTCTCGCTGCTTACGTGACCGTGGATTCGGTACGCGCCCTGCTCGGATACGAGGAGCCGCGGCCGTCGATAGTGGGTATCGCACTGGCGATCCTCAGCCTGGTGGTGATGCCGATGCTGTGGTGGGCGCAGCGCCGCGCAGGGCTCGAACTGGGGTCCCGCTCAGCGGTGGCCGACGCCAAACAGACCCTGCTGTGCACCTATCTGTCGGTGGTGCTGCTCGTCGGCCTCGCGCTCAACGGCCTGTTCGGCTGGTCGCTGGCCGATCCGATCGCCGGCCTGATCATCGCCGCAATCGCCATCCGCGAGGGGCTTGAGGCGTGGGAGGGCCGCAACTGTTGCGGGCCAACGGCTCCCACGAATGACGGCTGCGGTTCGACATGACGTTCAGTCAGGGAGTAGCGCAGATCGGTCCGATCGGCGTGGGAGTGATCGCATGGCTGGCGGTACTGCTCGGGACGGCGGTCGTCATAGCCCGCCACCCACCGACCCTGCGGAACGCACGCGACCTAGCAACAATTCCGGTAATCGGGCCACCCCTCGAGCGTGGCTGGGATCGCCTCCGGCCGTTGACCGCCCCGCTTCGAGCCCGTCTCGGGGTAAACGGCCTCGCTCTCGTGGTGCTGCTGCTGGGTCTCGGTGCGGTGGTGGCGATGGCACTGGGCTTCACCGCGCTACTTGACAACGTACTCGACGGCGAAGGCCTCGTTCGATTCGACGATGGAGCAGCACGCTGGTTGGCCGCACACCGCGAATTGTGGCTCACTCAAATCCTTCTCGTCATAACCCGGATCGGCAATACGGGTGCGCAGATGGCGTGTATGGCGCTGGTGTGCGTGCTCGCCGTCATCCGGGGTAGATCTCGGCTGCCGATCGTTGTGGGCCTCATCGGTGGGCTCGGCATCGCACTCGTGATCGTCGTGGCCAAGCACCTAGTCGGCCGGCCCCGACCGCCACAGCCCTACGCCCTGCTATCCCCGAATGGCCTGTCTTTTCCGTCCGGGCACGCCACCGGCGCTGCGGCCGTTGGGCTGCTGTGCGCCTGGATGCTGTGCCGATGGGTCGTGCGCCGCTGGCCGAATCAAGTTGCGGTGTGGGCGGTCACCTCCGCGCTCGTCAGCATGATCGGGTTCTCCCGCCCCTATCTCGGCGTGCACTTCGTCACCGACGTGCTGGCCGGCTGGCTTCTCGGCGCAGCCTGGGCAGGATCGGTCATTCTGCTCGCCTCATGGTGGCTGGATTCAAGCCGAACCGGCCGATCGCTGCGCGATGCCGTCACTCCTGAATGCTGAGCGCCTGAGTCGGGCAGTTCTCGCAAGCCTGCTCAAGCTCTTCGCGGCGGTCGGCCGGAATCTCGTCCTGCAGGATTTGCAGCACCCCGTCGGGTCCGATCTCGAAGATGTCCGGAACGGCGGCCTCGCACAACCCGATCGAGGAGCACTTGGTTCTGTCGACGACGATCTTCATCGATCCTCCCCGGTCTTGGTTTCGGGGGTGAACTCTGCGGTCATGGACATCACAGTATGGAAGAAGTTGCCGGTGCCCAGCTCCGGCTCGCCGACCACGTGGATATCGGGCAGCCGGGTCAACAACTCGCGGAACGTCGCCGCGATCTGGCGCCGAGCCAACTGAGCACCAAGGCAGTGGTGAATCCCACCACCGCCGAACGAGATGTGCTTGTTCGGGTGCCGAGCCAGGTTGAGCTGCTCAGGATGATCGAACACCGCGGTGTCCCAGTTCGCCGAGGAGTAGAACATCACCACCTTGTCGCCCTCGGTGATGTGTTGACCGCCTAGTTCGGTGTCGTGGGCGGCGGTGCGCCGGAAGGTCATGATCGGGGTGGCCCAGCGGATGATCTCCTCGACCGCCATCGGCAGACGCCCGTTGATGTCCTCCATCAACCAGGCCCGCTGCTCGGGAAAGTCGGTGAGCGCCTTCATGCCGTGGGCGATGGACTGCCGGGTGGTGTCGTTGCCTGCGATGATCAGCAGCACGAAAATCGACGAGATCTCGTCATCGGTCAGGCGCTCGCCGTCGACTTCGGCTTGAACCAGAGCCGTCATCAGGTCGTTCTCCGGACTACTGCGCCGGGCGGCGATGAGTTCATGGGCGATTCCATGCACCGTCATAATGGTCTGGGTCAGCCGAGCCAGCGGATCGGCGCCCTGCAGCAAGCGAGGGTCCCGCCAGCCGTCGGCGAACTGGGATTCGTAGGCGACGGTGTGCCGGTGCTGTTCCGGGATCCCGATCATGTCGCAGATGTTGTTCATCGGCACCAGAGAGGCCACTTCTTTGACGAAATCGACCTCGCCTTTGTCGGCGATGTCATCCACGATGCGCCGGGAGTTGGCGATGATGTGGTCGTCGATACGCGCGAGCTGCTTGGGGGTGAAGGCCGCCGCCATCAGACGGCGGATCTTGGTGTGCCGCGGCGGATCCATCGCGATGAAGCCCTGGGCGGCGTCGAGGAGTTCCCTGGGGATCGACTCGAACGCTATGCCTTCACCGGACAGGAAGTCAGCGGGGCGGCGGGTGACCTCCACCAGGTCGGCGTGCCGGACCACGGCCCAGAAACCTTGATCGTTGGGGTCCTCGAACATGCCGTTCTTCACCGGCTCATGCCAGGAGATCGGCCGGTTCGCCCGCAACTCGGCGAACACCTTTTCCCGGTCCTTGGCAGGCATCGACCAGAAGGCCACCGATGAGATGTCGGCCGGGTCGTAGGGGCGGTCGGCGCGGGTGGTGGCGGCGGTGGCTGCGGTCATGATCTCTCCTGAGTAGCTATCGTCTCTGTCGAGCATCTGACAGAAACTAATAATTGTCAAGCAAAAATTACAGATGCCTTCTAGTGTCGCCTGGGCTAGACTCCGTTGAATGTCCGTCGTCGACCTCCGTGCCGAGACCCGCGCTTTCGGCCGGGCCCGGCTGCGCGAGCTCGCTCTGGAAGCGGCCCGCCAAGGCGTCCTGGATCGTGGCTGGGCGGCGGTCCGGATGGGTGCTATCGCTGCTGCGATCGGCATCAGCCGGCAAAGCCTGCACGCCGAGTTCGGCACCAAAGACGACCTCGGCAACGCCCTCGTCATGCAGGAGACGGCGGAGTTCTTCGAGGGCGTCAGGGTCCGACTGGATTTGCACCCCGGGGACCTCGCCGGTGGAGTGTTCGAGGCGGTGCAATACATGGTTTCCGTAGCTCGAGACAACCCGCTGCTCCAAACCATCTTGACCCGCACCCCGGCCAACGGCGGCGATGTTTCCCTGCTGCCCTTGCTGACCATTCGGGGCGAACCGCTCGTCGACCGCGCGATTGAGATCCTGGGCGACTGGGTTCACGAACAATGGCCTTCTGCGGACCCGAACGACGTCCGCGTGATGGTGGAAAGTGTTGTGCGCCTGTGTCTCAGCCACATTCTTACACCGACCAAAAGTCCCGCTGACGCCGCGGCGGATCTCGCGGTGGTGGCGTGTCGCTGTCTGCGGATGGCCGATTAAACAACGCCGCAGCGATTACGCCTCCGCTACCCGATGGCGACCGCGATGGGCGCGTATCGTCAGGATGGTGCGCAACCGGTGGATAGCTGTCGGCGTAGCGGGTGCTGTGGCCATCTTCGGCCTGTCCGCTTGCGGAGGCAATTCGAGTACCCCTGGCACGTCCTCGTCTGCCGGAGCGGCCGCGTCGCAGGTCGGCCCGCCTACCACTAATCCTTACGGCGTTCCGTCGATCGATCCAGCGGCACCCAACGAACCAGTTCTGACCGTGAACGGTGGCAACACGCCGCTGTCCCTCACACTCGAGCAACTCAACGCACTTGGTACCACCACGATTACCCTCGACGAACCGTTCGTCAAGAGGCGCCAGACGTTCCGCGGCGTTCCGCTCGCCACCGTCCTGTCCAAGGCCGGAATCCCCGATAGCGCCACCATCGACACCAGGGCTGTCAATGACTACCACTACTCCAGTTCCGTCACACCGATGGTCGAGTCGAAAGCGCTGATTGCCACCGAGCGCGACGGAGCCCCCATCCCTTACGACCAAGGCGGACCGATTCGCATCGTCTTTCCCGATGGAACGCCACTGGCCGCCGTGCTCGATGCATGGAATTGGAGCCTGGCATCGATCACCGTGACCAGTCCAGCGGCACCAAGACCCTGATGCCCACCGAGGGGGGTACCTCCCCAGATCCGCGGCTTCGTCTCAACCGCGGACAGTGGGCACTTGCCGTTGTCGCGTTACTGATGATCATCGCGTTGGTGGCAACCAACTGGGCGGCCTCGGCCACTCAGCGCAGGTACACCGAAACATTCGCCCGGACCGAGTCCGTTGGGAACAACCTGTCTTACACCATGCGCGAGGCGCTCTCCTACATCGACGAATCCGAGCGCTACCTCCTCGGGTTCGCATCCCGGCGCGACGTGCAAATGGTCCGCGCGATGTTGGGCCGACGACTGTCGGTGGTGGACGGGCAGGGAATCCCGGTCGGTGACTCCGTCCCGCCGGAGTTTCGCGCGAGCCTCACCGCGTTGGATGATGCCATAGGCCAGATGCCGCCCGGCGTCCTCCCAGTCGGCGAACGGGAGCGTTGGGCAACGATCGTTCTGCCCCGAACCGAAGCGCTATCCGAAGCGGCCCGCCACCTGGCCGACAGTACTGCCGCTCAACTGCACACGGATGCGCGCGCTAGCAACAGCGCCCTACTCCGCAGCCGATTCATCAACTTAATGCTCCTCATCGCTACCCTCCTCGTCGGTGCGGCGTTGCTCGCGTGGGTCGCTGCCGATGTAGGGCGGCAGTACCGAGCTGCCCGGCGCGCGCTGGATCAGGAACGACAGGAATTGCAGGCCACCAAGAAGAGACTCGCCCAGGTCTCGTTCCTCGATCGAGCGCAGGCCCATCTCCTGCAGCAGATCGCTACCGGCGAGGCGCTTTCCACCGTCTTGCGACAAGTCGCCGAACTCGCAGCATCGGTGTCCGGACAGCATGCGGTGCGCATCAGCGCGGGCACCCTGTCGGTAACGCAGCCTCCGCATGCGGACGTTTCCGGGACGCCAGCCTGGAGTCGAACTTTCCACGCCGCCACAACGAATACCGTTGGGGCGTTCGAGGTGTTCGGAGACGCAAGCACACTGGACGAAAGCGCCCGCACGGCCTTCCTGCGTTGCCGCGACCTGGTATCCCTTGCGCTGGAGCGCGAGGCCTCGGCTGCGAAGCTGGCCCAGCAGGCCAACCGCGACGCGCTCACCGGGCTGGCCAACCGCAGCCTGCTTCTCACCCGCCTCGCGGACAGCCTGTCTGCCATCGGCGACGGCGGAGCTCAACTGGCGCTGCTGTTCTGCGACCTCGACCGTTTCAAAATGGTCAATGACTCACTGGGCCACGCCGCCGGCGACCAATTGCTCATCAAGGCCGCGCAGCGCCTGTCCAGTGCCACACGTGACACCGACACGGTGGCGCGACTGGGCGGGGATGAGTTCGTCATCCTCTGCCCAGATCTGCCCGATCGCGAGTACGGGGTGGCCTTGGCGGAACGGATCCACACCGCGCTGAGCGCCCCGTACGACCTCGACGGGAAGGAGGCATTCGTCGGAACCAGCATCGGGCTCACGTTCGCGGATTCGGACACCGAATCCGCTGCGGAACTGATGCGCGAGGCCGACGTTGCGATGTACCGGGCCAAACTCACTGAGGGCAACCACATCAACGTCTATGACGCCCACCTCGAGGCCGAGGTCGCGGAACGTCTTGACCTGGACGCGGCTCTTCGGCGTGCCTTGGAACGCGATCAATTGCGCGTGGGAGCCCAGCCGCTGGTGATGCTCGACACCGGCGCCGTCACAGGCTTCGAGCTACTGCTGCAATGGAACCGGCCCGGACTGCCGCACCTCAGCCCCGACATGTTCATTCCCCTCGCCGAGGACAACGGCATGATCGTTGAAATCGGCCACTGGGTATTGGAAGAGGGGATCAGAAACCTCGCCGAGTGGCGGGCGGCGGGATTGGCCCACGGATTGACAATCTCGGTTAACGTGACCGCGCGCCAGGTTCGCGAGCCGGGGTTCGCCGACGAAGTGCTCGCTTTACTGCGCTCCGCTAACGTCCCGCCGGACGCGCTGATCATCGAACTCACCGAGCACGCCCTCGTTGACGTCAAAGTCGCGCATGAGGTGCTAGGCAGGCTGCGAGAAGCCGGCGTACGGGTTTCCCTGGACGATTTCGGAACCGGTTACTCGTCATTGACCCAGCTGCGGTCCCTTCCGGTCGATCAGATCAAACTCGACCGCTCGTTCGTCGCCGACATCGACGAGGCCAACAACAAACAACGCGCCGTCGTGCAGTCGGTAGTAGCGCTCGCCAAGGCTCTGGCCCTCGACCTCGTCGTCGAGGGGGTCGAGACCATCGCGGAACGCGACACCTTGATCGCCATGGGAGCCATGCACGCCCAGGGCTTCCTCTACCGCCGCGCCATGACCTTCGACGCCGCGCGCGAGTTGCTCGAAGCAGGTGGGGTGTGCTCCATCTCGGTAGCGCCGCTCGAAGTGCGTTCTGGTGCAACACCATAATGGCCAGTCACCTGTCAGGCTTCTGGCGGGAGAGTCCGCCATGCCCTTTCCAATGCAAGCACTTCCGGTGCGCAGAGGACCGAAAGTTCCTCGCACATAGGGCTTGTCGTTCCCGCCTGCACCGCCTGCGCGAGGGTACGCAGCCTCGTGAGGTACTCCGCGGACCCGGATAACCCGGGCATGTGCCGCTCGGCTTTCCAGCATGCCGCAACTGTCGCATAGCCGAGTTCTTCCGCGGCGACGATGGCACCGTCCAGCCGGACAGCTTCTGCCTGGTCGCTGTGTGATCCGTGCCGGGCCGACTCCTGAGCCTTATCCAAATCAAAGATGCTGTCCTGCAACGCACGTCGAGCGTCGCGGGCCGGAAGGGAAGACACGTCGTTGTTTATGATGAATTCGGTTGCCCGGATGGTGCCCTCGATCACCCCGGCGATCGACTCGGTGAGGCGCTGGGCTTCCTGACGACGGGCCATCAGCAGAAACACCGCGGTTCCCAATCCGCATCCGATCACGGTGTCCAGGCCGCGGTCGGCGAGCAGAGTGCCGACATCGACCCGGCGCGTACCGGCGGAGATGGTCAGCGCGATCGCCGTGATGAATACCGTGGCAACGGCATAGTTGCCGATGATGTACATCTGGATACCGAATTGAAGTCCGACGACGATGAAGACGAGCCATAGCCCTTGGGGGTGGGCAGCCAGAATAAGGGCGGAGAAGCACAACCCGACCATCGTGCCGATCACTCGTTCCGTACCGCGCTGCAGAGTCGCTGTCAGGTGTGCGCCCTGGTGCAGGACGAGAACGGCCGCGGCCATGGCCCAGTAGGCATGGCCGACACCTAACGCCGCTGTCGCGGCGCCCGTCAACGGCGTTGCCACCGCGACCCGCGCCATCACCCTCCGGTCATGTGATCCCCGCCTGACTGCACCGGAGAGCCTGGCCGGGATGGCAACCGGCGGTAGCGGAGGCCGGTGTGGATCGCGGTTGGCGACGATTGAGGGATTCGCCGACAGAGTCCCGATGGCGCGGGCGGAGGCCGCGGCGCCGTTCGGCATGACCTCGCCTTGGCGTGCCGCCGCCATCCCGTCGGCGAACATAACGTGCAGAGCGTGGTTGGCTTCGCGTAGCGGTATCAACTGTGCGGCCGAACGGCCACGGGCAGGTTGGTAGTCGACGAGCGCCGTCCACGACCGCGCGAGCGATTCGGCCGCACGTCGCCGAACCCCGACCGCCTCCGGAGTGCCAGCCACCTCGAGATAGTTTGCGACGGCGTCTCCGGCAGCCGCCAGTGCCTCCTTCTCGGGCCCGCGTGGGTCGGTGAGCGCGGGGGTCATTCCCCCAAGCCAGGCGACCGTGCCTCCGGCAAGCACCAACAGGCCGACCTGCCAGGGCGGTAGGTGCGCTGCCGATACGCCGATTCCGGCAGCGCAAACCAGGACGAACATGTACGCACCTGGGGGGCCGGTGGCCAGGGCAGAACAGATCCATACCGCAACTACCGCAACCGCCGACACTGCCAGGACCGCGATCCATGCCACAGCCGACGCCCACATCCCCACCGTGACCGCGGCAGACAGTGCCACCGCGATCACCGCGGACTGAATACCGCGTTTGACGTACGGCCTGTCGGTTCCGTAGTCGGCGGTGAAGATTCCCAAGGTAGCGACCAAGCCGGCGTCTACCGATCCGAACGCCCATCCGGCCAGGACGGGAATCGCGGTGCACGCCGCCACGCGAGCGGCTAACGGCCACCGGCGGCGGGAAGGGCGCAATCGCACCATGCCAGCCGCAATCGCGGCGACACGCCCCTTATTGCGCACGCAGCAACCGTAGACACGGGCCAGCCCAGACCCTGACCCGCCTCGCGGGAACGTGAATTCGGCTCACGCCATCGCCGAGGCACGTTTGCATTCGCCACATCTACATCCGCAGACCGAGAGGCGTTGCGGGCGGCTGAGAACCGGTGGGAGATCGATCGGCCAGTACCGGCAACTCACCCATCAGATTCGATGGCACACCCGCATGCCGATGGGCCGTTGCTGCGCCTCGGCTAATTGCCCTCATGCTCCGGATCTGGTGATCGGGCTGAGGTATCTGCGGGCGACACCGACAGATGGCGCGGCAAGCCAACTGGAGGGGCGGAGGCCGTGGATCTCGACGCTCGCAGTTGCTGCCAACGCCGCGACGCCGAACCGACGCCGTATCCGCCTGTGGTCACAGCAAGCCCGATGATGATCGAGGCGGCCGTCAGCAGACCCGCCAGTTCACCGCGCACCGCCTCGCCCAACCCGCGAAGAACACCCGCCGGCAACGTCACCGCTGAGTATCTCCACTCCGCAGACAGGCCGTCGCGTTTTCCCGTCCTGCCGGTCATCTGGGCCTTTGACAGGCCTTCGGAGTAACACCGTTTGAGAAAGTACGAAAACCGCTCCCGCGCAGGGGTGACGCGGTGGATCACCGTTGCCCGGTCGTCGTGAATGAACACACCGGTCGGCCACTTTTCCCCTGCACGGATACAGAATTCGGTCTCCTCGCACCCCACCGGAATGCGGATTCCCGCCGAGCGGCCGATGCCATCGACGAAACCGCCCCCGGAAAAGGTCTTGCGCCGGTACGAGGAACTCGCACCGATCAGGTTGCGCACGACACCGGTGGCCTGCCCGGTGTAGCTGCAGCCCACGACCCAGTCGAATTCGGGAGGAAACCACACCGGGCGTCGAGTCGCCCAGCGGGGCTCGATCCGGCTACCGACTCCCAACACGTCGGGATCGGCGTAATGCGGCAACAACACCGCCAACCAGCCAGGTTCTGCTGCCGCATCGTCATCGAGGAAGGCCACTACCTCCGAGGTCGTCAATTCGACGCCCGCGTTCCGCGCACCCGAAACACCGCGATGGTTGTGGCTGGCGACCACGCGCACACCCGGTAGTGAATCGGCGAAGGCGGCGCGCAAATCCTCGTTGTGGTCGACGACGAGAATCACCTCGTCAGGGGCCGGTTGCTGAGCGCGGACCGAGTTGACCGCCTCCAACGTCGCGTCCCACCGCTCGAAGGTGTACGCGCAGATGACGACCGCACAACTCAGCGGGGCAACCGGACTGGGCCCAGAAAGGTCTGCCAGTTGGCTCACCTCGCACCTCACTACTCGGCTTTAGACAGTCGTCCGACCAGTCAGTTGGTCGACTCTAGCGACGAAAGTTCCCCGAACCGAAATTTGCTCTCGGGGCTCTGCCGCATTGAGGCAGCAGTGAGTTTGGGGCTTCGATGGATTGCCTTCCGGGGTACTGTCGCCGACATTGGTGCTCATCAGAGAACCTGTTCGGTCGTGGGATCGGTAAGGCGGTGCTGGGCAGGACGCACCGCGAGAAGTGAGCCGGGGCATGGCCGAACACCTCACAGGCCATCCCGGGCCATCTCGCCGTTCTTGTGAGCCGCGAGCGGGTACCGGTCGGAGGTTCGTGCCAGGGCTACGGCTTGTCAGATGCGGGTGACGTTGTTACGGCCGGCTTCTTTGGCTTGATACATCGCTACGTCGGCTCGGGCCATGAGATCTGAGGCGGACTCACCGGGCTGGTTCAGGGTGACACCGATGCTCATCGCAGGCCGGATGGTGTTGGCACCGTTGCAGATTGGTTGTCCGGCGTGGAGCCGGATCTTCTCGGCGACCTCGGCTGCCTCATCGAGATTGTGTAGCCCGGGGAGCAGGACCAGGATTTCGTCACCGCCGATACGTCCGACCGTGTCGTGTTCACGTACGCACTCGCGGACCCGGGCCGCCACCGTGGACAGGACGATATCGCCGGCGGCATGTCCGAACGTATCGTTGATGGATTTGAAATGGTCGATATCGCAGAACAACACGCCCAGATGCGAGCCGGGTGTGCGGGCCGTTTGCCGTAGGGCTCTTTCGAGGCGGGCGATGGTCTCCGTTCGGTTCGCCAGCCCGGTGAGGGTGTCGAAGTGGGCCAGCCGTTCCAGGCGGCGCTGCGCCTCCACCTGGTCATCAGCGATCCGCATCGCTGCGATGACACCGTCGCGGTCGCCGTTGGCGGTGAGGTAGGGCTTGCAGAGGCAGTCAACCCAGCGATAGCCGCCGTCGGCCGCGCGGATGCGGAACCGTTCGACCGAGGACTGCCCTGCGCCGATCAATTCTTGGGCTCGGAGGACCATGGCCCGGTCCTCGGGATGGACGTAATCGGCGAAGTCATTGCCCACCCACTGCTCGGGCGGCCGGCCCAGGGCAGATTCCACCGACGGTGAAATCCAGGTGATCTGACGATCGCGAAGATGCTCGACGATGTCCACGGCGTTGTCGGCAAGGAGTCGGTAACGCGCCTCGGCTTCGGCGCGTTGGATCAGCAGTTTCTGTTCCCGCTGGCTCAGATAGAACGTGGCAACGCCCACGATGATCGTGCTCACCGTCACGGCCAAGGCCAGCGCCGGGTCGGCCTCGAAACCGATGGTCAGAAACAGCAGCCGGGACACCCCCAACAGCAGCGGAAGGCCGGCGAAAATGCCAACAAGTCGAACCAGGGTCCATCCATCCGGTCGTGTCAATAGCCAGCTGATCGGACGTCGGTCAGGACGTGCCAAGACCGCTGCGATGACCAACAACTGCACAGACAGGGCGGTCGAGATCCCCATCCCCGTCGAGGGTGCAATACCCACCAGCGCAATCGCTTGGAGCCCGTAGGCCGCGATGACGACGAACGGGATGATGGCTGCGGCCACCAGAGCCGCCAGCCACACTCGGCCGGACCATCGTTGCCTGGAACCGACCCGCATCGTGGTGATCGCGGCCGATAACAGGAGAACCGAGACGGCCGTTCGCGGGCTTGGCCGGCCCGGAAATGTTTCCTGCAGCCGACGAACCTCGTTGTGAAACCAAACGACATCCAGCCCGAACGAACGGTGGGTGAGGTACTCGGCCAGAAAGATCACCGCGAGCACGCCCACCAACACCGCCGCGCCAGCTCCCAGGGCGATCCGTACCGATGACGGTTGACCTGATTGCAGCAGAATGGCTACACCCAACCCGGCCGCCAGAACCGCAGTCCACGGGGTCATCTGCGGCCACGACGGAAAAAACCGCGTCAGCCGCTCCAGCCCCGTCGCCCAGCCCACCCAGTCCACGACCGCCATGGCGAACACCGCACCCACCGCGAGGCGTCCCCACCACGCCAGCACCGTTGCAAGCCGCCCGTCGGGCACGGCCACATCTACCACCCGCCCAGAATGCCCTGTCAGCGGCGGCAGTATCTGACGAACGCACTTAGCGCGCCGCGCGCCAGAGAAACAACAAGCGGAACGAATCATTGCCCGCTTTTCACGCAAAACAACCGTCAATCGGGACTTGAGCAACCAATCCCCAAATGACGCAAAAACTCTCCGACTGCCCACCCATCACACACAAACACAAAGGTCACGACCTCTTTCGAGTTCGTGACCTCGGCGCTCGCAGTTCGTGGAACCGCTCACTGTGGGCGAAGGGGGACTTGAACCCCCACGTCCCGAAGGACACTGGCACCTGAAGCCAGCGCGTCTGCCATTCCGCCACTCGCCCCAACAACCGCGCGAGCCTATCACGGTTCCAGTGGCCCTCACCAAACCCTGCGAAGCCCCGTAATGTGGCTGAACCACTTATCTCTGACCTGCGCTGATGCAATTCTCAGGGTTTCGCGTGTCACGTAGGGCCAGCAGCGGCCGATACCATACATAGAGAGTTAGGACGCCACGTCCCCCGACTGGCGTTGTCACGGAGTTGAGGGCGGTCCGGTTGGCTAACCAGAAAGGTCTGGTTCAACGTATCGAACGCATGCTGGAGGCGGGCGTGGGCGACGTCTTCGCGCGGGTGTTCGGCGGATCGGTCGTTCCCCAAGAAGTTGAGGCCCTGCTGCGACGGGAGGCATCCGACGGCCTGCGGGCTCTCCCCGAAGAGCGCTACCTGGCTCCCAACGACTACGTGATCACCCTCAGCACCAGCGACTATGAGAGGTTCAACACCGATCGGGAGTTCACAGCGGGCGCATTCGCCAAGCACTTGGCGGGTTACCTTCAGGAACAGGGCTGGCAGACGTATGGTGAGGTCGTCGTCCGGTTCGAGCAGTCCGAGGGCTTGCACACCGGCCAATACCGCGCACGTGCCGTCGTCAATCCCGACGCCAACCCCCGTCCATCGCCCTCCCCGCCCGTCCAAGCACAATCGACCCATGCGTACAGCGCAGAACCAGGAGCACCAGCGATGACCGATAACCCGACCTACCGCGGCAACCCCGGCGAGGAGAACCTCGACGATCAGTACGGCCGTCCCCAGGAGGAGCGCGCCGGCGGCCAGGACCAGCAGCGTGCCGCCTATCCCCAGGACCAGGGATATCCGCCGTCGTACGAAAAGGGCTACCAGGGCCGCGCGCCCTATGAGCAGGGCGGCTATTACGGACAACCCGGTTACGGCCAGGGCTACGAGCAGCGGCCCCCGGCAGGTGGTTACAACCCACCCCCACCCGGCTATGACCAGGGCTATCGCGGCTATCCCGGTCAGGGTGGCCAACCCTACGGCCCGCCGCCCGGTGGTGGATACGGGCCCCCGGCCGGTGACTATGACTATGGGCGTCAAGCTCCCGGGCGGTACGACGATCCCGGCTACGGTCCGTCTCAGGGCCGCCACGAGTCCAGGCCGCCTTATCCGGATCAGCCTGGCTACCAGCAGGGCTACGGCGCCCCCTACGGCAGGCCCGAGTACGGACCACCCCCCGGCTACGGCGGCTACCCGGCACCAGCCGCACCGGACTATGACTACGGCCCCCAGGCAGGCCAGCCGGCCGCTGGCGGATACACACCTCAGGACGATTATTCGTCGGCCGGGCATGCCATCATCCTTCAGCTCGACGACGGCAGTGGCCGGACCTACCAGCTGCGGGAGGGCGCGAACGTCATCGGCCGCGGCCAAGAGGCCCAGTTCCGCCTGCCCGATACCGGGGTGTCGCGGCGCCACCTGGAGATCCGGTGGGACGGCCAGGTTGCTCTGCTGTCGGACCTCAACTCGACCAACGGCACGACAGTCAACAACGCTCCGGTTCAGGAGTGGCAGCTCGCGGACGGTGACGTGATCCGTCTTGGCCACTCCGAAATCATCGTCCACGTTCGCTGAGGTCAGTTGGACGAGTTCAGTCGGTAGACCCAGGCATAGGTGGAGCCGATGCGCTTCGCCCTCGCACAAACCGGCACCCAAGTATCCTGTGACGTTGCCGACGTCGGCCGGATTGGCGTACTACCGGGGCGGCGCGCACAACAGGAAGCCGGAGGACCGCTGCATGCAGGGACTAGTTCTGCAGCTCACGCGCGCTGGTTTCCTCTTGCTGTTGTGGCTTTTCATATTCTCGGTTCTGCGGATTCTGCGGAATGACATCTATGCACCGAGTGGGTCGGTGATGGTGCGCCGCGGCCTGCCGCTACGCGGTAGCCGTTCGACGGCGCGACAGGGCCGGACCGCCGCCCGCTATCTCGTCGTCACCGAGGGCGCGCTGGCCGGTACGCGAATTACTCTCGGCTCCCAGCCGGTCCTGATCGGCCGAGCCGACGACTCCACGCTGGTGCTCACCGACGATTACGCATCGACCCGCCACGCTCGGCTATCGCAACGCGGCGCGGACTGGTACGTCGAGGATCTCGGCTCGACGAATGGCACCTACCTGGACCGCGCGAAAGTGACGACGGCGGTTCGCGTCCCACTCGGCATGCCGGTGCACATCGGCAAAACGGCAATCGAGCTACGCCCGTGACCTTGACCCTGCGTTACGCCGCCCGCAGCGATCGCGGCCTGGTTCGGGCCAACAACGAGGATTCGGTATATGCCGGCGCGCGGTTGCTCGCACTCGCCGACGGCATGGGCGGTCACGCCGCCGGCGAGGTTGCCTCCCAACTGGTGATCGCCGCGCTGGCCCATCTCGATGACGACGAACCCCGCGGAGACCTCCTGAGCAAGCTGGGGCGCGCGGTCCACGACGGGAACTCAGCGATCGCCGAACAAGTGGAACTGCATCCGGACCTCGACGGCATGGGAACCACCCTCACCGCCATCCTGTTCGCGGGAGACCGCCTCGGCCTGGTGCACATCGGGGACTCACGGGGGTACCTGCTTCGCGATGGCGAACTGACTCAGATCACGAAGGACGACACCTTCGTGCAAACGCTGGTCGACGAGGGTCGCATCACGGCCGAGGAGGCGCACAGCCACCCCCAGCGTTCGCTCATCATGCGGGCACTGACCGGCCACGAAGTCGATCCGACGTTGACCATGCGGGAGGCCCGCGAAGGCGACCGGTACCTACTGTGCTCCGATGGCCTGTCCGATCCGGTTCGGCACGAGACCATCCTCGAGGCTCTGAAAATCCCCGACGTTGCGGCCAGTGCCGACCGCCTCATCGAACTCGCCCTACGGGGCGGGGGGCCGGACAACGTCACCGTCGTGGTGGCCGATGTGGTCGAACAGGATTACAGCGGGCAGACCCAGCCGATCCTGGCGGGGGCGGTGTCCGGGGATGACGACCAGCTGGCACCGCCGAACACAGCTGCAGGCCGCGCGTCGGCAATCGCCCCACGTCCCGCGGCGGTCAAACGAGTGGTGCCGGAACCAGAACCGCTGCCCAAGCCGAAGTCTCGCAAACCGATGTTCGTCGCCGCCGCGATCGTTGCGCTGCTTGCCCTGGTCGGAGCAGGCATCGGGTACCACATCGTCCGCGGTTACTACTACGTGAGCGCCCAGGACGACACTGTCGCGATCATGCGTGGCGTACCGGGCTCGACTCTGGGCCTGACGCTGCACGAGCCCTACCTGGTCGTCTGCATCAACGCGCACGGCGAGGCGTCCGAGGTGAGCTATGGGCAGAGGGATGGGGACCCAGGCTGCGCGCCGATGCGGATGCAGGATCTGCGGCCCTCCGAGCGCGCACAGGTTCAGGCTGGGCTTCCCACCGGCAGCCTCGACGACGCCATCAACCAGATTCGCAATCTCGCCCGCAATTCGCTGCTACCGGAGTGCCCTCCGCCGGCACCTGCTCCGGCCTCCTCGTCGCGCGCCGCGGTTCCCCCACCTGCCCCCCGCAGCGGGACGTCAGGGTCGCCCGCTTCGCCCAGTCCGAGCACCAGTTCGGCACCGAGCACGTCGTCCGGTCCCGCACCCAGTACGCCGACTGGGTCTTCCACCACCGCCCCGTCGACCACCGCCCCGTCGAACACCACTCCACCGACCACCGCCCTGCCAGCCCCGCAGCCTAAGCCGGGAACCGACTGCCGGGCGGCCGCATGACGTACGGGCAGAGACCGGGGACCGACGACGGATGACGACCGCGCCGCAGTCGCCGGTGACCGTGATCCCGCCGCTGCCCACCCGCCGAAACTCCGAACTCGCCCTGCTGTGCTTCGCCACCCTGATCACCGGCGTCGCCCTGTTGATCGTCGAGACCAACCAAGAGCAGGGCCTGCGGTGGGATCTACTGACCTACACCCTGGCCTTTCTGACCCTCTTCGTCTGCGCGCACCTGGCGATCCGGCGCTTTGCCCCCTTCGCCGACCCGCTGCTGTTGCCGGTGGTGGCGCTGCTCAACGGCCTTGGTTTAGTGCTCATACACCGACTCGATCTCGTTCCCGGAACGGAAGACGGACCCGGGGCTGGGCAGCAGATGCTGTGGACTCTGGTCGGCGTGGTCGGCTTCACGCTGGTGGTGATCTTCCTCAAGGATCACCGGCTACTGGCGCGCTATGACTACATCTTCGGAGTGACCGGGCTAGTGCTGTTGGCCATTCCCGCTGTGCTGCCCACGAAACTTTCTGAGACCAATGGGGCGAAAATCTGGATCCGCCTGCCCGGCTTCAGTATTCAGCCGGCAGAGTTCTCCAAGATCCTGCTGCTGGTGTTTTTCGCCGGCGTGCTGGTGGCCAAGCGCAACTTGTTCGCCAGCGCAGGCAAGCACTTCCTCGGCCTGGACTTGCCCCGACCACGCGACCTGGCCCCGTTGCTGGCAGCCTGGATCATCTCAGTCGGGGTCATGGTCTTCGAGAAGGACCTCGGGACCTCCCTGCTGCTGTACGCCTCGTTCCTGGTGATGGTCTATATCGCTACCGATCGTCTCAGCTGGGTGGTCATCGGCTTGACCCTGTTCGGCGCTGGGAGTTTCGTCGCCTACCACTTGTTCGGCCATGTCCGCAGCCGCGTTCAGACCTGGCTGGACCCCTTCGCCGACCCCGAAGGTGCGGGCTATCAGCTGGTCCAGTCTCAGTTCAGCTTTGCCACCGGGGGTGTATTCGGTACCGGCCTGGGCAACGGCCAGCCGGGAACGGTGCCGGCCGCATCGACGGACTTCATCATCGCCGTGGTCGGTGAGGAACTCGGCCTCGTCGGACTGGCCGGGGTTCTCATGCTCTACACCATCGTGATCGTCCGCGGCCTGCGCACCGCCATCGCGGTGCGCGACAGCTTCGGCAAACTGCTTGCCGCTGGATTGGCCGCGACACTGGGCATTCAGCTGTTCATCGTCGTCGGCGGCGTCACCGGGCTGATCCCGTTGACCGGCCTGACCACGCCATGGTTGTCTTACGGCGGGTCGTCCCTGGTGGCCAACTATCTGCTGTTGGCGATCTTGATCCGAATCTCACACGCGGCCCGCAGGCCCATCCGCACCAGCCAGCGCACACCTATCGCAGCCGCCCGTACCGAGGTGATCGGCCGGGCATGAACACCTCCTTGCGTCGCATCTCGGTGATGGTCATGGCGTTGATCGTGCTGTTGCTGGTCAACTCGACGGTCACCCAAGTCTTCCGAGCCGACGGTCTGCGGTCCGACCCTCGCAACCAACGAGTCCTGCTCGACGAGTACGCCCGTCAGCGCGGCCAGATCAGCGCGAACGGCCAGCTGTTGGCCTACTCGGTGCCGACCAACGGCCGCTACCGATTCCTGCGGGTGTATCCCGATCCGTTCTCCTACGCCCCGGTGACCGGCTTCTACTCGCTGCGCTTCTCCAGCACCGGTCTGGAACGAGCTGAAGACCCGGTGCTCAACGGATCCGATGAGCGTCTCTTCGGGCGAAGGTTGGCCGATTTCTTCACCGGGCGTAACCCGCGGGGCGGCAACGTCGACACCACCATCGTCCCACGGGTGCAGCAGGCCGCCTGGGACTCCCTCCAGAAGGGATGCAATGGGCCCTGCATGGGCTCGGTGGTGGCGCTGGAGCCGTCGACCGGGAAGATTCTGGCGATGGTCTCGGCCCCGTCCTATGACCCGAACTTACTGGCCACCCACGACAGCGAGGCGCAGGGGGAGACCTGGCAACGACTGCGCGACGACCCGCAGTCGCCGATGACCAACCGCGCTATCTCCGAGCGGTATCCACCGGGTTCGACGTTCAAGGTCATCACCACCGCGGCGGCCTTGACCGCCGGTATGGGGCAGGACGAGCAATTGACTGCCGCCCCGCAGATTCCGCTCCCCGACAGCACCGCAACACTGGAGAACTATGGCGGTTCGCCGTGCGGGGACCAGCCGACCGCACCGTTGCGAGAAGCCTTCGAGCGCTCCTGCAACACCGCCTTCGTGCAACTCGGGATCCGACTCGGTGCCGAAGCTCTGCGCAGTACCGCCGACGCGTTCGGGTTCAATGCCCCCCCGGCTCCCATTCCGCTCGCAGTGACCGAGTCCACTGTTGGTCCGATGGCCGATGCCGCCGCGGTCGGTATGTCCAGCATGGGCCAGAAAGACGTGGCGGTGACACCGTTGCAGAACGCGATGGTGGCCGCGGCCATCGCCAACGGCGGTGTGGTCATGCAGCCATATCTCGTCGACCGGCTCGAAGGACCGGACCTCACAGAACTGGCAGTCACGGCACCGACCGAACAGCGGCGCGCGGTTTCCCCGCAGGTCGCGGCTAAGCTAACTGATTTGATGGTTGGCGCCGAGAAATTCACTCAGCAGAACGGGGCGATTCCCGGCGTTCAGATCGCCTCCAAGACCGGCACCGCCGAGCACGGGACCGACCCGCGTAACACTCCACCGCACGCGTGGTACATCGCGTTCGCACCGGCGCAGAGCCCCAAGGTGGCGGTCGCTGTGCTGGTGGAGAATGGTGGTGACCGGCTCTCGGCCACCGGCGGTGCATTGGCCGCTCCGATAGGCCGGGCCACCATCGCGGCGGCACTGCAGGGGATCTCATGAACTCCGGCAAGCTGGAGCGCGTGGGGATTGCAGCGCGGACAACGGCTGACGCGCGAAGACTGGAGCGAGCGGGAGGCATGGCATGAGCCCGCGGGTCGGCGCGACGCTATCCGGGCGTTACCGGCTGCAGCGGCTTATCGCGACCGGTGGCATGGGCCAGGTCTGGGAGGCAGTGGACAGCAGGCTGGGCCGACGGGTGGCGGTGAAGGTGCTCAAGCAGGAGTTCTCGTCAGACCCTGAGTTCCTGGAGCGGTTCCGCACCGAGGCACGCACCGTGGCGATGCTCAACCACTCCGGTATCGCCGCCGTGCACGACTATGGCGAGACCGACATCGACGGCGAGGGCCGCACGGCCTACCTGGTGATGGAACTCGTCAACGGCGAGCCGCTGAACTCCGTCATCAAGCGAAGCGGGCGGCTGTCGTTGCGCCACGCCCTGGACATGCTCGAGCAGACTGGCCGAGCACTGCAAGTGGCCCACGCCGCCGGCCTGGTACACCGCGACGTGAAGCCGGGAAACATCCTGATCACACCAACCGGCCAGGTGAAGCTCACCGACTTCGGCATCGCGAAGGCCGTCGACGCCGCGCCGGTCACCCAGACCGGCATGGTGATGGGCACCGCTCAGTACATCGCCCCCGAACAGGCCCTCGGCGAGGACGCCACCGCCGCCAGCGACGTGTACTCGCTGGGGGTCGTCGGATACGAAGCACTCTCGGGGAAGCGGCCGTTCACCGGTGACGGCGCGCTGACGGTGGCGATGAAACACATCAAGGAAACACCGCCGCCGCTGCCCGCCGACCTGCCACCCAATGTGCGCGAACTCGTCGAGATCACGCTGGTGAAAAACCCCGGCATGCGCTACCGCAACGGCGGCCAGTTCGCTGATGCGGTGGCCACGGTCCGCTCAGGACGCCGGCCGCCGCGACCGAATTCGGCCCCCAACATCAAGGCCAGCCCGGCAGCGATCCGGGGCGGGTCCCGCGCCGTGGCCGAAACCCGGCCCGCCGTGGCCCCTCGGCCGCGTTCCGCGCCCAGCCACCGGACGCCCCCGCCGGCCCGGCGGATGTTCTCCGCCGGCCAACGGGCTCTGCTCTGGGCAGCGGGGGTGCTCGGCCTGCTGGCGATCGTCAGCGCCGTTCTCATCGTGATGGCCGACCGGGACAAGCGGAACACCCCACCGGTCCAGCAAACCGAGACCGAAACTGTGACGCCAGGCGCTCCTGCGCCCGAGCCCGCCCCGGATTCGGTCCAGCCCTCCGACTGGACGGGGACAGGCATGCACATCATCCCGACCCAATTCGATGAGATACCGCGATGACGACACCGCAACAGCTTTCCGATCGTTACGAACTGGGCGAGATCCTGGGCTTCGGCGGGATGTCGGAGGTACACCTAGGCCGGGACCTCCGGTTGCACCGCGATGTCGCCGTGAAGGTGCTGCGCGCCGATCTGGCTCGTGATCCGAGCTTCTATCTGCGGTTCCGCCGCGAAGCACAGAATGCCGCAGCGCTCAATCACCCGGCAATCGTGGCGGTGTACGACACCGGAGAGGCGATGACGCCGCACGGCCCGCTGCCTTACATCGTGATGGAATACGTCGACGGGGTCACCCTGCGGGACATCGTCCACCACGACGGCCCGATGCCGCCGCGGCGAGCCATCGAAGTCATCGCCGACGCGTGCCAGGCCCTGAACTTCAGCCACCAGCACGGCATCATCCACCGAGACGTCAAGCCGGCCAACATCATGATCACCAAGACCGGCGCGGTGAAGGTGATGGATTTCGGCATCGCCCGGGCCATCGCCGAAGGCGGCAGCCGAGTCACACAGACTTCCGCAGTGATCGGCACCGCTCAGTACCTATCGCCGGAACAGGCCCGGGGCGACGCCGTCGACGCACGCTCCGACGTGTATTCACTCGGCTGCGTGCTCTACGAGGTCTTGACCGGGGAGCCGCCATTCGTTGGCGATACGCCGGTGGCAGTTGCCTACCAGCACGTGCGAGAGGATCCGGAGCCGCCGTCGCATCGTCACCCCGGCATCTCACCGGAGCTCGACGCCGTGGTGCTCAAGGCGCTGGCGAAAAACCCGGACAATCGCTACCAGAGTGCCGCCGAAATGCGCGCCGATCTGGTTCGCGTGCACAGCGGCGAAAAGCCCGAAGCACCCCGGGTGATGACTCACGCCGAGCGGACGGTGATGATGGGGTCCCGTGGCGGCCCGCGGACCGATCCGTCGGGGCCGGCGGTCCCGGTGGCGTACGACTTCTCCAACCGGCGGGAGCGCGGCGGGGTAGGCCGCTTGCTGGTGGCCGGAGCCATTCTTGCGGTCCTGACCGTGGTGGTGGCGTTGGTGATCAACATGGTTGGCGGAAAGTCGAGGCCCGTCCAGGTGCCCGACGTGAGGGGCAAGGTTTCAGCCGACGCTATCGCGGAGTTGCAGAACAAGGGCTTCAAGATCCGCACCCAGCAGAAGCCGGACAACACCGTTGCGCCCGACCATGTCATCAATACCGAACCGGTCGCGGATGCGACCGTCGCGGCGGGCGATGAGATCGCCATCAACGTCTCCACCGGCCCGGAGCAGCGCGAGGTACCCGATGTCTCCTCATTGAGTTACGCCGACGCGGTCAAACGGCTCAGCGCTGCCGGGTTCACCAGATTCAAACAGTCCGAGGCGCCGTCCACCCGGGAGCAGAAGGACAAGGTGCTCAGTACCCAGCCGCCGGCTAACCAGTCATCGGCGATCACCAACGAGATCACCATCGTGGTTGGTAGCGGACCCGCTACCCGCGATGTGCCCGACGTCACCGGCCAGACTGTCGACCAGGCCACCAAGAACCTCAACACTCTGGGCTTCCCGACCATCCTCACCAATTCGGTGGACAGCCCCCAACCATCCGGTGAAGTTCTCGACGTGGATCCGGCCCCGGGCACTTCGGCGGCAGTGGACGCGCCGATCACCCTGAAGGTCTCCAAGGGCAACCAGTTCGTGATGCCTAACCTGGTTGGTCAGTTCTGGGTGGACGCCGAACCTACTCTGCGGGCCCTGGGCTGGACCGGGGTCCTGGTGAAGGGGTCCGACGTGCAGAACAGTGGTCAACGCACCAACGCGGTCGTCAATCAGAGCCCGGCGGCCGGGGCAGGGGTGAACTACGGCGCGTCGATCAACCTGGCGTTCGCCTCTTAACTCTCGACCGAAGTCCCAATCGGAATACCTGCCGTCGCGTGACGGACGGTGTCGGCTACCTCCTGCTCGAGCCGGCGCACCAGCGTCTCCTGCGGTGCCATCCCGCAGTAGCCGAGCCAGTTGGCCAGCATCCGGTGGCCACCCTCGGTGAGAATGGATTCGGGGTGGAACTGGACTCCGTGAATGGGCAGTTCGACGTGACGCGCAGCCATGATGACTCCGCCCCTGGTACGCGCGGTGACCTCTAACTCAGGCGGGACCGTCTCCGGCAGGATGGTCAGGGAGTGGTAGCGGGTCGCGGTGAAGGGATTGGGGACACCGTGCAGCACACCCACATTCGTGTGGAACACGGTGCTGGTCTTGCCGTGCAGCAATTCCGGCGCACGGTCGACTGTCGCCCCGAAGGCCACTCCGATCGCCTGGTGCCCGAGGCATACGCCCAGTAACGGGGTCCGTGCGGCAGCGCAAGCCCGAACCAAGCCGATGGAGGCGCCGGCACGCTCAGGCGTGCCCGGGCCAGGGGACAGCAGCACGCCGTCGAACGCGGTGGCCGCAGCAGCGATCTCGCCCGGCCCGGCCAGCTGGGGGTCGTCGTTGCGCCAGACAGTAGCCTCAACCCCGAGTTGACCCAAGTATTGAACCAGGTTGAACACGAAGCTGTCATAGTTGTCGACGACCAGGACCTGCACGCCTGACAGGCTACCTGGGTGCTGGCTTGAGCTAATCTCTTAGGCGATCGGAGCGCAAACACGCCGGTGCCTGGAAGGTAGCCATGCCCAAGTCAAAAGTTCGCAAAAAGAATGACTTCGCCGTCAAATCGGTCAGCCGTACTCCGGTCAAGGTCAAGGCCGGCCCGTCCAGTGTTTGGTTCGTGGCGCTATTCATCGGGTTGATGCTGTTCGGTCTGGTGTGGTTGTTGGTGTTCCAACTGGCCGCCTCGGGTTACGACACCCCTGAGGCGTTGCAGTGGATGAGCGACCTCGGTCCCTGGAATTATGCGATTGCATTCGGGTTCATGATCACCGGTCTGCTGCTGACGATGAGGTGGCGGTAATCACAAAATACCGGCCCGGTGACAGCAATCACATCGATGTGATTCATCCCCACTGTGGATAGTGCCTGTGGATAACTCCCGCACTTGGGGCCCGCAACCCGCTGCGATCGCTGCGGTGGGCGTTGTCGGACTGCTGATGGCGGCCGGTTGCGCGACTCTTGCCGTTGATCCACCGGGCAGATTTCTCAGTGGGGTCGCTGCCGTGGGACTGCTGGTTTTCGCCGCTGGATCGTGGCGGGCCAGGCCGCGGCTGGCGGTCACCGAGCACGGCCTGGTCTACCGAGGTTGGCTCCGGACGCGCACGCTGACCCGGGCTGACCTCGAGCGGATCCGCATCACTGAATTCCGCCGGTTGGGCCGTAAAGTACGGCTGCTCGAGATCGACACACGCACGGAGTTGCTCGTCCTGAGCAGGTGGGATCTGGGCGCCGACCCGTTGACCGTGCTGGATGCGCTGACCGCTGCCGGCTACGCGGGGCGCGATATTTCCGGGCGCTGAGACGCAGCGGTCGATCCGTTCCCTATTTCAGGAGATCCCTATTTCAGGAGATGGTGACCGACTCGATGACGACGTCCTCGGTAGGACGGTCACCGCGGTCCACCTGGGTGCCGGCGATCGCGTCGACGACCTTCTGCGAGTCCGGGTCGACAACCTCGCCGAAGATGGTGTGCCGGCGGTTGAGGTGGGGCGTCTTGGCCACGGTGATGAAGAACTGCGAACCGTTGGTTCCGGGACCAGCGTTGGCCATAGCCAGCAGGTAGGGCTTGTCGAACTGGAGCTCGGGGTGGAACTCGTCGGCGAACTTGTAGCCTGGGCCACCGCGGCCCGTACCGGTGGGGTCGCCGCCCTGGATCATGAAGCCATCAATCACCCGGTGGAAGATCGCTCCGTCGTAGAACGGGCCTGAGCTGCCGCCAGTGGCGTTCTGCGTCGAATAGTCCTTAGTCCCCTGGGACAGGCCGACGAAGTTGGCGACGGTCTTAGGGGCATGGTTACCGAACAGCGCGATCTTGATGTCGCCGCGGTTGGTGTGCAGGGTCGCAGTCGCGGTGGCGATAGGGCTTGTGGTCACAGCGGACAGTGTGCCAAAGGCCGCTGTTGGCCGTGCGCCCAGGGCTGGCAATCGGGATCCAGACACGCTCGAAGCGCACACTCAACGCCACACATCTGTGGAGCCTAGGAGATTCGAACTCCTGACATCTGCCTTGCAAAGGCAGCGCTCTACCAACTGAGCTAAGGCCCCTCGCCGCGGTCCAGCGGGTGCCACACCTCGCGGCTGCGGCTCGCTTGCACGACGAGCACAGCGGCGATCAACACAACCACCAGCAAGACCAGCCCTGCTGGTGCTTTTCCCGTGGACCAGGACATCGTGGGCCTAGGAGGACTCGAACCTCCGACCTCTTCGTTATCAGCGAAGCGCTCTAACCGCCTGAGCTATAGGCCCGTGTTGCCGAGCGACGAGATTACCGCACCGGCGCCAGAGTGCTCAAACTAGTCGAGATCGGCGAGGGTTACTTCAACTCCACCGACGATGTCGGTGCTCAGGTTGTAGATGTACGCGCCGATGGTTGCCATCGCGGTCAGCAGCACGATATTGACCAGGCCGATCAGGGCCGCACCGCCGAAAATGGACCCCGCCGACACAAGGTCGCCGCCAGCGCCGCTACCACTGGTCAACAGATCGCCGACATTGCTGTTGAGCTTGGCCCACACGCCCATCGCGCCGAGCACGAGGTAGAGGAACGCCACCGCGATCATCCACACGAAGAACAGGGCACAGTTGAGCAGTGCCGACACCTTCAGGGCACTCCACGGGTCGATGCGTCGAATCTGCATGCTGGCGCGGACCGGACCGCGCGGCCTGTTGCCAAGCTGCAGGCGCGACTGAATCCGCGACGTGGGTGCCGTCTGCGTCGAGGCCGCCGTAGCCGGCTTGCTCACGTCCCCGGGGCGCTGCATCGCCGGTTTCGGCATCGGACCCGATAGGTCCGGCAACTCGCTGGGGTAGACCTCGACAGCAGTAGCGGGCACAACCTCAGTGCGCTCAACCGCGGATGCGGCCGGCGTCGCAGGCCGCGGATCGAGCCCAGAGAGGTCCGGAGCAGCGACGCCGGTGACGTACCGGCTCACCGGGAGCGCGCTGTTGGATGCTCCACTCGCTCGCGCCATCGCCTCGGCAGTGCGCTGCACCGTGCTGTCCATCTGGTTGCGGCTGTCAGGCTGGTTGCGCCCGGAACTCTGCCACGGCGGCAGGTCGGTGGAACCATCGGTAGCCGCCGGACGCGCGCCCGGCCCGGGGCGGTCGGGCTCGTTCGGTGAAGTCACCAGTGCTCCTTAATCTGCGGTCCGCGGGCCGATCCTACGATCCATCCCCGGCCCCGTCGGACCCTTCGTCTACGTCGCCCTGCTCTTCGGCATTGCGGGCAATGGCTATCAGTGTGTCGCCCTCGGCCAGGTTCATCAAGCGAACGCCCTTGGTCTGGCGCCCGGCCTTGCGAACCTGTCGCGCGGCAGTGCGGATCACTCCGCCTCCGGAAGTGATCGCATACAGCTCGCTGTCGTCGTCGACCACCAACGCGCCGACCAGACTGCCCCGGCGAACGTCGTACTGAATCGTCAGGATCCCTTTACCACCGCGGCCCTGGGCGGTGTACTCCTCGATCGCGGTTCGTTTCGCGTAGCCGCCAGCCGTCGCCACCAGCAGATAGGTCCCTTCCCGAACGACATTGAGGGACAGCAGCATGTCCTCCTCGTTGAACCTCATGCCCTGAACACCGGAGGTGGCCCGGCCCATCGGCCGCAACGCTTCGTCGGTGGCCGAGAACCGGATCGACTGGCCCTTCGCGCTGACCAGCAGCAGGTCCTCTTCAGAAGAGCACAGCACCGCGCCGACCAGTTCGTCGCCGTCACGCAGGTTGATCGCAACGATGCCGCCGGAGCGATTGGAGTCGAAGTCGGTGAGCCTCGACTTCTTCACCAAGCCCTTACGGGTGGCCAAGACCAGGTATGGCGCGTCCTCGTAGCTCTTGATCTGGATGACCTGAGCGATGCGTTCCTCGGGCTGGAAGGCCAGCAAGTTGGCCACGTGTTGGCCCCGGGCGGTGCGCAGGGCCTCGGGCAGTTCGTAAGCCTTCGCCCGGTACACCCGTCCCTGGGTGGTGAAGAACAGAATCCAGTCGTGGGTGGAGCAGACGAAAAAGTGCCGGACGATGTCGTCCTGCTTCAACCCGGCGCCTTGGACGCCCTTGCCGCCGCGCTTCTGGCTGCGGTAGAGGTCGGTCTTGGTCCGCTTGGCGTAACCGGTTTCGGTGATGGTGACGACGACGTCCTCGCGGGCGATCAGGTCTTCGTCGGACACCTCGCCGTCGGCGGGGATGATCCGGGTACGGCGGTCGTCGCCGTACTTCTCGACGATCTCGGCGAGTTCGTCGCGGACGATGGCCCGCTGACGCTCCGGCTTGGCGAGGATGTCCTCGAGGTCGGCGATCTCGGCCTCGATCTTCGCCAGGTCGTCGACGATGCGCTGCCGTTCCAGGGCTGCCAGCCGGCGCAGCTGCATGTCCAGGATCGCCTGAGCCTGGATCTCGTCGATGTCGAGCAGCTCGATCAGTCCCGCCCGGGCTACGTCGACGGTTGCCGACGCCCGGATCAAGGCGATCACTTCGTCGAGGGCGTCGAGGGCCTTGACCAGACCGCGCAGGATGTGGGCCCGCTCGTTGGCCTTGCGCAGCCGGTAGGTGGTGCGCCGGATGATGACGTCGAGCTGATGCGCCACGTAGTAGCGGATCATCTGGTCCAGGCGCAGCGTCCTGGGTACGCCGTCGACGATGGACAACATGTTCGCCCCGAAGCTGGTCTGCAACTGGGTGTGCTTGTAGAGGTTGTTCAGCACGACCTTGGCCACGGCGTCGCGCTTGATCTCCACGACGATCCGCAGACCCACGCGGTCGCTGGACTGATCCTCGATGTTGGAGATGCCGGCCAGGCGGCCGTCACGCACCTGTTCGGCGATCGAGGTGATGAAATTGTCGTGGTTAACCTGGTACGGCAGTTCGGTGATGACGATCGAGGTTCGCCCCTTGGCGTCCTCCTCGATCTCGACGACACCCCGCATACGGATCGACCCACGGCCGGTGGTGTAGGCGTCGACGATGCCTTGGTTCCCGACAATCAAACCGGAGGTGGGGAAGTCCGGCCCCTTGACCCTTTCGATCATGGCCGCCAACGTGGTCTCTTCGTCGGCGTCGTGGTTCTCCAGGCACCAGTAAACGCCGTCGGCCAACTCCCGCAGGTTGTGCGGTGGAATGTTGGTGGCCATGCCGACGGCGATGCCGCCGCTGCCGTTGGCCAGCAGGTTGGGGAAGCGGCTCGGCAGGACCGTCGGTTCTTGGACGCGCCCGTCGTAGTTGGGGATGAAATCGACTGTCTCCTCGTCGATTTCCCGCAGCATCTCCATGGCCAGTGGAGTGAGACGGGCCTCGGTGTACCTCATCGCAGCCGGCGGATCGTTACCCGGCGAGCCGAAGTTGCCCTGCCCGTCCACAAGGGGATAACGCAGCGACCACGGCTGGGCCATACGTACCAGGGTGTCGTAGATCGAGGCGTCGCCGTGCGGGTGGTAATTGCCCATGGTTTCGGCGACCGAGCGGGCCGACTTGGCATGGCTGCGGTCGGGTCGGAAACCCGAGTCGTACATCGCATAAAGCACTCGGCGGTGCACCGGTTTGAGACCATCGCGAACCTCGGGGAGCGCACGGCCGACGATGACGCTCATCGCGTAGTCGATGTAGCTGTTCTGCATCTCCTGCTGGATGTCGACCGGCTCGATCCGGTCGCCGGCAGTCCCGTCGGGCGGCAGCGTGGTGTCAGTCATCTAGTCGAGTTCCCTAACTCACTTCGCGATTGGTCTTAAACATCAAGGAAACGAACATCTTTGGCATTGCGGGTGATGAAACTGCGACGGGCTTCGACATCGTCACCCATGAGTACCGAGAACAACTCGTCGGCAGCGGCGGCATCATCGAGAGTGATTCGCCTAAGGACCCGCACCGACGGATCCATGGTGGTCTCCCACAGCTCCTTGGCATCCATTTCACCGAGGCCCTTGTAGCGCTGAATGCCGTCGTCCTTGTTGATCTTCTTACCGGACTTGAGGCCGGCCTCGAGCAGGCCGTCGCGTTCACGGTCGGAGTAGGCGAACTCCGGTTCGGTGCGCTGCCACTTCAGTTTGTACAGCGGCGGTTGCGCCAGGAAAACATGCCCATGCTCGATCAGCGGTTTCATGAACCGGAACAGCAACGTCAACAGCAGGGTTGAGATGTGTTGGCCGTCAATATCGGCGTCGGCCATCAGCACTATCTTGTGATAACGCAACTTGGCGATGTCGAATTCGTCGTGAATCCCGGTGCCCAAAGCGGTGATGATCGACTGGACTTCGGTGTTCTTCAACACCCGGTCGATGCGCGCTTTCTCGACATTGATGATCTTGCCGCGCAACGGCAGGATCGCCTGGAACATCGAATCTCGTCCACTCTTGGCAGAGCCCCCGGCTGAATCACCCTCCACCACATACAGTTCGCACTGTGTGGGGTCGCTGGAACGGCAGTCGGCCAGTTTGCCGGGCAAACCGCCGATATCGGTGGCGCTCTTTCGGCGCACCAATTCTCGGGCCTTGCGCGCGGCCAGACGCGCTTGAGCTGATGAAACAGCCTTGTTAACAATGGTTTTGGCGTCAGCAGGATTGGACTCGAACCAATGGCTCAACTGTTCGTTGCAGATCTTCTGCACGAAGGATTTGACTTCGGTGTTGCCGAGTTTGGTCTTGGTCTGACCTTCGAACTGCGGCTGAGCCACCTTTACCGAGATGATCGCCACCAGACCTTCCCGGATGTCATCCCCGGTGAGGTTGGGGTCCTTGTCTTTGAGGAGTTTCTTTTCCTTGGCGTACTTGTTGACCACGGTGGTCAACGCCGCCCGGAAACCCTCCTCATGGGTGCCGCCCTCATGGGTATTGATGGTGTTGGCGAAGGTGTGCACCGATTCCGAGTAGCCGCTGTTCCACTGCATGGCTATTTCGACCTCGTGGCCTTCGCCCTTGCCAGAGAAGTCCATGATGCTGTTAGTGATCGGTTGTTTCGTCCGGTTCATGTGCTTGACGAAATCGACCAGACCGCCGGGGTAATGGAAAGTCCGGGCCTTGACCTTGTGCGGCGCCGACTGCTCGGCGGCTTTTGCCTCGGCAGACTTCGGTGCCTCGGCGGTGTCGCTGACGACCTCGTCGACGACCTCGTCCGCCTTGACCCGTTCGTCAACGAGGGTGATGGTCAGACCTTTGTTGAGGAACGCCATTTCCTGCAGGCGGCGAGCAACCGTCTCGAAGTCGTAGTCCGTGGTCTCGAAGATGGTGGGGTCGGCCCAGAACCGAACCGTGGTGCCCGTCTTCGGTGTCTTTTCGCCCTGCTTGATGGTCCCCGGAACCGAGTGGTCGTAGGTCTGGAACCACTCATAACCGTCACGTCGTATGTCAGCCTCAACCCTGCTGGACAGCGCGTTGACCACCGAAACACCCACACCATGCAAACCACCGGAAACCTGATAGGCACCTTCTTCGAATTTGCCGCCGGCGTGCAGCACCGTCATCACGACGTCAACGGTGGGCATACCGGCACTCTTATGCATCTCAACCGGGATGCCGCGCCCGTTGTCGGTAACTTCGACCCCGCCGTCGTCAAGCAGTCTGACATCGACCTGAGTTGCGAAGCCGGCCATCGCCTCGTCTACGGCGTTGTCGACGACCTCCCAAATAAGATGATGCAGACCACGTTCACCGGTGGAGCCGATATACATGCCCGGCCGTTTACGGACGGCTTCGAGACCCTCGAGAATCTTGATGGAGTCTGCACCGTAGGTATCTTGTGGGGTCTTCTTCGGGGCAGCCACGATCGAACCGGTCTCCTTGGGATTTACAAGCAGGCGGTTCCGGAACCGCCTGGACGTCTGCGGACAGTCTACCGGGAAGCAGGGATAGGACCGATTCTCCGGCTGCGTTTCTGCACACCTAATTGCGCCGTTCCCGAAATATCTCGGACGTCCCTACCCCCAGACGACCGAATCGACCATCCGGGACGTTCTAGTGGCGCTGAGACTGCTGAGGATTCGGCCCGGCCCTGCCTGACCAACGAGCCGGCCGCCTAACCGTAGGTATCGCGAGGTCCCCGGCCTCGGACATGACGGGGGCCTTTGCGCCATGATGGGGCGGCCGGACCGGTGATCTTCAGCGCGCTCACCACTCCATCTCCGACGGCAGCAGCAATCTTGGCCAGCAATTGAGCCTGCACCATCCGTAATTGGGTCGCCCAGGCAGTCGACTCCGCCGAGACCGACAACACTCCGTCACGCAGCGCCGTGGGCACCGCGTGTTCGGCAATCTGTTCGCCTACAACCGTCGCCCACTGCGCGAAGACGGTCCCTTCCGCGACGTGGGGTGACCAACCCCTGCTTTTCGCCAGATCACGAGCCGCACGTCCCAGCGGCTGCGGATCTCGCAAATCAGGACCAGGACCCGACCACCGCCGTCGGCTCCCGGCGCCGGCGGTTCGGCGAGCTGCGGGGGAGGTTTTCCCCCGGCCGACTTCCTTACCTTGACCGCGTGCGGTGGCTCGGGCCTCTTCGAGCGCTCGGCGCACGAGGTCCATCCCCGGCACTTCGCTGAGATGTTCTGGTGGCGTGCCGAATGGCTGCTCGGGTCCGGTCATCGCTGCACCACCGACGCCCGGCCCGTCTCGCCGTCAACCATTGATACCGGTATGCGAACGGCGTCCCAATCCGCCGGGATGTCCTCCCCGACAGCGGCCGTCACCAAAACCTGCTCCGCAGCCGCGGCAACTCCTGCCAGCGCACGCCGCCGGGTGTTGTCCAGTTCAGCGAAAACATCGTCGAGGATCAACACCGGTTCGCTTCCCTCCGCCCTGAGCAATTCATAGGCCGCCAGGCGCAAAGCCAAAGCCAGCGACCAAGATTCACCGTGGCTGGCGAATCCTTTAGCGGGCTGTTCGCCGAGCCGTAGTTCGAGATCGTCGCGGTGCGGACCGACCAGGCAAACACCACGGTCGAGTTCGGCATCCCTGCGCTGGGCCAACGCCGCCAACAAGGCCGCACGCAGCGACTCGACTTCGGAACCGCAATCGTCAAGTTCGGAACTGCTGCTTCGATAAGCGATCGCCGCCGACCGCGACGCCGGCGCAAGCAATTGGTAGGCCTTCTCGACCTCCGGGGCGAGTTCACCGATCAAATCCAGCCTCGCCGCCATCAATTGAGATCCGTGTTCAGCAAGGTGGCCATCCCATACCTCGAGTGTGTCCATCATCGCGCTGTCGATACGAAAGCGTTTTCCGGCAGCGGATTTCAGCAGTGCTGTGCGCTGTTTGAGCACCCTCTCATAATCGGCTCGGACAGCCGCCAACCGAGGCCGGCGCAAGGTCGCCAGCTCGTCGAGATATCGGCGTCGCTCGCCGGGATCACCACGAACCAGAGAGAGGTCTTCGGGCGCGAACAACACCGCCCGCACAGCACCCAAAACATCCCGAGTACTGCGCACCGGCGAGCGGTTCAGCCTGGCTTTGTTGGCCCGTCCGGCCGCGATCTCGATATCGACCGCCAGTTCACGCCCGTCGTTCACAACGATCGTCGACACCACAGCCCGATCGGCACCCGATCTGATCAACGGAGCATCGGTGGCCACGCGATGCGATCCAAGGCTTGCGCAATACCACAGCGCTTCAACGATATTCGTCTTGCCGAAGCCATTCGGTCCGACAAATACCGTCCGTCCCGGGGCCAGCTCGAGGTCCAGGTGCGACCATGACCGGAAATCACGCAGAGCCAGGCGTCTGACGTGCATCGACAGCCCAGACCTATCCCAAGCCCATTCGACCAGGTTGCATCGTGGCGCGGTTCCTCCAGAATTCGGGTTAGTCAGATCAGCCCGGCAGGCGGACCGGCATCAACAGATAGACGTAATCGGTGTTGACGGCCGGGAACGGCCCCAGACCGCTGACCGAAGATTCCCCAGCGGCTGCGGGCCGAAGTACCGCGGGCTTGCTTGGGGTGGTGAAGCCGAAGGTCACCCGATCGGAGTGCAGCGAGCTCAAGCCATCGGTGAGATACGTCGGATTGAACGCGATCGTCAACGGCTCGCCGACGAAATCCACCGCCAAATCCTCTTCGGCTTGGCCGACACCGTCAGCTCCACCGGCAGAGAGGTGCAGCACACCGTCGGCGAACTCCATGCGGACCTGGGCACCGCGGTCGGCCACCAACGCAACACGCTTGATCGCCTCGGTCAGTTCCACGACACCGACCGTCGCCAGCGCGGTGTGCTCAGCGGGCAGGAGTTGACGGAACTTGGGGAATTCGGTGTCCAGTAGGCGAGTGGTGCTCCGCTTTCCGGCGCTGCGGACCCCCAGCAACCGATCCTCACCGACGCCTGCTCCGGTACCGAGAGCCAGGTGCACGTCGGTGCCAGCGGTAACAGATTTGGCGGCCTCGGCCAATGTCTTGGCCGGTACCAGCACTGCTGCGTCGATATCCGGTGAACTGGTCGACCAGCTGAGCTCCCGCACGGCGAGGCGGAAGCGATCGGTGGCCGCGAACACCAACGTGTCGCCGGTGATTTCCACACGAATACCGGTCAGCATCGGCAGAGTGTCGTCGCGGCCCGCAGCAACGGCAACCTGCGTGACAGCTTCGGTGAACACATCCGCCTCGACGACCCCGGTCTCCCCGGGCAGTGTCGGCAAAGTCGGGTAGTCCTCAGCCGGCATCGCCGGCAGCGAGAACTTCGCGCTACCGCACGTCAGTAGGACCCGATTTCCGTCGACACTGACCTCCACCGGCTTGGGCGGCAACGCCCGCGTGATGTCCGATAACAACCGGCCGGAAACCAAAACCGTTCCGAAAGAGGCGATTTCGGCTGGAACGACAACCTGACTGGAGACGTCGTAGTCGAAGCCGGCGATAGTCAAGCCATCCTCGGAGCCGGTGATCAGAACCCCGGCCAAAACCGGAATCGTCGGCCTCGTCGGCAGACTGCGGGCAACCCAGGCGACGGCGTCGGCGAAATCCTCCCGGACCAGCCTGAACCTCAACTCGGAGCCAACCGTCGTGGTCGCCACGTCTCACTTGTCCCTTCATTGCACGGATGGAAGGCCGGGAGCGACGTAAGTCGCGCGACATCCGATCAACAACCGTAGAGCGTCGGTCACCATCTTGAAGGTTATTCGGCGTGGGGGACAAACCGGTGCTGAGACCGGCTGAGCTGCGTCGAGAAGCGCGACTGAGAGTTTTTCCCCAGGGCCTCTCTTCTAGAGGATGTTCCTGGGATAACAAATCGCAGTAGTAATAGGTGCTGTTAATTGTGTGGATTAAACCGGTGAGATGCAGGTAGAGCCGGTAAGTGGATGTGGATGGGATGTTGACAGTAGGGGATGAGCAGGAGCTGGCATGTGGAGAAGTCGGGGTTTTCCACGGGGGGCTCACGGTCGCTCGGTATCTATCCGAAGGTTGTCCACATGATGTCCACACCATCGGTGCTGTGACTACTGATACGAGTGCGACCAAAGTTTTTTCGACGAGAGGCTTCGTGGGACCGCGATCAGTGCTTGGAACGCTGCCGAATACGGGTGGTGAGTTCCTTGACGTGATCGAAGACCTCGCGTCGGGAGGCCATCTCGTTGAGGATTTTCTTCTGCGCGTACATGACGGTCGTGTGGTCGCGCCCGAAGGCCTGGCCGATTTTGGGCAGGGAGAGATCGGTGAGTTCTCGGCACAGGTACATGGCGATCTGTCGCGATTGCGCCAACGCGCGAGTCTTCCCGGGACCACGTAGTTCCTCGACGGTGGTGTCGAAATACTCCGCCGTGGCCGCCATGATCATGGCGGCGCTGATCTGAATGGTGCCGGCATCGGCCAGGAGGTCACGCAACACGATCTCGGCCAAGGAGGTGTCGATCGGGGTGCGGTTCAGGGAGGCGAACGCGGTGACTCGAATGAGTGCGCCCTCGAGTTCGCGGATGTTGCGTTCGACGCTCGTGGCGATGAGTTCGAGGACGTCGTCGGGGACGGCGAGGCGCTCCATTTGCGCCTTTTTCCGCAGAATGGCGATGCGGGTCTCAAGTTCGGGAGGTTGCACATCGGTGATCAGTCCCCATTCGAACCGGGTACGAAGCCGGTCTTCGAGTGTGGCCAGCTGCTTGGGAGGCCGATCAGAGGAGATGACGATCTGCTTATTGGCGTTGTGGAGGGTGTTGAAGGTATGGAAGAACTCTTCCTGGATACCTTCCTTGCCTTCGATGAACTGGATGTCGTCGACCAAGAGCACGTCGATGTCGCGGTAGCTGCGTTTGAATGCCACCTTGCGGTCGTCGCGTAATGAGTTGATGAAGTCGTTGGTGAATTCCTCGGTGGAGACGTACTTGACCCGCATCCCCGGGAACAACCGCTGGGCGTAGTTGCCCGCTGCGTGCAGTAGGTGGGTTTTGCCCAGGCCGGATTCTCCCCAGATGAACAGGGGGTTGTAGGCCCGGGCCGGAGCCTCGGCGATGGCAAGGGCTGCGGCGTGGGCGAAGCGGTTCGAGGCCCCGATGATGAAGGTGTCGAAGGTATAGCGGCGGTTCAGGCTCGTTCCGGGTACATCGGTCGAAGAATCCTGGCGCGGCTTTTCGAGGAAATAGGCGGGCCAGTTGGCTTGGCCGCCGTCGGGGGAGTCAATGGTGTCGGTGGGTTCGTCGAGTTGGTAACTGGGGTCGACGGCGTTCTGCGAGAGATCGTCGGCGTCGGGTTGGATGTGATTCCGGGGCGGTTCGATCCGGACGCCAAGCTCGATGCGTTGACCGAGCCGACGGCTCAGTGCCTCGACGATGGGACCACGGAGATGACGCTCGATCTCGCTGTGTACGAACGGGTTGGGAACCGACAACAAGGCAAAGCCTTCAGCGATGGTCAGCGGTCGGATCAGTTTCAACCAGGCGCGCTGCTGGGCCGTCAACGGGGTGGAACCGGAGTCGCCGTTGAGCTCTGCGATAACTGAATTCCACACTGACCCGAAATCGGGCCCCGGATCACCAGTCAACGACAAATCCCCCTGATTCGGTGCCGTGCGATGTCCTTACTGATCGGACGGTCGGCTGTACACAGAGTTATCCACAGCTGTGTACAGATTAGGCCGTGCCAGCACCGCTTCATAATGCGGGGTTCCGGTGGGTAACCGGGTAAGCAGTCTTCAGTTCAATCGCTTCTAGTGAAATGCGCTCGGCGAGAAGTTAACAGCTTTGAAATGCCTTTGCAACCGGAGCTGAATGACCTTGGGTTCAGGCTGCGGTTTGACCTGTAGAAGTGAGCTCAGTACCCTCGAACAATCGCCCGAATGTCGGCGATACGGCAGCGACCGCGATAGTGCGGGACCGCGCTGGTTACCAGCGGAGCTTAAGCAACGCAGGCGCATTGCCCCGGTATTTCGGGGGCTGTGTCTGCACACGTGACGAGGAGACGAGAGCCGTGGCCAAGGGCAAGCGGACCTTCCAGCCGAACAATCGGCGTCGGGCAAGGGTGCATGGATTCCGTCTGCGGATGCGCACTAGGGCTGGACGGGCCATCGTGTCCGGTCGGCGCCGTAAGGGCCGTCGCGATCTGACTGCCTGACGCGGCCAGCGCGTGCTGCCGGCCCAGTACCGGATGACACGGTCTGCTGAGTTCGGTGCCACCGTCAAGCACGGGGTGCGAGCGGTGCAACCGGACATCGTCGTGCACGTGCGTCGGGATGGTAGTGACGTGGGGCCTCGAATCGGATTCGTCGTGAGTAAATCAGTCGGTAACGCTGTGGAACGGCATCGAGTGACGCGTCGGCTGCGGCATGCTGCGCGCACTGTGATGGGGGAGTTGCAGTCGGCTGACAGGATTGTGATCCGTGCGTTACCCAGCAGTCGCTTGGCTGCCTCAGCCCGGCTGCACCAGGAGGTTCGCGCAGGATTGCGGAGGGCTCAGGAATTGATGGGGCGCACGCGGTGAGTTCGCGGGCGTTGGCATGGCCCGGGCGGCTGGTGGTCGCTCTGATTGAGGTTTACCGCCAGATGATCTCGCCGCTACGGCCACCGTCGTGTCGATTCATGCCGACGTGCAGTCAGTATGCGGTCGAAGCGGTGACAGAGTATGGCGTGTTCCGTGGCGGCTGGTTGTCTCTGGCGCGGCTGGCCAAGTGTGGTCCATGGCATCGCGGAGGATGGGACCCAATACCGGAACGGCCCGACGCCGACGGCTTCGAACGGGAACTCAGGAGCACGAATGTTTAACTGGTTCAGTCTGGACTACATCTACTATCCGGTCTCCGGGATCATGTGGCTCTGGTACAAGCTCTTCGGGCTGTTCCTTGGTCCGGCGAACTTCTTTTCCTGGGCGCTGTCGGTGATGTTCCTGGTCTTCACCCTGCGTGCATTGCTCTATAAGCCGTTTGTCCGCCAGATCCGTACCACTCGGCAGATGCAGGAACTGCAGCCGCAGATCAAGGCGCTGCAGAAGAAGTACGGCAAGGATCGCCAGCGCATGGCCCTGGAGATGCAGAAGCTGCAACGGGAGCACGGGTTCAACCCAATTCTCGGCTGTCTCCCGATGTTGGCCCAGATTCCGGTATTCATCGGTCTGTACCACGTGCTGATGTCCTTCAACCGGACCCAGACGGGCTTCGGTCGGTTGGGGTTGTCGGTAGACGAAAACCGGTCATTGGGCAACTACGTCTTCAGTGCGACCGACGTGGGCAACTTCCTTGCTGCCAATCTGCACGGCGCACCGATCGGGGCGTCGATGACTCAGAGCGTGGGGTTGGAGGCGTTCACGGTCTTCAGCCGCCCGGCAGTCGCGGCGGTGGCGATTCCGTTGATGATCCTGGCCGGCATCGCGACGTACTTCAACAGCCGGGCCTCCATTGCTCGACAGAGTCCGGAGGCGGCTGCCAATCCGCAGACGGCGTTGATGAACAAGCTTGCGCTCTACGTCTTTCCGCTGGGCGTGGTTGTGGGTGGGCCCTTCCTGCCGATCGCGATCATCATTTACTGGGTGTCCAACAACATCTGGACCTACGGCCAACAGCACCTCGTCTTCGGCAAGATCGCCAAGGAGGAGGAGGAGAAGAAAGAGGAGGCGCTCGCTCGCCGGGCCGCTAATGCGCCCGCCCCGGGCGCCAAGCCGGTGAAGGCCCGGAAGACCGCTTCGGTAGAGGGCGTGGCACCGGAGGGCGTCGTTGAGGAGGGGGCGGCCTTGGATGCCGACGCCGGTGAAGTCGGCACGAGTGGGGGAGTGAGCAAGCAAACGGGACCGGGTACTCCGTCGCGAACGCCCCGGCCGGGAGCGCGACCCAAGAAACGCAAACGTTGACCGGACGCCGATCCGGACGGAGAGGGAAGATGACATGACGGATACCGAGGCTCAGCAGGACGTCGAGATCGCTACCGACCTCGAGGATGCGACCGAACCGAGGTCGAAGACGCGCAAGGCGAATGATCTGGAGGAGCGTCTCGTCGCTGAGGGCGAGATTGCCGGCGACTACCTCGAGGAACTCCTCGACCTTTTGGACTTTGATGGTGATATCGACCTTGACGTCGAGGGTGATCGTGCGGTGGTGAGCATTGACGGTGGAGAGGATCTCTCGAAGCTGGTCGGTCGCCGCGGGGAGGTGCTTGACGCCCTGCAGGAGCTCACTCGGCTGGCCGTTCATCAGAAGACGGGGGAACGTAGTCGGTTGATGCTTGATATTGCCGGTTGGCGCCGCCGGCGCCGCAATGACCTGACTGCCTTGGGTGACAAGGTGGCACGGCGGGTGCTTGAGGTGGGTGGCCGAGAAGAGTTGGCCCCGATGACTCCTTTTGAACGGAAGATCGTCCACGACGCTGTCGCGGCAGTCCCCGGTGTCCACAGCGAGAGCGAAGGCATGGAGCCGTCCCGCCGCGTGGTCGTGCTGAAGGACTGAATCCGCCTGAAGTTACAAGCATGTAGTTCTGGTCGGACCACGGTTACCGGCGCTGGGTGTTTCACGTGAAACATCTCGATCCGCCGCCATCCGCGGCACGCATTTTTGGCGATCGGCTAGGTCTTGCCAGCCGATACGCGGAGCTGCTGGCGAGTCAGGGCGTTGACTGGGGATTGATCGGTCCACGTGAAGTGGATCGCCTGTGGGAACGCCATATCGTCAACAGCGCAGCGGTGGCCGAGCTGATCGAAGAGAACGCTGCTGTGGTGGATGTGGGTAGCGGTGCGGGACTACCGGGCATTCCCTTAGCGATTGCACGACCCGATCTAAAGGTGACTCTGTTGGAGCCGATGCTCCGTCGTACCGAGTTTTTGAGAATGGCCGTGGCGGAACTGCAGATCCCAGTCGCCGTCGTTCGGGGCCGGGCAGAAGAGCCGACGGTGCGTAGACAGCTTGGCGACACCGATGTGGTCCTTTCCCGAGCGGTTGCCAGCCTGGAGAAGCTGGCGAGATGGAGTCTTCCTTTGTTGCGCCCCGGCGGCCGGATGCTGGCATTGAAGGGCGACCGCGCGGATAGCGAAGTCGCAGCGAACCGCGACACGATGAGGGCATTAGGTGCCACCGACATTCGAGTGATGAAATGTGGAAGTGCGCCGGAGATAACCACAGTGGTGATCGCGATCCGAGGCGAACGAACTCAGGCTCAGCGCCGTGTGGCGCGGAGACCGAGGACAGAGAGGACGGGACCATGAACGGTCCACCCGCGGATCCGTCCGCACCCCGGCCCAACCATGTTTCACGTGAAACATGGCAAGCCGTCGAAGTCGACACCCCAATCGGAGCAGCCGCCGAGCGGGCGATGAAGGTCTTGCATACCGCTGCCGGCCAATTGCCGCGACCGGCTCGGCGCCGGGTAATTACCGTTGCGAATCAGAAGGGCGGGGTGGGCAAGACGACGACCGCTGTCAATCTGGCGGCAGCGCTCGCGGTGCAGGGCCTCAAGACGCTAGTGATCGACCTCGATCCGCAGGGGAATGCCAGTACCGCTTTGGGCATCTCCGAACGTCACTCAGGAACCCCATCCTCGTATGAAGTCCTACTGGGCGAGGTCTCATTGGCAGACGCCATCCGTCAAAGTCCGCAAAGCAACCGACTTTTCTGTGTTCCGGCGACGATCGACTTGGCGGGCGCGGAGATCGAACTAGTGAGCATGGTGGCGCGCGAGAACCGCCTTCGGAACGCGCTGGCCGAACTCGACCGACTTGACTTCGACTACGTTTTCATCGACTGTCCGCCGTCGTTGGGTCTGTTGACGATCAACGCCTTGGTGGCCGCTCCCGAGGTCCTGATTCCGATCCAGTGCGAGTACTACGCACTGGAGGGCGTGTCTCAGTTGATGAAAAACATCGAGATGGTGCGAGCGCATCTCAACCCACGACTGAATGTCAGCACGGTGCTCTTGACGATGCATGACGGCCGCACCCGGCTAGCGGATCAGGTCGCAAGCGAAGTACGTCGATACTTCGGTGACAGGGTCCTCCAGACGGTCATCCCGCGGAGCGTTAAAGTGTCGGAAGCCCCGGGATATAGCATGACGATCATTGATTACGACCCCGGTTCGCGGGGAGCAATGAGCTATCTCGATGCCAGTCGGGAGCTCGCCCACCGAACGGAGGCAAAAGCATGACCCAGCCAGCTCGGCGCCGCGGTGGCCTTGGCCGTGGTTTGGCATCTCTCATTCCTACCGGGCCGGCAGACGGCGGCCCGCGGATGGGGGAGGCGGCAGCGGATGTCGTAATCGGTGGAGCCGTTGTCAATGCGGGTGTGAGGCCAGCCGGTGTTGGCCCTGCGCATACCGGCGCAGCGGATGTGGGTGCCGTGTATCGGGAGATCGACCCAGCGGCTATCGAGCCGAATCCCCGTCAACCGCGGCAGGCTTTTGACGAGGAAGCACTGGCCGAACTGGTGCACTCGATCAATGAATTCGGCATGATGCAGCCGATCGTCGTACGCGAGATTGGTGATGGCGCGGGGGAGCGTCGCTACCAGCTGGTGATGGGGGAGCGCCGGTGGCGGGCTTCACAGCGCGCTGGGCTGGCTACGATCCCGGCTATCGTCCGCGAAACCGAAGATGATCATCTGCTCCGGGATGCACTACTGGAGAACATCCACCGAGCGCAGTTGAATCCCCTCGAAGAGGCGGCCGCGTATCAACAGTTGCTCGATGAATTCTCAGTTACTCACGAAGAATTAGCGAGTCGCATTGGGCGTTCCCGCCCGGTCATCAGCAACATGATTAGGCTCCTGCGCCTTCCGATTGCGGTGCAACGACGGGTGGCAGCCGGGGTGCTGTCTGCTGGCCACGCACGTGCGCTGCTGTCGCTGGAAGCCGGTGCGGAGGCGCAGGAGGAGTTAGCGGCGCGAATCGTGGCCGAAGGGCTGTCTGTTCGCGCCACCGAGGAAGCCGTGACATTGGCCAATCGTGGTGGCCCCAAGCCGCCCCCACCGCCGCGTCGCAAGCCGATTCAGATGCCGGGGCTGCAAGACGTCGCCGAACGGCTCTCGGGTACGTACGACACCCGCGTCACCGTGAGTCTCGGCAAACGCAAAGGCAGGATCGTGGTTGAGTTCGGCTCAGTCGACGACTTGCAGCGAATTGTCGGGTTGATGGACCCCGAAACAAGCGGATGATCCACGACCGGACATACCAAGGCGTTCCGTCACTGTGACATAAACATGTTCCGCAACTCGCCGCAACGAGGTCACTCTCGCGAATCTGCAAGGCACACAAGTTCTTTCGTCTCTGAGGTAACCCGATTGCCGGTTGCCGGCCAAGGCTGGACCATCTCTCTTATCCTTAAGGGGTCCTTACGGGCTGTCATAGGCGTCCGTGTCGCGGGAAAGCCGGGAGTTTAGTGTCCGTTCGCATCAGGCCGCTGCGGCTCGAGGGTTTCGAGCAGCTGCCCAAGCACGCACGGCGATGCGTGTTCTGGGAAGTCGATCCTGACACGCTGAATGGTGCCGACCATCTGTCCGACCCCGAGTTCGAAAAGGAAGCCTGGCTGTCGATGGTCATGCTGGAGTGGGGGTCCTGCGGCCAAGTTGCTGTCGCGGTTCCCGACGACGCCGACAGCGGGGGCGCTGGCCCGGCAGACGAGGACACCTGCGTCGGGTATGTGCTGTACGCCCCACCGGGTGCGGTGCCGCGGGCGCAACGCTTTCCAACCGGACCGGTCAGTCCCGACGCGGTCCTACTCACGTCCATGGGAACCGAGCCGGATCAGAGCGAGGGGTTGGCGTCGCTGTTGATCGGTCAGGTGGTCAACGAGTTGGTCCGCCGCGGCGTCCGCGCCCTGGAGGCCTTTGGGCGTACTGCTGAGGCGGCTGAACTTCTCGACGGCGAGACCGTCGAGGAACTACGGCCGGCGGTCGCTGCATTCGGTGACTGCTCCTTTGAGTTCTGCATGATTGACGCCGGCTTCCTCCAGGACGTCGGCTTCACGGTGGTGGCTCCGCACCGGTACTTTCCACGGCTGCGTCTCGAACTGGACAAGGGCTTGGGCTGGAAGGCGGAAGTAGAGGCTGCGCTCGAACGACTCCTCGTGAGTGCGCAGATGCAACAACCAGTGGGTAGTGGTGCCGTGAAAGTGAGCGCCGAAGGCTAGACGGCGGGCCGGCCCTGTTCGGATTGTTCGTGGGCGAGCAACTCGGCGAACGTGAAAGTCCCGGTCGGACGGTCGTTCTTGCCGAGCAGGTATAGGCGCTTCACCGCAGCCAGCACGCCTTCGGCGATAGCGTCGCGACACTCTTTGGAGGCAAGCATGGCTTGGTCGCGGGGACTGGTGATGTACCCGACGTCGATTTGGACTGTCGGCATGCGGGTCAGCCGGAGCAGATCCCAGTTTCGCCCGTGCGTCCGGCAATCCACTAATCCGGTGCGCGCCACCACTTCTCGTTGTATGAAGTCGGCGAGGTTCCGACCGATGGTGGACACCGAACCGTGTGAGCTGCCGAAGTAGAAGCAGGCCAAGCCGTTTGCCGCGGGACTGGCTCGGCGTTCGAAGCGCAGGCTGATCATCAGATCCGCACCTACCGTGTTGGCTGTGGCAGCGCGTTCAGCGTCGGACGGCGTGCGGTTGATCGATCGCGAGAGAAACGTCTCCATGCCGATAGCCGTCATGCGGCCCTCGAGGCGACTGGCCAAGTCCCACAGGATATCGGCTTCGCTGATCGGCCCCCCCGGCCCCGCAACGATCGATCCGGGATCGCTGCCGCCTCGGCCCGGGTCGATGATGATGCGTTTACCCGACAGCCGTGGCCCGGAACGACGGACTTGTTCCTCCTCGCGGATCGCATGCAGCGAACCGCCGGTCACGCGCGAACCGAGGAAGTACAAGGAACGCAACGTCTCCGGCCCACAGATTCCATCGGGAGCCAAGCCGTACTCGCGCTGGTAGGACATGAGGCCGTTGTGGGTCTGCAGACCGAAGTAGCCGTCCACCAGGGCGTGGTAGAAGCCGAGATCCTGCAGCCGTGCCTGCAGCACGGCGACATCGTCGCCGTACATCGGGGCCCCGAATTGGTGGGCCAGCGTCCGCGCCCCCAGGCGATAGGAGGCTTCCTTCAGCGCCCGGTACGTCGCCTCACCAACGATTCCGTCGACCAGCAGGCCGCGGCGCTGCTGAAAGGCGCGTACTGCGTGGTCAAGCTCGTCGTCGAAGACGTCCGGAGCGACGCGTTGTCCGGTGTGCAGGTCCTCGTCGGGATTCTCCAACAAACCCAGGATTGCGAGCGTGGTCCGAATTTCGACGACAGCGGCACTGCGGACCCCGCGGCGTAGCGCATCGCGGGCCGGGTCGTCGCCGAGACCTGCCATGGGAAGAATTGTCGCAGAAAGGGCCTCCGTTCCGGAAACCCGTTCGGCTGAACCTCAGGTCACGAATTCGTCTCTACTCACCCGACGTCGGCAATCTCGCGCAGCAAGGCTGCCTTACCTTTGGCCCCGACGATGCGCTTCACCGGTTTGCCGTTCTTGAACAGGATCATCGTGGGGATTGAGACCACCTGGTAGTCCTTTGCGGACTGCGGGTTGGCATCTACGTCGAGTTTGGCGACCGTCAATGAGCCGGCCTGCTCTTTGGCGATCTCTTCGAGGACGGGGGCCACCATTCGGCACGGTCCGCACCAGGCGGCCCAGAAATCCACCAACACCGGAATGTCGCTGGACAACACCGCGTCGTTGAAGGAATCGTCGGAAACGGCCAGGGTTGCTGCGGATTCACTCACTTCTTGCTCCGATCATCTCGTGTACTTCGGCCAGCCAGCGTTCGGCGTCGATCGCGGCCGCGCAACCACTACCCGCCGCGGTGATGGCCTGTCGGTAGGTTCGGTCAACTAGGTCCCCGGCGGCGAAAACGCCAGGCAGCGAGGTTGCCGTGGTGTGGCCGTTGACCAGGACGTAGCCGTCGGCGTCGACGGCTACTGCACCCCGGACCAAATCCGAACGGGGGTCGTGGCCGATCGCGATGAAGACGCCGGTCACCGGCAGTGTTGACTCATCGCCGGTTTGAACATTGCGGATGCGCAGTCCGGTGACCGTCTTATCGCCTTCGACCGCGACAACGGTGGTGTTGGTCAGAAATTTGATCTTGTCATTGGCACGGGCTCGTTCCAGCATGATCTTCGAGGCGCGGAACTCGTCTCGGCGGTGCACCAGCGTGACACTGCGGGCGAAGCGGGTCAGGAAGGTCGCCTCTTCCATGGCCGAGTCACCACCACCGACCACGGCGATGTCCTGATCCTTGAAGAAGAATCCGTCACAGGTGGCGCACGAGCTCACACCGCGACCGAGTAGTTCTTGCTCGCCGGGGACCAGGAGGTAGCGCGGTGCCGCACCCATGGCAAGGATCACTGCACGGGCACGATGCGTCTCACCGCCGGCGGTCACCACCTCTTTGATCGGATCGGTCAGCGACACCGATTCGACGTCTTCCATTTGCAGGTCGGCACCGAAACGCAGCGCTTGCTCGCGCATCTCGTCCATCAACTCGGGCCCCATGATGCCGGACCGGAAGCCGGGGTAGTTCTCCACCTCGGTGGTGGTCATCAGAGCGCCACCGAACGCGGTTCCCTCGAAAACCAGGGGATTGAGTTGGGCCCGAGCGGTGTAGATCGCTGCGGTGTAGCCCGCCGGGCCAGATCCGATGACGATCACGTCGTGTACTTGGTCGCTCATACCAGCCTTCCTGCACGGTGGGTGAACACCGTCGACTAAAGGGTCAAACAACAGGGTAGGCGGGGGTGTTCCCGGACGTGCGGTTAGGGGCTGATGACGGTGGTGTCGGCAACCAGGTGGGGAGCTGTTGTGTCGCAGTCGGGACGGACGGCCAGGGCCACCAGGTCCGCGGGCCGCGGTGCCGGCAGAAGCAAGACGACGGCAGGCGCACCATCAATATCGATTTGGTCCGCGCCCCGGATGGCGATCGCCGGCGGGTATCCGAGGCCAGCCAGGCAGGCGCTCCGGCGGGTGGGATCGGCCAGCGGGCCGAGGTCGGGACTGCGGTGTGTCAGCGCAGTCAATTCGTCGCGGGCTATCGGAAAGGCGGTTGGCGCGCCTGGGGAAACGGTGATGAACTTGGCACTGGTCGGGTTGCTGGTGAGAGATCCGGCGTTCCGGACCAGCACAGCCACTCCGAGGCTCGCAACAAGGCCCAGCACCGCGAGGGCCGCGACAACAAGCGCTGCCCGGGCCGGTGTCACCCCGGGGCGCGCGGCATGGGCGGCACGGGTGTTCGATAGACCGGTCACCCGGTGTCGGTCGTCGGGAAACTCCACCCGACCAGTGTGCACGTCACTTCGGATTCAGCAGTCCGGCCAGCCGGGACCGCGCACGGGCACGGCGGCTCTTCACGGTGCCCTCGGCGACCCCGAACAGCTTCGCGGCGTCGGCGACGGAATACCCCACCATGTCAACGGCGACCAGGGCGGCCCGTTGATCGCACGGCAGCCGCAACAAAGCGCGGTGAACCTCGACCCTGGTGTCGAGCTCGCTGGCGGGGTCGTGAATCACCGCGCTGTGTTCGGTGATTTCCGTTGTCGGCCAGCGATTTCGGCGGGTCCGATCGATGCAGGCGTTGACGACGATGCGGTGTAGCCAACTGCTGACCGCCGAGTCGTGGCGAAACGCTCCTGCGGACCGGTGCGCGGCCAGCATGGCATCTTGAACGGCATCCTCGGCATCCTCGGCGGTCTGGCTGCGGAGGCGCGCCAACTGGTGCAGTTGAACCTGGTGTCGTAGATACAACTCGCCGAACGCGTATCGATCGCCGGCGATGTGAGCATTGAGCAAAGCGGCGTCGCTGCGAATCTGACCGTGGTGCTGGACATTGGGCACGGCTCGGACAGTAATAAGACCCGGAGCTCTCAGCACTTCACCCGGGACCGCTGTGAGTGGCGGGCTATTTCGCGGCGCGCACCGTGATTTCGGAGACGTCGGTCCGGCTCTTGCCGTTCGTCTGGCCGAGAGTTGAAATCCACACCAGGAGGAAGGAAGTCGGGTTGGCGCTGGGGACGTCGATGGTATTCGAACCCGGCTTGAGCGCGGTGGGTTGGGTCATCGCCGTGGTGTCTTCCAGCGCATTCGGGCTGGCGCTGGTCGCCGACCGGATCTGCACCTGGGTGCCGGTACTGGATACCGAGATGGTGACGCTGCCGACGACGGTGGGCGCAGGCAGTTGAAGCATCAAGCCGACGCCGTTCTTGAACCCGGGGAAGGGAACCGCATCGTTATAGGTGTCGGTCGGCCAGGCCGTTGCCGGGTTGCCATCGATCGCCAGTCCGGCAAGATCGGGAGCGTCCGCCCCGCCTTCCGGCGAGAACACTGTTGCCGCAGTCGGTTTCACAACCTGGCCGGCTGGTGCGCTGGCTCCGCTGCTGCCGGTGTTCAGTCCTAACCGGTCGCCCTTGAGACCCGATTGGCCGTCACCGAAAAGCCCGCCGAGGAAGGATGCCAGGACCACCACCGCCACAATCAGAACCACCGAACCCGCGGCGATTCCGATCATGAGGGTCCGCCGACGCTGGGCGTGTACCTGTGGGTCGTCGCGCGAGGGCTTCCGGTTGGATGCGGGGGCCGGCACAGCTGCCGAGGTGACCGGCTCCACCAGGTCGGTACGCTCGACCGCTGCGGTCGCCTGTTGCAAAAGGTTGAGAAGCGTTGGAGCAGAGCGGATTCCGCCGTCGATCTGGACCGATCGCACGGCGGCAGCAGAAATCTGGAACGGAATCTCGGCGTTCACCACGCGGGGCTCGACCAGTTCGCCGGAGGGCCCGAACTCAGCGTGTCGTAGGCCGCTCGCCACCCCGGTCTCCGGCAGCGGCCAACGGTCCATCAGCAGCGCATACAGCGCTGCGCCGATCCCGCGGACGTCCTGTTCCGGGGTCGCGGCCGGCAGAGTGGCCGGGAACGCCAGCGCCACGTCGCCGTCGATGCTGACCCGGATTCGGCTGGGATGATCCAGGGACATCGCGACTCCGGCCGAGTGCGCCTCAGAAGCCGCAGTTGCCAACGACTGGACTGCACGGGCAGCGCCGAGCGGGGACGGTGAGGTGTCGGCCACCTCTTTCAAGGAACCGCCACGGATCCATTCCGAGACGACGATGCCGCCGCGGCCGGTCTTCGTCACGTCGAGAACCCGGGCCATGCCGGGACTCTGGATGCGGCTCAGCTGCTGTGTGCGCGAAAGAATCTCGTTGAGCTCGGCAGCGGGCAGCTTGCCGTCGGGGTCGATGAGAGTCAGCGCCACCTGGCGGTCCAGAGCCGTGTCGAGTGCCTGCCAGAAGCGCAGTCCCGGTGGCCCGCCGTGGGAGACCAGAAGTCGGTAGCGGCCCTCGACGATAGTGGCGCCGGGTATCAACTCCCCGTCGGGGTCGGAGGAGTGATGCCGCCCACCGTAGGACTCAGTGCCTCCGGCGGACGGAGTGGCGGCGGCCACGTCGGGATGGAAGCTGTCGGCAGACTGTCGAGGAATCTTTGTTGTTGCCCCTGGCGTGGGGGCTGGACTCGCTCCCGGAATGGACACGGTGGGGGTCCCAGTCGGTCCCGGTGACGTGGGCGTTTTGGTGGTCGGTGCGTCCGGAGCCGGGATCGGTGTCTGCGTCGTCGGTGCGTCGGGTCGGGCCGGTTGGGACGGTTGGCCAGACGGGACACCCGAAGGTTGGTCGCTCAGTTTCGGTCCTCTCCCTTCCGGGGTCCCTCCATCGGCAGGCTTCTGGCCGGATTCAGGGTACGTGACGAGAGTGGTCCTGTGGGGCGGTTGGGATGTCGCCTGCTCGTGTTGAAGGGCGGCTTGCGCCGGGGTCCGCCGGAGGACTCGACGCTGGATAGCCCGCCACCCTGCTACCGCGTCGGGCACGCCGGCGGCAACGAGCAGCGCGGCGATGAGCGGCAGCATGACTGCGGCGAGGATCACCAACCGCAGCATGGAACCTGCTCCGCCGAAATTGTCGGTCAGCTGACTTAGCCCCAGGAGGTGGTCCACACCAGCGGCGACTATGGCAGCCGACACTGATACCGTGGCGGTCAGCACGACGTTCCGCAGGACCCCGGTGTTCAGCAGACGCCCGCCCGGTGGGCGCAACGACCGACCCAGCAACAGGTGGCCCAGCACGGCGCCGACAAGAAAGCCGAGACCGTTGGCAGCGCCCAGATAGCCGGCGACCAGATCGGGGTCGTCGGTCAGGTGCGGGGCCAGCAGCGACAACGCGATCTTGGTGGCGGTGATTGCCATGATGATCAGGATTGGGGTCCACGGTTGTTCGCGTGCGTAGAAGACCCGCAGTTGCAACAGCACCAGCGCGTAGGGGATGAGGGTGAATGACGAGAGGGCGATAGCCATCCCGAGATAGTTGGCGTCGACCTGGCCGAAATTGCCGTAGGCGAAAAGTGCACTACCGATCGCCGGGCCGGCGACGGTCATGAACGCCACCACGGGGATCAGAGTGACCAGTTGCAGCCGGGTGGCCAACGAGAAGTCGGCGAGTACGGCGGTGTTGTCCTCGGCGGCTGCATTGCGACTCAGACGCGGCATCACCACCGTCAGAATGGTCACGCCGATCATGCCGAACGGCAGCATCAGCACCATCCAGGTGTAGTTGTAGATCGCCGGACCCGATGCGGCCGCGGTGCTGGCGATCTGGTTGCCGACCACGAAACCGATCTGGCTGATCAGCACGTAGAGCACCATCGCCAGGGCCATGGTGCCGAAACGTTTGAGACGGTCGTCGATACCCCACAGCGGCCGCAGACTGATCCGGTGACTGCGAATGGCGACCAGCAGCACGGCGGCCTGTGCGGCCACCCCCAAGGTGGTTCCTATGCCGAGCACCAGCAACTTGGCGTTCCCCATCTGCACTGGATCCACCGAAAGTTCGCCCGGAACAATCAGATACAGACCGAGTGCGGCGATCGCGACGACATTGTTGAGCACCGGCGCCCAAGCCGGCGGCCCGAACACGTTGCGGGTGTTGAGGATCGCCATGAACACCGAGGACAACCCGTAGAAGATCACCTGGGGCAGCAGAAGAAACGCGAAAGCCGTTGTCAATGGCGCGTTTACCTGAGGGTCGGCGCCCAGCATCAGCCGTACCAACTGTGGCGCGCAAGTGACGGCCAGAACCGTGACGGCGAGCAGAAGCGTCGTGGCCAGGGTTACCAGGCGGCGGACGAACGCGGCCCCGCCGTCGCTGTCGTCGCGCTCGGCGCGGGCCAGCACAGGAACGAAGATCGCGGTGAAGGTTGCCTCCAACACCAGGGCTGCGATCATGTTGGGCAGCTGGTTGGCCACGGAGAAGGCGCTGGATAAGGCTGCGCCGAGTATCGCTGCCAGCAGCACGATGCGGATGAAACCGGTGATCCGGCTGACCAGGGTGGCCAAAGCCATTCCCCACGAACGTGAAACGACCGCCGAATCGGACAGTTCGGGGCGCTGCGGGCGGGTCTGCGGCGACTGGGTCACGGTGCCTTCTGCCCCCCCGACTTGGTGGACCCCGACTTGGTGGGCTCAGGCCGTTCCGCCGATTCCGCACTGATGATCGGAGGCCAGGGTCTATCCAGGTCGGCCCGGTCCGGTTGGCCGCGGAAGCGGTGGTAGAGCCGTCGCCCGACCAGAAACGCCAATACCAGTCCTCCGCCGAGTGTCAGCGCGAACAGCACCTTTCCGTAGGCGTTGGAATGCACCGACAGCCGCACCGGATCACCGAGTCGCAGTCCCTCGGGCGTCCGCAGCGTGACGTCCACCGCCACCCGCTGGGAGACGTGCAGTTCCACGGGCACCCGCAAGGGAAGATAGCCCGGGGGTAACTCCTGGTCGCCGAGATCGGTGACCGTCATGCCGGGTGGAGCATCTACTTGTAGCCGGACCCGGATCGGAACCGCCAAATCGTTGCGCAGAGCAAGCGGGAGTGCGCTGCGCTCGGTCGCCAGTGTGTAGGTACCGCCGGGGTTGACTATGGACACCGCGTGAAACAGTTCCTCGATTGTTCTGCCCACCACGGGCAGGCGCTGTCGGGCGATCTCGTTGCGACTGTCCGGCGGTTCGATCTGGCTCAGCGCACGCAGCATGTCCTCGCGAAGCGGCGCGGTGTACTGCGGCCCAGTCAGCCCGGTGCGGATATCGGTGGTCAGCGCCTCGGTCAGTCCGGCCAGCCGCCGGACTTCGGTTCCGATGGTGGTCACGACGTCGTCGTCGAAGCGACCGCGGAAATCGGTGGGCAGATCGGGCTGGTCTTCGTCGACCGGCGCAGCGCCGGTTGCCTGGGCTATCAGGGCCTTCAACGGCCTGGGCTTGGCCAGACCGGAGCGCATGGCGTTGGCCAATGCGGTCAGCATCTCGCGGGCGTCGTCGGGCTGAAGACTCCACTTCAGCGGTGGGAGCAGGACTTGGCTGCGCGGTAGCAGATCGGGCTGCAGGGTTCGCCACAGCACCGCGGCGATGGCGGACTGCCGCCTGGCCACGGGGGAATCTCCGGTTATCGGAAAAGCCAGGCCCGTACTGAGGTAGTTGGGGATGGTGGGGTCGGTGCCGACGCCGGCCAGGGTGGCACCGACGGCGGGGTCAAATGGGGCGAGAACCACCTCTGGCGAGAGGCGACGCTGGGCGAGGTCGGGGGTTGGTTCGGCGGCCTGGTCAGCGGCGATGGCCAGGGTGGGTCCTTCGGTGTTGAGGAGATGAAGCGCATCGGCGGTCAGCGGGCCATCGCCGAACAGAGTCACGCCCCGTGTTGAGACGACGTCGACGATCTTGTCGACGATGTCGGCGGCGGAAACGGTTGCCGCCGCACTGAGGCCGGCGTCCCCGACCCGGTCGAGCGCGCCGAGGTCGGCCTGGGCATAGGGGGTGGCAACGACGCACATCCGGTCGGCCAGCCGGCGGAGCCGATCCAGCCACGCCACGGCGGCGGCCTGGCCGGTACCGGGATGGCTCGCTGCGCCGAGACCGTCGGGGGAATCGGAGACCACGTACCCGGCAGTCATCGCGTTCACCGTGACCACCAGATCGGGATCGATAGCCAGGCACAGCGCGCGGTCGATTCCGGTGTCCGGATCCACCGTGTCCGGATCCACCGCGTCCGGACTGGTGGCGAACTCGGCCGCTGCCAGCAGGGTCTCCAGCCGCCCGCCGGCCGCGAGCGAGACCGCGAGGTCGTCGTCCATCAGGCGGACCGGGGTGGTGCCACCGGGCACGCCGGGTGCCAGCCTCGGCTTGTCGGCCAGTGGCCAGAGCATGGTGATCTCCACCGGCTTGCTGGTGTCTGGGGCAACAGCGTCGGCCAGCAGGTTGCCCGAGGGACTTTCCGGCGGCACCCCGGTGACCGTCAGCAGGAAGCGGTCGTCATCGAGGCGGGCCGGGTTGCCGTTCTCGGGAGTGCCGTTGACGTTGACCAACATCGGGTAGACGCCGGGTTCTTCGATGCCCAGCGAGGGTAGCGGACCGGGCCGGAATGGAACCGTGATGCTGAAACCTGCGGCTTGACCGCGATCGAGTTGCTCTGTGACGGTGATGAATTCGCTTGCCGGTTCGAATTGGGCACCGGTTCCGTCCAAGTCGGTGCGCAGGCCGGCCGAGGAGGTGACGGCGGCGCCGTGTTCCAGGCGGGCCACGACTTCTCGAACGGGCCGGTTGCCCACGTTGGTCACGGTGCCGGTGACGGTGAGGGTGGAGGGACTAGCGCTGGTGACCAGATCAGGGGTGACCGTGTCGACCCGCACGGTCAGGAACGCCGGGGTTTCCGGTTCACCGGTTGCAGCGGGCGGATCCGGCAGCACAAACAGACCGATCAGCCCGACGACCAGCACGATCCGGGCCGTGATCCGGACCCACGACAGCGCCCTCACGAGCCGGAACCGCGGCCTTTCGTCCGGGGGTCGGGGCGCGCATCGCTTCGGGGTGAACGGCTTCGGGCATGCGAGTGGGTCTGGGGATGTCGGCGCGGTGTGCTGTGCGGCAGCGGCGGCAGCGCGCTCGGACCGGCCGATTGCAACAGTTCGATGAGTTCGTGGGCGACCTTGGCCAGCTTCCGCTCGTCGGCATAGGCCAACCGATGATGCAGTTCGCTTACCGGCACCCAGGCAACCTCGGTGACTTCAACGTCTTCGTCGCAGAGTTCACCTCCGGAGAACCGGAGCAGATAGTGGTGGACGGTCTTGTGAACGCGAAGGCCCTCGGTGACAAACCAGTAGTCGATGCTGCCGAGCGCTGCTAGTACGTCGCCCTGAATGCCGGTCTCCTCGGCCACCTCCCGCATCGCGGTTTGTTCGGCGGTCTCACCCTGCTCGATGTGCCCTTTGGGCAATGACCAGAGCATCCGCCCGCGGCGGTCCATCCGGCCGATCAGAGCAGCCAGTTGCTCCTCGCGCGGACGGTCGAGTCCGTCGATGACGAGGCCACCGGCGGAGGTTTCGTGAACGGTGCGTAGCCGGCCCGGCGGTCGCCGTCGCGGGCCGCGGACGTCAGCAGCGGGTTGGGGGGCGGGCTGCTCGGAGGGAGCCGCGGTGTCGGATGTGCCATCGGTGCTTGCCGAGTCAACCGGCGGACCGGCAGCGCGGCGGCCCCGACGCCGACCACGGCGGCGTCGTGGCTTGGCCCGCTCGCCATCCGACACCCAAGCGATAGTAGCTTGCACCTCTGTGGGGCCTGCTCTTCCCCCGTGACGATCATGGGCACGGGCATGCTGCGCCGATCTATCCAGCGGAATACTGGCGATCTGGAGGATAGCGATCCCGGGGGGCGCACTAGGCTCGTTGGACGTGCCCGACGCCACCAATGACGCGAAGCTGCTGACGCGCGCCGCCGTGGAGCTCAATCGGCACGGTCACCTCCTTCGCGAGATCGGTGGCCGGTTCGCAGTGGCCGGTCGTGAGCTGTACCTGGTCGGTGGCAGTGTCCGAGACGCTGTCCTGGGCCGATTGACCGGCCGATTGACCACCGATCTGGACTTCACCACCGATGCCCGGCCGGAGGAGGTGCAGCACATCGTCCGACCCTGGGCGGACGCGATGTGGGACACCGGCATCGACTTCGGCACTGTCGGTGCCGGCAAGTCCGGACACCGACTGGAGATCACCACCTTCCGTGCCGACAACTACGACCAGGTTTCGCGTAACCCGCAGGTGCGATTCGGCGACAACTTGGACGACGACTTGGTGCGCCGGGACTTCACGGTCAACGCGATGGCGGTGAGGATCACCGGCGACGGCCCCGGCAGGTTCTGCGACCCGTTGGGAGGGTTGGCTGCTATCCGGCAGCGCATTCTCGACACCCCAGCCGCCCCGGAGGTGTCCTTCGGTGATGATCCGCTGCGCATGCTGCGCGCTGCGCGGTTCGTTTCGCAGTTGGAATTCGGGGTGGCCGAACGGGTGCGCGAGGCCATTGTCGCGATGGCCCCCCAGCTGTCCAGGATCACCGTCGAGCGGGTAGCCGTGGAACTGGACAAGATGCTGCTCGGTGCGAACCCGGTCGCCGGGATCGAGTTGATGGTCCAGACCGGACTGGGCCAGGTGGTGCTTCCTGAGGTGGGCGGAATGCAGATGGCCATCGACGAACACCACCAGCACAAGGACGTCTATCAGCACTCGCTGACCGTGCTGAGGCAGGCGATCGCGTTGGAAGAGCCCGGTTCCCGGGATCTCGTGCTGCGGTGGGCGGCGCTGCTGCACGACATCGGAAAGCCGGCCACCCGCCGCCACGAGGCCGACGGCGGTGTGAGCTTCCATCATCACGAGGTGGTCGGCGCCAAGATGGTCCGCAAGCGCATGCGGGCGCTGAAGTACTCCAAGCAGATGGTCGACGACGTATCCCAGCTGGTTTACCTGCACCTGCGGTTCCACGGCTATGGCGACGGCAAGTGGACCGATTCGGCGGTGCGACGCTACGTCGCCGACGCCGGGGAGCTGCTGCCTCGGTTGCACAAGCTGGTGCGAGCGGACTGCACCACCCGCAACAAGCGGCGTGCGGCGGCGTTGCAGGCCAGTTACGACAGCCTGGAGCAGCGGATCGCCGAACTCGCCGCACAGGAGGATTTGGCTCGGGTGCGTCCCGACCTCGATGGGAACGCGATCATGCAACTACTGGGAATCCCGGCGGGACCGCAGGTCGGTGAGGCCTGGAACTACTTGAAGGAACTCAGGCTGGATCGCGGGCCGCTGTCCACCGAGGAGGCTACGAACGAATTGCTGGCGTGGTGGAACGCGAGGGGCGATCACTCGTAAGCGTGACCCCGCTTAAGGTCCTGGAGGCTAAGGCTTGGAGCGCTCCACGAGTTCGCGAAGCATCCCGCCGTAGCCGGGGTGTGCCAGAGCGGATGCGAACTGCGCGATCAGATAGTCGGCCGGATTACCGGTGTCGTACCAGCTGCCCCGAATGACCTGGCCGTACACGGCGCGGTGTTTGGCGTATTCGTTGATCGCGTCGGTGAGGTAGACCTCGCCTGTCCGGTGTTCGTACCAGCGCTTCGTCTGCTCCCGCAACTCGTCGATCACGCCGGGGGTCACCACGTATCCGCCGATCGCGGCGAATGCCGAGGGCGCATTGTCGGGCTCGGGCTTCTCCACCAGTCCGGTGATCCGCAGCAGCCCATCGTCGAGGTCTTCCTTGACAACCGGTACGCCGTATCGGCGTGACTGCTCCGGCGGCATCGGCATCAGGGCGAGGACCGGGGCGGAGGTCTGTTCGTATGCGCGGATCAGTTGTTGCGCCCGAGGGACTTCGGCGACGAACACATCGTCGGGCCACAACACCAGGACCGGTTCGTCTCCGAACGAGCGCGCTGCATTCAAGACCGGTGTGCCGTTGCCGTACGGGCCATGCTGGTCGAGGTAGGTGATGTGTCCGCGGTGGGACAGCTCTCCAACCTCTTCCACGGCATCGGCGTAGCTGTCCTTACCGTCGGCGCGAAGCTGCTCCACCAGGGCCAAATTCGGCCGGAAATGCTCCTGGATCAACGACTTTCCGCCGGACACCACGATGGTGATATCGGTGATGCCGGAGTTGACCAGTTCCCGGACGGTGTGTTCGATCACCGGTTTGTCGCCCACCGGCAGCATCTCTTTCGGGATGGCCTTGGTCAGCGGCAACAGGCGGGAGCCGATGCCGGCGGCGGGGATGACGGCCTTGCGGATAGCGCTGTTCATCGGCGTTGCCTTTCGTGCCTGTTCAGTCTCGCTGACGCGGTCTTCGGTGAGGACGGTACCCGCTGTGACTGCGCCGCCGCCGCGACAGCGCGCCAATTGTTCGCGACGTCTTTGTGAGAGGGAACCGCGCTGCGATCACTGGCGTCCAAATGGGTATGGACTATTGCCTGGACGCCGGTGACGGCTCCGCATCGATCTGGACCGGCCCGCCCGAACTCGACCTCGACGGCGACGGCCTGCTCGATGACGTTCTGACCGACTTGGACGATGACGGCCTCGCCGACCATGCGGTACTCGATCTCGACGACGACGGCGTGCCGGAGGCTCGCTTCACCGACGACGGGTCGGGCAGCTGGTCGGTGGGCGGTATGTCGGGTCCGTTGCGGTGGCTGGGCCTGGACGGCGTCGAGCACACCGATGCGCATGCCGACGTCGACGGAGACGGGCAGCCGGAACGGTTGTTGGACGTCGACCGGGACGGTCTGGCTGACCGGGCGCTGGTCGGCCTCGGCCGGTCCAGCGCCGGTTACGTCGACACCGACGGCGACGGGCGGTGGGACCTGAAGCTGGTCGATAGCGACGGGGATGGCCGCGCGGAGTCCGCGGGACCTACTTAGCCGCGGCCCGGGCCGGGCGGGCCGGCAAACGCCTGCGCGATACCCAGCCAGCGCTCGGCGTCGGGACCGTCGGCGACCACATCCAGTTCAGCTTGCGGCCGGCGCTGGGTCACCAGATAGCAGAAATCCAACGCGGACCCGCTGACCCGCTGGGCGGCGTCTTCCGGGCCCCACGTCCACTGCCCGCCACCCGGGGCGGTCAATTCCACCCGGAACGGTTCCGTGGGCGGCGTCAGCCCATGCACCGCGAACGCGAAGTCGCGGGTGCGCACGCCCAGATGGGCGATGGACTTCAACCGATCCGAAGCGGGCAACTGTGCATCCAGCGCATCGGCGACATCGAGTCCGTGGGCCCAGGTCTCCATCAATCGGGCGGTCGCCATCGAGGCAGCACTCATCGGTGGCCCGAACCACAGGAGCTTGCGATCGGCGGGCACCCTCCGCAACTCAGCGTGCAGGGCGTCACGGGTGGCACGCCAGTCCGCCAAAAGATCCTCCGGCGGGGTTGTGGCCAGCTCCTCTGCGGCATCGTCGACGAAATGCTCCACGTTGTCCTTCGCCGATTCGACGAATGCGATGAAGCCCGGTTCGTCGGTTATCGACATCAGCGAGACCCGGTCGGTCCACAGCAGGTGTGCGATCTGGTGGGCGATCGTCCACCCGGGCGCTGGCGTCGCCGTCGTCCAATCTGCTGGCGGGAGCGGGGCAACCAGCGCATCCAGAGCAGCGCTCTCGGCAACGAGATCGTCGACGACACCTTCGGCAACAGCCATGCCGGACAGCTTAGTTCGCAGCGCGCATGCGCCGTCCGACGAGTGCATGAGCGGCCATCCCGACCAGATAGAGAACTGATCCTGCGACTGCCAGGGTGATGGAGTGTCCGTCGGCCGGGATCACCGCAGCCGCCGCAGTGATGGCAATGATGAAGGCCATCCAGAACAACGCGTCCTGGACGGCGAAGACATGGCCGCGCAGGGCGTCGTCGACGTCGGACTGCATGGCGGTGTCGGCGCACAGCTTGACCACCTGCCCGGCCATCCCCAGGAAGAAGCCGCATGCCACCATCACCGTCAACAGCAGAGTCGCACCTGCGAGCTGGATGACGGAAGCACACAGCAGGGCGACATTGGCGCTTGCATAGCGGCCCCACCTTCGCACCGCTGCGGGTGTGATGAGGTTGGCGAGGAACGACCCGCTGCCGGTCGCGGCGACGAATACCACTGCCGTTCCGAGGCCGGCGAAACCCGTACCACCGCCGGTGTGCCGGACGATCACCAGCACCAGCAACGTGTTGATGCCGAATACTCCGCGGTGGGCGGCCAGGCCGGCGAGCGCCGCGCCTACGGACGGCGTGTTCAGCACGGCCCGCGCACCATAGGCCCAGCCGGTTGCCACGGCGTAGAAGGCTGATCCGCTGACAGCTGTGTGGTGTGGTCCCAGGACTCGCGGGCGGAAGCGCAGTGCCAGCATCAGGGCGACTGTGACCGGCAAGGCGACCAGCGCGATCACGCTGGCCGCGCCGGCGTCGCCGGCACCGAATATCCAGCGGGGTAGCAGCATGGCGTTGGCGCCGAGAAAGGTGGCGGAGGCCCCCGTTGCGATAGCCACCGAGTTCATCGTGACGATTTGCTCGCGGGGCACCACGTCGGGCAATGCCGCCGACAGGCCGGAAGTGACGAACCGGCTGAATCCGTTGGCGGCGAGCGCACCGATCAGCACGAAAAGGTCTCGAGCACCCACGGCCAGCAGGGCCGCGACACCGAGGGCGAGGACAAGGCGGGCAGCAGTAGCCCAGACCAGCACCGTACGGCGGTCCCAGCGGTCCAGCAGGGCGCCGGCGAAGGGTCCCAATAGCGAATACGGCAAGAACAACACGGCGAATGCGCCCGCCACCGCCCAGGGCGACGCCGCCCGCTCCGGGTTGAACAGCAGTCCGCCGGCGAGTCCGGCCTGAAAAAGCCCATCACCGAACTGGCTCGCGGCACGAACCTGTAGTAGGCGCCAGAAATCAACCAGGCTGCGCACCGATTCCCAGAGCGAGCTGGAGGCGGGGGCGTCGACCACCGACCTACACTACAAACTTCCTCGTCGGGTTCCCGTCGCCTTCGTCCTCGGCGATACGACCCGTGCCATGATGGTGGGGTGGCTCAGCCGGAGGACCCTGAGGATTTCCGGGCGCCCGCGGCGAACCGAGTGCGGGCGGGCACGTTGCTGCTGGCCAATACCGAACTGTTGGAGCCGACGTTTCGCCGCAGCGTGATCTACGTCGTCGAACACAACGACGGCGGCACCCTGGGCGTGGTGCTCAACCGCTCCAGCGAGATGGCGGTCTACAACGTGCTGCCCCAGTGGGCGGACTTGGTGGCCAAGCCCAAGACCATGTTCATCGGTGGGCCGGTGAAACGAGACTCGGCGCTGTGCCTGGGCATCCTGCGGGTCGGCGCGAACCCGGAGGGCATGTCCGGCCTGCGCCATGTCGCTGGCCGCATTGTCATGGTCGACCTCGACGCGGACCCGGAACTAGTTTCCGCAGCGGTTGAAGGTGTGCGAATCTTCGCCGGATATTCCGGCTGGACCATCGGTCAACTTGAGGGTGAGATCGAGCGTAACGACTGGATCGTCCTGTCGGCCTTGCCTTCTGACGTGCTTGTCACGCCCCGGGTAGATCTCTGGGCCCGAGTGTTGCGGCGCCAGCCGCTGCCGCTGTCGATGCTGGCCACCCATCCGATCGACCTGAGCCGAAACTAACGCTCACAGATCTGGCTACATCCACCGCAACCACCACCGGAGCCGCAACCTGGCGCCGCTGCCTGCCGCCGTGCGGCGTAGCGGGCACCCTGCCAGGAACCAGCGGCGACCGTGGCAACCGCTCCGACGATCCCGCAGATCAAACCGATCATCCCGAGGCGGGCCGGCGCCGCCAATGCCAGGACACCGGCTGCGGCGAGCATGATCGCAGCCGCGAGCTGGGTGGGCGCCACCAGGCGTATCACCTGACTGGTGACGTCCGGGCCCGCAGGACGCCGAAGGGTCCACAAACCAGAGCCGCCGACCAGGATCGCCAGGACCAGGCACACGATTGCCCCGATAACCATGGGCCCACAATACGAGCCGGGGCAGTCTGCTACGGCGTGGGCACCGTTGGAAGTGCCGGGACCTCGGGCAATACTGGGACGGCGGGCAGGAGCGGTGCCGTCACGGTTGCCGGAGCAGCCGCCGGAGCTGGGGCAGCCGCCGGGGGCGCCGCGGGTGCAGCGGCCGGTGCGGCAACAGCCGGCGCGGGTGCGGCAGCGTCGACCACGGGTGCGGCAGCGGGTTCGGGCGAGGCCGCCGGCTCGCTGCCCGGGACCGCAACTTTGAACCGCGCGAGGATCGCCTCGGTGGCCTCGGCGGTGGCGACCACCTGGTTGGCGGCCGTGGTCACGGACAGTGACACCAGATACCGGTCTGAACCCGCTGTGGCGATCATGTGGCGGCGGGTGGTATTCAGGGTGAGATCAGTGTCTCGATAGGTACCCGAGATCTGCGAGGCCGGGAACCCGCCGACTTCTGCCATCTCCCCTGCGGTCTGTTGCCAGGCGGGTAGTAGTTGGCTGTCGACGAAGCCGTGGGTGATGGCTTCCCTCGGGTCGAATTCCCCGACCAGCTTGTAAACGGTCACCTGCGCGTTGGGGGTGTACAGAGCGTCACCGCCCTTCCGGTCGGCGATCACCGAGAAGGCGTCGGGCACGTTGGGATCAGGGACCACGGTCCATCCCGTCGGGACCGGCAGGGTGATGTTCAGTGCGGTGAAATCGGCAGCCTTCTGCGGCTCCAACACCACGCCCTTCTCCTTGAAGAACTCCGCGAGGGTGCCGGAGGTCGCGGGCACCAGAGGAGGAGCTGTCGGGGTGGCCAGGGGCTGCGCGGCAGGCGTGGGTTGCAGCGGCGCCGCAGCGGCAGACGGTGCGGTCGAGACGCCTAGTGGCTGTGCAGCAGCGCTGGCCGGGGTCGCGGGATCGGCTGGCGCTACGGCCGCCGTCGCGGCGGCCTGTGGAGTGACGGTCACCGTCACAGTCACCGGTGCCGGCGCTGGGGGCTCAGGGGCGGCCGGATCAGCCGAGGCCGTGGTGCCGACCAGACCCAGTACGCCCACCGATCCGGCAGCCAGTCCACCGGCCAGCAACCGCCAGTTACGGGCAATCCTGTTCATGTCTCTAGTCCTTCTGGGCCCGTCACGTCCGTACCGGACGGGTCCTTCTCGCACGGTCAGGCCCGGATGGCCCGATGTCCGTACCCGACTTTAGGGAGGCACTCGGGGTGATTGACCCCCCTAAACCGACCTGGCATCGACCTGGGACCGACCTGGAACCAACCGCTGACCGCCCTGCAACGCAACCGATACCGAGCCGTTGCGGGCGGCGCTGCACCGATACCCTGTGAGCGTGATCGACTCGCCCACCGGGGAAACTGACGCCGGCGACGGACCGCGGTACCGCTACGCCGCCGACCTTGCGGGCGGAATCGAGCAGAAGTGGCAGGACTACTGGCGGGAGCGGGGGACTTTCGACGTGCCCAACCCGGTGGGCTCGCTGGCCGCTGCCGACGGTTCTCCGGTCCCGGCGGACAAGATGTTCGTCCAGGACATGTTCCCGTACCCCTCTGGTGAGGGCTTGCACGTCGGCCATCCGCTCGGCTACATCGCCACCGATGTCTATGCCCGGTACTTCCGGATGACCGGACGCAATGTGCTCCACGCGTTAGGCTTCGACTCCTTCGGACTGCCGGCTGAGCAGTATGCGGTACAGACCGGCACGCATCCGCGCACCCGTACCGAGGCCAATATCGCCAACTTCCGTCGTCAACTGGGGCGGCTGGGTCTCGGCCATGACCAACGCCGAAGCTTTTCCACCACCGACGTCGAGTTCTATAAGTGGACCCAATGGATCTTTCTTCAGATCTACAACGCCTGGTTCGACACCGAACAGAACAAGGCTCGCACGATCAGCGAGTTGGTGGCCGAATTCAAGAGTGGTGCAAGAGTTCTCGACGATGGAAGGGCCTGGTCGGAATTGTCGACCGGCGAGCGATCCGACTTGGTCGACGGCCATCGGCTGGTTTATAGCGCCGAGTCGCTGGTGAACTGGTGCCCGGGGCTGGGCACGGTGTTGGCCAACGAGGAAGTGACCGCCGACGGACGCAGTGAACGCGGTAACTTCCCGGTGTTCCGGAAGAGGTTGCGGCAGTGGATGATGCGTATCACCGCCTATTCCGAACGATTGCTCGAGGATCTCGATGTGCTGGACTGGCCGGACAAGGTCAAGGCCATGCAGCGAAACTGGATCGGTCGATCAACCGGCGCGGCGGCGTTGTTCTCCGTCCCCGATGGGGCGGGCGGAACGGACGTGGAGGTTTTCACCACCCGCCCGGACACCTTGTTCGGCGCGACCTATCTGGTACTTGCCCCCGAACACGACCTGGTTGGCCGACTGACCGCGCAGCAATGGCCTGATGGGGTCGATCCGCGCTGGACCGGTGGTGCGGCCACCCCGGCGGAGGCCGTCGATTCCTATCGGCGTTCCATCGCAGCGAAATCGGATCTGGAGCGCCAGGAGAGCAAGACGAAGACCGGTGTATTCCTGGGTAGCTACGCCACGAATCCGGCTGGCGGCCAGCAGGTTCCGATCTTTATCGCCGACTATGTCCTGCTCGGCTACGGCACCGGTGCCATCATGGCGGTGCCGGCACACGACCAGCGGGACTGGGAATTCGCGGCGGAGTTCGGGCTGCCGGTGCTCGAGGTGATTGCCGGCGGCGACGTGTCGCAGGAGGCTTACACCGGCGACGGCGTCTTGGTGAACTCCGACTACCTGAACGGCCTCGACGTATCGGAGGCCAAGAAGGCGATCACGGCGCGATTGGAGGCTGACGGCCGTGGGCGCGGCAGGATCGAGTACAAACTGCGGGACTGGCTTTTCGCGCGTCAACGTTATTGGGGTGAGCCCTTCCCCATCGTTTACGACGAAGACGGGCGCCCGCACCCATTGCCTGACTCGATGCTGCCGGTCGAATTGCCAGATATCGCAGATTACTCGCCGGTGTTGTTCGACCAGGATGATCCCGACAGTGAACCTTCGCCACCGCTGAACAAGGCAGGGGAATGGGTCGATCTTGAACTCGACCTCGGCGATGGATTGCAGACCTACCGCCGGGACACCAATGTCATGCCTCAGTGGGCGGGTAGTTCCTGGTACGAATTGCGTTATGCAGACCCGCATAACCCGGATCAGTTCTGCGCCAAGGAAAACGAGGCCTACTGGATGGGTCCGCGTCCTGATGAACACGGGCCGCGCGATCCCGGGGGAGTGGACCTCTACGTCGGCGGTGTCGAGCACGCCGTGCTGCATCTGCTCTATTCGCGTTTCTGGCATAAGGTCCTCTACGACCTTGGTCATGTGAGTTCGCGGGAGCCCTATCGTCGGCTGGTCAATCAGGGCTATATCCAGGCGTTCGCCTACACCGACTCGCGGGGCGCCTACGTTCCGGCTGCGGATGTCGTTGAACGGGAGGGCAAGTTCTTCTTGCCGGGACCTGATGGTGAGGTCGAAGTTTTCCAGGAGTTCGGGAAGATCGGCAAGAGCCTGAAGAACTCGATCTCTCCTGATGAGATATGCGACTCCTACGGCGCGGACACCCTGCGCGTTTACGAGATGTCGATGGGGCCGCTGGAAGCCTCCCGCCCGTGGGCCACTAAGGACGTTGTCGGAGCGCACCGCTTTCTGCAGCGGGTTTGGCGGCTCGTCGTCGACGAAAACAGCGGAGCCACAAGGACGTCGGATGACCCGGTTGATGAAGACACCCTGCGGGTGCTGCATCGCACCATCGCCGGTGTCTCGGAAGACTATGTCGCACTGCGGAATAACACCGCCGCGGCCAAACTCATCGAGTACACCAACCACCTCACCAAAGCCGGCGTCACTGCCCGGGGAGCTCTGGAACCGCTTGTCCTCATGGTCGCCCCATTGGCCCCGCATCTGGCAGAGGAACTTTGGGCCCGACTAGGTCACGAATCGTCGCTAGCCCACGGACCCTTCCCGCAGGCAGACCCGCGCTATCTCTTGGCCGACACGGTCGAGTACCCGGTCCAGGTCAACGGAAAGGTACGCGGTCATGTGACCGTTGCCACCGATGCGGACCGCACAGCAATCGAATCCGCGGCGCTCGCCGACGAGAAGGTGGCAGCGTTCCTTGCGGGGGCTTCGCCCAAGAAGGTGATCGTGGTGCCCGGCCGGTTGGTCAACCTCGTCGTCTAATCCCGCCCAAACCCACAAACGGGCGCGAGAGTCCGAGTGAATGCCGCCATTTCGTCGACTTCGACGAAGCGGTTACTTACCGCGGGGGCGGATCACGACCTGGTGGGTATGTGCGTCCGCCGGGGTGGCCAGCACCTGGGCGACAACTGCTGCCACGGTTTCGGCAGTGAGGAATCTGGCCGGGTCGTAATCGCCGCCCTCGTAGGCGACGAGTTCACGCTGCATCTCGGTGTCAATCCGGCCGGGATGAATGCTGGTGACGCGCAACAGAGGTTCGTCGGCACGCAAGGAGTCGGCAAATGCTCGCAGGGCAAACTTGCTCGCCGAGTAGGCGGCGAGCCCGGGTGAGACGTTAAGACCCGATCCGGAATTGATGAACACCACCTGGCCCCGCGCCGCGCGGAGTGCCGGAAGCAGCGCGAGGGTGAGCGCGACGGCGCCAGTGACGTTGACCTCGAAGGCAGCGCGCCACTGTTCGGGGGTGGATTCGCCAACCCGGCCGGGGTAGGCCACCCCGGCGTTGTGAACCAGAACGTCGAGTTCGTCGAGAACATCTGCAGCCGCTTCGATCCCGTCGAGATGGGTCAGATCCATCGGCCAGGTGGTGGCGCCGAGGCGCTCGGCCAGGAAGTCCAGCCGCGGTGAGGGCCGGCTCGCCAACAGCAGGGCGTGGGTGGGGGCCAATGCGTCGGCGATTGCCGCGCCGAGTCCCCCAGCGGCTCCGGTAATCAGTGCAGTGGGCATCGTCGGTCGGCCTGGCATGTCGAATCACCCTACCGATTCCGAAGGAGCACGCGAGCACCGCAGAATGGACCCGTGGCAACCGGCGCTGATCCCGACGTGCTAGCCGCCCGGGCTGCGAAACTGCTGGCTGACAACGACCTCGGATGCATGACGAGGGCGTCGTCGCTGCTCTATCCGCACATGTGGAGTTGGGACGCGGCGTTCATCGCGATCGGCCTGGCGTCGCAGAGTGTTCCGCGTGCGGTCATGGAGCTGGACACCCTGTTCTCGGCGCAGTGGGCCAACGGCATGATTCCGCATATCGTCTTCGCCGACGGAGTCGAGGGATATTTCCCCGGCCCGGACCGCTGGGCGTGTCGCGAGCTGGCTGCGGCGGCTCCAACCGGCCGGCACACCTCGGGTATCACCCAACCCCCCGTTCATGCGGTCGCAGTACAGCGCATCCTCGACCGCGCTCGGGCGGGTAGTCGATCCGACCGGGTCGTGGCTGAGCAGTTCGTCGACCGCCGCTGGCCGGACCTGGTGCGCTGGCACCGGTGGCTGGCTGAGACCCGCGACCCAACTGAATGCGGTCGGGTCACCCTCTACCACGGGTGGGAGTCCGGGATGGACAACTCGCCGCGGTGGGACAGCGCCTACGCGAACGTGACCGCCGGTCCGATGCCGGCTTACCAGCGTTCAGACAACCGAATCATCGATCACCGCCAACGGCCGTCCGCTGACGAGTACGAGCGCTATCTCTGGCTGGTCGAGGAGATGAAGTCCGTGCGTTATGCCGACGACCGACTGCCGCAGGCGATGAGTTTCGCGGTCCAGGACGGTTTCTTCACCGCAGTCTTCGCGGTTGCCTGCGAGGTGCTCGCCGATATCGGCGACGAGTTGGGCCGCCCTGCGGTCGATGTTCGCGATCTGAGTTCTTGGGCCGACCGATTCCGAGCCGGTCTGCTCGGCATGACGGATCAGCGTACCGGCGCAGCAAGGGATTTCGATGTTCGCGCCGGATCGTGGATCATCACGGACACCGCCGCCCAGTTCGCACCGCTACTCTGCGGCGGCCTGCCGGATGCGCGGGAGCGGACCCTACTGGCACTGCTCGACGGACCGGCTTTTTGCGGCCATCCCGACCTGAAGTTCGCCCTGCCTCCGTCAACCTCGCCGCTATCGAAGGACTTTCGGCCCCGGGAGTACTGGCGGGGTCCGGTGTGGCCGGTGCTGAATTGGTTGTTCTTCTGGGCACTGGAACGTCGCGGTTGGCCGGAGCGGGCGGGGATCCTTCGGCGCGAGGGGTTGCGACAGGTGTGGGAGGGCACATTCGCTGAGTACTACGAACCGTTCACCGGAGAACCGCTGGGCAGCCCGGAGCAATCCTGGACCGCAGCGGTGGTGCTTGACTGGCTCGCCTGATCGCGTCAGGAGTCCTCTGATCGCTTCAGGATTCCTCTGCGTCAGCGAGCCGTCGCAGGGGTTGCAGTGCCCGGTGCACGCTGTCCCTCTCGTCGATGGTCAGCTTGCCCAGCATCGCGGCGAGATGGGCGCGTCGAGTCGCGAGGGCCTCACGGTGCTGAACCAGCCCCTCCGGAGTCACCTCGACCAGGACGGCCCGCATGTCGGAAGGATCCCGCGACCGCTTGACCAGGCCCAGCTTCTCGAGTCGGCGGATGGCAACAGTCGTGGTCGGTGTACGTACCCGCTCGCGGGCTGCCAGTTCGGTCATCCGAATCGGCCCGCTGTCCAGCAGGGTCAGCAGGATCGACAGCTGCGCCAGCGTCAGATCGGGGTGCGAGCCGCGGTTCGGGTCACCCCGGCGCAGGACCGTGAACAACTTCGACAACACCTGTTGCAGGTCGGCGGCCAACTCCGTGACCTCCGGGGCCGTTCCTGACATGGTTTGACAGTCTAACGGCTCAGGCGCCCTGATCGTTGAGATGTCGAGGCCGGTGGATCACTCCTCGCCGGCAATGAACTCCTCGAGCTGCTGGCGGGCAATGTCATCAGCCATCTGCTTCGGCGGACTCTTCATCAGGTAGGCCGAAGCCGCCCACACCGGGCCTCCGATACCGCGGTCCAGGGCGATCTTGGCGGCGCGCACGGCGTCGATGATCACACCGGCCGAGTTCGGGGAGTCCCACACCTCGAGCTTGTACTCCAGATTCAGCGGGACGTCGCCGAAGGCGCGGCCCTCCAGGCGGACATACGCCCACTTGCGGTCTTCCAACCAGCCGACGTGGTCGGACGGGCCAATGTGGACGTCCTTGGTGTTGAACTCCTTCTGCAGGTTGCTGGTCACGGCCTGCGTCTTGGAGATTTTCTTGCTCTCCAGCCGTTCGCGCTCCAGCATGTTCAGGAAGTCCATGTTGCCGCCCACGTTGAGCTGCATGGTGCGGTCGAGCTGCACACCGCGATCTTCGAACAGCTTGGCCAGCACGCGGTGGGTGATGGTGGCGCCGACCTGACTCTTGATGTCGTCGCCGACGATCGGGACGCCGGCGTCGGTGAACTTCTTGGCCCACACCGGGTCCGAGGCGATGAAAACCGGCAGTGCGTTGACGAACGCCACGCCGGCGTCGATGGCGCACTGAGCGTAGAACTTGTCCGCCTCTTCCGAACCCACCGGCAGGTAGGACACCATGACGTCGACCTTGTTCTCCTTGAGAACCTTCACGACGTCGACTGGGTGCTCGTCGGACACCTCGATCGTGTCGGCGTAGTACTTGCCGATGCCGTCAAGGGTCGGACCGCGGCGTACCGGGACGTTCATCGGCGGTACGTCGGCGATCTTGATGGTGTTGTTCTCCGAGGCGAAGATGGCCTCCGAGAGGTCGAAGCCCACCTTCTTGGCGTCCACGTCGAACGCAGTCACGAATTTGACGTCACGCACATGGTAAGGGCCGAGGGTGACGTGCATCAGGCCCGGAACCGTGGAGTTGGGGTCGGCATCCTTGTAGTACTGCACGCCCTGAACCAGCGAGGACGCGCAGTTGCCGACGCCGACGATTGCGACGCGCACTTCGTTTGACGGCGCGTTGTGCTCGATCATGGACGTGTCTCCTTCTTCATACTTCTTTGTTCGTACTGCTGTGTTCGTTTTTTGGGGTGCAGTGCTTAGCTTTGATCGGGTCGGCTTTGGGCTACCCGCTCGGCGGCGATCAGGTCGTTCAGCCACTTGACCTCTCGTTCGCTGGACTCCAGACCGAGCTGATGCAGCTGGCGGGTGTAGCGGTCGAACGAGCTGCTGGCCCGGGCGACGGCGTCGCGCAGGCCTTCGCGCCGCTCCTCCACCTGCCGCCGACGGCCCTCCAGGATGCGCATGCGCGCTTCGGCCGGGGTCCGGTTGAAGAACGCGAGGTGTACGCCGAATCCGTCGTCGGTGTAGTTCTGCGGTCCGGTGTCGGCCACCAATTCGGCGAAGCGTTGCCGGCCGGCGTCGCTCAGTTGATAGACCCGGCGGGCCCGGCGCAGGACGGTCGTGCCCTCTGGGGCGGCGTCCTCCACGATCAGCCCGTCGGCCTGCATCCGACGCAGTGCCGGGTACAGCGAGCCGTATGAGAACGCGCGGAAGGCGCCAAGCAAACCGGTCAGCCGCTTACGCAGTTCGTAGCCGTGCATCGGAGACTCAAGTAGGAGACCCAGGATGGCCAATTCCAGCACTGAGTCACCTCCTGATCTTCCGCTACGACGATACGACGTCTCTCGCAATAGTATCGGAGCGATATATACGCGGCAAACCGAAGAAGCCGGATTAGACGCGGTGCGATCAGGGGTAGTTGATGCGTTTCACCGCACCGTCGGGATCGAGTTGGATGTAACCGCCACCGAACTCGCTGGACACATGAATGGAGATGGACACCGTTCCAGGGGCGGTCACGTCGCCGCTCGGTTCGATGATCAAGTATGTGGACCTGACCTCGTTTGGCTTGATGTTCAAAGTCTCTGGCGCTCCGCGCAGGACTCCGACGACCGCCTTGGCGTCGAACTTCGCGAGGTCGACGGGGGCTGCATCCTTGCTTTTGGCCGAGGTGCTGGGGTCGCCCCAGCCGCCCCGGTAGGTGTAGTCGAGTTCGCGGCGTTCATCGTTGGGGTCGACTCTGTCCAGCACCGCGTAGTCCGGGTAGATCACCAGTCGGTAGCCAACCGTGTCGCCGAACTTCTTCTTCATCTGCTCGAACAGCCCGGTCAGACCACCCAGGGACTGCAACTGGCGGGGCGGGGTCAGCACCACCGGCGCTACCCCGTCGGGCTTGGCCCCGGGGTCGGAGGTGAAGTTCAACGGCGAACTGGTGTTGCCGTACAACCCCCAGCCGATCCCGATGCCCAGTAGCACCAGCACCGCCGCGACGGCCGCCCGGATTCCCCAACCTGACCGCGATCCGGGAATGCGGGGCGCCCGCAGCGACGGAAGTTGCACCGGGGCGTTGGTCGTTTGCAGATCGCTGACCAGGGAACGCAAGTCGCCCAGGGTCGCGGCGTTGGTCGCGGCCTTGACCCGTTGCTCGTGTTCGGCCATCGACAGTTGGCCCTCGGCCATCGCCGTATCCAGGATCTGGCAAGTGTCATTACGGTCGCTGTCTTTGGCACGCGTGCTCGTCGTTTGACCCGTCGCCATGTGACGATCGTAGGAGTTACTGGTCAGTCACGGCCCCGGCACCTGGTCTCCGACGTAGTCTGTTCATTGTGCGACTGCAGCGACAGGTGGTGGACTACGCGCTCCGGCGGCGTTCCCTGTTGGCCGAGGTGTATTCCGGCCGAACGGGCGTCACCGAAGTGTGCGATGCCAATCCCTACCTGTTGCGAGCTGCAAAATTTCACGGCAAGCAATGTTCGGTGATGTGCCCCATCTGTCGCAAGGAGCAACTCACCTTGGTGTCCTGGGTTTTCGGCGACCACCTGGGTGCGGTGTCCGGGTCGGCACGCACAGCCGAGGAGCTGGTGCTTTTGGCGGCTCGCTTCGATGAATTCGCCGTGCATGTGGTGGAGGTGTGCCGGACCTGCAGTTGGAACCATCTGGTCAAGTCCTACGTCCTGGGTGCGCCACGGCCGGTGAAACCCGCGAAGGGCTCCCGCGGTACTCGGACGACGGCACCCTCGGGCGCTCGGACTGCGAGTGAGTAACGGGGAAGAGACGCAAGGACGGCACCGCGTCCCCAGTGCGTCGGACGATAAGACGACCGCGGCCGGATCCGGGCAGCGTGAGCTCCGGCCGGACGACCGGCTGACGGCGATCATTGCGCCGGTGCGCGACGATCCGTCGCTGCGCGATCCGGTCGAGGCCGTCAAGGCCGCTTTGGACGCCAAGCCGGCCCCGAGGCGGACGCCGCCGTCCCCCCCGCCGCCGTCCGCCCCGCCGCCGTCCGCCCCGCCCCAACCCCCGGACCAGCGTTCAGAGCCCGAGCACAGGGCCGTCGCAGAGTCTGGATTCTCACACCGACTTCGCGGGTGGGGTGCGCGTCAGTGGCTTGCGGCGGCGGCCATTGTGCTCTTCGTTCTGCCGATCCTGACGTTCGGGTTGTCTTATCTACTGGTCAGCGTGCCCAAGCCGGGTGACATCAGGACCAACCAGGTGTCCACGATCTATGCCAGCGATGGCTCTGAGCTGGCGAAAATCGTTCCGCCGGAAGGTAACCGCGAAGACGTCGACCTCAACCAGGTCCCGGTGCATGTGCGCAGTGCGGTTCTTGCGGCCGAGGATCGCGATTTCTACACCAACCCCGGTTTCTCCATCACCGGATTCGCCCGCGCCGTGCGCAACAACCTCTTCGGCGGTGACCTCCAGGGCGGGTCCACGATCACCCAGCAGTACGTCAAGAACGCCCTCGTCGGCGACCAGCGGTCCGGTCTCGGCGGCCTGATCCGCAAGGCCAAGGAACTGGTGATCTCGACCAAGATGTCCCAGGAGTGGTCCAAGGACGAGGTGTTGCAGGCCTATCTCAACATCATCTATTTCGGTCGCAGCGCCTACGGGATCTCCGCGGCGTCGAACGCCTACTTCGCCAAGCCCGTGGACCAACTCACCATCTCCGAGGGTGCGCTGCTGGCCGCTCTGATCCAACGGCCCTCGACCCTGGACCCGGCGAAGAACCTCGAAGCCGCCACCGCGCGATGGAACTGGGTGCTGGACGGAATGGTGACCACCGGTGCGCTGTCGAAAGAAGAGCGCAGTCAACAGGTCTTCCCCCAGACCGTGTCTCCGGACCTGGCCCGGAACGAGAATCTGACCACCGGCCCCAACGGGCTGATCGAGCGCCAGGTCATCAAGGAACTGCTCGACCTGTTCAACATCGACCAGCAGTCGCTCAACACGCAGGGCCTGGAGATCACCACGACGATTGATATGCAGGCTCAGAAGGCCGCCGACGACGCGGTCGCCACCTACCTGGATGGGCAGATGCCGGAGATGCGGGCTGCGGTGGTGTCCATCGATCCGCGCACGGGCGGGGTGAAGGCGTACTACGGCGGCTCTGACGCCGCGGGCTTCGACTTCGCCCAGGCCGGTTTGCCCACCGGCTCCTCGTTCAAGGTCTTCGCGTTGATCGCGGCGTTGGAACAAGGCATGGGCTTGGGCTACCAGGTCGACAGCTCGCCGTTGAAGATCGACGACAAGCTGACCATCAACAACTCCGAGGGCGAAAGCTGCGGTACCTGTTCCATCGCCGAGGCGTTGAAGCGCTCACTGAACACGAGCTATTACCGGTTGATGCTCAAGCTTCGCAATGGACCTGAGGACGTCGCCGACGCCGCGCACCGTGCGGGCGTGGCGGAGAGTTTCCCCGGTGTGGAACACACCCTCTCCGAGGACGGCATGGGTGGCCCCCCGTCAGCCGGGATCGTGCTGGGGCAGTACGAGACGCGGGTAATCGACATGGCGTCGGCCTACGCCACCATCGCGGATTCCGGCGTTTACCACCGGCCGCACTTCGTCCAGAAAGTGGTGAATGCCCAGGGCGAGGTGCTCTTCGACAAGAGCGCCGAGGAGAACCCCGGCGAGCAGCGCATCGAGAAGGCCGTTGCCGACAACGTCATCGCGGCCATGGAGCCCATTGCGGGCTACTCCAATGGCCATACCCTGGCAGGTGGCCGGCCGTCGGCGGCGAAGACCGGTACCCATCAGCTTGGTGACACCGGGGCCAACCGCGATGCCTGGATGGTGGGATTCACACCGCAGTTGTCCACCGCGGTGTGGGTCGGCACAGTCAAGGGCGACATACCTCTGGTCAACAGTTGGGGCGGCGCGGTCTACGGCGCAGGCCTGCCCGCCGACATCTGGAAGGCCACCATGGACGGTGCTCTGCAGAACACCGACTTCGAGTCTTTCCCGACTCCGGCGGAGGTGGGTGGTTACGCGGGGGTTCCGGCCCCGCCACCACCGGTGCAACCGGTCCAGACGCCGGCGTCCAGCATCCCCCCGCCGCCTCCGCCGCTGAACGGCATTGAGGTACTGCCAGGTATCACGATTCCGCTTCCGCCGCCGGCCAATCCGGCGCCGCCTCCAGATCAGTTGCCGCCGCCCGCGCCCGAGCCGGCCCCGGCCCCGATTCCCGATGCGGCTCCGCCCCCGGTCGACCAGAATGCGCCGCCGCCCGGACCGCCGCCTGCCCCGTGACCGACGGTCACTCGGCCGGTTTTGGGCAGTTGAGCGAGGAGTTTGGGCCCCCTGAGGGTCGGCCGCCTGAGGGTCGGCCCCCCGAGTTTCGGCCCCCCGAGTTTCGGCCCACCGAGTCACCAGCGCCGCTGGCGAAGGATCGGCGCAGCGCCGACGACCGCGACCTGCCGAGCCGCAACGATGTTCTGGTTGCCGGACTCTCCGAGATGGTCGGTGGCCCGGTGGGCCGCCACGCTCTGGTCGGCCGTTCCCGTTTGCTGACCCCGCTTCGGGTGATGTTTCTGATCGCGCTGGTCTTGTTGGCGTTGGGTTGGACGACGAAATCGCCGTGCCTGCAGACCACGGGCACCGGGCCGCCGGACCAACGCGTGGCCAATTGGCAGAACCAACGGGCGTACTACGAACTCTGCTACTCCGACACCGTGCCGCTGTACGGCGCAGAGCTGTTGAGCCAGGGCAAGTTTCCGTACAAATCCAGTTGGTTGGAGCTTGATGCAGCCGGTCGGCCTCGGACCCAGTTCGATGGCAGCACCGCGGTGCGATACATGGAATACCCGGTGTTGACCGGGCTGTACCAGTACGTGTCGATGGCGCTGGCCAAGACCTACACTGCGGTGGCGAAAGCGGTGAAGTGGGCTCCGTTGTCCAACGTCGCCGAGGTGGTGATGTTCTTCAACATCGCGGCGTTCGGGCTGGCACTGGCATGGCTGGCCACAGTATGGGCAGCCGCATCCCTGGCCGGACGCCGAATCTGGGATGCCGCATTGGTAGCCGGGTCACCGATCTTGATATTCCAGGCCTTCACCAATTTCGATGCCCTGGCAACGGCATTGGCGACCGGTGGCCTGCTGGCGTGGGCGCGTCGACGGCCGGTGCTGGCCGGACTATTGATCGGGATGGGGGTGGCGGCCAAGCTGTATCCTGCCCTGCTGCTTCTGCCCCTGTTACTTCTGGGCGTGCGAACCGGGCGACTGGGTGATGCCGTGCGCACGACCGTGGTTGCCGGACTGAGTTGGTTCGCCATCAACGTGCCGGTGATGCTGTTCTACCCGCGCGGTTGGTCGGAGTTCTTCCGCCTCAACAGTCGCCGCACCGAGGACATGGACTCGCTCTACAACGTGATCAAGTCGTTCACCGGCTGGCGGGGATTCGATCCTGATCTGGGGTTCTGGCAGCCGCCATTGGTGCTCAACACGGTGGTAACCCTGCTCTTGCTGTTGTGTTGTGCGGCTATCGGTTACGTGACTTTGACCGCCCCGCAGCGGCCCCGGGTAGCGCAGCTGGCATTCCTGCTGGTGGCCTCTTTCCTGTTGGTCAACAAGGTGTGGAGCCCGCAATTCTCGATTTGGCTGATCCCATTGGCGGTTCTGGCGTTGCCGCACCGACGGATCTTGCTTGTGTGGATGACCGTCGATGCGCTGGTCTGGGTGCCACGCATGCTCTACCTCTACGGTGAACAGAACAAGGGATTACCCCAAGAGTGGTTCACCGCAACGGTATTGGTGCGCGACATTGCCGTTCTCGGGTTGATCTTCCTGGTCGTGCGGCAGATCTATCGGCCAGGGGAAGACCTGGTGCGCTGGGGTGGGCGGATTGACGACCCATCCGGTGGCGTCTTCGACGGCGCTCCCGACGCGTTTCCGCCGCGCTGGCCGCAGTGGCTTCGTCCCTCTCGCAGGAGTTGGCGCCCAGTGCGTGTTCGGCTCGACTTTCAGCCCGAAAGCCGCTCCGTGGCCGCGGGATCGGAGCAACACTGAATCGCATGCAGGTCGCCATCGCACTGTTCCCGGGAAATACTGCGCTTGACTCCGTCGGTCCTTACGAGGTGCTGCAGCGGATCCCGAGCATCGACGTCGTGTTCGTGGGGCATCGCCGAGGGGAAGTCCGCACCGACAACGGCATGCTGGGGCTCACGTGCGACGCCACTTTCGATGAGGTTTCCCGGCCCGATGTGGTGCTGGTGCCAGGCGGGGTAGGAACCCGCACGCTGATCACCGACGAGGTGGTGCTCGATTGGGTGCGTGAGGCACATCGCCATTCGGTGTTCACCACCTCGGTGTGCACCGGCAGCCTCGTGTTGGCCGCCGCGGGGCTGCTCGACGGCCTTGACGCCACGACGCATTGGGCGACTACCGAGTTGTTGGAATCGATGGGGGCTCGGTACAGCCAGAAACGCGTCGTCGAGAATCTTCCGGAGCGGATCATCACCGCTGCTGGGGTGTCCAGCGGCATCGACATGGCGCTGCGGTTGGTCGAGCTTCTCGTCGACCAACAGGCAGCCGAGGCCAGCCAGTTGATGATCGAGTACGACCCGCAGCCGCCGTTCGACTCGGGTTCACTGGCCAAGGCGTCCGAACGCACCCGACTGCTGGCTCTGGAGTACTTCAGCCTGCGCCGCTGAACCTCTGGGCCAGCTGATTTCGCTGATCAGGCGGCCCTGCGGTAACCTTGCCGGGTTGCCGACGCAGGCGACCCTCCTGCCACGCCAAAAGGGTGTGGCCGTGACGACCATAGGAGGTGATGAGGTTCTCATGCGTCCATACGAAATCATGGTCATTCTTGACCCGACTCTCGACGAGCGCACCGTGGCCCCGTCCCTGGACACGTTTTTGAACGTGATCCGCAGTGACGGCGGTTCGGTCGATAAGGTCGATATCTGGGGCCGCCGCCGGTTGGCCTACGAAATTGCGAAACACGCCGAAGGCATTTATGCCGTCGTCGACGTCAAAGCCATGCCGGCCACCGTTTCCGAGCTCGACCGTCAGCTGAATCTGAACGAGTCGGTGCTGCGAACAAAGGTGATGCGCGTCGACAAGCACTGATTTCTCCCGTTCGGGAAATCAGCTGACTCCCCTTTTCGTCAGACCCCTTACGTAGGCTCGCGGTACTTCCGCCCGCCAACCCCAGGAGGACCTTGTGGCCGGTGACACGACCATCACCGTCGTCGGAAACCTGACCGCCGACCCCGAACTGCGGTTCACCCCATCCGGTGCGGCCGTCGCCAACTTCACGGTGGCGTCCACCCCGCGGATCTACGACCGCCAGAGCGGTGACTGGAAGGACGGCGAAGCGCTGTTCCTGCGGTGCAACATCTGGCGTGAGGCTGCCGAGAATGTCGCCGAGAGCTTGACCCGAGGTGCCCGGGTCATTGTCACCGGTCGGCTCAAGCAGCGGTCCTTTGAAACCCGCGAGGGCGAGAAGCGCACCGTTGTTGAGGTTGAGGTCGAGGAGATCGGCCCGTCGCTGCGCTACGCGACCGCGAAGGTGAACAAGGCCGGCCGTGGCGGGGGCGGCGGCGGTGGCGGATTCGGCGCCGGATCCGGAGGCGGATCAGGGGGCGGTGCCTCGCGTCAACAAGGCGGGGGCGAGACCCATGACGATCCGTGGGGCAGTGCCCCGGGAGCCGGTTCGTTCGGCGGCGGCGATGACGAACCGCCCTTCTAACAACTTAGATATCGACGAAAGAGATTGACAATGAAGGCCAAATCCACCAAGCGGCGTCCCGCACCGGACAAGCCGATCAAGACTCGCAAGTGCGTGTTCTGCTCTAAGAAGGGCCAGAACATCGATTACAAGGACACAGCACTGCTGCGCACCTATATCAGTGAGCGGGGCAAGATTCGCGCTCGTCGAGTCACCGGGAACTGCGTGCAACACCAGCGCGACATCGCGATCGCCGTCAAGAACGCACGTGAGGTCGCCTTGCTGCCGTTCACGTCGGCGACGCGATAGGAGGACCGACAATGAAGCTGATTCTGACCGCTGAGGTTGACCACCTGGGTACCACCGGCGACACCGTCGAGGTCAAGGACGGGTACGGACGCAACTACCTTCTGCCGCGCGGGCTGGCCATTCCCGCCACGCGCGGTGCCCAGAAGCAAGCCGATGACATCCGGCGGGGGCGTGAAGCCAAGCGGGTGCACGATCGTGACCATGCAAATGAGATCAAGGCGGCGATCGCCGCTCTGGGCGCGGTTTCGCTGCCGATGAAGGTGGCCGGGGATTCCGGGAAGCTGTTCGGTTCGGTGACTGCCAACGACGTCGTGGTGGCCATCAAGAAGGCCGGCGGCCCGAATCTGGACAAGCGCTCGGTTCGTTTGCCGAAGGCGCACATCAAGGAGACCGGGAGCCACCGCATCGCAGTGCATCTGCACCCGCAGGTGGACGCCGAGGTGACTTTGGAGATCGTCGCCCAGAGCTAGACGCGGTTCAGGGAATCCCCGGGTAGCGGCCTTAGGTGCACCCGGGGATTCTTGGTTCCAAGGACCCCGGTGCGGGTGCGAATTTCCTCCGGCTACTATGCCGGCCGTCGTCGTCAGTGCGATTCAAAATCGGTCGGACACGCCCGGAACAGCGTCTCCGCTCGACACGCCGCACGACTTTTCATCCACAGATTCGCAACCACTGAAACCGCTATCTAAGTGCGAAAACGATCTACGAAGGCGGAATGATTCACAAGTTTTCCACAACCCGCCAACATGCTTGTGAGTGGCTGTCCACAGACCACTAACAAGTTGATGAACAGTGCCAGTTTGCGACAGCTTCAGCAACCTCTACCGTTCCATTCGGCGCTATGCGCCAGCGGTCAGGCCAATGCACTTTGTCGGTGCCTCGGCCTACCGTGACAGCTGTGCGATCGAACCCACGTTCGACAGATGTCGGGAGTGTGTCGAGAGGAGTTGGAGGTCAGCCGATGGCCGTCGTCAACGATCTCGGACAGCCCGGAGCGGACTCGCCGCCTCCTGCGGAGGACTTCGGTCGTCAGCCTCCGCAGGATCTCGCTGCGGAACAGTCCGTACTCGGCGGAATGCTGCTGAGCAAGGACGCCATTGCCGACGTGCTCGAGCGCCTACGCCCCGGGGACTTCTATCGGCCGGCGCATCAGAACGTCTATGACGCGATCCTGGACCTCTATGGTCGCGGTGAACCGGCTGACGCCGTCACCGTGGCGGCTGAACTCGACCGTAGAAGTCTGCTTCGGCGTATCGGCGGTGCGCCGTACCTGCACACGCTGATCTCGACGGTGCCTACCGCGGCTAACGCCGGCTATTACGCGGGCATCGTGGCCGAGAAGGCCCTGCTGCGCCGGTTGGTCGAGGCCGGTACCCGGGTGGTGCAGTACGGCTACGCCGGTGCCGAGGGAGCCGACGTCAACGAGATCGTCGACCGTGCTCAGGCGGAAATTTACGACGTCACCGAGCGCAGGACCGCCGAGGATTTCGTTCCGTTGGAGGCGCTGCTGCAGCCGACCATGGATGAGATCGATGCCATTGCATCGCAAGGCGGAATCTCCCGGGGAGTCCCGACTGGGTTCACCGAACTCGATGAGGTGACCAATGGTTTGCATCCGGGTCAGATGATCGTGGTGGCGGCCAGGCCGGGTATGGGGAAGGCCCTGAAACTGGATACCCCGCTGCCGACACCCACCGGATGGACGACGATGGGTGAGGTTGCCGTCGGCGACCTCCTGATCGGTGCCGACGGTTTTCCTACCCGTGTGGTGGCGGCTACTGACGTCATGCTGGGCAGGCCCTGTTACGAGGTCGAATTCTCGGACGGTTCGGTCATCGTTGCCGATGCGGATCATCAGTGGCCGACGTTTCGTGGAATCGTGACTACGGCAGAGTTGAAGATCGGTGCCGACATAGTGTCGGCGGTCGGTGCGCGCCGGCTCGTCGGCGTCGGCGTTGCAGCGGAGCTGTCCCGGGAATTCGGCATCACCGACGTGCGTTCGATCCCGAGCGTGCCGGTTCGATGTGTCGAGGTCGACAACGAGGATCACCTCTATCTCGCTGGCCATGCCATGATCCCCACGCACAATTCAACGTTGGGCCTGGACTTTTTGCGCTCGTGCTCCATCAAGAACCGTCTGTCGAGCGTGGTGTTCTCGCTGGAGATGAGCAAGTCCGAGATCGTCATGCGCCTCCTTTCTGCGGAGGCGAAAATCAAACTTGCCGATATGCGTTCGGGTCGGATGAGCGATGACGACTGGACGCGGTTGGCCCGGCGGATGAGTGAGATCAGTGAGGCGCCGCTCTACATCGACGACTCTCCGAACCTGACCATGATGGAGATCCGCGCCAAGGCGCGCCGGCTGAAGCAAAAGTACGACCTGCGATTGGTGGTCATCGATTACCTGCAGCTGATGACCTCGGGCAAGAAAGTGGAGTCCCGTCAGCAGGAAGTGTCCGAATTCTCGCGCCATCTCAAGCTTTTGGCCAAGGAGCTTGAGGTTCCGGTGGTGGCAATGAGTCAGCTGAACCGTGGTCCGGAGCAGCGCACCGACAAGAAGCCTATGCTGGCCGACCTGCGTGAGTCCGGTGCGATCGAGCAGGACGCCGACATGGTGATCCTGTTACACCGGCCGGATGCGTTTGAGCGCGACGATCCGCGCGGGGGAGAGGCGGACCTGATTCTGGCCAAGCACCGCAATGGTCCGACCAAGACGATTACCGTTGCGCACCAACTGCATTTGTCGCGGTTCACGAACATGGCCCGGCAGTAGCCAATTAATAAGGTGGGAGGAGGAGGTTGTAGGTTCCCGATTTTGACTTCATAATCCCAGTTTTGGTTTCATACGCGCTTCATTTATGAAACGAAATCGGGACGACCGGTTGCATTTGCACGGATTGGGGTGACCGTGGTGATTTGGCCGGCCTCTTGGTGGACCCTAGCCACGCCGTCGCGGAGATCCGGGACAGGGAAACTCTGTCCGAGGGTGCGACCCCATGGGTTTGTGCAACAACCGATTTCCTGAGCCGCGCGGTGCCGTGGCGGAGCTTCCGGTCGCGTGATGGTCAGCGGCACTATTCCGGTACGTACTGGTCGGCGACTAATCGTGACCACGTGATCTATGAATCGCGCCTGGAGTTGGCGCGGCTGATGCTGGCCGACTACGACACCACGGTGCGGCACGTGATTGCACAGCCGTTTCTGTTGCGCGCCAGAGTGGATCGCCGGATGCGCAGACACGTGCCCGACTTCCTATTGTTCACCGGCACCGTTCCCACGGTTGTCGATGTGAAGCCGCGCCAACGCCTTGAGGTGGACAAGATTCGTTTCACTTTGGACTGGACCCGCGCACTCGTCGAATCCCGCGGCTGGCGC
>JAGQTV010000016.1 GCA_020438845.1 Mycobacterium sp. | reverse complement strand
TGGACATGCGCAACGCCGTAACTCCTTCTTCGCTTTGAACCTTGAATCAGTCCAAAACGTAAGCAGGACACGGCGTTGCGCCCCAAACCGCCAGGTAAACGACCCACTACAACGTCACAAGAGCCGAAGAAAACTCAGTACGAATATCATTCCCACATTTGGTGAAACTATCCAGATGCTTCGGTAAGAGAAGGGATTGATAAAGAGTGGCGCAATTATTCCCCACCAGGTGAACATCAGCATGCCGATACCGCGTATGTAGAGCTCGGCGACCGATCCAGCGACGGTGGATCTGTCCCATAGCTCGGAGACCGAGATTCCTTGCATTGAGTTCTTTACTACCAATTCTGGCGCAAAGACTGTAAGCAGGCCATTTGCGGTCATGATGACAATGGGTACGTAGAATAACGCGTATATGGCTACCCGAACCAAAGTTGAATAATTCGTTGGTGAATCTTCCGAAGAGAGGTCGCCCTGCATCGAAGTGGCTGCTCCTCTGGGGATCTGTCTATCTTGTCGCGCGAATGCTAGACCGGACTAGGGCTGGATGTCTCCGCGAGCTTGATAGTCGGCGCTTCAAGCGTCTGTACTCTGCGGTGACATCGATTCAGACGGCAAGTCGACGCCGCCTACGACCGGACCGCATGATGTCGCCGTAGCGCTGCGGCGCCAACAGGATGTGTCGCTGTGCCGTCCCCGATCACTCGCCGGATGCTCGGGGACGGGAGGTTCTGGCCACCGGAAGGCGCCCCGGCGATCCCGGTGCCTCCGGTCTGCCTGCGCGCGTTGCCGATTCTCGACGTGCGGACCTGTCGAGGAACGACTTCCGTCATCTCAGAAGGCTCCGGTGTGGCTGCCGCCTGGACTGTCGAAGGGCTGATCGCCGCGTCAGCGGTGCGATCGGACTTCTGGTGAGTAGTAACGACGCCGTGATCAAGGTAGGGACGCGGGTCGCCGGGCTTGTCGTTGCGGGAGTAGCCGGCGTCGATCAGCGGCCGTATCGCGTTGTCGAGGGCATCCACCGCCCTATCCGGCATGCCCACGACGCGCAGAATCTCGGTTAACGGCAGGGTCGCGGCAGGGACGAAGTAGGTGGTGTCGGTGGCGCCCTTGGAGTTGACGACGGTGGTGACGTTCTCCGGTGCAAGCTGCGAGGGGACCTCGTAGGCAAGCTGATGGGCGAACACCATGGCAGCGACCGCGTTGACCAGTGTCAGCAGGTTCCAGGGGCGGTCGGGAAAATCCCCCCAGATGTCGTACTCGTGGATGATCAAGGAAGTGTCGTAACGACTTTCGACCGGAGGAGCAACCGTCAGGTCGACGAAGGGGATGTGTGTGCCCTCACGGAACAGCGTGGTCACCAGTCCGCGCGTAGGGGAATTGAACAAGACGAACTCCAACTGATCCGGCGCCGGGGCGTCGGGGTCGTTTTCCAAGCGGGCGCGCTCGGTGTCTAAGACGATGGTTCCCTCAGACTGGCCCACGACGGCCAGCGGTTGCTGTCGTTCCCTAATCGCGGCGTCGAGCGCATCGGCGCCAATGCTGATGTGCTCGTTGGCGGATCCCTTCCCGAATAATGAAGCCGGGTAGTCGATCAATACCGGGTTGGTGTCTGGGAAGAACCCGGCGCCGATTTGACGGTTCGGCGTGACATACCGGGCCACCAAGGGCAGGGCGGCAATGGCCGGGAACATCTCGGCGAGCTGGTACTCCGAGCCTCCCAGAATGAGTCGATCCTCTGGCACCGCGGCTCCAGCCGCCGGGCTGAAGACGACCGCGGCCACAAGTCCAATCGCGCAGATGCCGCCGAGGACCGACTGCATAACCCAGATTAACGCCGGATCTCATTCGCCGGACGGGCTTTCGCCGGACAGGATGCCCGTGGTTTACGAGAGCCAACGAACTTTGGCCCCACGCGTGCGCCGTTTGTGATGCCGAAAGCGCGCAAATCGACCGATCCCACCGTTGGGGTGCGGCCGAATCTGCAACACATGAGCTGCCAAATACATTGCACCCCTGTGTATTTCCCACCCTTCATCTCGTGCGCCACTCTGAAGGTGCTGGCCACCGTAGGCGGTCTGAACCGTGCGCCACGCTGGTTTAGACGCGGATGAGCTTCTGTTCACCTACGCCGAACATGCCGTCGACCGATAGGTCGACGTCGTCGGTGTGGATCCGGCCTTCGTACCAGCCGTAGGGGGCGTAGTACTCAGCGAGTGATCGCCAAGGGCCGACGTGCATTTCGGAACGGACCGTCGGTGTGAACCGCACGTCGACCCGACCCGACCCGTCGACATCGCGCACTATCCAGGTGCCCCAGGGGCCGTCGGGTCGTTCCACGTGGACGGCGGGGAGTCGGTAGACCCGGTCGCCGAGCCAGACAGCGTTCTCGTTGTAGCGCTTTGGATCGCGGACCTGATTGTCGGTCAGGTTGAAGCCCTCGACCCGACCCCCCTCACCTCGGCGCACCGCAGTCACCCAGTCGTACTTCATGGGCCAGGGGTAGTCCCCGTGGTGATCGTCGAGGATCATGAACGAACTGTCCGCGTCCAACACGGTGAACTCTGCGCCGACGCGCAGCGTACCGGCGAACGGCATCATCGTCTTGTGCGAGTAGAGCGCGCGATCGTCGGCGAAGGGGTGGCAGACGACCAAGTGCCCGGCCTCGCCGACGCCGCAACGCCCGGCACCGTGCAGTTCCAGCGGCGGCAGGGCACCGGCCCCAGGATGACTCGCGTCTACAGCGATCAGGCCCGTGCTCATCTCGTTGGTGAGCTGCATCGAGAAGCGTCCGAAGTGACCGTGCGAATGGGTGTGGTTCAGGCCCCGGGCGACGTGCACCATCGAGGTTGGCACTCGCTGCTCCCACCGGTGGATCGTGGCCGCGTGCTTGTCGACGACCAGCAGCTGAAGTAGGCCAATCGACTTCGTGTCGTAAACGGCACCGAGCACGAACACCGATTCATCACCGAGCTGGAACGCCTCCCACTCCTTGAGCCGGGCGTTGCGAATAGCTCGCTGCAGGCGACCTTGAGCCCCGCCTGCGGTGACGACATCGAGGGGGTTGATCCGCGCGATCGGGCCGTCGTAGGTGCCGAACCGGTAGCGACCATCTCGCACCAGCTCGGCGGGTGGCTGCTCATGCATTCGCGGCAGGCCGGAATGACCGGCCGCCGGCGGGGTATCGGCGTTCACGGGCGGATCGTACCGAGGGGTCGAGGGCTGCCGGGATCGGTCGGTCCACGAGCAAGTCAAGATCCACTCACCGGGTGGGCGCTCATGGCCACGACGGAGCGCGCGACGCCGCCGGTGCCGGCGGTGCCGGCAGGTGGGTCGGCTGCCATTGAACCGCACCGTCGTTGTTCTGCAAGGCTCCGAGGCACAGGCCGATGCGGCCCGGTAGGCAGACGCCGCCCGCCACGGAGACTCCCCAGTTGGCCCCCTCGTGCTGCCAGCAGGTGCCGACGTGGGCGGCTCGCGAACTCGCCACATCGTTGGCTGCCTGGACCTGGGCCTTGGCAAGAGTGTTGGCGCAATCGGCCGACGCCGGGGACGTAATCGTGAGCGGGGCCGAAAGCAGAAGTCCGCTGAAGATGGTCGTCAGTACGGCCCGAGAACCACTGGCTCCGATCTTCACGGTGCGTCCCTCCGGTCTCGGCGAAAAATGTGGGCCGGTAGGCGCTGGTGGCCGGTTCATCCAGTGACACGGGGAGCGCTCTCACAGTCCGATTCCGAGGGTAGCGCGCTCCGCGGCTGCAGGAGAACACCGTGCATCAAGCCGCTAGTTCCCGGTGCTGCGCTGCCTGAGCCATGGCCCGCAATCCCACGATCAGCGCGCGAAGCAGGTTCGATCCGGTGAGAATGAGGATCCTGCAACCCCGAGGAACGGAGGCGTCATGTCCGACGGCCAAGAGTCACGCCGGGCGCACGATCACCTCGAGGCGCTCGGCTACAGCGGGCGGGATTTTCACCGGTCGATGAGCCTCTGGTCCAACATGGCTCTGGGATTCACATATCTGTCCCCATTGGTCGGGGTGTACTCGTTGTTCGCTTACAGCCTGACCATCGGTGGGCCACCGGCGATCTGGTGGTTGGTTATCGTGGGTTGCGGCCAGTTCTTGGTTGCACTCGTCTTCGGCGAGGTGGTGTCGCAGTACCCAATCGCCGGTGGGATCTATCCGTGGACCCGACGGCTGTGGGGTCGCAAGTACGCCTGGTTGGTGTCCTGGGTGTACCTGTGGGCGGTGATAGTCACTGTCACCGCGGTCGCAGAGTTCGGTGGGCACTTCGTCGGTGCCCTTCTTGGTATCGAATCCACTCCGGTCGTTCAACTGCTCACTGCTGTAGGGCTATTGGTGCTTGCTCTGGGTATCAACTTCAGCGGCACCCACATGTTGGCCCGGATCGCGAAGATCGGATTGGCCGCGGAACTCACCGGGGTCATTGCGTTGGGACTGTATCTGCTGTTCTTCAAGAGAGTGAATTCGTTCTCGGTGTTCTTCGAGCCGATGGGGGCCGGGGGCAGTACGCCGTACATCATCACCTTCTTGGGGGCGGCGCTGTCCGGACTGTTCCTTTTCTACGGATTTGAAGCCTGCGGTGACGTCGCCGAGGAGGTCTCCGATCCCACTACCAGGATTCCGCGCGCAATGATGTTGACGATCTTGATCGGTGGCGTCTCCGGCTTGATGTCCTATGCTGGTTATGTTTTGGCGGCGCCGAACCTGAAAGAGATCATCGACGGCAGCGACCCGGATCCGATTCCCAGCATCTTGGAAAGCTCCCTGGGTGTCGCCGGATCGAAGGTCTTCTTGTGCATCGCGATCACCGCCTTTATCTCTTGCGTGCTGTCACTGCAGGCTGCCGGTAGTCGGTTGCTGTACGCATTCGCTCGCGATCGAATGCTCCCGGGCAGTTCCTGGTTGGCGAAAATGTCTGAGCGACACGCAGTTCCAGCGAACGCACTCCTGGTGGCGTGCGTGATCCCGATCCTGATCTGCCTCTACGTCTATGCGCAGCCCAACCAGTTGCCGCGAATCACCGCGTTCGCCGTGCTGGGGATCTACATCGCGTTCCAAGCCGTCGTTCTTGCTGCGTTACGACAGCGCCTGAAGGGCTGGCAGCCCGCCGGTGACTGGAACCTGGGCAAGTGGGGCAAGGTGGTCAACGTCTGTGCGTTGGCCTATGGCGTGTTCGCGATGATCCTGCTGATCAAACCTCCGCCAGGCACCGAGACCTTCATCGATCGGTGGGTGGTGGCGGTCGGTCTCGTCGTCGTTCTCGGTACCGGACTGCTGTATATGCTCGCCGCGCGCCCCTATCGACATTCCGACGATATCGGTGAGGACGATGCGATCGAGATCGCCCAGAAACTCCAGGCGATGCGGCGCCGATGACAGTGCTCACCTGGCTCGGCGTCCCGGGTGACGAAGAGGAGTGGACGGCACTCGGCTTCGTCATCGACGGCGGGGAGATCAACATTGGTCGGGTTCGCTGCACCATTCATGACCAGGGCTGGGGATTCGATGTAATCCACTCCGATCCAACCAGTCTCGGTGTGCGGACCACCACGAGTCCGGCGGCCGTTCCGACGACCCATCCCTGTGGGGTCACCGCCACCGATCACATCGTCTACACGGTGCCGGATTTGGACTCATCGATCGAGGCGCTCAACGAGGTGTTGGGCATGGAACCCCGGCGACGATTTCACCCCCGAGGGCCGCAGGGCCCGGAGATGGCGTTCTATCGTGTTGGTGAAGCCTTCATCGAAGTCGTCGCGGATGGGCGTGAACCCGCTTTGATCGGACTTGCGCTGAAGAGTTTAGATCTGGATCAAACTGTCGCACAGATCCGTTCGTGTGGTGGACCGATATCCGACCCCAAGCCGGCGGTGCAGGGCGGACGGATTGCGTCGGTGTGGCAGGGCCACTTGAATTGGGGCCTCGCCATTATGGGGCCCTAACTGCGATGGTCAAGGATGACAAGTACGTTCAGGGCAACTATGTCAATTCAGATCGACGTTAAAGACGTAGTACGACAACGACCAGATGATCAGAACGGCGAGGATGCCGGCGAGGCCTCCGATGATGCCGCGCTGCAAAGGGCGCGCATCAGCGATCTTCGGAATGCGGATCACCAGTGCACTAGCGACCCAGCCTACTATGAACGCAATGACCAACCCAGCCCAGCTGGGGATGGTCAGCCTTGTCGAACTGGCCAGAAAATCGCTTGCCATCATCACGTCCATAAAACTGGCCTCCTCGGATACTCGTTTCGCTATTCAGTTGGTATACAACGCTGAACAGCCACTATCCAAGCTGAAACGCGCGACGAGTCGGGGGCGACGTGACGGTCCTCAGTGATCGCGCTCTTCTGGGCGCCACGCTCCCGGGGTTCCATGCCAGATGACCCGAACCGACATCCATCGCCGCATGTCGACTTCGCCGCGAAATTCCACCAGCGCCCCGCAGGCGTAACGAGCGCTTGCGCTATGGTCACGGATGTACAGGCCAGGGGCGCCGCCGTCGCCTGGAACCCCATAGGGCACAAGCTCACCGCGCATCGATTGGGGCAAGACAGTGTCGAGCAATGTTGGGGCGGTTGCCTCGTCGAGGTATTCGCCCATCGGCGGAACGATCGTCGCTGAGTATGCGTAGCGCGTGCCATCCGGCCGCCGGATGAAGTTGATGAAGAGATCTGCACCGCCTGTCAGGGAGCGGCGGGCAACGAAACCGCGCGCTTCGCCACCTGGATGAAGTCGGCGGTGGTGATTGGCCAGATGCCACGAAGCGCGTCGGCAGATCTCGGGGTCAGCGCTGTCTGCGAGCTCAATGAGGAGCGGCTCCAAGTCCTCGATTTCATGGTCGACCTCAGTCGCCGCGTCTACGGCGAGCTCGAAGTGGCCCATGTCGAGGAGCCTGCGGACGTATCCGGACTGACCGCCGAAGATTTCGTGGGCGAAGAAGTCGATGCCGTTGCTGCATGGCAGGGTGTCGGACTCGGGATGCTTGCGGTGAGCGAGGATGGTGCAGAACCACTCAGCCACCTCGACGCCGGCGCGTTCGGCGAAGTCCTGCATCCCGAAGTCATACCAATTCGAGAAGAACGGTCCGGCGATTCCGGGACTCTCGAGCTCCTTGGCGGTCAGGAGCGTCACGAACTCTGAAAGCGATTGTGACGTATTCCCTTCCGAGGAACAGTAACGACTGCCGAGCGCTCGAGCAGCGTAGGCTCGCACCATGTCGTCGGCGTGGTCCAGACAGCCGACCAGTGACTCACCTGTGCGCTCCCAAGGGGCCCGCTCGTCGAGATAGGCGATCCTCGCCGCAAGCTCCAACGGCTGTCCGCCGACGAGTGCAGCGATCCATTCTTCGACGATCGTTTGGGGCTCGCAGTCAGCCAGACCTTCGACGTGAACCTGGTCGTCGATGATGCGGAGCAACGACTTCGTGTGGCCTCGAACGACCGAAGTGAGCGCCGGCAGGAGCTGAGCTGTGCGACGTTTGACTGAAGCCGCGCGTTGGTTGCCGGAGCCGTCGTCAACGGGCGGCCCGTACTCGGTGCCCATGACGATGCGCGCATAGTGACCGGAAAGGTCGCGAAGCCGGGCGACTTCACTGCCGAGTCCGCGCAACAGAACGTCGAAAAGGCGGTCCCAATTGTCATGCCCGCGGCCACGTTCCTGGTAAAAGGGGAAACGCCAGAGGTTCTCCATCGCCGCCGCAAGACGCCCGTTGTCGCCAGCCGAGGATGCCTCTTCGAGCTCGGTCAACCAGGGTTCCCAGACTTCAGCACTCATAGCCCGGCTCCTTACCAGCTGGCCGTCACAGTCACCGCGAAGTTGCGAAAGGCCTTGTGCGCGGTTCGGGATGTGCCACCGCAATTACCTTGGTGTTGCCTACCAGTATGGGGTGCTGTGGATGTCATGACCGCGCCAAATCCAGGCGGCAAAGTGATCAAGGGGATCGCGGAGGATATCGGCGTGGCCGGGTTCGGTGATGCTGCGACCCAGCCCCCGTGTAGTCGAACACGACGTAGGGGCTCGGTGGGGAGCGTCACGCTTCCTGGATTGGCCTCATGACTGTGCAGGCGGGTCGCGCAGAAGCGCTAGCGAGAGGCGCGTGACGGTTGCTGCGACCTCCTCGCGGGAGGGCGGCTCATCGAGACTGAGGGCGACGGCTAGTACGGACCGAAGGGCTCCGATGATCGCCGCGCCTGCGAGGTCGGCATTGACGTGTCCGGGCAATTCACCTGCTTCTTGACCGCGCCGGATATTGCGGGACGCCATCGCGGCATGCTGACGCTGGCGTTGAGCATCGACCCGGGTCGCAGCTGCTTCGTGAACCAAGCCCGCCGCGACTCGGGGACCAAGGGGATGGTCATAGAGGAACGACACTTCCTGTTGGATCCGTAATTGCTCGCGGTCGGTCCAGGAGGCGTTCGGCGCGAGCGGAGCCAGGAAGACGACTTCGTCGTAGCTGTCGTAGAAGTCGTGCACGACCGCTTCGACGAGGCCGGCCTTGTTCGTGAAGTAGCGGTGGATGACGCTTTGCGCGACACCTGCCGCTTCAGCTACCTCGGCGATCTCCAGCTCGCCCTGCCGGTGGAGGGCATCTCGGGCCGCCGACAGCAGCCGCGCCTTGGTGGCGCGTCCTTTTGCGGTGAGGGGTTGGTCTGGCGGCCGGACCGATCCGGTCCGACGCGCCGATGCCGGGACGCTCATGCGGGCACGTTAGGGGATGATCACGTGCTCAGGATTGGGTTGCTGCGTCTTGTCGGCTTGGCTGTAGTCGCCGAATGGTCCATCGCGCTCGGTCACGGCGGCGCGCACCCCGCCATTCTCGGCGATGTCGATGAATCGTCGAGCGTCAGGTGTGTTGCGCATGAGGCCGTCGAGGATCGGGCCCAGCCGCTGCGTCGAGGCCAACCCCATGTTGTCGTAGGCCTGGTTGACGATCAGCTTCATCGCGGCGAGCTGTGAGAGCGGAATGCCTGCCAACTGCTCAGCGAGGTTGGCTACCGTGGTCTCCAGTTCCGCGAACGGCACGGACTGGTTGATCAGACCGACGCTGGCCGCCTCGACACCGGTGAGGGGCTTGCCGGTCAGCGCGTATTCCTTCACCTTGGTGAGGCCGAGCCGGTAGATCCACATTCCCGACAAGTACGCGCCCCACATTCTGCTGTAGGGAGTCCCGATCACCGCGTCGTCGCTGGCGATGACCAAGTCGGCGCAGAGCGCGAAGTCGCTGCCACCTCCTACGCACCAGCCATGGACTTGGGCGATGACTGGTTTGTTCGTTCGCCAGATGGAAGCCAACTTCTGAGTGGGTGAGGTTTGGGGTGCGGTTGCCAAGTCGAAGTCTTTGCCCGGGTCCCACTGCCCGTCGGTCGTCATCTGCGAATCCCAGTGGTGGAAACCGCCACCGAAGTCGTAACCCGCGCAAAAGGCGCGCCCCGCACCCCGCAGGACGATCACGGAGATGTCGCTGCTCCGCGTGGCCAACTCGACGGCGCGTTCGACCTCGTCCGGCATGGGGGGAACGATCGTATTGAGTTGCTCTGGGCGGTTGAGGGTGATGGTGGCGATTCGTCCTCGCGAGGAGTAGAGGATCGTCTCGAACTGCTCCGAAGATGCGCTCATGCGGACAGGCAACCAGACTTCCATCGACCTGTCCAGAAGTGACTCCACTTCTCTTTTAGGGGGAGGAGGCTTACAACTCCGTCGCAAGTCGGCGTCATCACGAACCCCGCGACGGAGTCTCCCGGTACACATCGGGCACGCCGTCGTGGTCGGCGTCGGCGGTTTCCATCTCGAAGACGGCCCGGTAATGCCGGTTTCGGGCGCGCAACACCAGTGCGGCCAACACCGCCGCCAGCACCGAACCAGTCAGGACGGCTACCTTGACCACGTCCTGGCGCGGGGACTCCAGGCCGTAGGCCAAATCCCCGATCAGCAGCGACACGGTGAACCCGATCCCGGCCAGCATGGCCACACCGAATACATCGATCCAGCGCAGCGACGTATCGAGACTGGCACGGGTGAAGGCGGCCAGCAGGCGGGTGGTGCCGAACACGCCGATCGTCTTGCCGACGACCAGTCCGACGACGATGCCTAGTGCGACGGGGTTGCGCAGGGCTGTCAGCAAGCCGTTATAGCCGCCGAACGTGACCCCCGCGGCGAAGAAGGCGAATACCGGCACCGCGAAACCGGCGGACACCGGGCGGACCAGATGCTCGAAATGCTCGGCCAGCCCGGAGTCGGAGTCGCCATCGCGCTCATTGCGCAGCACTGGCACCATGAAGCCGAGCAGCACTCCCGCGACGGTGGCGTGGATGCCCGACTCGTGGAAGAACACCCAAGTCAGAATCGCCAACGGGATGAGCAACCACAAGCTGCGAACCCGCCGTTGCACCGCAATGGCAAAGAGCCCAAGGGGAATAAGCGCCATCAGCAACGCAACCAGCTGAATCTTCGCGGTATAGAACACCGCGATCACCGTGATGGCGAGTAGGTCGTCGACCACCGCGAGCGTCAGCAGGAAGGTCCGCAGCGCGCAGGGCAGATGCGTGGAGATGACCGCCAACACGGCCACCGCGAAGGCTATGTCGGTGGCGGTCGGAATGGCCCAGCCGCGCACCGCGTCATCACCGGCACCCCAGGTGAACGCGGCGAAGATCAGGGCGGGAACCGCCATGCCACCCACCGCGGCGGCGATCGGAAGCGCCGCCCGTGACGGGTCCCGTAGATCGCCGGCCACGAATTCCCGCTTGAGTTCCAGCCCGACGACGAAGAAGAAGACCGCCAGCAGGCCGTCGGCGGCCCAGGCCGTCAGAGACAGTTTCAGATGCAGGCCGAGAACATCGGTGCCGAGGTGCAGTTGGGTCAGCGCCTTGTACGACTCGGCCCATGGCGAGTTGGCCCAGATAAGGGCGATCGTGGCGGCGGCGAGCAGAATCGCCCCGCCGACCGTCTCCTCGCGCAGAATCTCGATGACGCGGCGGGTCTCCGACCACGACCCGCGGTTGAACAGCGGAGCGTGAGTGTCTGCCGCCGAATCCTTCTGTGCCATCACTCGCCTCACGGGTCGCCGCGGTCGGCTGGCGACCAGACTCCCCGGCGCACCAGGCCAAAGTCTACGTGTGGTTCAAGCAGGGCGAAGCACTCTGATCAGAGATCGACTTCGCCACAGGGAATCGTTCCGAGCGTCACGGATGTAGGTTCCACTGACCGCAATCCTGGGCCAGGACGTCGTTGACGTCGACTTCGATCCCGCCGACGATCGGACCTGGATTCGACGCTGTACTCACAACGCGCTGGTACAGGACTGCGGCAGGGTCTATCTGACCGCGCGACCAGGAACGGGTCTGCCAGGCCCACCTGCGGCCGGGTGTACTCGAACTTCCGATGACGCCATCGGCGGCGGCCCATTGGCACACGTCGACGCCCCCGTAGACCCCGGTGCGCTGCACTCCCAGCACCGAGTTGATTCCGCGGAACCACTGCAGTGCAACGGCATTCCAGGTGTTGCGGCTGATGTCGTCGTCGACGCTGAAGAAGATGGGTGCGCTCTGGCCGCCACCGGCCGCGGTATGCAACTGCCAGGCAGTGCGGGCGTCGGCGACGCCGCCGGCGAAACCCCGGGTGAAGTCCGACGGTGCCGTTCCGCCCGGCTTGCCGTACTGGTAGTTGCTGACGATGACCAAGCCGGCAGCGGTAAGTGACTCGGCGTAGGGCCGGGTGATCGGCTTGGCTCCAAAAGAGGAGCCGGGGCGCGATACCGACACGTAGTTGATCACCCCGGAATAGCCGGCAGCGCGAATGTGCTCCGCCGGTATCTGGCGCATAGCGAAGTCGATCAACTGGGGGGCGGCGGCAGCAGCGGTGGGGGTACCGAGACTGACTGATGTCGCACTCAGCCCGGCCAACGCCGACCCGGCGGCGTAGCGGAGTGCGTCGCGCCGGGAAAGCGGGCGCGATCGCCCACGGTTAGTAGTACGCGATGAGTCCCGCATTGCGCGATGTTAACAATGTGGCTGTTGTTAAAGATGTAGCCCTCGCTGGCCGAGTTCAGTTCGTGATTGTCCGACCGACTGCCCGGCGCTGAAACCGCAGCCCACGAGTCCTCGATTTCCGAATGCCGAAGAGGAGTTGGCGGGATAGGCTGCCGACGGGACATACCGAGTGGTTGAAGGGGATTTTCATGAGCATAACGACAGACGTGGCCGCCACATTTCCTGCTCATGATCCGGCGGGCTGGCGGCAGCTACCTCGTTCGTACACGCCGGTGGACCCCGACCGGGTCTCGGCGCTCATGGCTAAAGAGTGGGAGCGGTACGCCAAATCCACGCCCGGCTCGGCTGACCACGCGGCCCGCTCGGTCAAGACTTTGCCGCTAGGCGTCACCAGCAGCTTCCAGTACTGGGATCCGTACCCGATCGGGGTGAAGTCGGCTCGCGGCGCCTATGTCACCGACTGCGACGGCCGCCAGGTGCTGGACCTGTCGATGGGCTTCGGTGCGATGCTCGTGGGTCACCTCAACCCGACGGTGGTGGCCAAGGTCAAAGAGTCCCTGGACGACATCGGCACGCTGTTCGTGACGCCGTCGCCGATCTCGACGGACGTCGCCGAGCGATTCAAGCAGCGCTTCGGCCTGGACATGTTGCGGTTCACCAACTCCGGCACCGAATCGACGATGTACGCGGTGCGTGCCGCGCGGGCCTACACCGGCCGTAAGGCCATCATCAAGATCGAGGGCGGTTATCACGGCGGCTACGACGGCCTTTCGGTGTCGGTCAAGCCGGCCATCGAGGACATCGGCCCGGCGGACGACCCGATCCCGCAGGTGCCCTTCGACGTCGAGGCCGGGGTGGTGCACACGGTGGCCTACAACGACCTCGGCCAGATGGAGCGCAAGCTGGCCGCCCACGGCAAGGACGTGGCCTGCGTGGTCATGGAGCCGGTCATCGAGAACCTCGGCATCGTGCTGCCCGACGCCGGCTACGTCGCGGGTGTTCGCGCGCTGTGCGACGCCCACAACGTGCTGCTGATCTTCGACGAGGTCAAGACGGGACTGACCGCCGGCGCCCACGGCGCAGCCGCGCGACTCGGCGTCAAGCCGGACCTGATCACGCTGGCCAAGTCCATCGGCGGCGGCCTGCCGCTGGCCGCTTTCGGCGGTACCGAGGAGGTCATGCAGGTCGTCGTCGATAACCGGATGGCCCACTTCGGCACCTACAACGGCAACCCGCTGTGCATGGCTGCGGCCGCCGCGGTCGACGAGGTCGCCACCCCGCAGGCGTTGGCCGCGGCCGAACAGGTCAACGACAACGCCATGGAAGCCATGGATGCCATCATCCGCGAGTACGAACTGCCGGCGCACACCGTCGGTTTCGGGGTCAAGGGCGCGGTGACCTGGTCGCCCACCCCGATCCGCAACTACCGCGACTACAAGCTCGTCACCGATTTCCATGCTGCCGAGTTGGGCTGGCTGTGGGGCATCAACCGCGGGATCCTGACGCCTCCCGGCATGGACGATCAGTGGTTGGTGTCGCTGGCCCACACCGACGCCGACATGGGCAAGTGGGTCGAGGCCTTCGGCGAACTGGCCAAGGAGTTGCGCGCTTAAAGCGTGTCGACCTGCGAACTCCGTACCGCCACCGTTGGTTACGGCGGCACGGCGTCACACCTGTTGCACTTCGAAAACTGGAATCACCCGGTTGGTCTTGGATTGGTATTCCCCGAACCCCGGGGCCAGGGCGACCACCTTCGCGAACACGACGTCGCGCTCTTCGGACGGCAGTTCGCGGGCAGTCGCGTCATAGTCCGTGATCGCGCCGTCGCCAGTGCCGACTTCGACATGGCAACGTGGGTCGGCGCGCAGGTTGTGCACCCAGTCGGGATTGGTGTGGGATCCGGCCTTGGAGCCGATGATGATGATCTTTCCGCCAATGGTGAAGTACGCCAACGGATTGAGTCGCGGTAGCCCTGACTTCGCGCCAGTCGTGGTCAATAACAGCAGCGTGGCGTCCTTGAAGGGGCCGCCGACTTTGCCTCCGTTCGAGCGGAACTCCTCGACGATGCCTTTGTTGAACTCGCCCATCTTGCCGGCGTTGAATGCCTGCACAGCGGGATTGTCGGTGGAATCCGTCATCGCCGAATCACTGTCCTCTCGAGCGTGCTCACAAAGCGTCAACGCCGACCCTATCGGGTCCCACTGAGGGTGTGGCCAACTGCGGAGGGTCATTGATTCAGGGATTGGTGAGGTATCGGTAAGGAAACGGGTAGATCGCAAACCTTTATCTGGCCGTGTCACAACAGTGACAGTTGTGCACCAGTGTTATCCGAGTGAAATCAAAGCGCAGGGATGGACGCTCGGATCGGAACCGGCTCGAGCTGGGAGTGGTGCGGCGTGTCGGTGTCGGAGCCGCGGTGGCTGTGGGTGGCGGGCTCGCCCTCGCGATGGCGGTGTATCCCGCCGAGGCCGGTGCTGATCCTGCGGGCGGTTCGGGTACCAGCCCATCAAGCGCCAGCGGCCCGATCAGCGAGGCCATTAACGACTTCGGGCAGTCGCTCTGTCCGAAGCTGGTTAAGCCGGCTTCGGACCTCGCGACCACGGTGTCGGAGATGCAGGGGAACAGCGGTCTGACCCCGGCGATGACCGGGATGGTCACCGGGCTTGCAGTCCAGTTGGAGTGCCCCGCCTTCATGACTTCCGTTGCCAACGGGAAACTGCCAGCGGCGCTGCCGGGTACTGCGGTGGCGCAGTCAGATGCCAATCATGCTGGGGCACCGTTGCTTCAGATTCCGGGGTTGACGGCTCCGTCGACTCGCTCGGCCGACAAGTAACCCTGCTGCGCCAATAGGTCCAGCCCCGCCAAGGGGGCCCGAGTCAAGGCGGCGTCCAGGAAGCAGTGATGTGCGCGCTTTGCCGAACGTGGGGTTCCCGTCTGTTGTTCAGGCCATCCGCCAGCGTTCCCAGGCTGCCTGCCGGGACGTGCCCGAAATCTCGGCGACCTGACTCCATGAGTTTGACGTCGCCAACAGCCGCGCCGTGTCTCCGACACGTTCGCCGACATAGGCAACCAGCCGAAGCAGTTCAGCGAAACCCTCACGGGTGCCACGTGCACTCAGTTCGTCGGTGATCTGACGGATGAGTCCACCCAGTTCGTCCTCGGTCAAGCGGTCCAACGGGAGCTGAGCCGGAAAGTCGGATCCAGCGGTCATAGACCGATATTACGGTCGTCAGCCGACGGGCACGTCCAGGCGAATTTCTGCGTCGGTCGAGTCGAAACACCGGGTCCAAGTGGTACCGGGCCACCGATAGTGAACCTCGCCACTGTCCGGGCGGTAGTCGGCGGTGTACAGCGTCCCGAAACCATTGATGTAGTCGCTGCTTCGCAGCGGTGGCCGTAGGAAGGTGGCGGCCACGTCGTCGGGTGGTACCTCATCGGCGAGCAGACCGCGAAGGTGTGCCTGCCGTTCCAGACTGCGGAACCTGCGGGCATGAGCCGGGTCCTCCGGCTCATCGAATCGGTGATTCGTCGCCAACGGGCACTCTCGCTCCTCGAGCACCCGGTCCGGAGCCAGGTAAACGGTTCTCACGTCGCCATGGCGATCGGTGAGAGTCAGGTTGTAGGACATCGAGACTGGAACTCGCGAAACCGAAGCGACGGCATCCTCGACGGTATCCGCGATTTCGAGCAAATAGCGCACGACCAGGGGGATGCCAAACCCGGATCCGCTGCCCCTGGCGCCGCCGAAGGTCAGCGAGATCGCCAGCCCAGCGGAATTCATCCCATCCAGCAGGCCCCAGAGGCAATCGCTGGTTCCGATCACCTCGCGGTCGGAAAACCGCGTCGACATCACCACTTGTTCGAATAGATCGGGGTGATAGTCGTAGTTGCGAATCAGTGCTCTCTGAACGGAATTCACCACCACCTGCGAGCAGGCTGGAGCAAAGGCCGGCATGTTCCAGTGCGTCAGCATGGCCGCTGTCGTCGCATCTCGGCCAGTCATCGCGACGAGGCGTTCCCAAGTCGGATGGAGCTCCGGCATGTAGCGCAGCAGGGCATGCTCGGCCTCGGAAACCGTTGGGCGCTTGCCGGTTCCGGGTCGCAGGTACCAAGACCGGTACTGCGGCCAGGTCGCGTCGTACAACCCACGCCACCGCCAGCCGGGGCGTTCTTCGCGGAAGGCATGCAACGCGATTGACTGCATCGGGGATCGCGACGGATTGAGCATGCGTCAAGGAATACCTGACAAAACCCCGTTTCGTCAAGGAGGCCTTGACGCACGCCTTGGGTAGCGTTGGGGCCATGCGCAACCAGCAGATCCCCGGTGGGGTGGTGCACAAGCTGCCCCCGGATTTGCGGGCGGCATTGTCCGGCGACGCCGCGGCGCTTGCCGCCTGGAAGGACATCACGCCGTTGGCTCGCAACGAGTTCATCTGCTGGGTTGAGGATGCCAAGCAAGCCGCAACACGCGAGCGCCGGATTCGCCGGACTCGAGAGGAATTGGGCGAAGGTCAACGCCGACCCTGCTGCTGGCCGGGCTGCAGGCATCGCGAACGGAGCGGTAGCTAAGAGTCGATTCATGTTTCACAGTCGCGCAGGCTGGTAAATCGTTGGTGGGCTTATTGGTTCGCCTGGTCCGCCGGCGTCCCCAGCTGTAGCCGTTGGGTCTGTTGACGGATGTCACTTGCCACTGTGGTCCGCCGAAAATTCGTTGAACATATTTTGTGAGTGCACTCTCATCTTCACCTTCCCTGGAGATCATCTGGGCGCGTGAACCTGAATTCGAGCAGCGAAAATCCGCAGGGCGCTCGATGAAAGGACTGTTGTCATGTTGCCTACCATCACTCGCACGACGATCTCGATCCGGCCCTCTCACGCGCTCGGAGCGCAGATACTGGGCCAGATGTGGGCTCTCTACGAGCCTCACCACGAACTGGACCACCAGCAGTTTCAGGAGAAACTGGCCAGCGTGGACGAGGTCGCACTTTTCGCGCTCCGAGGTAGTGAGACGCTGATCGGCTTCTGTGGTCTGCGGCACCGCGTGGTCGAGCTCTCCACTGGACGACGGGTCGCGACCTGCTACATGGGGTTGACATACGTGCGGCCCGAGTGGCGATCGAAAGGGCTCATCCAGCGGGTGGTCATCCGGCGCATGCTTGCCCCACTCATCTCGCCTCGCATCCATCGGGTCTACTTCTGGGCCGATTGCCTGACGTATCGCCCGTATCTCGCGATGGCGCGCAACCTTCGCGAGTACTACCCGTCGCGGACGCACGTCACCTCAGATGAGGCAGCAGAGTTGATCGCAACCCTTGGCCGCACCTACTACGGGGACAGCTTCGACCAGAAATGGGGAGTCGTTCACAAACACGAACGACGCATCAAACAGCACGAGCACCGCGTTTCTTCGGCCGACCTCCAAGATCCCGACATCCGGTTCTACATGGAGCGCAACCCTGATTACGGTCGCGGCGACGGGTTGATCGCGATATGCCCGATGGGGCTGGGAAACCTCGTTCACCTGCTCGGACGGCAGCTGCGCAAGATGCGGCCGGAGAGCTCAACGGTCTCCCCCGGGGTGGCGACCCCCAACGGGATACCGATCACCCATCGATCCGCCGCTTCGACGAAGGTGTATCACGTGACCGATCGGTTGCACGACAGACGCACTGTCCAGGTACCGGCCGACGGCATCGCGGCTACGGTATCGGCTTGGTTGGCGGAACTGGGTGTACGGAGCCCGATGGTGGACGATCTTGCCCGAGCGGTCAGCGCCGACGACTGGGCCACTGCCCATGCGGTCGGCGAGTGCCTATCCGTCGAGGTAACCCTCGCGAGCTGACCTGAGTCTCCTTGAGGACCTGGCGGTCGTCGCCCTGGCGATCTCAGGGTGTCGCAGTAGACAGCAAGCTCGCGCACTCATGGATTGACCCTTGGTCTCGGGAGGTAGGTCGTTGTCTCTCAGGACAGCCGGTCCAGCGCGCGGATCAACCCGTCGATTCCGCGTTCGACCTTGCTGCGCGGACAGCCGACGTTGAAGCGAATGTGCCCGGTCGAGCCGTAGACGGTACCCGGCATGATCGCCAGCTTTTCGGTGCCGATCAGGTCGGACTGCAGCGCATCGTCGTCGATGCCAAGCCGCGAGTAGTCGATCCAGGCGAGGTAGCCCGCCTGCGGAGGCTCCCAGCCCAGCTGCGGGAAAGCCTCTGCCAGGCGATGCTGGACCAGGATGAGGTTGTGCCACAGGTAGTTCCGCAGCGCATCGAGCCACGGCCCGCCCTCCCGGTAAGCGGCGATGGTCGCGACCAGACCCAGAACGGCCGGTGAGCTCAGGCCGTCGCCGGAGAGCGCCCCGAGATACTCCCGTCGTGTGGCGTCGTCGGCGATCAGCCCGTAGCTGCCGGTGAGCGCCGGGATGTTGAACGATTTCGACGCCGAGGTGACCACCGCCCATATCGGCGCGGTGGACAGTTGGGCGGTGACCCGAGCGAACACCAGGTGCCGATGCGGTGGGTGCGTCAGGTCTGAATGGATCTCGTCACTGATCACTGCGACGCGCTCCCGCGCGCACAGCCGTCCTATCCGGATGAGTTCGCTCTCGGTCCAGACGTGGCCGGTGGGGTTGTGCGGCGAGCACAGCAATAGCACCGAATTTTCCGGCCGCGATAGCTCGCGTTCGAGTCCGGCCCAGTCCCCCATGGGGACTCGGCGCAATTGCCGGCCTTTCGCGGCGACGGTTTTCGGGAAGGCGTCGTAACACGGAGTGTGGACCACCACACCGTCGCCGGGTTGCGACCACAGTTCGATCAGCCGCGCCACCTGATAGATGACCGACGGCGCATAGACGATCCATACCGGGTCGATGTCGACGGCGTAACGCGTCCGGTACCACTCGGCGACGGCCGACAGGAAGTCGTCGTTGCGCCAACGCGAATAGCCCAGGATGGGATGGTCCAACCGGGCCCGCAGCGCGGCGATAACCGCTGGTGCGGTCGGCAGATCCATGTCGGAGATGGTGAACGGCAGTAGGTCGGCCACACCGAAACGGTCGGCGAGGTAGTCCCACTGGGTGCACCAGGTGCCGTGCCGGTCGATGACGGTGTCGAAATCGTCGTGCGATTCAGTCATTTGGTCTACGGAATCAGTTCTGCCAAGGCATCTTTCACGGCCTGAACCTGTGGCCCAATGACCACCTGGACATTGTGGTCGTCCAGCTTGATCACTCCCACCGCTCCGAGTCTCTTCAAGCTCGCCTCATCGAGCAGGTTCGCATCACCCACGACCATTCGCAACCGGGTGATGCAGTTGTCCAACGATTCGACATTGTCAGGTCCGCCGATGGCTGCCAGGATCGCCGTCGGATCGTATTTTCCGGCAACCAGTTTCGCCGGCGTGGCGGTCATCGGTGCAGCCGTCGCCGGAACAGGTGTCGTCGTGGTTTCAGGAGCGGCGACGACATCGTCCCGACCCGGCGTGGCCAGGTCGAACCGGGTGATCGCCCAGCGAAAGAGTACGTAGTAGACGACGAACCAGATGGCCGCCAGCACCACGATCATGTACCACTTGGTCTGCGTACCCTGCATTACGCCGAACACGACAAAGTCGATGATGTTGCCGTCGGTGTTGCCGATGAACACACCCAATACCGCGGCGGCCAGGAATCCCAGCCCGATCAGCACCGCATGGATGGCGTAGAGCCACGGGGCGATGAAGAGGAACAAGAACTCCAGCGGTTCGGTGATGCCGCCGACGACACACGCCACCACGCCCGAGATCAGCAGTGCCTTGATCTCCGGACGCATGCCCACCCGTGCGGTGTGGTACATCGCCAGGGCGGCGCCCGGGAGGCCACCGAGGTACACCGGCATCTTGCCCTGAGACAGGAAGGTCGTGGCATGCCGTACCGGTTCGCTGATTGGTTGGTCCAGGCCACATTTGAGTTGCGCGTAGAAGATGTTCAACGCGCCCTGGACATCGGTCCCGCAGACGTCGGCAGCACCGCCGGCCTTCGTGAAGCGGAACATTGCCACCAGGATGTGGTGCAGGCCCACGGGCCGCAACAGGGCCTCGCCGGTACCGAAGAAGAACGGCCCGAAGACACCGGAGGCGGCGATCAGGGAGCCCAGATCCCCGATCCATGCGTTGATCGTCGGCCAGATGAACGGAATGATCACCCCGGCCACGCTCATCACCAACGCCGAGATGATCGGCACGAAACGCGTACCGCCGAAGAAGGCCAGAGCGTCGGGCATCTGGATGGTGCGGAAGCGGTTGTGCAAGTGGGTCACGATGATCCCGACGGCGATGGCACCCAGCAGGCCGGTATCCATTGAGGGGATGCCGAGCACGTCCCGGATGGCGTAGTGCTCGATCTGCGCCTTGTCGGTCACGTCGACGTTTCGGGCGTCGAGAAAGAAGTTGATGGCCAGGTTCATCGACGCATACCCGACGAACCCGGCGAAGGCCGCGACACCCTTGTCCTGGCGGACCAAACCCAGCGGGATGGCCATCGCAAACAGCACGGGCAGAAAGGTGAACGCCACCAATCCGGTGTTGGTCATCCAGTGCCACACGACCGGCAGCGGTCCCCAGGCGAGGAACGGCAACTGTCGTTGAACCGTTGCACTGCCGAACGAGGAACCAACCCCCAGCACGATGCCGCAGAACGCCAGCAGCGCGACCGGCAGCATGAAGGTCTTGCCCAGGCCCTGCAGGAACTCCCACCGGCTACCTGACTTCTTCGCCGATCCGGCTACTTGGGTGGCCGCCGCCATCTGGTACTCCGCTCATCCCATGATTCGGAGCATCAGTTAACCGCTCTACACGCCGTCCGGTGTGCGCTTTGTGAAACGGACTCAGATCGAACAGGCAATGGATCAAGGCGTCGGCGAACTTTGCGCGGTGGAATCCGTTGGCGGCCCAGCCATGGGGGGCATCGGCATAATCTGCGAGACGTCGACAATGCCGTGGAAACACTTGATCGACGAAGTGGAATCAAATGTTCCCGGCAGCACGTAGTGATAGATACCCGCGGGAAACTCCGTTGTCGGGCTGTCGATTCCGTTGCACTGGTCAAGAAATTCGACAGGGACCGGGCTCCCGTCGATATCCCGCGCCCCGTAGATCGGGAACCCGTCCAAGGCGAAACCGATGATATGCGAGGGTCCGGTTGGTGAATCAACCTCTGAGGCAACGCAGTTGGGTAGTCCGTGATAGTGGTAGGCGCCTTCCAATGGAGTCGGATGGCCGGCGCAGGCGTCCACGAACGAGGCGGTGATCCCTGACGCATCGGTGATCGTGAAGTTACTCGCCATGGCGACGGTGTTCGCGTCGCCTTCGTAGGGGTTGAATAGCACTGCACCGGAGATCATCACGCCGATGGAGCCCAGTGGCGCCGACGTGACGTTGGTGGAGTATTGCGGATTGGTGGGGATCGTGAATCGCCACGCCTGTTCCCTTGTCGGATCCTTGGCCACGTGCGCCGAAGACGCCGTGGGGACGATCACTCCGTCATCAGGAACCGCGTAGTACTCGTCGCGTGGATGGTTGGGGATGTCATTTGTCTCCAGATGGGCCTCGCCCGGCGAGAAGGTGATGGAGACTGCTGGATTCCACGCTGCGGATTCGATTGCCGTGGTTGTGTCGTCGGACGCAAAAGCGGCCGTTGACGGGGAGATTAGATCCCCGGCCAACAATGCCGCGGTGATGATGCCGCCGAAGGCACACGCGTTACGCCGTTTCATAATCGATGGCCCCTTCCTGCGCGAAGCGTAACCCCCGGTTGCGGTACCCGAATAACGGCAATAGCGCCTCGGTCAAGGTTTGCGCCGTCCCGCGGAAAATCGGCCGTTCCGTGGACGATCTCCCCGCCGGTGACCGGAATGTCGATGGTTTCCACCCGTATGTCCATCGCCGGCGCCAACGCCTCGGTAAGGACGTTGCACAGCCGGCTATCCCGCGAATCTGTTGGCCGGAAGGCCCTGGACATCGGTGGACAGGACAACCAGCGCCCCCTCGCTGGGGTTCGCGCCCAATGCAGCCTCGGTCAGGCCGAACCGAGCGGAGGTCACGTACAGCGTTCGCAGATCATGGCCGCCGAAACAGCAGGACGTGGGATTGGTGACTGGCAGGTCGATGCGGGCATCCACGGACCCGTCCGGAGCGAAGCGGATAAGACATCCGGCGCCGAAGCGGGCGTTCCACAGGTACCCCTCGGTGTCGAGGGCCGAACCGTCGCACGCGCCCACCGGTGGCCGGCCATGGAAGTCGTCGGTGGAGATGATCCCGCCGTCTACGTCGAGCCGGTAGCGGCGGATCCGGTTTTGCAGCGTGTCCCCGAAATACATCGTCACCCCGTCGGGGGACCACGCAAGGGTGTTTGACAGGCCGATGTCGTCCAGAACGCGGGTGCAGGCACCGTCGGGATCGAGTCGGTAGAGGGCTCCTGTCGTGGCTGTGATCGGCCTTTCCGCGCCGCTCGGATCGAGGTTGGACTGCATGGTGCCAAACCAGAGCCGGCCCTTTGGGTCAACGCCCCCTTCGTTGCACCGGTTGTCCGGCCGGTCCGGCTCGACGTCCATCCAGTGGACTAATTCACCACTTCCCAGATCCAGGTACGCCAGCTCCCGTCGCAACCCGACGATGGCCCCGCCCCTTCGTCGCAGGGCGATAAAGCACGGAAAGTCCGGCATGGCATGGCTGACTAGGCCCCCGTCGGGGCCAAGGCCGTGGACGGTCCGGCCGGTGATGTCAACCCATCGCACGGTGTCCCCGTCCCAGAGGGGACTTTCGCCGACACCGTTGGCAAGGTCATGAACGGCAACAATCTGAACCCTCACGGTGCCTATCTTCGCGAACCCGGCGCAGCGACATCGCATAACGCAGATTCCGGGACCCGGCCGGGCGTCGACGGCTACAGCCGTCTGATCCGGCCCCGATACTGAGCGAGGTACTCCGCGTTGCTGTGTTCGCCCGCCTCGCCATTGGCGCTCTGCCAGACCGGTGCCGTGTGGCCGCGACGCAGCAGTTCGGCCACGGTGCCGGCAACCAGTGCCTGCAAGAGCGCGCTGCCCACCACGGTGGAGGTGGCCGACACTGCACTTTGGCAACCCGGAACCTGGACCGCGGCATCACCGTCGGCGCCGTAGTTGTCGAAGACGAGATCGGCGCAGTCGAGCAGCTTCTTTCCGCTGGGGTGGCGGGAAGTGACACGCCGTGAGAACTGCACTGAGGTCAGGGCCAGCACCGTGGCGCCGCGCGCCGTCGCCGCCAGCGCCATTTCGATCGGTACGGCATTGCGGCCGGAGTTGGAAATCACCAGCATCACATCTCCGGCGTGCAGCGGTTCGTCCACCAGCAGTTGCTCGGCATACCCGGGGACTCGTTCCAGCCAGGTGGAGCGGCGTGCGTTGACCAGCACCGAAAGTGGCACATCCAGAATCGCATTCACGGGCACCAGCCCGCCGGCCCGGTAGAAGAGTTCCGCGGCCAAGAGTTGTGAATGCCCGCTGCCGAACACGTGCCAGAGCCCGCCACCGATGATGCAATCGGCTATCCGCGCAGCGGCGGCATCGAGGACGGGCAGTTGTTCGTCTTTGACGCGCTGCAGAAGCGTGCCGACGGTCTGCAGATATTCGGCGGCGTACTGGCTCATGGCCTATGCCTACCCGATTCATCTGCTGTATTGGTTCGACTCTGGTAGAAGGTGGGTGGGATGTTGCCCGATAATCGACGCCAGCCACCCTGCGCGCCGATACTTAATCGATGGGTGTCGCCTGGGCCGACGCCACGAAGAGGGGAGTACCTCGTAAATGGGCGCCAACGACAAGAGTGGTCGGAAGCCGTGGACCGAACTACGCCAAAGCGACGACGTTCGCCGGCTGCGGGAGTTTGCCGCGTTCGAGAACTTCACGGATGACGAACTGATGCGCCTCGTCCAAGTGGCGCATCACGATTCGTCTTCTGCGCCGTGGCCGCTGATTCACGAGCAGACGCCTTCACAGGCCTGCTACATCCTGCTCAGCGGGGAGGTGGGGGTGTACGTCGGCCGAGAGCACATCGCCACATTGGGACCGGGTGAGGTAATCGGCGAATCTGCGCTTCGACAGGGGAAGTTGCGTTCGGCGACCGTAACGACCACCGGGCCGACCGAGGTGCTGCGGATCGAAGCGGATGACCTGACGAGCCTGCTTAATGCGATACCGGCATTGCGCGAGGTGATTGACAAGACTGCCCAGCAACACGCACCGGTGGCCCTCACCGACTCGTCGGCCCCACCGGAATCGAACCGCTCCAAGGTCAATGCCTCGGTCCCGGCGGAGTTGATCACCAAATTCGAGCAGGCCGCCAAAAAGGCCGGCGTACCGCTAGCCGCCGCCCTCGAAGATGCGCTTAACGGATGGATCGAGCGCAGCAGCTAAGCATCGACTCTGCTCTGACCGCAGATTCAGTGGATCGAGTGGCGCAGCTGGGGGTCTTCGGCAGGATCAGACCTGAACGACCAGCTGGTCGTACATGAACGGCGCGATCTTGTCGGCCATGTAGACGTGCCCCGCGTCGTTGGGGTGGATACCGTCTTTGCCGATGAGGTCTGGCCGACCGGCGAACCAGTCTTCGGCGATTGGGTCGACGAATACCGCGCCAATCAGGCCGGCCAGGTCGCGCAGGGTGTCGCGTATTCGCAATACCGCCAAAGGCGGTTCTTGAATCGGCCAAAGCGGGCCGATCACCAGAAATCTGGCTGCAGGCGCGGTGAGCCGGGCCTGCAGGAGGGTGGCTGCCGCCAGAGCGACAAACGTCACGGGATCAACGGGTTCGTCGTTGCGGGAGCCGAAGAACACCACCAGGGCGTCATCGGGCCGTACCACGCGGGTGGCGAGATCCCTGAACAGATCGCCGCCGAGGCCGATGTGGCCGTAACCGGCGGCCCCCTCCGCCGCCACGTCGGCAACGACGCCGATTCCCTCGCTCGCCAGTAGACCCTGGGCCAGTTGAGGCCATGAATTCGGGCCGGTCCCACCTTCGCCGGACCCTTCCGTATAGGAGTCGCCGATCACTGCGATCGATTGGAGGGGTGCAGCCTCTGCCGTGACAGCGCGATGCTGTTCGGCCAGCACGAGAGCGCACAACAAAGATGCCGTCGTCGCCATACGGAGGAGTGATCGGCTCACGCGGTGAGTGTAACTAGCCCCAATCGGCGGACGCAGCACGACGGCGTGGGTGTTGACCAAATAGCAACCCACGAATCCTGCTGCAGCAGAAACCCTTTAGCTGAGCCTCGCATATCCCGAGAGTTCGGCTGCCACGGCATCGAAAGCTCCCACCGTGTCCCACAGAACGTTCGGGCCGTGGTGATGCGCCTGGGTGGACAACTTGGCCGCCACTGTCTGGGTGGCGCGGTTGATGTAGATCATCTGACCCAACATGCCCAGGCACAACAGGACATCGTTGCCCGGGTAGGGAAACCACATCTGGTTGCGGTACATCCCGCCGGGGCGGGTGTGATCGGGGCTGGCGGCGAACGCCTGACGCGAGTCGGGTCCGCCGTTGAGGGTGTCGGCGATCCAGGCCTCCGGCAGCACCTGCTGATCGGTCAGCGAGATGCCATCGCACAAGAACACCGACCCGAACCGAAGCATGTCCGTCAGACAGGCGCTGACGCCCCCGTTGAACATCCCGGTTCCGGCTCTGTCTATGCCGATGGTGGCGTCGCACTGCGCGCCGATTCTGCTCCACACCAGTTCCGACATCAGTCCGGGCATCCGTTGTCCACCCGCGACCTCGCAAATCCAGCCGAGGACATCGGTCTCACAGGAGCGATATTGGAACGGTCCGCCATGAGGAGATTTCTGGCGCAAGGTCAGCAGAAAGTCGAACAAGGTGGCCGGAGTATCTGGGCCGCTTCTGGGCGCCCACCCCATGGACTGGTCGAGGATGTGGATTTCCGCGGTCGGGTCGTTGTAGTCATCTGAGAAGGCGATGCCCGATCGCATGTCCAGTAGGTGGCGCACCACCGCACCGTCGTATCCGCAGTTCGCCAATGCCGGAACGAAACTGGTGACTGGAGCATCCAGGTCGATCGCACCGGCTCCGTGCAGCGCGCCGGCAACCGCCCCGACGAGCGACTTGCTCACCGAAAAAAGTAGGTGACGGGTCTCGGCGTGAAGGCCGGAACGGTACTCCTCGGCCACTAGCGAGCCGCGGTGCGCGACGGCCCACCCGTCGGTAGCGGTGCTGGCCATCACTGCGCCGACGGTGGTGGGGGTCCCATCAGAACTGGTCACCGGCACGTCGGCCACCGGAGCCATGGCGGCAGGCAGTATCGCCGGCGACTCCGTCCCGCGTGAGATGACGGCGGTCGGCACCATGTCCTCGACGTGCTGCAACGACCACCGGTCATAGGGGTCCGACATCCAGTTACTCAGCGAGATGCCGGCCGGGACGGCACCGGGTTCACCGCCGAGCGTGCGCGCGGCGAAGGGCTCGCGCACGCTCACGCTCGTGCGACGAGGCGTGAAACAGTGGGGTTGGCCGGCGCCAAGGGTGTTGAGATGAACTTCGCCTTGATGCCTGCCACCCAGCGGCGGCAGCGTTCGGTGAGCTGGTAGTCGTCGGTCTGCAGGTGACCGCGAGTGACCAGCACGCCGAGTTGGGCGCCCTCGCAGCGTAGGTCGCCAGGCGCTGCGACCCGCATGAAGAAGGCCTCGGTCTCGTCGGCCACCGTTTCCCAGTCGGTGGCAGCACGCGCAAAAGAGACATGCCCCGCTTCGTCGAGGCGGTACACACCGGTGCTGGGTGCGGCAGTGAAGATCTCGAAGTCCGGCGAGGTTTCGGCGATTATCGCCTGACCCCAGACCTCGTCCTCGCCGTAACCTCGCTCCCAGCGCGCGTTGATCTCGTCGATGTCGAGTTCGTACTCGACGTCCATGAACTCGAGTAGATGGAACAGGAATAACGGCATGTCGGCGTATGCCTCGGTGGTCAGGTTGGTCATCGGGCTGGCTCCGCTTATCCGCGGATTCACCTCCCCGAGGTAAAGCTCGTCGGAGTCGAGGTCACGCAAGAGGTCCACCTCGAAATAGCCGCGGTAGCCCTCGCGGCTCAAGACGTCGCCCAGTTTCCGCACCATTTCCCGCGCGGTGTGCGTCTGTGCCGGAGACAGGACCTCGCGCCAGACATCGTTGCCGCACCAGGTGCCCTCGCTCGGCGTCAGCTCCGGGTGGCCGACGAGACTGGTCATCGCGGGGCCGATCGCTGTGCCGTGCCGGGTGACGGCGCCCTCGAGGCAGACCTCGACGTTGCGAATGCGCTTCATGACTTTGACCTCGGGTTGCCTGACGAGGTCGTCGGCGCAACCCGCCCAGTCGCGCTCACCGCGGACGAAGTAGGTTCCGCAACCGGCATCTCCGTAGGGGTCCTGAATGACCAGGTCATCGCCGAGGTTCGCAGCGCGGGCCAGCGCAAGCAGTTCGTCGTAGGAGCCCGCTCGCCCGATCACGTGGGGAACGCTCGGCACCCCCGCCTCTTCGGCCAGCCGAGTCATGACGACCTTGGAGTCCATGCGATGGCGCAGTTCCGGCGAAGGCTCCATGACGGTGAGCCCGGCCTGGCGGGCGAGCACCGAGGTCTCCTCGTCGGGCATCACGAAGCAGGCCTTGCCGCCGGGTCCACGATCCGCGATGAAAGCCTGCGCCTCAGGATCGGACAGCAGGTGATTGCACACGTCGCCCATGGAGTCGAAATCCCTGCGGTTGCGCCGGCGGGGTACGAAGACGCGCGGGTGGGCCCCCTCGAAAGAGTCGAAGTAGTTCAGGTAGAAGAAGTTTCGTACCCATCGGTCGATACCCAGCAGATTGAACGGCGTCGGTGAGACGAAGTACACGGGTACGGCGTTGTTGTGGAAAAACGCCCGGATATCCGAGAGACCGTTCAGCGGGCGGCGCGACGCCATCACGCTGGCCGGGGTGAGGTCGACAGGACTGCTGCGCTGAGCGCAGCGACGATGAGATCACTAACAGGCATTCGTCAATTGTGCCTGTCGTGGAGACGGGCCGGCACAGGTGCCTGCTCTGGCAGCCTTTGCGGCGCCGGAGCATAATTGCCGTGCGAGGAGGGAATATGCCGCAGTGGCGCGACTTCCTGGAACGCTTCCGCCCCACCGGCGCGCCGGGGTCCGCCGGGCGACCGGGCGTTCCCGCTGATCGGGTCAGCGACGCGGCTGCCGAACTGGTTCCGCTCCTGGAACTTCTCGATGATGCTCAAGACGAAGCGGCCCGCATCCGGCGCGAGGGTGCCGCGCACGCCGACGAAGTCCGCAACGCCGCTCGTCGACAAGCCGATTCGACGGTTGCGCGGGCACGCGCGGAAACGGAACGGGTGCGGGCGGAGGCGGAAGCGACAGCCCGTAGCCGGGCGGCGGCGACGCGAAATGACGTCCGGGCCCGAACTGCTGCCGACATCGCAGAACTCCAGAAGCGGGCGGACGCTCGAATGGCCGCCTATGTTGACAAGGTGGTGGCCGAGGCACGGGAGCTGCTAAACCAAGCGACTCAAAGTCAGAGCGGGGCAACGCAAGGGTGAGTGCGGGATGGGTCGCCGGAAGCGTCCGCGCCAAGGGTCTGCTCAGCCGGCGGCTGGGGGCCGGAGGCACCCGGGGGATTGCTGTATTGGGGTCGCTTGCCGATGCGCAGCACGCTCTGGCCGATGGCCCCTATGGCCGGGGCATCGTGATCGGCCAGAGCGCAGCTCAGACCGAACATGCAGTGGCCGCGACTCCGCTGTGGCATTTGCGAGTGCTCGCGGGCTGGCAGCCTCGGGAGGGCGCCCGGGCGATCAGGTCACTGGCAGCCGGGTTCGAGGCCGCCAACATCATCGCCCACGCCCACGCGCTGGCAGGCGCGGTCAGGGCACCCTCGTTTGATTTGGGCGCTTTGGCGACGGCATGGTCCCGGCTGCGCGAAACCTCCTCACTGCTCGAACTTCGCCGTGCGCTGGCGCAGTCGCTGTGGGGCGATCCTGGCGGTGGTGCGCCCGCCGACATTGCCGCCGGGGTGCAGGTCAGCTGGGCTGTCCGAGTCGCCACAACGGTTCCCGAGGCCAGCAGCTGGGCGGTAGCCGCTTTGGCGCTGTTGGTGGCCCGCAGGCACCTCGCCCAGCGACGACGGTTATTGGAGGAGCCGGCGGCCCGCGCCGCCCGGATCCTCGGCCCGGCAGCCATGGCCGCCGACGACCTTGCGTCGTTCATCGCGGCGCTGCCGGTTCGGGCCCGCTGGTCGATCGCTGACATCCACAACGTGGATGACCTGTGGCGGGGTGAGGCCCGCTGGTGGACCCGCGTGGAACGCGATGGATTCCAGTTGGTGGCCGGGACCGGGTTCGCCCGACCACGGCTGGTCGGTGCCGCTGCGGTGCTGGGCGCTGACGCTTGGCGCTGCCGTGCTGCCGTACATCTCGCCGCACGGGGCGGCAGCCCGCTGGAGGCCTACGATGCCCTCGTTTGAGGCGCCGTCACGACGACGGCGATGGGCCCCGGCCCAGATGCAACGGATCGCCTTGGTCGCCGTCGAGGACACGTTGCGCGATGCGCTGGTGCAGGTGGCGGATGCCGGAGTGGTTCAGTTCGACGAACCAGCCCTCAACCAGAGCGCCGAGCCCGGCGAAGCGGCGCAAGCGCTGCAACGGCTGGGCTTTCACAGCGCACCCGCCGATGCCGGAACGGCGATGAAGCTCTCGGCAGGGCCACCTGACCTGCGTAGCTGGGAACGTGACGGTCGCACCGACCTGCTGGCCGGCGAGGCGCAACTGCAACTTTATGCCGCGGGCGCGGTACACCGTCGCGACGTGGCGGCACTGGCGGGCTGGTGCGCCGCCGATCAACTGCCGGATCTGACCGCGCGACTCGACGGCACCGGCGCCACGGTGGTGCCAATGCCCTTGCCCCGATCGGCAGATCCGCCAACGCTTCTCGGCGGCGGTGGCAGCCTGCGCCGCAGCTTCGCGCAACTGGTGCAGACCTACGGCACGGTGCCGTACCACGACATCGACCCGTCGGTGTGGGCCGGCATCGTCTATGTGGTCATGTTCGGGATGATGTTCGGCGACGTCGGGCATGGTCTGTTGCTGGTGGCTGGGGCCGCCATGATCAGGCTGGGCTGGATACCCAAGTTGACCAAGCTGAAGCCGATGTGGGCTTTCGTCGCTGCAGCGGGACTGGCCGCCGCGATCTTCGGTGCGCTCTACGGAGAGTTCTTCGGGCCCACCGGGGTGGTTCCGGTGCTCTGGCTGGCTCCTCTGGAGGATCCGTTGCGACTGTTGCTGGTCGCGTTGGCGCTCGGTGCGGTCCTGCTGGGACTGGCTTACGCCGCCGGTGCCGTCAACCGCTGGCGCGAAGGCGGCCTCAAGGTGGCGCTCTACGCCCCGTCCGGGATAGCCGGGGCAACCGTATTCGTCGGGCTCGGGATCGCGGTGGCCGGTCTTGTCACCAGGGTCGGGCCCCTGCTTCCGGTCGGCGCTGCGCTGGCGGTGCTTGGCATCGGCCTTGCCGTCGTCGGGCTTTTCGCGGAGGCCGGTGGCGGTGGACAAGCTGTTCTGCAAGCCGCGATCGGCGGGTTCGACCTCGTGGTGCGGATGGGCTCCAATGTCGTGTCGTTCGCCCGACTGGCCGCCTTCGGGATGACGCACGCCGCATTGGGCTGGGTGGTGTGGCGCGGCGTGCAGGCCTTGTGGCATGACGGCTGGGCGGGCATGGTGTCAGCAGTGCTGTTGTTCGTGGTGGGTAACGTCATCGCGTTCGCACTTGAGGCGCTGGTCGCCGGCGTCCAGGCGCTGCGGCTGGAGTTCTACGAGCTGTTCTCGCGGGTCTTTGTCGGCGAGGGCAGTGCCTTTGCACCGTGGCGGATTCCCATGGACCGATCGGAGACCTCGACATGCTGATGTTGATCATCGCTTTGCCCGCACTGATCAGCGGGTTTGCCGTGAGTCTGACCCTGTTGCGCCGCCGGGGTCCGCTGGCCATGCGATTGTTCTGGACAGTCAATGCGGTGCTGTTGGTAGGCGGAATGGTTGTGCTGACCGCGGCGCTGACTGCCGGGCCCGCCGCCGCCGACCAGGTTGCGACTGGTGGAACGAGCGGACCAGGCAGCAACTGGGCGGCGCTATTGGGTGCGGCGATCTCGGTCGCGGGCTCGTCGATCGGGGCCGCGATTGCCGTTGCCTATACGGGCGCGGCGGCCCTGGCTGCCCTCAGTGAGCGACCCGAGCTATTCGGCCGGGCGATGGTGATCGTCGGCCTGGCCGAAGGGATCGCCATCTACGGTCTCGTCATCGCGATCATCCTGATCCAGCAGGCTTGATATGGGAGCGGTCGTCGTCATCGGTGAACCGGCGCGGGTGGGCGGTTACGCGCTCGCCGGAGCGATCGTCATGACGGCGGAAGGGGCCGACGAGGCCCGCCGGGCCTGGCGCGACCTGCCCGCTTCGACTTCGCTGGTAATCCTGACGGACTCGACTGCCCAAGCCCTCACCCACGAGATGCGGGAGTCGACGGTGCCGACGGTGGTGATGTGCCCGTGAGTTCCCTTGATCCCGAACGGATGAGGCCCGCCCTGGAGCCGATGCGAGCCGAATTGCTGCGACGGGCGAATGCCGATGCTCAGCGGGCGATCGCCGAGGCTGAGGCCGAGTCGCTCCGACTCCTCGACGAGGCCACACGCACCGCCGAGCAGATGCTCGCAAAGGCCCGTTTAGCGGGCGAAGCCGCGGGAGCCAGGGTCGCGGCAATCGAAGATGCGACCCTGCGCCGAAGCCTGCGGCGCGAAGTGCTTGCCGCCCAGGACAACGCGTACCGGCTGTGGCGACGGCGCGCCGCCGAGGCCGTTCTTCGGCTACACCAGGACGCCGGCTACCCGCTGTGGAGAAACGCGTTGTCCCGCACCGCCCGGGCAACATTGGGTGACGACGCGCACCTGGTCGAAGATCCCGAGGGCGGAGTGCAGGCGGAACTGGGCCGTCGCCGACTCGATCTCAGCCTTTCGGCGATCGCGACCCGTGCCATCGACAACGTTGCCCCGGAAGCCGACGGCTTGTGGTCGTGACTGATTCGCCGCGCGTCGTCCGCGTCTCGGGCCCTTTGGTCGAAGCGAAATGCGGTGTCGCAGTGGCGATGGGCGATCTGGTTCGGCTAGGGCCGCAGAGCATTCCGGGCGAGGTGGTGGCGATCACCGATGGCCACCTTACCGTTCAGGCCTACGAATACACCGGTGGACTGAAACCGGGTGACAGCGTTGTACCGCAGGGGTTTCCGCTGTCCGCAGAGTTGGGTCCCGGTCTGCTCGGTGGGGTGTTCGACGGGTTGCTCAGGCCGCTGACCGCCGCCGGAACATGGCTGGGGGCGGGCAGCTACACCCACAGTGACGTGGCGAGCTTCGCGTTCACGCCGACTGTGGAGCCCGGGGATGCCGTGGGTGCCGGCGCAGTGCTGGGTGTGGTGGCCGGCGCCGGGTCGGTGGAACACCGCGTTCAGGTTCCGCCGGGTACCTCAGGACTGGTGGATTCCATTGCCGTCGAAGGGTTCTACCCCGTTGATGAGGCGATTGCGAGCGTGGGTGGCAACCCGGTCTCGATGCGATCGTCCTGGCCGGTACGTCGGTCGCGGCCGTATCGGAATCGGCGCGACGACATCGCTGCATTGAACACTGGTCAACGCGTCGTGGACCTGCTCTTCCCGGTGGCACTCGGCAGCACCGCCGGGGTTCCAGGTGGGTTTGGAACCGGGAAAACGGTTCTGTTGCAACAACTTGCGAAATGGTGCGATGCCGACGTCATTGTGTACGTCGGTTGTGGCGAGCGCGGCAACGAGATGGCCGAGATCGTTGCCGACATGCTTGAACTAGTCGATCCCCGCACTGGTGGGCGACTGGCCGACCGAAGTGTGATCATCGCCAACACCTCGAACATGCCGATGATGGCCCGAGAGGCCAGCATCTATACCGGAGTAACTGTCGCTGAGTACTACCGCGATATGGGATACCACGCAGTGGTGATTGCCGATTCGACGTCGCGGTGGGCAGAAGCGTTGCGGGAGTTCGCTTCCCGGATGGGCGAACTGCCGGCCGAAGAAGGCTATCCGGCGACCCTGGCCACCGAACTGGCGGCGTTCTATGAGCGGGCCGGCTACGTGGATACCCTTGGTGGCCTGCCGGGTTCCGTCACCGTGATCGGGGCGGTCTCCCCTTCGGGCGGCGACATGTCCGAGCCGGTCACCGTCCACACTGAGCGATTCGTACGCTGTCGTTGGACGCTCGACCGGGATCTGGCGTATTCGCGGCACTACCCGGCGGTGTCGTGGTCGGCGTCGTTCTCCCGGGACGCCGAGCCACTTGGCGCGGCACATGCGGCGGCCGGGGATATCGACTGGGCTGCCCACCGCGGCCGGGTGCTTGCGCTCCTCAACGAGTCGGACAGGTTGGCGGCGCTGACCGAACTGGTCGGCGTCACGGCGTTGGCCGATAGCGAGCGAATCGAGCTACTCGGCGGTCGGCTGTTGCGCGAAGCGGTGCTGCAGCAGAACGCCCTGATTGAAAATGACGCGCACTGTGCGCCACAAAAGACAGCCTCGCTCGTCGACGCCGTGTTGTCGGTGATCGACGCCTGCCACAACCTGGTCGCTTCCGGCGTACCGGCCGAACTCGTAGAGGAAGTCGATTTCGGCCCGCTGATCCGCGCACGCGCGGACGGCGATCCCTCGGATACGACAGTGGCGGCTCAACGGCGGGACCAGATCGTGACCCGATTGCGGCAGCTGCGATGAAAGGTGCCGGCAGCTGGATCGACTTCACCGGAGTGCGGGAACTTCGCGGGCCGCTGGCCGTCGTGGACGGCGTAACCGGCGTCGGCTGGGATGAATACGTCTCGATTTCCCTGGCCGACGGTACTCAGCGGCACGGACTTGTGCTCGAGGTCGACGAGGACACCGCCGTCGTCCAGGTCCTCGAGGGGACGTCGGGAATGGGCACGTCCGGCACCAGCATCCGGTTCAGCGGGGAGCCGCTGCGGATCGTGGTGGGCGCGGGCTGGCTGGGCCGGACGTGCAACGGTCGCGGAGAACCGATCGACGGTGGGCCTCCGGTGACCGGTGTGCGGATGGTCTCGGTCAACGGCGATCCGCTCAATCCGGTGCGCCGCGACCCGCCGGCCGAACCGGTGCTGACCGGCGTCTCGGTGATCGACGGGCTGACCACCTTGGTGCGCGGCCAGAAGCTACCGGTTTTCTCGCTGCCGGGACTACCACACTTGAAGCTGGCTTGCCAGATCGCCGCTCAGGCCACAGCCGGTGGTGAGCCGTTCAGTGTGGTGTTCGCCGGTATCGGCCTGACTCACGCTGATGCCGCCTACGTCCGTAATGTTCTGGAATTCCGCAGCGCTGCAGGTGAACTGGTGATGTTGCTCAACATTGCAAGCGACCCGGTCATCGAACGGATTCTGACCCCGCGCATCGCCTTGACGGTGGCCGAGCATTTGGCCTTCGATGAGGGCCGCCATGTCCTGGTGGTGCTCAGCGATATGACGAGCTACGCCGAAGCGTTGCGGCAAGTATCGGCTGCGCGGGGCGAAATTCCCGCTCGCAGAGCGTATCCCGGCTACCTGTACAGCGATCTGGCCTCGCTCTACGAGCGCTGCGGGCGGATAGCCGGACAGCCGGGCTCAGTGACTGTGCTGCCGGTCCTCACGATGCCCGGTGGCGATATCACCCACCCGGTACCGGATCTCACCGGCTATATCACCGAAGGTCAGATCATCTTCTCGGGTCAACTGCACCTCAACGGGATTTACCCGCCGGTCGATGCGCTGTCTTCACTGTCACGGTTGATGCGCCGCGGAGCGGGACCGGGGCGTACCCGTGAGGATCATCTTCCGCTGGCGGCTCAGTTGTTGGCCGCCCTCGCCAAGGCGCGGCAGTTGCGCGAACTCGCCGAGCTCATCGGTACCGAGGCGCTGACCCCGACCGACCGCAGTTACCTGTTCTTCCAGGATGGATTCATCCGGGAATTGGTCGACCAGCGCCCTGACGAGACACGCAGTCTCACAGAGACTTTGACGCGTGGGTGGCAAGTGGTGCTTCGGCTGGCGCGCAGCGAACTGTCGATGCTTCCGGAAGATCTTTTGGACCGGTACGGAAACGCCACGGACTGAGGAATCCGGTGCCCACACTTCAGACACCCCCAGGACGAATGGGTCGGCTCTGGCTGATGAGCCGGCTTGAACTCGCCGAGCGGGGAGTCACGCTGCTCGAGGAGAAGCTGCGCTTGCTCGCCAGCAGGCGGGACGGGCTGAAGGCCCGGGTCGAGGTCACCCGAAGCGCCTGGGAAACCGCCTGCCGAGAGGCTGATGTCTGGTACCTGCGAGCGTTGATGCTCGGTGGCCAGGGGGCGATTACGCTCGCCACGCCCCGCGAACGAGCGTCCATAACCGTCGACTGGACGACAACCACCGGGGTGCGCTTTCCGGACGGTGTGCAGTGCGTGCTTCCGCCCACCGAGGATGACGCTGTCGTCTATACGAGTTCGGCGGCATTGGGCGCCAGTCAATTCCACCGGGTGGCGCTGGTTGCTGCCGCCGAACATGCCGTGGCGACTGCGGCTTTGGCGACAATCGAACGGGAGTACCGTGCCACCCGGTTACGCGCCCGGGCGTTGAGCAAGCATTGGCTGCCTCGCCTGCGCGATGAACTGGCCCGCATCAACCTCGAGTTGGAGGAACAGGATCGTGCCGAGTCCAGTCGGTTGCGGCTGGTTCAACTGGGTTATGGGGCGGGGGGCAACTCCGCCCACAGGAGGTCAACGTGAGCATCCCTCGCTTAGCCTGAACCGATGGCGACCAGCGACCTGTGGGATGCGGCTACCGCTGCGGCGTACGACCACGACGAATCCGCGATGTTCGCTCAGGCCGTCGTCGCGCCTGCCGTTGAATTGCTCTCGGAGTTGGCCGGATCCGGCCCGGCTCTCGAGTTCGGCATCGGAACCGGCCGACTCGGCATTCCGCTGCTGCGAAGAGGCGTTCGCACGGTCGGGATAGATCTTTCGCCCGCGATGTTGGCTCGCCTCCGCGAGAAGATCGGCGAGGACGAACTTCCCGCCGTCGTGGGCGACATGGCAACCACGCGGGTGGCCGGTGAGTTCAGGCTGGTCTTCGTCGCCTTCAACAGCATTTCCAACCTCCGTACCCAGGCGGAACAGGTCGCATGTTTCGGTAACGCCGCGAGGCATCTTGCGGTGGGCGGCCATTTCGTCGTCGAACTGTTCGTTCCGCCGTTGCGACGACTCGTCCCTGGGCAGAGGGCCGTGCCGTTCGCCGTTGGTGAGGACTTCGCCGGCGTCGATGTCATCGACGTGACGACGCAAACCGGAACGTCGCACCATTACCTGCATGGTCCGAACGGGACGGTGCGGCATTTCGTGAATAATTTCCGCTACATCTGGCCCTCGGAGTGCGATCTCATGGCCCAACTGGCTGGGCTGGATCTCGTTGCTCGCTATGGGGATTGGGACCGATCTGCCTTCACTGCAGACAGTGACAAGCACGTCTCGGTGTGGCAGAAGGCCCGCGCCTGAAGTCGCCGGCTCAAGTTCCCGATGGGCCGCGCGCACACCGAGGCCCGGCCGCACAGGGCCGAGCCTCGGTGAGTGGGTGGAGTCCGTTCAGCCGCAGTAGTTGGCCGCGTCCTGAGCCAATGCGTTCCCGTTCGTGTCGAAACTGGGGGGAAGGCTCGTGCCCGGCGCCTGCATATCCGCCAGCATCGCGTTGATAGTGCCCGCCGTAGCCGGGGGAACGTTCACCGGAGCGTGATTGGCACTTTCCAAGGCATCGATCACCTGGTCGCTTTGGGCGGCGGTCAGTGTCGATCCGGGTGATTCCAGGACCGATCCAGGCGACGGAGCCGTCGGCCTGACTATCGCGGTTGCTGTGCCCGTGGTCTACGGATGCGGACGTGGCGATAGCCGACGATTCGTTGGAACGTTCGCACTCCGTTCGATTGGTTGGCCGGCGGGTTGGTGTCCAATAGCCACTTCACGTCCCGATCGGCCAGCGCCACGATGATCATCTGGTGGGCGAGAGAGCGACTCAGCGTGTGGGTTTCACTGTCACCCAGGGTGCGGAAGTAACGCAGCACCGCTAAATCGCCGTCGATTGCCACCACCGCAAGAAGTAGTGGCTGTCCGGCTTCGTCCTCCGCAACCATCCAGAAGTCGTGGCCGAAGAGATCATCGTTGTCCGGTACTTCCACGCGGTAGGCCGGGTCGGGGTGGGTGCGTTCCCGGTGATTGGCCATGTCCAGCAGTTCGGACCGCTCGTTCGGCGGCACGGTTCGGCACGTGATGCCGTCTTCCTCGGCCAGGCGAAGGTTGTAACGAAGTCGCTTGGCGTCGGGACTGTCCAGAGAGTTGGCTGTGTCGATGACCGGAACTGCGGAGTATCCCCACCACCGGGCCGGCAGGCCCAACGGGCCTTTTTGGTGCAGTACGCGACGGACTTCCTCGCCACCAGGGGTATCGGACTGACCCGTGGGGAAGACCACTCGGAGCCTCTGAATTGCGAGAAGCGCGCGCAGAGCATGGAGCGGATGCCGCGCGGCATACCCGACGCCGCCCGGGCCGGCTGCGACATAGGACCGCCAGAATTCGGCAACCGTACGGTCGGCAGCGGTCTTAGGCGTGGGCATCGATGCCCCCGACAACCGATGCCATCGGCGGCTCCGAGGGTGACTCGAAGAGCGGCGTGGCCTCCACCGGTCTCCTCAACGCCATCTCCCCTTCGTCCGCTGCGCGACGCCAGACATGGTCGCTCAACTGCCTAGTCGCAGCGAGGCGGCTGATAGTTCCCGGCGAGATTCCAATCATCGCCGGCGCGGCATCCACCACAGTGCGGCAGCGGCGACCGCCACTCCCGCTGCCAGGAAAGGCCACCAGGCGACGCTGGGGCTGGCGCCGGGATCCACGGAAGTCACAGGTGGGCCCGCTTCTTCGCGGCCGGCTTTCGTTAGTCGAAAGGACCATGAACCCGACACGACGTGGCCGTCGGCGGAAGTGACCCGGTAGTTGACCGTATACCTGCCCGCCGGACCAAGTGGCTTCACAGCCACGCTGGCACTCGCGCCCTGGACCTGCGTCTCTCCGGTCGACCACAGGTTGTCGTCTGGGCCCACCACCGTCATTGCGGCGAAACCGGCCTGTAGTGGCTCGTTGAACGTCGCGCTCACCCGCGGCGGTCCGCTTTCGAGCGCGGCGTCGACTGCTGGTTCAGTGCTAATAAGGGCGGTATGGGCGGCTGCCGTCGGCGCCCCGACCAGGATCATTGCAGCTGACAAGCCTGCCACCATCACCATCACCGCCGTCCTCATCACAGCGGCGGTGCCCGTCGTCAACGCCCCGAATGCAACCATGACCCTTGACTGTAAGAGTTGATTCAACGGTGGGCTAATCTGGTCGCCTGTTGTCCCCGCCAGTTTCTGACCCAATTCTTAGTCCAGTGGTTGGACAGAAACCGATGCTGTTTCGTAACCTAACCGAGACCTGAGGCACGTGGACAGGCGTTGCGACGACGACGTCGGTGGCAGTCAAAGGATGTGCAGTCTTGAAGTTCAACCTCTCGCTGACGGCGAAATCCATGGTGGGCAAGCAGCTGATCGGCGCGATCGCCGGACTCACCGCTCTCACCCAGGCGTGGAGTGGTGTGGCGCACGCCGACCCTGTCCAAGAGCTCAACGATTTGTCACGGCAGGCTCAGCAGCTGACGGAGAGCATGCAGTCGACAAAAGTGGATCTGGACAGGAAGCTGCAGCTACAGCGCGAGGCGGACATCAAACACGCCGACGACTTGGCTGCGCTCGACGCCGCCCGGGCGCAGCTGGCCATCCGGCAGGGCGCCGTGGACAAGTTCATCGCCGCCGTCTACATGGGTGGGCGAGCCGACGGCCTCAACGCGATCCTCACTGCGGCGTCACCCAAAACCCTGATCGACAAGCTGGCCTTCCAGCGTGAGATGTTCACCGGGATGTCCGACGAGCTGCACAGCTACCGCATGGCCAGCCAGGAGGCGCAGACCATCGAGGCAGCCTCTGCCAAGTCCGCCGCCGATGCCAAGGCAGCCGCCGACGAGGTCGCCGCCGCGCGGGCGGACCTCCAGCATCGGCAATCCGAGCTGCGGACTCGGGTCGCCACTGTCAGGGCGCGTTACGGCATGTTGCCCGCGGCTCAGCTGACGGCATTCGGCCCGGTGGGATCCATCCCCACGGTCGGGATGAGCGGTTTGGTCCCCAACGCGATGAGGGTCGTGGCATACGTTCTCGCCACCTATCCCGGTGTGCAGTCCATCGGCGGCGTGCGTGCGGATCCGATTCCTGATCACCCGAGCGGGCACGCCGTGGACATCATGACGGGCTCCAATATGGCTCTGGGCGATGCTATTAATGCCGACCTGCAAAGCCAGGCAGGGAACTTCGGTGTCGTGTACACGATGTGGCGGGTGGCCAACCACTTCAACCACGTTCACGTCACGGTCTCTTGATATCTGAATCCGGGTCCTGAAAACAGAGTCCGGTTTGTACGCAGGGGCGTATTCCATACGTCCGCTCCGGCGGCATCGAACGGGCTACGGTGGAATGATGCGCTGGCGCGGAGTGCATCACGTCGAAGTCAACGTCTTGGACTATGAGCAATCGGTCGAGTTCTACGACGCGATGTTCGGTTGGTTGGGGTACCGCAGTTTCTGGACCCTGGACATCGAGTACCGGTCGACCTATTACATGGCCCGGTTTCCGTTTCCGCACAGCTACATCGGTATCCAGCCGGCCGCGACCGGCGAGAAGCTCCGCCATGCCGACCAAGCCGTCGGCATCAAACACATCGCGCTGTGGGCGCGTAGCCGACGCGAAGTCGACCGATTTCACGACGAATTCCTGCTCCCCCGTTCCGTACCGGTGGTGTACGCGCCGACGGAGTATCCGGAATACACGCCCGGCTACTACGCGGTGTTCTTCGACGACCCGATCAACGGGATCCAGTGGGAACTGGCCCGGCTGCCCACGGTTCCTTCCCCGGCGGCGATGTGGCGTACCTGGCGCGCGTTGCGCCCCTATCAGAAGGCGCACCCCGAGTGGCGGCATTCGGTGGCACGCGAGGCGATCAGAAGCCTCCCGGGTCGTGACGGCTCGGCCTCGAGATGACTTCGAGATGGCTTCGAGATGGCGCTGACCGACCGGTTTCGCTGGGATGAGCGGTACCACACCCGGACGGTCCCGCCGCCCGGACTACCCGATGTCTTTGCACCTTTTGAGCGCCTGTTCCCGAAAACCGGTGTGGGCCTGGATCTGGCCTGCGGGCTGGGCGCGGTATCAGTGTGGCTGGCCGCACGCGGATTGGACGTTCTTGCCGTCGACGTGTCGCCGGTGGCCATCCGACGCGCCAGAGAGTTGGCCCGCCGTGAGGGGATCGATTGCCGCTTCGAGGTTTTCGACCTCGACGGCGGATTGCCGCCGGGGCCGGACGCCGACGTGATTTTCTGCCACAAGTTCCGTGACTGCCGGCTGGACGCGGCCGTTATCGAGCGGCTGGCTCCCGGCGGACTGCTGGCCATATCGGCACTGAGTGAGGTCGGCGCCCAACCTGGGCCATTCCGCGTGAGCGCCGGAGAACTGCCTACCGCGTTCGCCGGGTTGCGACAGATCGCCGGCGGTGAATGTGGCGGTGAGGCTTGGCTTTTGGCCCGTCGGATCGAGCAAAGGCAGAGTCGGTGTTTCCATCCTCGGTGACGTTTCCCGGCCGTTTCAACGGCCCGCCATTCAGCGCCAATGGCGGCTACGCCTGCGGAGTGATCGCCGGCGCTGTCCCTGGCGATCTGATCGAGGTGACGCTGCGCCGTCCGCCGCCTTTGGACACCCCGCTGGGCATTGAGCTGATCGGCGAACGGTACGAGGTACGCGACGCCGCCGGCGAGGTCATCGCGGTCGCGGTGTCGGCCGGTGACCCCGTCGAACCGGTGCCGGCCATCCTCGACGTCCCTGACGACGCGTTGCCGGCGCTGCCCGACGACCGCCACCCGTTCCGGACCTGCTTCACCTGCGGCCCCGACCGTGCACTCGGAGACGGTTTGCGGATATTCGTTAAACGCATTGTCGGACAACAGATTTTGGTTGACAGATGGGTCCCTGACGACTCATTCGGCGACCAGATCCCACCGGAGGTCGTCTGGGCGGCGTTGGACTGCCCCGGCGGCTGGGCGGCATTCGACCGCATCCCCGGAGGCGTCGCTGTCCTCGGCCGGATGACAACTCACATCGTAAGGGTGCCCGAGGTTGGCGAACCCTGTGTCGTCGTAGCGGCGTCGAACTGGAATGACGGACGCAAGATCGACGCCCACTCGTCGTTGTACTCAGCTGGCGGCGAGCTGCTCGCGGCCGCGAGAGCAATCTGGATCGATGTGACCGCCTAGATTTCGGTCGCGGTAGTCGTACGCCTCCCAATCAGTCCCGCGGCAACACGATCATGGGTACCGGCAGTGCGCGCATGATCTTGGTTGCCGAATGGCCCAGGAAAAGCCGCTTGGGCTGGGCCAGGCGGCTGGAGCCGATCAGCACTACCTCGTTGTCCAGGAAATCCAATCCCTCCACGGCGTCCTCCAACGACTCGCCATGGCCGACAACGCTTGTCGCCGAGCTGTCGGCCGGAAGCGCCGCCACGGCCCTGTCTACCAACTCCGACGCGTGCAGCCCGGCGAGCCGAGTCAACTCCTGACGCCGATCCTCGCGCCCGTACTCACCGATGGCCACGAGCGACATCAAACGAAGCGGCACTTTCCAGTCGGTCGCCAATTGGATTGCGGTATCGAGCATGTCTTCGTTGCCCGGCTGCATTCCGATCGCGCAGGTGATTCGGCCGACGCCGGGATGGCCCTCATAGTCCGCCGGGGCAAGGGCCACCGGAACCGTCGACGAATGCAACAAGGCATCGGCCAGGCTGCCGACGCCGAACCTTCCGCTACGAACGCGGTGGTAGGTACCGACGGCGATCAGGGCCGCCTCGCCCCGGTCGGGGTCGGCGGCTTCGTCGATCAGGCCCTCGGTGATGGAATCCGCACGGCGAAGATGACCTTCGGCTCGAACGTCATCCGGCACGTGGGCCAGCCCGTCCTGGAGCCACTCGCGGCCCTGCTCTTCGACTTCCTCGTTGAATGCCTGGTCGGGCGAGTACCGGTGGAAGGTCGGGGCGTCACTGGGCAATACGGTGACGAGGTCGAGCTTCGCACCGGAGGAGCGGGCCAGGGTTGCCGCGAGATTGATCCCGTCAACTCCCCGCTGACGAGGACCGTAACCGACGACGTACCGCATGGATCGTCACGCTAACACGCAATTTCCGCCTCCGAAGGCCGACTGGGGCAACGGTTCTTCTTTTCACCCGGCAGGTGCCCCGCGGTTGTGGTAAGCCACTGGTTACAAACGGGAGGTTATGACGATGGCGGACCACAATGACTGAGGTTGCTTCCGGGTCGACTGGTACTCAGCTGGCACGGACGCTCGGGCTGTGGGCAATTGTTGGCCTCGGGTTGGGCTACATGACGCCGACAGTCGTCTTCGACACCTTCGGCATCGTGTCGAACGAGACCGGGAGCGTGGTTCCGACCGCCTATATGTTGGCGTTGGTGGTCATGGTGTTCACGGCGGTCAGCTACGGCCGGATGACCCGGATCTTCCCTTCCGCCGGGTCTTCCTATACCTACACCTCAGCCACCATCAGCCCCAACGTGGGATTCCTCATCGGGTGGGCGGCGTTGCTGGACTATCTGCTACTGCCTCTGGTCAACGCTCTCATCATCCGCAGCTACATGTACTCGTTCTTTCCCGAGGTGCCGCCCTGGATCTGGGTCACCATCTACGTCGCCGCGATCACCGCGATGTGTTTGTTCAGCATGACCAACACCTCGCGCGTGAACATGTTGCTGGTGGTTTTCGAGGTGGTCTTGATCGCGGTATTCCTGGTGCTCGCCTTCAAATCCCTGCAGGACGGGATGGGCAACGGCACCCTGTTCTCGACGAAGCCGCTCTGGCACGACGGCGTCCACCTCAACCTGGTCATCACCGGCGCGACGATCGTGGCCTTCTCCTTCATCGGCTTCGATGCGATCACCATGTACACCGAAGAGGCGAAGGACACCTCGACCGTACCGAAGGCGATCGTGCTGGCGCTGATGATCGGCGGCGCCATCTTCTTCATCTCCGCCTGGTTCACCCAGTCGTTGTTTCCGGACATCTCCAGCTTCAATGAGGAGTCACTGGAGAACAGCGCCCTGCCCCAGATCGCATTCATGGTTGGCGGGCACATCTTCAAGATCTTGCTCACCTCGGCCGCGTTCGCGGCCACCGTGGCTTCGAGCCTCGCCTCGCATGCTTCGGTTTCGCGCCTGCTCTTCGTCATGGGGCGGAATGGCAGAGGTCCGATCGGTCGTTTCTTCGGGTTCCTGCATCCGAGTTTCCAGACGCCGGCCTACGCGATCGTCTTCGTCGGCGTGGTGTCGCTCCTGGCGATCGCCTTCAATCTGGACTTCGTGGCTTCCCTGATCAACTTCGGAGCGCTGATCGCCTTCACCTTCGTCAACCTGACCGTGATCGTCTACTTCGCCTACCGCCGCCGAGAGATAAACGGTGCACGACAGATTTTCAGGAACATCGTCCTGCCTGCGATCGGAATGGCGTTCACCATCCTGCTGTGGGCCTACCTATCAGCCGACTCGACCAGGTACGGCATCATCTGGTTCGCCATCGGAATCGCTGTGCTGCTGTGGATCACCCGGTTCTTCCGGCAGCCGCTGACCATCAACATGGGCGAAGCGCACGGCTGAACGTTCGTTCGCATATCGATCGAGGTTGCGCCGCAACGCTTGCACTTCGATGGCGTCGATGCCGATGGAGTCCAGAACTTCGCCCATCGCGGGGTTGGTGTATTCCATCTTTGAGGCATGCGTCGATCTTGCTGAGCTGTGAAATGCTTTGGCACCCGTGTTTTTGGCAAGGTCCAGGATGTTGGTGGAGCGGACACCAGCACCCGGCATGATGACGATTCTCTGTGCGGCGGCGTCGACCAGCGCTCGTAACGTGTGCTTGCCGAGGTCCACATTCGGGTGCAGGCCACTGGTCAGGATTCGGGTGCACCCCAGGGCGATGACGTCTTCGAGGGATCGCATCGGATCCTGCACCCGGTCGAACGCCCGATGGAAAGTGACCTGCATAGGACCCGCACGGTCGATCAACTCAGCGCACCGATCGGTGTCGACCTTCCCGTCTTCGGTGAGCATGCCGATCACCACGCCGTCACAACCCAGTAGTCCACATTGTTCGACATCGGCGATCATGGCGGCGAATTCCATTTGCGTATAGAGGAAATCGCCACCTCTCGGGCGGATGATCGGGAACAGCTGAATAGTTGTGTATCGCCTTGCGATGGCGATCATCCCGTAGGACGGGGTGGTGCCTCCTTCGTGGGGATTGGCACATAACTCAATCCGGTCCGCCCCATGTTCCTGGGCTACCAGACACGACGCAAGATCAAACCCGATGACTTCCAATTCCATCTCGTCATTATGCTGATCGCGGTAGAAGGCGAATTCTCGCGAAACCCATCGTCGTGCGGCCGTTGCATCGACCGCCGTCAGACTGAGTTCGGCGAGTCTGGCGGCCGCGGGCCCGATCTGTGGTTGGGCGGCGTGGGCATCATCCACTTGGCTCCGCATTGTTCATGGCACTGGCCAACCGATGAGATCCTCGTCGGCGAGTCCTGCGAGGGCGAGGTGGTCGTGCTTGGCCAAAAGGGTGGTCGGGACGGCACTCGAACAAAGGTGGTTCCTCGCAAAGCAGATGCGCGGTGACGCGGGCAGGGAAGGTGAAGGACCTCGGTGCTGATACCAGGGCAAGGTCGAGTGCCCCTTTGGCGATCGTTTCGATATACGCCGACGTGCCGGCCATTACCGGCACCGGAGATCGAAACATACTCTTGCGCCAAGTATTTTCAACAGGGCTGGGGGGTGTGTTCGCCGAATTGGATTTCCCTTGCCGGGTGTCCGTGGTCCGCGTCGGCGATCGGGAACGGCCCCGATTCCATCCGTTTTAACAGCGTTGCAACAGTGTTCGCTGGGCAACCGCTGCGCAGGGCAGGTCCGAGAGGCGTAACTTCTTCGGGATGACGAGTGTGTTGCGGGTGCCGCCGCAGGAAGATCGGCGTTTCTTCGGGCACCCGACCGGATTGGCAACGCTGTTCTTCACTGAACTGTGGGAGCGATTCAGCTACTACGGCATGCTTGCGATCCTCGTGCTGTATCTGGCCGCCGACGACTCCCGCGGCGGGATGGGGATGTCTAACACCACATCCATCGGCATCGTCGGTGTCTACAGCGCCCTGATCTATCTCCTGACCGTCCCGGGCGGGTGGATGGCAGACCGGGTGCTGGGTCCCTTCCGATCGGTCCTCATCGGCGGGTGCACCATCGCGGCCGGCCATTACGTCCTCGCCATCCCCGAACCGATGTCCTTGTGGCCGGGGATGGCCCTCATCGCCATCGGGACGGGTTTACTCAAACCCAATATCTCGGCCATGGTGGGCGAACTCTACGACCAGGATCCCGACGAGGGCGAGCGTCGCGACGCCGGATTCTCCATCTTCTACATGGGCATCAACGTGGGCAGCTTCTTCTCACCGCTGGTCTGTGGCTACCTCGGGGAGAAGGTGAACTGGCACGTCGGCTTCAGCGCAGCCGGAGTGGGGATGACGATCGCAATGGTCGTCTACATTTTCGCGGCCCCAAGGACACTGGGCAGAATCGGCCGCGCCGTGCCCAATCCCGAAACTCGCGAACAGCTGCGCAAGCTTGCGTTGATTACTGCGGCGTTTCTCGCCGTCAGCGCTGCCTTGTTCGTCGTTGACGAAATGCTCGGCCGCTACCGTGCGGAGCACATGATCTGGTATCTGGCGGCCATCACCGTGGCAACCCCATTCCTCTATTTTGCCCGGATCTTCCGGGGCACCGATCTGACCGCACTGGACCGAGACCGAATGAAGGCATACGTGTGGATCTTCGCCGGCGCCGCGATGTTCTGGTTGATCAGCGACCAGGGGTATTCCACTTTGAGTTTGTTCGCTGAGAACAACACCGACCGTCACGTCGGCGGCTTCGAAATCCCGGCGAGCTGGCTGCAGTCGGTCAATCCGATCGGAATCGTGCTCCTCGCACCGGTGTTCGCATACCTCTGGGTCAAACTCGGCAAGCGAGCGCCCACACTGCCGGGCAAGTTCGTCTTGGCGCTGCTTCTCATCGGGGCCTCTTTTCTGGCCATGGCCGTGCTGGCCAACATCGCGCAGGGCGGCACGAAGGTGCTGTTGATCTGGCTGATGATGATCGTCCTCATTCAGACGATCGGTGAACTGCTGCTGAGTCCGACCGGACTGGCGGCGTCCACACACCTGGCGCCACGCGGTATGGAAAGTCAAGTGGTGGCGCTCTGGTTTTTGGCCAGCGCCGTCGGCGACGCGATCGGCAGTGCCACCGCGCCGCTTCAGGACAGTCTCGGATTGGTCGGCTATTTCGGCGTCATAGGCGGGGCCGCTATGGTCCTCGCGGGCATCGTGGCCGCCCAGAGGAAGCGGATCCACACCCTGATGGGCGGTATCCACTGAGTGCTGCGAGCCGGGTGCAGGGCAGTCGGCAGGCGGGTCCGGACCGCGTTTTCGACGCGCACCTGCACATCATTGATCCCCGGTTCCCGCTTCAGGAGAACAACGGCTACCTTCCGCCGACGTTCACGGTCGGTGACTATGAGCGCCGGGTGGCGGACCTTGGAATTCTCGGTGGCGCTGTGGTTTCCGGCTCATTCCAGGGTTTCGATCAGAACTACCTCACCGCAGCTCTGACCGCGCTCGGACCCACATTCGTCGGCGTCACCCAAATCCCGATTGAGACGACCGATCACGAGATCCTGCGGCTCGATTCCGTCGGTGTCCGAGCGGTCCGATTCAATGTTCGCCGCGGCGGTTCGGCAAGTCTCAGCGATCTTGACCGGCTCGCGCGTCGCGTCCACGATCTGGCCGGTTGGCACAGCGAGATCTATATCGATTCCCGCGAACTGCGCCCGATATTGCCTACTCTGGTGAAGTTGCCGGCACTCGGCATCGACCACCTCGGCCTGAGCGCAGACGGTTTCCCCGACCTGCTGAACCTGGTCGAATCTGGCGCGTTCGTAAAGGCGACCGGTTTCGGACGTGTCGAGCTGGACATTGCCGACGCCATGAATCGCATACTCGACGTCAACCCGGGCGCTCTGGTGTTCGGGACGGACTTGCCCTCGACCCGCGCGCCGCGGCCCTTCGCCGACACCGATCTGACGTCGCTTCATGACCTGATTGCACCGGAACACCTCGCGAATGTGTTGTGGCGTAACGCTGCAAGGCTATATCGCCTGGAACCCTCGGCTGAGCCACCGAAGGCGGCGTCGGACGCGGAGTGCGGGTAGCCGGTAACGTCATGGATCCCAGGCTCCTTGCATTTTCCGTTGGCGGCCGCGGCGGGAGCCGGGTACGCGGCGCTCGGTGACATGGAGGTCGCCTGCCTCGGCCAACGATGAGCGAAAGTCGGGGCCACTGGGGCTGGCTGGAAAACCTGGTGTTTGCCGTGCGAATTGCCGTTCAAGGGACCGACGGCCCCCCGATTTGTGTCCTGCCTGCCATCTGCCGACGAGAAGCCTCCGAAGAGCACCCCAGCCCGAGTAACCAGACTCCATCGATTGCGCAGGCTGGACCATTGGATTGGTTCATTGAAGGCGCGAGGTCCGGCTTGGCGGCGATGAACCGGTACTGATAGGTTCCGGTTCGGAGGTGCCGACGTCCGAGGCCGCGAAAGCTTGCTGTCGGCCATCTCGATCTTCGCTGAGTGATGCCGCAGGGGAGACGGGGAGCGATGAGAAGTGCAACGTATATCGGTCGAGTAGGGGGCCTGGCGGCCGCCCTCGGCCTGGGGGCTGCGGTGGTGACGGGGTGCGCGGTTGCCGCAGCCGACTCCAGTTCCTCGGGCGCAACCGATTCGTCGGCGAGCAGTTCGTCGACTCGCGGCCCGGCGCGGTCCGGATCGGTGCCCGGTCCACAGCGTGCCGCTGCGAAGCAGACCTCGAAAGGATCTGCCCCGAGCGCGGCGTCAACCAGACTTCGGGCCGGCCTGACCAAGAACGCCGGTGATCGACCGAGGTCTGCGGCCCGCGGCCGGCTGTTGTCCGGGTTGGCCGAGGTTGGTTCCGATCCAATTTCCTCGGTTCCGGCGGCCAGCCCTGTCGGAGCGGCGGGTGCGGTCAGAGCTGTGATGCCGTCGCCGGCTTCGGTGTCGGCCGCTGCGAGCTCCGCGATCAACCCCGATGCCATGCGCCCGCGGGTGTCGCCTCAGGAGATCTGGATAGCTGTTGGCTCCTCTTTGGTCGGGCTGGCGCAATCGGGATTCCGCGCGTTCTCGATTGCCGGCTACCTGGGCCCGACCACCTCGACGCTGAACCAGACGCTCGCGGTCAACGGTTACAACCTGGTTCCGAGCTCCACCGAACTAGTGACCTCCTTCTACGGACAGTGGACGTATTGGCCAGGTGGACCGACTCTGGTTCAGGGACAGCAGCAATACAGCGTCGTTGATCCGGCCAGCCAGGAGAATCTCGGAACTTTCGACGCCCTGGTGAGTACGGGCAGTCCGTTCAACGTCCGCAGTAAGTACGTCGAACTCCTCGTCACCTCCAACGACGGGATCAACGTCGGCACGGGCGCTGGACAGATTCCGCCGGTCGGCTCCCTGATCGCGACCTTCGATCTGTTCGGCGGCTTCGGGTGGTCGTACTCGGCCATGCCCTCGTCGCCGGAAGCCGCGGTCAGCTTCAAACTCCTGACGCCGTTCGGGGATATCCCCATTCCGTTCAGTTTCGACGCCTCCAAGGGGATCGCCGATCACACGGTGGACAACCAGCCGATTCGCCTCGGCAACGGATACAGCATCGCACCGGCAGATCCCGTTGGCGAAAGCTACATCGGCACAAGCGGATTCTTGCCCTACTACACAACGGTCCAAGCCCATGAAACCTTCGACATCCGCGATCCGTCGGGCAACACGGTGGGGAGTTTCGAAGGTGTCGTGACACCCACCGCGGACGTGATGGGGGTCAACACACAGGCAATCCTAGTCACCAAGGTCACCGCCGGAACAGCCGGAACCGATCCCGGTGACGTTCCGCCGGTGGGCTCGGTGTTCAACGTCATGTACCGGAACAGTGACACGAGTTACGTCATCTACTCCTCGCTGCCCTCTCCTTCGGGGGATGTGGTTTCGGTGTTGTCGGTTGACGGTGACACGGTGTCCAACATCGCCACGTTTCCGCTAAATCTCCTTGATGCATCGGATCTTCCCCCAGTCAGACGTCTGCCGGCCGCAAAGGGATTTAGCTATCTGCCCACTTCGGCACTGATACCTTCTGGAGTAAATGGATTGCCGCCCAGGGAGATCCAGGTCCAGGGCTACCAGCAATTCGGCGTGTACGACGCAGCCGGTGTGCTGCGCGGAAGCTTCGACGCCGACGTGGCAACCCAGTTGGATATGTATGGCATCCATAGCTATGCAATGCTCGTCACCAAAGTCACCGAGGGCACTCCCGGAACGTCGCCGGGCGACGTCCCTCCGGTCGGTTCGATCATCAATTATGTCTACTTGGGAAACAGTGGCTTCGGAACCTATTACGCATCGATGCCTTCCCCGTCCGGCACCAAGACCTCCTTCAAATTCCTCACCCCGCTGATCGACATCCCGACCTGGTCGACCTACAACGCTTCGGCGGGCCTTACGGATGTCTCGTTCTATGACCCGTTCGCCGCTCCGTGAGCAGTGCTTGACCGCCGGTGTGACTCCAGAAACGTCGCAACAACCGCGTTGAATTCCTCGGGACTTTCCAGAAACGGAAAGTGGGTACCGCCCTGGGGCGTTGTGACACAGGCGAATTGCGCATCGGGGATCAGATCGCTGATCTTCCGTTGGGACGCGAGCGGAACGTTGGCCGAGTCACCGGCTATCACAAGAGTGGGGAGAGTGATGTGCGGGATGAACGCCCGCCAGTCATGTGTCGCAACGTCGAAGATGAGGTCGGCGGCGTGACCACGATCGAACGTCGCGCTCTGCGCAATGAGCCAGTCCAACAGGCCCGGCGCAATCCCGGCTGAAGTCACATCGGATAGGAACTCACCGCGAGGATCGACGCCGTCGACGTTGCGCAGTGCATCGGTAAACGCGAACAGGCCGGCGAAGTCCATAGTCGCCCCGGCCTCGAGGGCCTCGGCGTTGCTCCAGCCAGGATTCCTCAATGCGCAGGGCATCTGGTCGACCAGGATGAGAGAGGCCACCCGCTCAGGGCCGAATAACTCGAGGTAGGACCAGATGACGGCGCAGCCCATCGAGTGGCCGAGCAGGTGCACCTTGCTCAGGCCACGGGCGGCCATGACATCGTGCAGATCGGCGGCGAGCCGGTGAATGTGGTATCCGACGTCGGGTTCCGACGACGCACCGTGACCGCGATGGTCAATCGCCAAAGTCCGCCATGACCGCGACAGCCCAGTCAACTGACGCGAGAATGTCTGAGCCGACTGCGACCAGCCCGGCAGGAGCACCAGAGGTGCGCCGTCGCCGGATTCCAGATGGCGAATGACGGTTCCGTCAGAGCAGACTGTCTCAAGCTGACCCAGCCCCACGAATACCCAGGATAGCGATTCGTGGCTGGTCCATTGGGCACTCAGGGGCGTTGGACCGGCGTACGTTGAGAGGGGTGAAGTCCCTGTTGGCGGCTGGAACCGCCGCAGTCGCCGCCATGATGCTGGCCACGCCGGCCCGCGCAGTTCCGGATGTCACCTGCAAATTGACGACGCCGGTGGTGCCAGTGACCGAGCTGGCGCAATTGCCATCGGCTCTGAAGGATCTCGTTTCACCGATCGCCGAGATAGGCGCCCCGTTCAACAGCACTGATGCCGTGCTGGATCCCTCGCTGCCGTTCCGGCGACTCATACGTGCCGGCCATCACGGGGATGACTGGTTTGTCTGGTACGAGCACGGTGGGATCACGTTTTTCTGGCAAGCGGTGGTCGTTCGAGTGGACAGCGACGGCTCGGTGAGCACTCTGGCCAATGCAGGGACAATCTCAGATACGTTGTGCGCCATCACTGATGGGGCCTTTGCCGGTCGAGTACCGCCGTATCCCGCGGGGGCTTGGGCGGCCAGCGGGTACTAGGGGTTCGCGATGGCCGCATCGGACATACCTCGGCTTCGTGCGATTTCGGATCGTCATCGTGCGGCCAGCGATCTACGCTGACGATATGGCCAGCGAGGCGGGCGGTGCACCAGGTGATACGTCTTGGACCGGTTGGTCGCCGTGGCGCAGCAGCCTGATTTTCGGCACCGCGGCGCTGTTCGTCTTCTTCCAAATGGTGCTGCAGACATTTCCCAGCGTCATGCGGGAGGGGCTGGTCGTCGATTTCTCGCTGAACGAGGCGGGATTCGGCGGCCTGTCATCGAGTTTCTACTACCCGTACATTCTTCTGCAGGTGCCCGCGGGAATCTTGGTGTCGCGCTTCAGCGCACGGTTGGTTCTCATTGCCGGTGCATCTCTGTGTTCGGTCGCCTCGTTTCTCTTTGCGATGTCGCAGACCGCGAACGCCGCCGAATTGACCCGCATTCTCATGGGTTTAGGGGCCGCCCCCATCGTGGTCTGCACGATGACGCTGGGAGCGCAATGGTTTCCCCCCAGGCTGTTCCCACTCCTGGCCGCACTGACCGAGGTGTTCGGCATGACCGGGGCGGCACTGGGCCAGGAAACTCTCGGTTTCATCGTCGAACGCGCCGGATGGCGCGTGGGGATGATCAGTTGCGGCGTATTCTCCGCGGTTCTTCTTCTCCTCATCGTCCTGTTCGTCAGGACTCGGGAGGTCTCGCCCGGGAGCACTGATGAACATCGACCTCGACCAGCTGAGGTCGCGCGGTTGCTAATGTCCCCTCCGATTCTCGGGCCCGCCGTTGCGGGCGGTTTGGTGGCCTCGGCCGGGGTGGCTTTCGGGTGGCTCTGGGGAGTCTCCTATCTGCAGGAGCACCACCATATGAGCCTTTCGGCGGCGTCGGTTTGTGCGTCCTTCTATTTCTGGGGGTGTCTGCCCGGCATGCTGGGATCCGCTTGGTTGTGCTCGCGGTTCGGCATGCCCGCGCGACTGCTTGCGCTGGGAGCCGTCGGCACGGGTGTCATGATGGCTCTCATCCTGTATGTGCTGCAAGGCCAGGTGATGCAGTCCGTCGCGATGTTCGTTCTCGGAGTGTTCAATTCGTTTTACGCGTTGTGTTTTGCCATGGTGAAGGACAACGCCCCGGCGCGGCTTTCCGGCGTGGCGATGGGCCTGACCAACATGTTGGTTGTCGGTATCGGCGGGCTGATTCTGCAGCCGCTGATAGGGGTGCTCGCGCACGCTCACGGGCAGCATGTACCCGATGGTTCGGTACTGAGCGTGACAATCGTCGCCCAAGCCCTGGCGCTGCTGGTCTTGGCAACCGTCGGCCTCGGTCAGGCAAAAAAGACGCGGCGCGGATTGTCAACTGCCGTAGAGGTGTAGGGCCTGGGCCGCCAGCGTGGCGATATCGCCACTCAACTTGGCAATCGGTGGGCCGCCACGCTGATGGATCACATTTCCAAGGACGATGACGTAGCTGTTCGAACCCGGATCCAGCCACATCGTCACCCCGGTGAAACCGGTATGCCCGAAGCTGCCGATAGGAAAGATTCTCCCGCGTGGCCTGGAATGGGGTGTGTCGATATCCCAGCCGAAGCCGCGCAGGTCTTGGCCTGCGATGGCCGGATAGTTCGGGGCGAGAAGCGGATTCTCGGTGTTCGGGGTTCTGTCGATGGCGGCCAGGCTCGCGTCGTTGGCTGCTTCGACTTGCCCGGGGCGGTGCCCGGGTTGCTGCGGTGTCGTCATCAACTCCAAGGTCGATCGCTTCAGCGGAAACGCGCTGGGCCGGCCGGCAAGGCGATCAAGTAGTGCCTGCACGTACACGCCGAGATCCTGCGTCGTGGAGAACACACCTGCACTGCCGGCCACCCCGCCCATCCGTCGTGCCGTCGGGTCATGGACGGTCCCTCGAAGAGAGTGATCGAAGTCGGGGTTGATGCCGGGGGTGTCTTCGTCGCGTGCCGTCGGCGCGACGCGGGCCAGCAGGTCGATATTCCAGGTTCCTGCTGGGCATTGAGAAGGAGCGGGCGCATTCGGATTGAAAGCGACTGCCGTGCCGCGGATCTGGTGTGGTCCGCACGCTTGTGATGCGGGCAGGTAGCCGGTGTCGACCATCCCCAGCGGAGCGAAGATGTGGTCGCGGGCGTACGAGTCCAGGGGTTCGCCAGTGGTCTTCTCGACAATCTGACCCAGGATGATGAAGCCGATGTCGGAGTAGTGGAAGATCTGCCCCGGGTCGAACTCCAGCGGTGCGGTCAGTGCACGGTGAATGCCGTCGGCCTTGTCGGCTGCCGTCAGTCCCCACGGACCCTGGTGGCTCAGGTCGCCCCCGATTCCCGAGGTGTGGGTGAGCAACATTCGCAGCGTCACCTGGGCCCGGCGTGGGTCGTTGGCGGCGTTGAACTCCGGCAGATACGTCTGAACCGCGTCGTCGACCTGGAGCTTGCCCTGTTCGTAGAGCTGGAGCACGGCGGTGGTGGTCGCAAGAATCTTCGTCAGTGAGGCAAGGTCAAAGATCGTGTCCAGGGTCATCGGCTCGGCGGGCGACGGAACCCCGTCCAATCCCGGTTCGCCGTCCAGCTTGCGTGAGCCGTACGCCTGACGGAAGACGATTGTGCCGCCGTGTCCGATCTGCACCACGGCACCCGGCAGCCGATGGGCAACGATCGCATCATTGACAAGCTGAGGTATGGGTGAAATCTCGTCCTTGGGCTCGATCGTCCTCTTGGGGACTGGGGCGATCGGCGGACTGCTGGCAACTGTGGGTGCGGGTTGCGGGTTTCCGCACGCAGTGGCGACGGCCATGCCGAGCGCCATCGCACCAGAAGCGCAAGCCCGGGCGATCCGCGATGCCGAACCGTTCATCAGGTCGACCGTAGTCCAGCTGACAGGTGTTTTTAGAACCGGTCAGTTGCTGCCGTGATGGGCGCAGCGGCGGACGGCTTTTTGGTCCGTGCCCTGGCATACGTTGAAGTAGGTGGGTCCACCGTTGCCTGCTCCGGCATCGACGGCCACGAAGACGCCCGGCTTCAAGCCGTATGCGCTTGCGCCCGAGCCGCCGTACCTTCCCGGATAGCCGCCGCCCTCGACGCCGGTGATGAGGTAACCCGCGTGCTTCCACGCTCCGACGTAATAGTCGATGACCTGCTGGGGTGATTGACCCTGGATCGAGTAGCGGGCGTGCATCACCTGGTCGGATTCGACGAACTTCACTTGCGAAGCACCGGTGGGCGGCTGGGGGAGGCTGAACTTCGGAGTCTGCCCCGACGATTCCGATGAGGCGGTGCCCCCCTCAGCGACGGTCGTCTTGTCGCGGGTCGATGTTGTTGAACAACCCGAGAGGACCAGTGCCGCGGCACCGAACCCAATGACGAGCGCACGGAAAACCCTGGGCACTGCTCAGCCGTCCGCCAGGGAGCCAATGGCGGCCTGCAATTTTGTGGTGACCTCGTCGGCGACACCACGCAGTTCGGGCTCACCGGTCACCTCCACGAGGATCTGCGGGTTCATCGCCTCCACGATCACCCGGGTGTCGTCGGACGGGTCGGCGCGTACAACGACGTTGCAAGGCAGCAGCAGGCCTATCTGGCGATCGATGCCGACTGCCCGGTGGGCCAGGGGTGGGTTGCAGGCACCCAGAATGAGGTAGTTCTCCATGTCGTGGCCGAGTTTGGCCTTCAGCGTTGCCGCCATGTCGATCTCGGTCAGCACGCCGAACCCTTGGCCTGCCAAAGCCGCTTTGGTGCGGGCCACCGCATCCGGGAAGTCGGTGCGCAGCGAGGTGGAAAGTGCAAGTGCCATCAGCCCAGCCTTGCTGATGCGCCACCAAGTCGGGGCGTTATTCACCGAATTCTCACCGAAGCTCGTCATCGGACCATGACCGCGGCGAGGGTCTCCCGGCTCAGATGAACAACGTCGTCCCCGACTCGTTCGCTTCTCCTAAAAACGTTGCCACTCCGCCGAACTCAACGCCTGCGATCAGATCCGTCTCGGCGATGCCCAATAACTCCATGGTCATCGTGCACCCGATCAGACGGGCACCGCTCTGCTGGGCCGAGGCGATCAACTCGGCCAGATCGGGAACCTTGTGGTCGTGCATCACCTTCTTGATCATCGACGCGCCCGCTCCGCCGAAATTCATCGTCGACAGCGGCAGATCATCCGCGCCGGTCGGCATCATCACCGACATCACTTTCTCGAGGGCGGTCTTGTCGCGCTTGGGTGCATCCGGCCGTCGTAACGCATTGAGGCCCCAGAAGGTGAAGAAGATCGAGACCTCCTCACCCATCGACAGCGCGCCGTTGGCGATGATGAACGCGGCGATGAGTTTGTCCAGGTCGCCGGAGAACACCACCATCGAGGTCTTGTTCTTGCCAGGAGCCGAAACTGCGGTGGCCAATGCGGCACCGCCTTTGCGCAGCGTCGCCATGTAGCCGGGTCCCGCGGGCGCGATGTCGACCAACCGGTGCCCGTTCTTCGACGCCCAGGCCGGCGCGTCAAGGGCGAAACCGGGATCGGAAACCGTCACCCGTACCTCGTCACCCGCAGCCAGATCGACCATCGCCTTGGTCAGCTTCATGATCGGGCCCGGGCAGGCAAGGCCGGTGCAATCCAGATCGATCACCGTTCCGCTCGCTGCGGCCGGCGCAGCTCCGATGGATGCCGCTTCGGCGTACGACTCGATGGGAGCCTGCGCTTCGTAGGTGTCGTCGGGCTTTTCGTGAACGGCCTTGAATGTGGTGGAACCGCCCGACAGCGCCGCGACGTCGCCGAAGCCCTTCTGCACCAGGATTCGGTAGGCCAGATACGAGCGGAAGCCGACTGCGCAGTAGACCCGGACCGGCCGCGCCGGATCCAGGTCGCCGGCAGCGACGGCGTCGCGGATCGTGGCCAGCGGGATGTTGACGGCGCCGGGGATGTGCCACAGCTCGTATTCCACGGGCGTGCGAACGTCAACCAGCACTGCGCCGTCGGTGGCGCCGGGGAAGTCTTCGGCGTACCAGAGCCGCAGATCGCCACGGAGGAGGTTCGATGCCACGAATCCAGCCATGTTGATCGGATCCTTCGCCGAGCCGAACGGCGGGGCGTAGGCGAGTTCCTGGTGCTCGAGGTCATAGACGGTCATGCCCTGGCGCACGGCCATGGCCAGCAGGTCGAGCCGCTTGTCGATGCCGTCGAAACCGCAGGCCTGTGCACCGAAGATACGGCCGTCGCCGGGGTCGAAGAGCACCTTCAGGTGCATCATCGCCGTTCCCGGGTAGTAGCCGGCGTGACCGGACGGGTGGACGTGAACTGCGCGGTAGTCGATGCCCGCGGCTTTGAGTTGACGCTCGGTGGGCCCAGTGCCGCCGGCCACCATCTCGAAGACTTTGACGATCGAGGTGCCCTGGGTGGACCGGTATTCGGTCGCCCGGCCGCAGATGTTCTCCGCGGCCACCCGCGCCTGCCGGTTGGCCGGCCCGGCCAGAGGGTTCAGGTAACTGCCCGGCAGCACCGGATTCGGGGTTTCCACCGCGTCCCCGGCCGCCCAAATGTGGGGATCGGAGGTACGCATGTGGGTGTCGACGGCGATACCGCCGTGCTCGCCGAGTGCCAGGCCGGCCGCGCTGGCCAGGGTGGTGTCCGGGCGGACGCCGGCCGCGAGTACCACCAGGTCGGCCGGGATGGTGGTGCCGTTGTTGAGTTCGACGCCGACCCTGTCGTCGGCCAAGGGCTTGAACGCGGCCGCCGTCGTCGAGAGATGAACGGCGATGCCCCTCCCGCGTAGGTGCTGTTCGACGGGAATGGAGACCTCCCGGTCCACCGGGGGCAGGATCTGATCGGCCCGCTCGACGATGTCCACCCGCACGCCGCGGTGGTTGAGGTTCTCGGCCATCTCCAGGCCGATGTAGCCGGCGCCGATCACCACCGCCCGAACCTGTTCGCGACGGCCGGACTTTTGGTCGGCCAGGGCCGTGTCGACCCTGGCCTTGATGCGGTCCATATCGCCGATGCGGCGCAGCACCTGTACCGCCGGATGGTCGATTCCGGCTAGCGGCGGACGGACCGGGGTGGCGCCGGGAGTGAGCGCCAGGTAGTCGTAATCCTCGGCGTACTCGGCGCCCGATTCGACCTCTCGGACCGTCACCGTGCGGGCCGCCGCATCGATGGCGACGACCTCGGTGCCGATCCGGACGTCGATGTTCAAGGACTCGCGCAGGCTCTGCGGTGTCTGCAACAACAGCCGGTCACGATCGGTGATCACCTCGCCGACGTGGTAGGGCAGACCGCAATTGGCGAACGAGACGTGGTGCCCGCGCTCGAACACGATGATCTCAGCGGACTCATCGAGCCGCCGCGCCCGGGCCGCGACCGAGGCTCCGGCCGCCACACCCCCCCACGACAACGAGCTTCATCGTGGCATTCCTCCTGAGTCGCTGTGCCTCCTGAGCCGGAGCGTACGTGAGGGCGAACTGAAGAGCCGACGAATTCTCTTGCAAAAGAAGTACAGTCGCACTTGGCCGGACAGGTTTGCGACGGGCGGTGAGGTCGATGACGGAAGTAGTTCGCCCTGGGCAGGCTGTCCCGAGCGCACCCACGTCGCATCATCGTCTCTTGGTGCGGTGGTGGCCGCATCTTCAGGTCGAAGACCGCCGGGCGATCATCGATGCGCTGATGGTGGTGCCGACCGGGGAGGCGTTGGCCCGGTACGGGGTCTTGATGTTCTTGTCCAGCATGGTGGCCGCGGTCGGCCTGTTGCAGAACTCCGCAGCGGTGGTCATTGGGGCCATGGTGATTGCTCCCATGATGTCGCCCATCATGGGAGTTGCCGCCTCGTTGGTCATGGGGTGGGGCCGTCGGCTGGTGCAGGGTCTGGTGTTGGTGTCGGTATCGGCTTTCGGCGCGGTCGGGGTCGGATGGTTCTTCGCGACAGTCCTGGGGGCCGACGGAACGGGGCCGTCGGCCGAGGTTGTCGCGCGATGCAGTCCGGACATCCGCGACCTGTTGGTGGCTCTCGGGGCGGGCGCCGCCGGGGCCTTCGCCACCGTTCACAAGCAGATCTCCTCCGCTCTGCCCGGCGTCGCGGTCGCCGTGGCGGTGGTGCCCCCACTGGCGGCCGTCGGCGTATTGCTGGGATGTGGGCAGCCGGACCTGGCCCGCGGCGCGGCACTGCTGTTCGTCACGAACTTTGTCGGCATCGCTTTGATGGCAGCGGTGGTGTTCCTGCTCAGCGGATTGGTCCCGCTTCCCACCTTCAGCGAGCGTCGACGGCAGATCCTGGGATCGCTGGCGGCAGCGTCGGCATTCGCGGTAGCGGTGGCCCTGATCCTCATACCTCGCTTCGTCGCGTTGACCGGACATGCCCGTGACCTGAAAGTCGCGACCTCGACCATCACCACCATGCTGGCTCCCGGAGACACCCTCGGCCGGATCACCACTGATGGCGACACCGTGCGAGCCGAAGTCGTCGGACCTACCCGCCCGCCTTCGGTTCAGGACGTGGCGGCCGAACTCAGCAGTGCGTTCGACCGCCCGGTCACGGTGCAATTGGGTTGGATTCCCGTCCAAACTCCGCAACAGGAGCAGAAGACGACCCCGCCTCCTCCGCTCAGCGAACTGGCCCCGGTGGTCGAAAAGTGGTTGGCCGCACAATCTCTGAGCATGCAGGGGCTCAGCCTCGAGTCCGGAACGCTGGTGGTGGCGACGGCCGGACCACGTCCGCCGCAAAGTTCGGCGAAGCTGGCGGCGGAGATCAAAGAGAAGTTCGACCAGCAGATTCCGATCAGCGTGGGGTGGACCCGTACCCCCGAGGACAACGGGCCGACCGACGACGAAACCGCACTGGCGGCCGCCCGCACCAACGCCGCCAATTGGGCTGCGAGCCGGCCCGGTGTCGCGGTCCTCGAGGTCGCCGGGTCGGCCAAGGCAGTCTCGGTCACCTTGATCGGAGACGAGAAACCGGACGTCAGCGAGTTGGAGGCTGAACTGCGGACCACCTTGCCCAAGGCAATCATCACAATTCAGTGGGTGTCGGGCGGTCTGTTGGTCAACGCGGTCCCGACGTCCAGCTCGTCGCCTATAACCAGCGCGGCGGAGACGTCCAACTCATCACCGAAGCCGAGTCCCACACCGAAGTCGAGCTCTGGGCCGACGTCCAGCACGGCCACGGCTCCGGTCATGACTCCGCCGCGATAGATCGACGGCCGCGCGCCAACCGCTAGGCCGGAGACGCCGCGGCACTCACCGTGACGTCGAACTCGGAACTCCTTTGCCGCGGAGAGCCGGCTTCATTCAGATGCGGCGCCGATTGAGACTGACTCAGCCGCAGAACTGAGCAGCATCCTCGGCCAACTTGGCGGCTTTCGAGTTCCAATCGCTGGGAAGTTTTGTTGTGGGCGCCTGCAAGTCAGCCTGCATCGAGTTGATGACGCTGATGAACTCCTCGGGCACTTCCGGTGGAGCCTGGGTGGATGCGCTCTGCAAAGCGGTTTCCATCGAGGTGGTCTGATCTTCGGTCAGCGTTTCGCCCGCCCCCTGCGCGATGTTTACCGCGGTGTTAACGTCACGGCAAAAGGCGACTTTGTCTGCAGCAGGGGCAGAGCTGCCAGCGGTAGAGGTCGAGGTGGCGCTCGGTGTTGAAGTGGTGCTCGGGGGTGTCGAAGTCGTCGTCTCCGAACCGGAACCGCGATCCTTGGCCGAAGTCGAACAACCTGAGAGCAAAAGCGAACTGGCGCACACTGCTAGAAGCAACGCTTTGAGCCGTCGATCGCTGTTCACTTTGCCTCCTGCGAATCTCAACATCAGTCGGGTTTCGGGACTATACCACTGGGATATCTGCCTGTCGATGGACGTTTCAGCCCGAATGGCATTGCTCACCTTCTGGTCTAGCTGCGTCAAGCCGGAGGCGCGCCAGAGTGTGCTCGAAAACCGTTGCTTTTCAAGCCCTTCCGAACGGGGTGCGTGTCCAGCCAGCGGATGATGGCGAGTTTGACGCGGTCCTCGACGAGGAACCAGAACAGCGCGTAGGCCCACACGACCCCGGCCCAGCGCCAGCCCAGTGGTGTCATCAGAATGCCGTAAACGGCAATCAGGGTCGCGACGACCTGGGTTCCGATGACTGCTGCGAGCAGTATTCGCGCGGGCGCGGGACGTGACCAGAAGGGCCCACGGGTGCGGGTGACGAAAATGGTCAGATGCCCGGATATCGATAGCTTGAGATAGATCAGCGTGCGAATCAGGTCGTGGTCAAGACTGACGACCCGTTCGGCGAGAGCCAACAGCAGGAAGGTCTCGGCGACCCCCATCAAGCCCAGGGCGCTGGCCAGGGTGAGGACTCCACGCATGTCCCAGGCGGCCGGTTTTGTCGACCCGCGCACATTGTCATAGGCGATGGCCAGGATGGCACCGTCATTGAGCAGTGCGAGGAACACGATCATGACCGCGGTCACCGGGAAGAAGTTCATGAACACAATCGCCAGGCTGATCAGCAGCAGAACGCGGATGGTCTCGGCGATGCGGTAGGTGGCGTAACTCGTCATCCGGGCAAAGATTTCGCGAGCCTGGCGGATGGCGGCCACGATTACCGACAGTCCGTTCGCCAGCAGAACCACGTCGGCGGCGGCTCGGGCGGCATCGGTGGCCCCGGCCACCGCGATGCCGGCGTCGGCCTGTTTGAGTGCGGGAGCGTCATTGACGCCGTCGCCGGTCATTCCCACGATGTGTCCGCGCGCCTGCAACAGCCGAACGATGCGGTATTTGTGCTCCGGGAAAACCTGGGCAAACCCGTCAACTGCTTCGACTTGGGCGCCGAGGTCACCGTCCCCGTGCTGGGCGTCGAGCGCGGCGGCATCGAGAATGTGTTCGCCCAGGCCCACCTGGCGGGCGATCTCCTTGCCGATAGCGACTTGATCGCCGGTGACCATCTTGACGTCGATGCCCTGATCACGGGCCGCTGCGATGGTGGCTGCGGAATCGTCCCGAGGGGGATCAGCCAGCGCCAGAATCCCCATGAGGCGCCACGGGCCGTCGGCATCCGCGCGGGCCACGCCGAGCGATCGGTGACCACGGGCGGCAAAGCCTTCCACGACGGCGTCTATCTCCGTCACCGCGCCGTCGCGCTGGCACAGGGCGGCGATCACCTGCGGTGCGCCCTTGGTGACTCGGAATCGCTGCCCGTCGGGGAGTTGCAGGGTGGCTTCGGTGCGTTTGACAACCGGGTCGAACGGCGCGAACTCCGCCACGCGGACGTCGGGAAGCTGATTGCCGCCTGCGAGGATGGCCTGGTCGATGGGGTCGTGGTCTTCGGCGCGTGACGCCAGCGCCGCCGCTGCGAGAAGCTGATCATCGGTGATGTCGGGTCCGGTCCAGGAGGCGACCAGCGCCAGCCGGTTCTGGGTGAGAGTGCCGGTCTTGTCCGAGCACAAGACGTCGATGCCGCCCAGCTCCTCCACCGCCGGCAGGTGGCTGACCACCGCCTGTTGGTGCGCCAGTTTGCGAGCTCCCACCGCCATCGTCACCGACAGCACGGCCGGCAACGCCACCGGAACCGAGGCTATGGTGACCACCAGGGCGAACTCCAGGGTCTGCAACACCGGATTACCCCGTACCAGCGAAACCACCACCGTCAAGGTCACCAACACCGCCGCGATGACGATCAGGTAGTTGCCGATGCGCAGCACCGCCCGCTGGAAGTGACTGACGGTGCCCGCGGTTTGCACCAATGCGGTGGTGCGACCCATGAACGACGACGCGCCGGTGGCGTAGACGACTGCATCGCCCTCGCCACGAATCAGCACCGACCCGGAGAACAATGCTTCACCGAGGCCGCGGGTGACCGCCAGGGATTCCCCGGTCAGAGCGGACTGGTCGACCTCCAGTGACACGTCGTCGAGGACCCGTAAATCCGCGGGAACAACATCACCCAACCGGACTCGCACGACGTCTCCGGGGACCAACTCGCGCGCAGCCAGATCAGCCCAAGCTCCGTCGCGCAGCACGCGCGCCGTCGTCGCCAGTCGCTGCCTGAGCGCGGCGATCGCACCGGCGGCCTGCTGTTCTTCGGTGAAGGCCACCAACCCGTTCATCGCCAGCAGGACCCCGATGATGACCGCATCGGTCCAATGCCGCACCAGCAGCGACAACACCAGCGCTACTTCGATCATCCAGGGGATCGGTGCCCAGAAATACCCCAGGAACGCCAGGACGGGGTTGCGGGGTTTCTCAACAATTTCGTTGGGCCCGTACCGGTTCAACCGATCTTGGGCGTCCGTTGAAGTCAGACCCTGCGGCGAAGTGGCCAGTTCTGTCAGCGTTTGCGGCAGGGGCGCCGCAGACAAGTCGACTGCATCCGTTGCGTGGCTTGTCCCTGTCGACTCGGACACGGGCGTTACGAATTTTGTGGTGCGGCCTCGGTGATCCAGGCGCGTGCTTGGCTGGCCTCCGCGAGTGGAAACACCTTGAGATCCCCGGGCATCAGGAAGCCGAAGAGCTTCACGGCATGTTTGATCCAGTCGACATCGGTGATGACGGCGAAGCGTTCCCAGCGCATGAAGTGGCTGACGCCAACCTTGGTGTCCTCCCACATGGCACCCGGATCAATGCTGTCGAAATCCTCAGCGAATTGGTAGTAGATCCGAACCTTGTCGTGCCGCTTGAGTATTTTTTCGATACCCGGGATCAACACTGTGTCGTAATCGGCTTTCGTGACGTGCCCATGGCAGGCAAACGCGCCGATGTTGTCCCCGAATCCTTCCAGCACTTCGATCATCGAATTCTCTCCAAATCAGTTCGATTCCTATGCTTTTCGACTCCTCCATTATCGCGCGCCAAGCAATTCGTGCCAGACCCCGAGCGAAACGGGGTTCCAATTCGCCTGGAAAAGGAGATAATTGGGTATGCGGATCGCGATCAGCGGTGCCGGTGTTGCAGGTACGGCGCTGGCCCATTGGTTACACCGTATCGGCCACACTCCGACGTTGATCGAGCAGGCACCGGCCTTCCGGTCAGGCGGCTACATGATCGACTTCTGGGGCGTCGGCTACCAGGCCGCCCAGCGGATGGGCATCGAGGAACAGGTTCGCGCGGCAGGTTACGAGATTCAGTGCGTGCGCTCGGTGGGGTCGCGGGGTGAGGTGAAGGCAGATCTACGGGTGGAGGTCTTTCGCCGGATCATCGGCGATGACTTCACCAGTCTTCCGCGCGGGGATTTGGCTGCAGCGGTCTATCGCACCATCGAGGGCGACGTTGAGACCCTCTTCAGCCGCAGCATCGCCGCCCTGGACGAGCACGACGATGGTGTGCGGGTCACGTTCGACAATGCGGAGTCGCGCGAGTTCGATCTGATCATCGGCGCCGACGGCCTGCATTCCAATGCGCGCAGCCTCGTTTTCGGACCGGAATCCCGATTCGAACACTACCTCGGGTGCAAGGTCGCGGCCTGTGTCGTCGAAGGCTATCGGCCGCGTGACGAGTTGGTCTACGTCACCTACAACCAGCCCGGTCGGCAGGTGGCTCGGGTCGCCCTGCGCGGTGACCGGACGATGTTTCTATTCGTGTTCCGCAGCGGCCGAACCGGAACGAATTCCGTCCATGACGAGCTTCGCCGGCAGTTCGGCTCGGCCGGCTGGGAATGCCCGGCGATCCTCGATGCAGTCGACCGGGCCGAGGACATCTACTTCGACGTCGTCAGCCAGATCCGCATGGACCGCTGGTCGCGCGGCCGGGTGTTGTTGATCGGGGATGCTGCGGGCTGCATCTCGCTCCTGGGTGGCGAAGGCACCGGGCTCGCCATGACCGAAGCCTATGTGTTAGCCGGGGAGCTGAACCGAGCCGACGGCGATTACCACCGGGCGTTCGACGAGTACGAGCGCCGATTGCATCCGTTCGTTCAGTCCAAGCAGACCAGTGCGGCCCGGTTCGTCGGATTCTTCACTGCCCGCACCCGCCGCGGTTTGTGGTTCCGCAACGTGGCGATGCGAGCGATGAACTTCGCGCCGCTGACGGCGTTGTTCGCCGGCGAAGTGCGCGACGATTTCGACCTGCCGGATTACGGGATCGAGGGCTGATATCAACCGTCCCGGCAGGGGTCAGGACCCGGATTTGTGCCGAATCGCGGCCTCGACCTCGTCTTCCGAGATCGCCTTGGTGCAGAAGAACCAGTCCTCACACTCCACTCCCGTCACGTGACCGTCCATGCGGTCCTTGGCCGTGCCGCACGAACCGGCGGGCGGCACGATCACCCGCTCGCCTGGGCGCCAATCGGCGGGCGTGGCGACGTTGTAATGGTCGGCAGTCTGCAGCGCCTTGACGAGCCGCAGTAGCTCGTCGAAGTTCCGGCCGGTGCTCAGCGGATAATAAATGACAGCTCGCACAACGCTTTTGGGGTCGATGACGAACACCGCGCGCACCGCCTTGGTGGAATCCTCGCCGGGCATGATCATCCCGTATCTGCGGGCGACCTCCATCGTGATGTCTTCCACGAGCGGGAAGGTCACGTCGACGTCCTTCATGTCGCGGAAGGTGATCTTCTCCTTGATGGTGCGCAGCCAGGCGATGTGGCTGTACAGCCCGTCGACCGACAATCCGACCAACTGCGTGTTGTAGGCCGCGAACTGTTCCTGCATCGAGGCGAACGTCATGAACTCACTGGTGCACACCGGAGTGAAGTCGGCGGGGTGGGAGAAGAAGATCACCCATTTACCTGAATAGTCGCCCGGGAAATTGATGGGGCCCTGGGTGCTCGCCGCTGTGAACGATGGCGCCGGATCGCCGATGCGGGGCATGCCGACGGCTGGCGCGGGTGCTTCGGGTGTTGTCATGACGTCCTCAATCCGGTTCGGGGGAGATACAGCGATTATTCCCGCGGCGGCATTTGGATGGAACGTGAGGGGGGCTGGGGTGAGTGGCCGCCCCTGCTTGCCTGCCCTTTGCCGAGTTCGTCGAGTAGCCGCTGCATCGTGTCGCACATCTGCGCGAAGTTCGCACCGCCGACCATCGCCGACCACCGTCGTTCGATGTCGGCGACGCGTTCGCCGGCTGCCGCCATGAGGTCCTGCCCTCGGCCAGTCAGGTCGATGAGCTTTGCGCGGCCGTCGGCCGGGTCGGGCCGTCGGGTCAGGTAACCCAATCCGGTGAGGTCGTTCACCAACTCCGAGGTTGCCGCCAGGCTGAGCTGCGCACGATCCGCGAGCTCGGTCAGGCGGATTCCGCCTGTCCGGATGTTGCCGAAGATCTGGAGGTGAGGCTCGCGGATGTCGGCAAAGCCCGCGGCTGTTCGAGGCTCGGCGAGATCATCGCGGAACTCGCGCAGGAGCCTGACCAGCAACTGCCCGATGGCCTGGCGTTCTCTTGACGGCGCCATGAGTTAGGAACATACTACGGATACCGAAATTTCGGTTGCCGAAGTAAATTGGGAGTGCGGCGATGATGACTCAGCTGGATTTCGTCAAGACCGACCTCGGCCGGCTTTGTGTGAGGTGCGCCGGTACCGGGCCGCCCGCTGTGTTGTGGCACAGCCTGTTCGTCGATTCGCGTTCCTGGGGACCGCTCGGAGATGACTTGTCGTGCGAGCGCACCGTCTATGCGATCGACGGCCCCTCGCACGGCAAGAGCGAGGCGGTCCACCACGATTTCACCTTCGAGGACTGCGTCGGCGCCGCTGTCCAGGCGCTCGACCGGCTGGGCCTCACCGAGCCGGTCGACTGGGCGGGCAATGCATGGGGCGGTCACATCGGCATCCACATCGCAGCCACCACACCGTCGCGGCTGAACACCCTTACGACCATCGGCACTCCCGTAAGGGGCTTCAACCTGCGGGAGAAATGGACCAAGGGCTGGCCGCTGGTTGAGTTGTACCGGTTCGCGGGCGCGAACGACTTCATCATCAAGCAGCTGTCGGACTCGATGCTAGGCGCGGAGTCGGTTGCGGCGCAACCGAATCAGGCCGCAATCATCATGGAGTCTTTCCGGTCGGCGGATAGAAGCGGGATGTTGCATGCGATGCGGTCGATGATGCTGCGCCGCAACAGCATCGAACATCTTCTCTCCAACGTCACTGTTCCTGCACTGGTGATGGCGGTCCGCGACGACGTGATGGGCTGGCGTCCTGACGAGGCTCGGATTACATGTGCCCAGATACCCGACTGTCGGGTCGAAGAGGTTGCCGGTGCGGGGCATATCTCACCACTTCTGATCGACCGCGAGCGCATCCTGCGACTCATTTCGGAATTCTGGGCTGCCCGTTCCCGCAGTTAGGAGCAGGCGCCCGGCAACGGTATCGGGTTCACCGCCAGCGTTCGGGAGGCGCCGCCCACCAGCCACCGGGCACCCGGATTAGCCAGTGCCGCAAGGTAGACCACACCGGCCGCATCGCCGGCCACCTCCCCGCAGGCCACGGAGCGACGTTTGTCACTCGCGGTAAGGAAGCCCGAAGGGTCCGGACCTGGCCAGCCGACGGTGGCCGGGGGTTCCTGAGGCCGCGAGCCGAACTCATGGACCACGACGCGGTCCGGGGAGTACGGGGAACTGGAAGCGCCGGCCGCGAGCGCCTTGGCGCGATCGATCAGAGCGCGCAACTGCGCCCTGTTGCTGCGCTGCGCCTCGGTCAGTTTCGTCTCGAACTGTGGGTCGAAAGCATAGGCGCTGGCCTGTTGCAGGCCGTTGGCTCCCTGCACCGTGACCCATGTGGAGGGCAGATCGGTGACCCGTGGTGTGCCGAAGTCGGTGCGGGAGTTGATCAGTCTGTCGGACTCGGCATCGGCGACGAACGACGCCACCGTGGCGGGATCGATACGAGCGACGGTGTAGCGGTCGGGAACGACCTGGATGTCGAGGGGCTCCACCATCGTCAGAACTCGTCCATCGCCGTAGATCACCAGCGATGGGGAGTCCAGGGCCTGAACAACTGGCGGCGACATACCCCCGGTGGACATGACCGTGAACACCGGCTGATCGCTGGGCAGACCAGGTGCGGGGTCCGACTCGGCCGTACCTGAACACGCCGTCATCAAGAGTCCCGCCACTATGGCACCGACAAAACGCCTCACACGATCCACAGTAGCGAGGGCCGGTAAATGCCCAGACAGCGAAGATCGCGTTGGCCGGATCTATTGGGCTGGCTGAGAACCGATGTGATCTCCGTGTGGACGGCCATTAGATCCGCATGTCAACGACCTACTGAGATCCCATGGCGGACCGCATCTGTGCTTCCTTGAGCGCTGCGTGAAGGTCTGCCGGGCGGGGGCTCACGGTCGCGTCGATCCGGTTGATTCGTCCGCTGAATCGGAAGTCCTGGCCGTAGGGGACCACCGGCGAACCGGTGTCCACCCCCACATCCAGGGTCTCGCCGCTCATCGAGAACCGGAAGGGAACGGTTCGTTCGGCTCGGCCGTCGGCCACCGTGTCCCCATCGACCGACAGAGTGATGTTCGCGCCCTTGCCCAGTCCGCCTCCGTCATAGTCGAAGGAGAGCCCGATGACGGCTCGGCCTTCGCGAATCGGATCCGGGCCGGTAATCGTGGTGAGTTCGTGTCCCAGGTAGTTGTAGGTGAAGGCTGGGATCCCGTCGCGGGTGTAGAGGCTCCACCCGGCCATTGCACCGCCAATGCAGATGATCACGCCGTCGGCTCCGCCGGGCGGGATCTGCACATCGGCCCGCAACGTGAATGAGGTGCTGGTGTAGGGCAGCGTCGCCGATTCGGGAATGCGGACATGATCGGCGAAGTAGGTGGCCGACGTTCGCTCGCCGAGCAGGTTGGGTCGGTTCGCGGGAACGGCGCGGTCCAGAGTGCCGTCGTTCATCGGGTAGACGTCGTATTTTCTTGCCTCGGAATCGAAGACGGCCTTCAGCTCGTCGAGCTTGTCCGGATGGATGGTGGCGAGGTCGAGGCCCTGGCTGAAGTCATCGGCGAGATGGTAGAGCTCCCAGCGTTCGGTGTCGCCGAAGGGCTCGCCGTGGGTACGGATCCAGGGCAGGCGTCCGTGGAAGCAGGAGGCGATCCAGCCGTCGTGATAGATCGCGCGATTGCCGAGGATCTCGAAATACTGTGTGGTGCGGCGACTGTCGGCCTCGGCATTGTCGAACGAATAACGCATGCTGACTCCATCGATGGGCTTCTGCGTGATTCCGTTCACCCGCTCTGGTGCGGCGATGCCGGCGACGTCCAGGATGGTCGGGGCGATGTCGATCACGTGGTGAAACTGGCTGCGCTGAGCGCCGGTTGCGGCGATGCCCCGAGGCCAGGAAATAGCCAGTCCGTTACGGGTGCCGCCGAAGTGTGACGCGACCTGCTTCATCCACTGAAACGGTGCATCCAGCGCCCAGGCCCAGCCCACGTTGTAGTGGTTCTCGCAGCGTTCGGTGCCGAAATCATCGATGTGCTCCAGCAGCCACTCGGGGTCTTCGGGCACCCCGTTCTGAAACGCCGGCGAACTCCACGCACCGTGCAGGGTTCCCTCGGCTGACGCTCCGTTGTCCCCGCAGATGTAGATGAACACGGTGTCGTCCCACGCGCCAAGTTCATCGATCGCCTCGATAAGCCGACCCACCTGGGCGTCGGTGTGGGCGAGGAATCCCGCGTAGACCTCCATCAGCCTTCGCGCCACCGGCTTGTAGCGGTCGTCGTAGTCGGCCCATGCCGGAATCTGGTCAGGCCGCGCTGTCAGCCGGGTTCCCTCGGGGATGATGCCCAACTGCACCTGGCGCTCGTAGATGCGCTCGCGCAAGCTGTCCCAGCCCGCATCGAACTGCCCGGCGAACTGATCCGACCACGATCGCCACACCTGGTGTGGACTGTGGGTCGCGCCAGGTGCGAAGTAGAGGAAGAAAGGTTTGTCGGGCGCTGAGGTCTTCTGCAGCCGGACCCATTCGATCGCCTTGTCCGAGAGATCCTCGGTCAAGTGGTAATCGTCGCGACCCAGGTGCGGCTGCACCGGGGTGGTCTGGTCGTACAGTGCGGGTTCGTACTGCGACGCGTCACCGCCGAGGAACCCGTAGAAGCGGTCGAAACCGAGTCCGGTGGGCCAGCGGTCGAACGGTCCGGCCGGGCCGAGTTCCCAGGTGGGTGTGAAGTGTGCTTTGCCGAAATGAGCTGTGCTGTAACCGTTCATCCGTAAGACTTCGGCGACGGTTGCGGTGCTGTCGGGGATGACGCTGTCGTAGCCGGGAAATCCGTAGGCGATTTCGCAGATGGCACCCATATGGGCGTTGTGGTGGTTTCGCCCGGTCAGCAGTGCAGCCCGAGTGGGCGAACACAATGCGGTGGTGTGGAATTGGTTGTAGCGCAGACCGGCGCCGGCCACTCGGTCCAGGGCTGGAGTCGGGACGGGACCGCCAAAGGTGGAGGCAGCGCCGAAACCGACGTCGTCGAGCAGAACCACGACCACGTTGGGAGCGCCTGCGGGCGGGGAGGCGATCGTGGGTTTGACCGGTGTCGAGTCCGCCGACAGTGGATTGATCACTCCGGTGAACTCGGCGGGCTGGAGCGGCAGATCGACCATCTGCGCATTTTCGCTGCTCGGCGTGTGGGCCGAAGGCGATTGACCAACATGGGTGCCGAACCGAACGCCGGATCCGCAAGCTGGCATAGATTCAGCCCGTGGACCGTCGCGATCTCGAATTCGCCTGCTCGGTGATCGTGGTCGGTCTGCTGGCAGGACTGGCCGGCGCCGCGACGATCCTGTTGCTCGACTTCGTCGAGCACCTCACCTACCGATTCAGTTTCGGAAGTCTGCTGGAGGGCGTCAGCGAATCGAGCCCGACCCGCCGGGCACTCGGTCCGATGGTCGGCGCCGCGCTGGCCGGATGCGGCTGGTGGCTGCTGCGGCGCAAATCGGCATCGGTGCCTACCGTCGACGCGGCGATCGCGCGGCCGGGTCCGGCACCGCGGGCCGCGATGACCGTCGACGCGGCACTGCAGACCCTGCTGGTCGGCTCGGGTGCCTCCCTGGGCCGGGAGAACGCCCCCCGGCAGTTTGCTGTCGCACTGGGCGACCTGGGCACCTCACGGTGGAACCTGACCCCGCGGGACCGGGAGATCCTGCTGGGGTGCGCCGCCGGTGCGGGACTGGCGGCGGTCTACAGCGTTCCGGCCGGCGGAGCGCTATTCGCGCTGCAGGTGGTGCTGCGCACCTGGAACCTGCGGGCTGTGGGCACGGCACTGGTGACCTCCAGTCTGGCGGTCGCGACGGCCGCTCCGGTCACCCATGACCAACCCGCCCAGCACTGGCCCAGTCCGGAACTGTCCTATCTGCTGACCGGAGTTGCGATCCTGTTGGCACCGTTGACCCTGGGGGTGGGCCTGGTGTTCAACCGGGTGATGGACGCTGCCCGGTCGAGAGCCCGTCGGATGCCGGGAGATCGTTGGCTCCTGATGCCCGCACTCGCGGTGGCGGGCCTGCTGGTGGGGATCTGTTCGCACTGGTGGCCGGAACTTCCCGGCAACGGTTCCAGCGTTCTGGTGGTCAGTCTCGACGGATCACTGACGCTCGCCGGGGCGGCGGTGCTGGTGGTCCTCAAGCCGTTGCTGACGGCTCTGTTCCTGCGGGCCGGGGGAGTCGGTGGCCTCCTGACCCCGGCTTTGGCAACTGGGGCGGCCACGGGGGCGGTGATCGCGCTGGCAGTCAATGTGTGGACTCCGATTCAGTTGAGCGTGCCGGCGGTAGCTCTGGCGTGTGCGGCAGGGGTCCTTGCGGTCACGCAGAACGCACCGATGTGGGCCGCGATCTTCGTCTGGGAGCTGGCCAGGCCGCCGTGGTGGCTGCTGGTGGTCTTCGCGGCGGCCGCCCTGACCACCCATCACCTCGCGCGGCGCCTAACTACTTCGACCTGAAAAAGTCCGGTGAGGGGGCCGGTCTGTGATCGGCGGGTGAGCCTGTTCTTTGTTTGGAGCGGCGTCGGGGTGGTGTTGATGCGGTGAGGGCGCTGATCTTGACTAGGTTGTGGGCCAGGATGCCGTGTCCGGTCCAGATCCGGGCGCCCTCGGTGTTGTCGATGCGGGTGCGGTCCTAGCCGTAGCCGCGTTTGAGGTTGCTGATGCGGCCTTCGCATCCTGTGCGCCACTTGATGGTTCGCTGGAAGGCTGGTCTGTGTTCTTCGGCTCGTCGGGATTGAGTGGGTTTGCCTTTGCGGGGGATGACGACGGTGCGCACACCCAGGTCATGCAGGGTGTCGTCGACGTTCTTCTCGCCGTAGCCGCGGTCGGCGGTGACGGTGCGTGGTGTGGGCCCGGTGCGGGTGGTGATTCGGGCGACTGCGGGTGCCAGTTGCGGTGCGTCGGGCGGGTTATTCCGGCTGGCTGACATCCAGGTGCCGGCGTTCGACGAACCGAGTCAACTGATCCGCCGAGTCGGCGGGCCCGAGCGCCAGGGCGACGTAGCCGTCCGGTCGCACCAGGTAGCTCGCGCCGCGCTGGAGGCCGGCGTGCTCGGCGGCCTCGCCCCACGGGAACCGATACACCGGAAGCTTGAGCTGATCTGCCTGTTCGACAACGCCGGAAGCCGGTTGGCCGTAAGTGTGCAATTGCCAGGACAGCGACTGCAGCGAGGCGAAGTTGTCACCTTCTGCTGTGGAGATCCACGGCAGGCGGTCACCACCCCGGACCGCGCCCGCCTTGCCCTGGTTGAAAGTGCAATCGCGGTAGGAGATCCTCGTCTGGGAGAAGGTTTTAAAGAATAGTCGTCGCGATAGGGCGAACTTCATCATCGTCGACACGATGCGCGGGACCATATGCACTCGGGCTGCCTGGGCGACACGGCCGTCGTTTACCAGAACCTTGAATGCCTGGTCGGTGGTGGCGACCAGGAACCGGGCAAAGGGAAGACGTTCCTGCTCATAGGTATCCAGCAGTCCGGAATCCGCACGCCCACGCATGACTTCGGCGATCTTCCACGACAGGTTGACCGCATCGCCGATGCCGGTGTTCATTCCCTGGCCGCCGGCGGGGCTGTGGATGTGGCCGGCATCACCGGCAATGAACACCCGCCCCACGCGGAAGTGTTCCGCGACGCGGTGGTGCACGTGGTAAGTCGAGAACCAGTTGATTTGTCCGACGGTGAATCCCAGAAGCGACTCTGCATGCTCGCGCACATCGGCCCAGGCGATAGACTGCTGCGCCAACAACTTCGGCGGGACAAGACCGAATATCCGATAGGAACCCTTGGAGCGCACCGGCATCATCAACGCTACGCCGTCGCCGGTCAAGCCCAGATACAGCACGTCGTTGGCTGCCCCAGTCACGAATGCATCGGCGACGTAGAACATCTGATCGGAGGACCCGCCCGGGAAACCGAGCGCGAGTACCTCGCGCACTCGGCTGTGGGCACCATCGCATCCGACGACGTAGGCATGGACTGATCGTTCGCTCGAGACACCGGAATTGATGACCGCCTCCACGTCGTCGCCGCGATCGACGAAGTCTTCCAGCGAGGCACCCCACTGCACATCGACACCGAGTTCCGTCAGCCGGTCGAGCAGAAACCGCTCGTGCTCATCCTGGGGGAACGTCAGCATGAACGGATAGGGACTCAGTCCAGCACCCATAGCCCGCAGTGAGAATCCGACGCCATCGAGATCACCTGCCCGGAACCGGATCTCCTCCGCAGGCATGCCGCGCTCCACAACCGCCTCGGCGAATCCAAATTGGCGGTAGAACTCCAACGTGCGGGCGTGCACACCCATGGCGCGGGATTCCTCGGTGGCGCCTTCCTTTTTATCGATGATGCGTACCGGCACACCGCGCCGTGCCAGGCCAAGTGCCATAACGAGACCCGTAGGCCCTGCCCCGACGACCAATACCGATTGCATTCGCGGACCTCCATCATGATCAACACTGACTCACCGGTCAGTGCTACCCTAGCAGAAATGATCCCCTGGTCATTTTTGAGGTGAAGGGGTGGGTGACGTGTTGCCAGCCGACTCAACCGGCACGCGGCGAAGCCGCGGCCCGAGTCCACACAAGACCGCAAAAACGCGCGCGGCAATAGCGCACGCGGCTCTCGAACTGTTCCTGGAACGTGGCTATCGCGCCGCCCGCATCAGCGACGTCGCGGACCGCGCTGGGGTGGCAAAAGGCACCGTTTACCTGCACTTTGCCGATAAACAAGCACTCTTCACCGGTGTCATCAGCAGTGTGCTCGAACAGCGGATCGGGTCTTTGACGACAGCACAGCCTGAGGCCGACGAGTCGCTGCGGGACTTCCTCGGCCGGGTGTTCACCCCGCTGCTTACCGCGATCGGGCAACCGCCATGGTCGGGGTTGATCCGCTTGGTCATGACCGAAGGGCGGGAAGCACCGGAGATCGCCGCCACCTACCGGCAACACGTGCTCGACCCACTGGCCGAACAGATCCACCGTTGGGCGCGTACGGCGGCCGATCGGGGTGAACTCGGCAGCGACACCCTGCAGAGGGACCCGTTGCTGCTGCTGTCGCCGGCGATCCTGGCGACCATGTGGAACGGCCTCTTCCCCGAAGAGCCGATCCAAGTGACCGCTATCTTCGAAAGCTTTCTGGATCTGGCGTTTGGCCCGCGGCGTTAATTAACTACTTCGACCTGAAAAGTCGGTGGGTTGATCCGCGGTTTGGCGGGGCTGAGCTGGAAAGATGGCCTCAAAGCCCTTATTGCGGAAGGGATTCAAGGCCATCGTGTTTCGTACTGTAGGTGATCAGCCGTCGTTGTGGGAGTCGATCCTGCCCGAGCAGGTGCGGCGGCTTCCCGAAGAGTTGGCGCGGGTGGATGCGTTGTTGGATGATCCGAGGTTCTTCGCTCCGTTTGTGCGGTTTTTCGATCCGCGGATCGGTCGGCCCTCGACGCCGATGGAGACCTATCTGCGGTTGATGTTCTTGAAGTTCCGCTATCGGCTGGGCTACGAGAGCCTGTGCCGGGAGGTCTCGGACTCGATCACCTGGCGGATGTTCTGCCGGATCCCGCTGGAGGCGTCGGTTCCGCATCCGACGACGTTGATGAAGCTGACCACCCGCTGTGGGTCGGCGGCCGTCGACGGGTTCAATGAGGCCCTGTTGGCCAAGGCGGCCGGGGCGAAAGTGCTGCGCACCCACCGGATCCGTACCGACACCACGGTAGTGCCGGCCAACGTCGCCTACCCGACTGATTCGGGGTTGCTGGCCAAGGCGGTGCGCCGCATCGGATCGGTGGCCAATCGGATCCAGTCCGCCGGCGGTGCGGTCCGCCCGAAGGTTCGTGACCGTTCCCGCGCGGCGGGCAAGCGTGCCCACGCGGTCGCGGTCAAGCTGCGGTCACGCTCGGCGCTGGGCCGCGACGAGGCCACCGCAGCGGTCCTCAAGAGCACCGGTGAGCTGGCCGGGTTGGCCGAAGCCCCAGCCCGTGATGCCCGGCGGCTGTTGGACAACGCCAAAGCGGCGGTCCGCCGCGCCAAGGCCAAAGCGGCAGCACTGCATGCTCGCGGTGAGCGCGACGCGGTGGCCGGACGGCGGCGGGGCCGGCTGGTCCGCGCGGTCAACGACCTGCAGAAACTGCTGGTCGCCACCGAGCAGATCGTCGCCCAGACCCGCCAACGGGTCGCCGGGCAGACACCACCCGGGGCCACCCGCCGGGTCAGCCTGCATGACGGCGATGGCCGCCCGATCGCCAAGGGCCGCTTGGGTAAACCTGTCGAGTTCGGCCACAAAGCCCAGGTCACCGACGACGACGACGGCATCTGGCCGTGACAGTCTGACTTGGCCCCACTAGGACGGTCTGTTCTGGCCCCACTGGGTGGGCGGTGGCGTGCTGTGGTGACGGTCTGATTTGGACCCACCTGTACGACACGCCGCATTGGTTGTGACGGCTTGATTTGGCCCCACCTCAGCGTGATCGGTGTCCGGAAGTTCCGGGCTGCCGGTCAGTGGAGGTGCAGGGTCGTGCGGAGGTCGAAAGTGGAATTGTTCGCGGCGATACGCAGT
>JAGQTV010000015.1 GCA_020438845.1 Mycobacterium sp. | reverse complement strand
TGAATACCGGGGCCGTTACCCAGATCGGACGAGATCGACACACCCGGGAACAGGTTCGGGGTGATCACCGAGCCCAGCGGGTTGAACGCTCCCGGGGCGATGCTGACGTCGTCGAGCAGGATGTTGGGTGTGGTGTAGGAGAAGTTGATACCCACCCCCAGTGACCACGGGAAGCCAACCTGGTAACCCAGTTCCAAGGTACCCGCGAAATCGCTCGCGCCGGGGCCGACCACCGCGTAGATGGCCTTGCCGGAGTGGAACCACTCCCGGGTCAGCCGGTTGCGGTCCAACGGAAACACCCCGTCGAGGAACGTGTCCCACTGCTGGATCGTCATCGTGCGACCCTTGCCGTCAACCAGACTCTGCTGATTGTCCAGACCCGCGTGCGCAGGAGCGGCGGCGCCGAACATGATGGCCAGAGCCGCCCCGAGGCTCGCCGCATGCCTTCCGAAGGCCCGTTTCAGATTGCTCAACGTTCCAACTCCATCTCACGGTGGTCCGGGCAAGTCGTCACGGTAACGAAGCTCGCTGTGAAGTTCCTAAACCGAGCGAAACTTCCCGAGCCCGCGATCCCTCTCCGCGTGCATACAGTAAGGCACACGGCGGCGCGAGTCCCGGTTTGTCATGCACCTGGAGACCTGGAACCGCTACGAGCCCGGGACCGCGGCAACTGTCGCCGGTGCTGCCGGAATCGCCCCCGACGGCGGCGTGAACTCATACCCGGGCGGCGGCGGGCCATCGATCGAGTAGTAGCCAGGTGGCAGGGCCGGACGACCCGTGGCAGGCCCACCGCCCCCGGTTCCCGTCGCGGGAGTTTCAGAACCGGGAGCGTTCGTCGACACGTATCCGGGCGGCAAAGCGGGCGCAGGACCGGCCCCGGGCGGAGGCTTCGGTGCCGCCAGGTCGTCGGGTCCGTAGGTCGGGTTCTGAACTTCGTTCCAGAGATCCTTCAGGGTGCCGAGGATGCCCCCGCCCGACTGGCCGGAGCCGTAATGCGGATTCGGAATCTCCGGTACTGCTCGAGCCGGCGTCGGCGGCGGAGCGGGAGCAGGGGCAGCATCCGGGGCAGCCGGATTCTCCGCTGGCGGCCCCACCACGAGTTCCGGGTTCGGAATCGGGTCCGCGGGGTCAGCCGAAGCCAGTCCGGCCCCGGACAGAGCTGCACCGAAGACGGCCAGACCTGCCAAGGTCAGCGTGACTGCGCGGCGACGTTCGGTCATGAATCCGACGGTCCTCTCTCCTGACTCGGGCCTGCTGCCAGGCACCACTCTGCTGCCAGGCAAGATCAGATTGAAATCCACCCCGACCATCGTCGCATACAGTGACGTGCCCCTCCGTCGACCGATCAGTCACCTCGGGCGGTTCGCAGTGCCTCGCGAAACTGCTCGACCGTTGCCAGTTCAGCAGCCACCGGCGCGACGATCTGTTGCTGGGCGACCATCGTGACTTCGGCCCGCAGCGCCGCCCGAGCTGCACGGACCGCCCGCTTTGCGCTCGTACGCGCCAACATCCGCCCGAGGACGGCGAGAACCAGACCACCGAGAAGACCGACGATCAGCAGGAGCGTCGGAATCGGGAAGCCCTCCACGGTAGGCGCGGCCGCCGTATGGAACTGCAGGTACCGCAACACCGCCAAGCCCAGCAACCACAGTCCGCCCGCAACCGCGATCGCGAACAGCACCCATTGCAGCGCGCCGAACAGCCTCCACCAGCGTGGGTTGCGCTGCGGTACCAACGGCGCGCGCGTGACCGCCTGGTCGAGATGGTCGGTCAGGTCCGCCGAGACTCGGTCTCCCACCGCCCGGGTGCTGGCCACCCATGCCTGGGGCGCTCCCCTACTGGCCTCATCGACGTAGTCCATCACCGCGGTATTGGCCCGCGCCCTGGCCACCGGGTCGTTGGACGGCAACGACGACCGGACCAGGCGGGGATCGACGCCGGGACGTTCCAGCCGCAGTTGCGCGACGGGGTCTTTGCGAAGGCGCCCAATCCATTTCAGGGGCGGCCAGCCGACAGCTCGTGAAGCCTTCAGCTGGCTGGACTTTTCGATCGCCGCCTCGATGACAGGCGCGCCAGCCGCTTCGGTGAGGGCCTCGGTCAGTCGGGCCAAATCCCCGGAGGCGGTGCCGGCCACCGGGGTCCCCGGGTCATCGGCTGCCCGCACCAGGCCGTCCGCGGCAGTCGCGACGTCGGCGGCCAGCCGGGCCACGGCCGTCCGACGGCCGGCCACCGAGGAGAGAATGCGGTCGGCGAGGATCTCCAGCCCTTCGCCGCTGCGATTGGAGGTACCCAGCACGACCACATCAGACAATCCGTCCTCGGCAACAAGTCTCCGCAAGTGCGCCAGACACTGTTGGGCATCGGCGACGGGCAGTTTGTCGACCTGGTTGAGGACGACGACGGTGACGTCGTCATGCCGGGAGAAGCGACGCAGGTACTGCTCGTGAACGAGGGCGTCGGCATATTTCTGCGGGTCGAGAACCCACACCATCAGGTCGACCCGCTCAACGAAGTGGTCCACATAGGCCCGGTGCGAGGTTTGGGTGGAGTCGTGGTCGGGCAGGTCGATCAGGATGAGGTCGGCCAGTGCCTCGGCACCGTCGGCCGCGACATGCCACCTGGTGACGCCCAGCCACTTCAGCAGCGCCATCGTCTCCGGGCTCTCCTGCCAGATCGCCGCCAACGGCTCCGAGGTGGTGGGCCGCAGCACTCCGGCCTTGGCTACCTCCTCACCAAGAATGGAGTTGAAGAGGGTGCTCTTTCCCGCTCCCGTTGAGCCGGCAAACGCCACGACGGTGATCTGCTCGGACAGTCCACGTCGCGCTTCGGCTCGTTCGGCGACCGACCGTGCTTCCTGCAGTGCCGACGGGGGCAATCGGCCCTCGCCGAGGTCGGCCGCTTCCTGAAGACCTGCCAGCGCGTGGTCCAGGGCAGACCCGTCGACGTGCGTCGGTGGGTCCGCACGCTGGCGGCTGAGCCGGGCGAGCAGATCCTTCATCATCAGCCGTTCCACCAATCCCGCAGCGCCTCGCGCCAGTTCTTCTTCGGCGGCGACTCCCCCGGTACCGGCGGGGCGGCCGGCAGCACCGCATCGGCATCTTCGGCGTTGCGGGCCTTTTGTATCTGCAGTGCCACGGCTTCCAATCGGGCCGGCAATCCCGGATCGAGGTCCAGTACATCGAGGCGGGACAGAAAGCGGGCCTTCTCGTCGGCCATCAACCCGTTGACCCGGTGGTTCAGCTTCTCGAGGGCGATGTCGGACATTCTGCGCACCCCGTCTTCACCGAAGACCGCTTCGAGCAGTTTCTGCGCCAGCGCCGAGGCTCCACCGGCGATGCCGATCTCCGCCCCGGACAGGCCACCGGTCGTCGAGAAGACAGCGACCATCATTGCCAGCGCCACAGCGTTGACTCCGTATGCCATGACACGCGCGGACTGTCTCTTGTCTGCGCCCTCGGTCCGGATCAGGTCGAGCAGATCGTCTTGCCATAGCCGAACCAGCGCCGCGGCACGATCGGGAAAGTCGCCGGAGGCCCTTGCCAGGTCGGACCCGGCGAGCAGCGCTCGTCCGGCGTCATCCTCCCGCCAGGCTCGATCGGTGCGGCGGGCAGCGTCGTTGGCTGCATCGATCAGGAGGGTGGCCAGTCCGGATTCGATTGCCTCGCTAACCCTTTCCGGTGGAGCGGGTTCGCCGCGAAACGCCGAGGCGATGCGGTCACGCAGGCGGCCGACGCCTTCCTCTAGTCGTTTGAGCAACTGTCCGGTGCCCACGAACTCCTGCCAGCGAGCCAGCACCTCACCGCGCATGAGGGATCCATCCGAAGCGGCCGACTTGAGGCCGGAAACCGCCTGCGCATAGGACCTCTCAACTTCTCCCCGCAGTCGATCTGCGGTATTCGACTGTTGGGCAACGGCTTCGATGACGATCGGCATGTCTGCCACGATGTGACCCACTGCGCCATCCACTGTCCGGCGGGCCACCGCCGCGCGCAGTGCAGCATCCGCAACCAAGTTGTCCACCCAGGTCTGCAGCTCAGCTGTGCGGTCGGCCGGGAGCATGCCGTCGGCCAAAGGCGACTCGGGAATGACGAAAAGCGGCGCATTTCCAAGGCGTTCCGCGGCCAACATCTGCCGCACATGGGCAGTCACTTCAACCATGGCTTCGGGAGGGACGCGGTTGAGCACGATGACCACGGCGGCGTTGCGGTCGACTGCCGACCGTAGGGCCGCCCAGGGCACCGCGTCGGCATATCGCGATGCCGTGGTGACGAAGAACCAGAGATCGGCCGCGGCCATCAACATGCCGGCCATCTGCCTATTGGTCTGAGAAACGGAGTCCAGGTCGGGGGCATCCAGCAGTCCCAGCCCGGGTGGCACCGAATCGACTTCGACCAGACGCAACCCGAATACGTCGTCGGTGCCGGCCAGCGCAGTTCCCCCGGTGATTCGCGGCAGCCGAGGCAGGATGTGGTTGGAGGCAAACCATGCGGCGTCAGCGGCGTTGTGGGCGAGCACCGGGTGGCGGGTTGTCGGCCGCAACACCCCCGGTGTCGTCACCGGCGTGCCGACGAGCCGGTTGACGAGAGTGGATTTTCCACTGCCAGTGGAACCACCGACGACGGCGAGCAAAGGAGCGTCGGCATCGCGAAGTCGGGGCAATACATAGTCGTCCAACTGATTGGCGAAACCTCCCGCCATCGCCCGGGCCGCATCCGCACCCGGGACTGGCAGGGGTATCCGAACCTGTCCCAGGACATCGCGAAGCGACTCCAGCGGCGACAGCAGCGATCCGGACATCGGTTCATCCTGCCGCAGTGGCGCGTCCCTTTTGTTGACAATGGTGCAGTGTGGTCACGATTGATGGACACCCCACGCCCCTGACCGGAAGGCACCTCCATGCGTAACCGTCCGAGCCAGCGAGCCGCTTTGAGATCGGTTGCGGGACTCGCACTTGTGTCAACGCTCGCCGCCTGCGGGTCCGGCACGAACGATGCCGCGCGGAATCCGGACAGCCCCTATCCGGACTACACCGCTACATATCTACAAGGACCCCCGAAGCAGGAAAACATGGAGGCCAAACCGCTGTCGAAGGACGGGCATCGGTTCTGGATGCTGCCGGCCACCCCTCAGACGACGCAGTGGGGCGTCTTCGACAACAGCATTCCCCCGGTGCTGCGGATCGACCCCGGTGACACCGTCGCGATCCAGACATTGCCAGGGGGCGGCGGGCAGGTCGCTCCCGGTATTGAGGAAGGCCAGATCGAGACGATCAACGGTGCGGTGCACAACCGCGGACCGCACACCGTCACCGGACCGATCTACGTGAACGGGGCTGAACCCGGCGACCTCCTGGCAGTCCACATAAACCGGATACGACTCCCCAACTATGCGACCAACAACACCGCGAAGGGCAAGGGGCTCTTCCCCGACGAATTCCCCGAGCAGGTAACCAGCTACTACCTGGACACCGACAAGATGCAGATGCGGTTCTCCCCGAACGTTCTGGTGCCGCTGGAGCCGTTTCCCGGCACCCTGGGCGTGGGCCGTGCCGACACCACGAGCTCCTACTGCACTGACGGCAAGTGCAGCACTGAGCAACCGGGAACCTACGGGGGCAACATGGACCTCCGGGAAATGCAGGTCGGCACCACCACGTACCTGCCCGTGCAGGTCAAGGGCGGTCTGATCTGGACCGGCGACTCGCATGCCAGGCAGGGCAACGGCGAGATCGATCTCGACGCCTTGGAGACCTGGTACCCGGAGCTCAACATCACCGTGGACCTGATCAAGGACCGGCCCCAGGACTGGCCGACCGTCGAAACACCCACCGGATGGGTTGCCGTCGGCTATGACCTGGATCTCGACAAGGCCCTCGACCTCAACAAACGGGAGGCCGTCAAGCTGATCATGGATAAGCGGCACCTGTCCGAGGCGGATGCGGAAAAGGTCCTGGACGAAACCTGGGACTGTCGCATCTCCGAGGTGGTCAACCAGGTCGTTGGCACCCACTGCATGATCCCCAAGGACCTAGCCGCACCGCCCGCACCCAACCTTCCGACACAGGACACCGCGACCGACTGGGTGTCAACCGGAACCGCACCGAAGACACTCGACGCGATGAAGATCGCCGCCCGGGCGGCGCTGGGCAAGATGGCGAGCAACCTCGACATCACCGTCAACGACGCCTACCACCTCGCCTCGATGGTCCTCGACTGCCGGATAGACCGCTGGACCGGCGGTGACAAAACCGTGGCCTGCATGGTGCCCAAGAGCATCAAGGTGCCCGAATAGGCGCTACCGGCCCGCGTTCTGAGCCAGGTCGATGGCGTACTGGTTCACGAATCGGCCTGCCCAGGGTTCCCCACGGTCGCAGGATCCGTCGGATTCGCCGGGACGTTTGACCCACAGGTAGGCGTCGGCGTGCGCGCCCGCCGTGTCGGTAGTGGGTGCGACGCCCAATGCGCGGCCGGTCGGGTTACACCAGTTGAGCGGGGTCTCCGGCGCGGGACCGACGCCGTTGCGCGACGTGTCGATCACGTAGTGCGAACCGTTGGTGAGCCCCGAAATCGTTTCGCCGTACCCGATCTCCTCTTCGGTGGTGTAGAAGTTCGCGGTGTTGAGGCTGAAGCCCCGCGCCTTTGCCACCCCGACCGAGTTCAGCCTGGCGGCCATGTCGTCGGCGGCCAGCCAGCGCGAATGTCCACCGTCCACGTAGACGGCCGCGGCCGGATTCGCGGTGAGCTTGTCGACGGCGTAGCTCATCAGGTCGAAGCGCTCTTGGCGCTGGTCCCCAGACAGGCAGTCAGCCATGGCCAGCGCGTCGGGTTCCAGGATGATCGCCGCGGGTGCACCGCCCAGACCCGTTGAGACGGCGTCGATCCACCGGCGGTATTCAGCGCCGGATGCGAATCCGCCCGCCGCGAAGCTTCCGCAGTCGCGGTTCGGGATCGCGTACAGGGTCAGAACCGGCATTGCCCCGGCGGCCTGCGCCGCCCCTGCATAGCGGGACACCGTTCCGGCAACCGTCGAGGATGGGAACGCCTGGTCGAGCCAGTAGGAGGCCGGGGTGTTGGCGATGGCCGTCAGTTGCGGGTTATTCGCGCCCTTCGCGGCTCGCATCGCCGAGGAGATGGGATCGACGTAGAAGGGCTTGCCCGCCAACGGGTTGGCCTCGTCGACCAGGCGTATTCCCGGTGGCGGTCCAAACGCGGGGTCTGCAGACACCGAAACAGCAACGGCGGCAACCGCCAGCGCGGGCATGATCATCCGAGCGGCTGCCGCAGCAGCAGAGAACACCATGCGGAAAAAATAGTGCGGCGGGTACAGACGAGTCCAATCGGTGCCGAAAGGCGGCACCAACACCGGTCAGGCAGCGAAGTTTCGCAAGATCGCGACGTTGAAAGAGATTTCGATGGTGCTGGAGACCGGGCCTGGGGTTCCCGGCAATGGCGGGGCCAGTGAGTGGTGGTGTTCGCCGGTGGGTGTGGTGCATTCGGCCGAGTGCCGTTCTCCGTCTGCCTG
>JAGQTV010000014.1 GCA_020438845.1 Mycobacterium sp. | reverse complement strand
CGCCGCATCTCGCTGAGCCTTAAGCAGGCCAACGAGGACTACACCGAGGAGTTCGACCCCTCGAAGTACGGCATGGCCGACAGCTACGACGAGGCGGGCAACTACATCTTCCCGGAGGGCTTCGACGCCGAGACCAACGAATGGCTCGAGGGCTTCGACAAGCAGCGTTCGGAATGGGAGGCCCGGTACGCCGAGGCCGAGCGTCGCCACAAGATGCACACCACCCAGATGGAGAAGTTCGCCGCCGCCGATGCGGCCGCTGCCGCGGAGCGCCCGGCTGGGGCTACGTCGTCGAGTTCGGGTCCGGCGGAGGCCGGCGGGTCACTGGCAAGCGACGCGCAGCTGGCAGCCCTTCGCGAAAAGCTGGCTGGCAACGCCTAGCCTCGTCCATAGCGGAATTGAAACCACGCGTCGGGATCTCGAGTAGCCCGATGCGTGGTTTCGTTTCAGGGAACCGATCATGCTGCGCATCGGCCTGACCGGCGGGATCGGTGCCGGTAAATCCACCGTGTCGGCGACCTTTGCCGACTGCGGCGGGGTCATCGTCGATGGCGACGTGATCGCCCGGGAGGTGGTGCAGCCCGGCACCGAGGGCCTGGCCTCGTTGGTCGACCAGTTCGGCCACGACATCCTACTGCCCGATGGAGCGCTGAACCGGCCGGCCCTGGCGGCCAAGGCGTTTGTCGACGACCGGCAGCGAGCCAAGCTCAACGCAATTGTTCATCCCCTGGTGGCCCGGCGCAGGTCCGAGATCGTCGCCGCCGTGGATGACGACGAGGTGGTGGTCGAAGACATCCCGCTCTTGGTCGAGTCCGGCATGGCTCCGCTGTTTCCCCTGGTCGTGGTAGTGCACGCAGCTACGGAGGTACGGCTGGCGCGGTTGATCTCCGCGCGGGGCATGAGCGAGGCCGATGCCCGTGCCCGGATCGCCGCCCAGGCGGACGACGAACAGCGAAGCCGCGTGGCCGACGTTTGGCTGGACAACTCCGGCACTGAAGCCGAGTTGGTCGAACGGGTCCGCAGGCTTTGGCACGAGCGGATCCTGCCGTTCGCCCACAATATTGCCGTCCGCACGCCGGCGCCGGATCCGCGCCGGCTCGTGGCGGCCGACCCCAGCTGGTCCGAGCAAGCCGAGCGAATCCTGGCCCGGCTACGTACGGCGTGCGGCCACCGGGCGGTGCGGATCGATCACATCGGTTCCACCGCGATAAAGGGTATGGACGCGCGCGACATCATCGATGTCCAGATCACCGTGGACTCGTTGCAGGTTGCCGACGAATTGTCCGAGGGCCTCCTGCAGGCAGGCTATCCTCGGGTCGACCCGGTGGTTGCCGATCACCGCTTCGACGGCGGAGAGGGCTTCTGGCACAAGCGTTTCCACGCCTCCGGCGATCCGGGCCGGCCCACCCACCTGCACCTGCGAATCGACGGACAACCCAACCAGCGGTTCGCCCTGCTGTTCGTCGCCTGGCTCAACGCGAATCCGGCGGCGAGGGCAGACTTTCTGGAGGCCAAGCGACTCGCAGAACGCACCGGCGACTACTCCACCGGGCGATGGCTACGCGATGCCTACTCGCGAGCCACGGCATGGGCTGGTGCGACCGACTGGTCGCCGGGCACTACCTGACCGAAGTGAGATCTGCAGCGGGGACGTCGTCCGTATCCGCCGGGTTGGGCATGGGCGTTGTTGCGGGGGTGGGCGAAGGGGTCGCCGAATCCGTTGCGTCGACCGGGGTTCCGGGGGCATTGCTGAGCGGGGCTCCGCAATTCATCGCTCCATAGTCGGGATCATCGCGCGCCGGGGTAACCCGCGGGCTGATGAACTGGTCGGCCTGGACCGTGAGCTCGTCATCAACCAGGATCTCGCAATGCAGGTTGGCCGAATAGGGCCACTGGATCGAGATCCGCATACCCGCTTCCTTGGGATCCGACAACACCGCCGTAGCCTCGAAGGTCCGACCTGGCAGCATCGCCGGATCGGCGCTGTTGACCTGGGCGTCGCTGATCCGGTAGGTGATGAGGGCTCCGCGCGCCAAGCCGTCGACCCGAGCCCGATAGGTCACGTTGTGCTGGGTTTCCGGTGGGTTGTCGTCGGCCGCAGCCGTACCGGCCGTGAGGAGAGTCGCGGTGGCGCCAACGGCGACCAGCGCCGCGGTGTTGCCAACGGCGACCCGCGCGGCACGTGCCTCGAACCGTGCCGAGCGTCCGGTGCATCCCACGTTCGTCGAGGGTACCCCTAACGCCAGGTGAGCTCCATGCCGGTGTCGGCCAGCCAGGCAATCAGATCGTGACCGTGCGCAGCCATTCCGTCGACTGCGGCAGTCGCCGTCTGAATCGCCCACCGGGCCGACTCGGTGCTGAGCAGGCCCTCACGGTGCGCATCGAGTAGCTCGTCGACGTCCATCAGATCGGTCCCCTTACCGGTGCGAACTACCAGATCGAGGTAGCGATCCTCCGACTGCCAGCGGTCTTCGCCGACCGTGATCTGACCTACGTCGACGTAAAAGTCCTGTTCGCGCTCGTGGCCGCGATTGAAGTGGAAAATATTGGCGCGCAGCCCCAGCGAGGGCAGTAGCCAGGACTCAAGGTAGTGGAATTGGATGCGGCCCGGGGTGGGCCGGGCCATGTAGAGACCCCACGGGTGAACCCGGTACTCGTCGACATCGCGGACGATGCCCTTCGGGTCGGTGTTCGTGCCCGCCACCAGGTCGAAGGTCTCATGCTTGGGCGGATGGATGCTCGTCACCCTTTCCATCGAACGGCGCCACGGTGTGGGGCGGCTTGTCAACATGATCACTCCGGTTGGCCTCGACGTTCGGGTAGGCGGCGATCGCAAGCGGGATCGTGTCGAAGAATCGGCACTTGCCAAGCAGGCTGCTGAACCCGCCGCTGTAGAAGGAGTGCAGCGCCCGGCCCTGCTGCACCACCACCAGGAACGGGACGTCACGCAGGGCCGCGACATCCGCAACATCGGATAGCGCCTCGGCCCCGGTGAAGTCGATGTCGTCGATCCGGCGGGCATCCAGAACCAACAACTCGGGCTTCTGGCCGGGTCTGGCCTCTTCGGTCGGGATGGCGTCGATGAGTTGCATCCGGAACCAGTTGGCGTTACCGAACCACAGCGGTCCGTTCAAGGCGAACGCGGCGATGCCCGGAACGGGAGCAGACCGCTCGTCGGTCAGGGGCAGCCACGTTCCCAGTGCCGAACGTCCCAGCCGCAGCAGTTCCGGGCGCGCGGTGCGCGAGGCCTGGTAAAGGAGGGAGATGACCACGGCCAGCAGGACTCCCTCGACGATTCCGATCGCCACAGTCCCGATCAGGGCGACGAGCATCAGCGCGAAGGCCCGCCAGGAGTAGCGTTTCGTGGCACGCATCTGGTCGACGCGGAAGATCTTGATCGCGATGTAGATCAACACCGCTGACAACGTCGTCATCGGCAGGTTTTCGATGAGTTGGCTGAAATAGAGCACGACGACCGCCATGACTGAGGCGACCAACGAGGCCAACTGACTGCGCGCACGGGATTCGGCGATGATCTCGGTCGACGGCGGGCTGGCATTGATGGTGAACGAGCCGACCAGACTGGCTGCGATATTGGCCAGACCCAATGCCCGGAAGTCGGCGTTGATGTCGGTCTCGAAGCCGCCGAGGTTGGCCGCAGACCGTGTGGTAGCGGCGGTCTGGGCAAGACACAGGGTCGCGACGATCAGCGCGGTGGTGAAGACCGCTTCGATGGATTCCAGCGAGAAGGGTGGAAACTGGAACGACGGCAAGCCGCGCTGCAGCGGTCCGAGGATGGCTACTCCATCGGCCCGGAGGTCGAACATGGTCATGGCCAGGGTCGTCAAAGCCAGCACGATCAGGGCGCCGGGGATCCGGCGACTGATCTTCGCGATGCCCAGCAGCGTGCCCAGTGACGCCAAACCGAGGATCAGCGTCGGGATGTTGGTGTATCTGACCTGGTCCATGAGCTGTATCACCCGCGAGATGGTGCGGCCGCGGCCCTCCGCGACCCCGAGCAGACCGGGAAGTTGGTGAACGATGATGACCACCGCGATACCGCCGAAGAATCCGATCATCACGGGCCTGGACAGGAAGTCGCCGACCCAGCCCATTCGCCCCACGCCGATGGCCAAAGTGAACACCCCGACGATGAATGTCGTGACGATCGCCAGCCCGATGTAGTGCGGGGTGTCGGTCACCGCGCCGAGAGCGATCAGCCCGGCGGCCAGGATCGGCGCCACAGTGCTGTCCACGCCCAGCGCCAGGTGGCGGTTCGTGGAGACCGCCGCGGCAATGATCGTCGCGACCAGAAATCCGTACAGCCCGGTTATCGGGGGCATACCGGCCAGGTGGGCCGTCGCCAGTTGTCCCGGCATCGTCACTGCACCGAAGGTCAACCCGGCCAGCAGATCGCGGCCGAGCCACCGGCGACGGTAGCCGCGCAATGTCGGGAACGGCCGCAGATCACCCAGCCGCTGTGCCCACGGAATAGACAGCGCCCACGGAATCGACATCCCAGCGAGCCTATGGATCGCCGTGGGTTAACGGGCGGTGAACGAAAAGATTCAGGCGGTGGGTCCGCGCACCTCAGGGCCGTCCGATCTGTCAGCGGCCGCGCCTAGGCTGTAGTTCATGGCCTTCGCAAGCGAACGCCCAGTCACGGAAGTACTGGCCCATTCGGAGTACCGCACCATCGACGACGTCGTGCGCACCGGGGCGCAGTTTGAAGTCGTCAGCCCGCACCAGCCGGCGGGCGATCAGCCCACCGCGATCGCCGAACTCGAACGGCGGATCCGCGCCGGGGAGCGTGACGTCGTACTACTCGGTGCCACCGGCACCGGCAAGTCCGCCACCACCGCCTGGCTGATCGAACGGCTGCAGCGGCCCACGCTCGTGATGGCACCCAACAAGACACTGGCCGCGCAGCTGGCCAACGAACTTCGGGAAATGCTGCCGCACAACGCGGTTGAGTACTTCGTATCTTATTACGACTACTACCAGCCAGAGGCCTACATCGCCCAGACCGACACCTACATCGAGAAGGACAGTTCGATCAACGACGACGTCGAGCGGCTGCGGCACTCGGCCACCTCGGCGCTGCTGTCCCGTCGTGACGTCGTCGTCGTCGCCTCGGTGTCCTGCATCTACGGCCTGGGAACACCGCAGTCCTACCTGGACCGGTCCGTGGAGCTTCAGGTCGGTACCGAGGTGCCCCGCGACGGCTTGCTGCGGCTGTTGGTCGACGTCCAATACGACCGCAACGACATGTCCTTCACCCGTGGGACGTTCCGGGTTCGCGGCGACACCGTCGAGATCATCCCCTCATATGAGGAACTGGCCGTCCGCATCGAATACTTCGGTGACGAGATCGAGGCGCTGTACTACCTGCACCCACTGACCGGAGACGTGGTCCGCAAGGTCGATTCGCTGCGGATTTTTCCGGCGACTCATTACGTCGCCGGTCCGGAGCGGATGTCGCAGGCGATCTCGACCATCGAGGAGGAACTCGAACAACGGCTTGCTGAGCTGGACCGCCAGGGCAAGCTGCTGGAAGCCCAGCGGCTGCGGATGCGCACCAGCTACGACATCGAAATGATGCGCCAGGTCGGCTTCTGCTCGGGTATCGAGAACTACTCCCGGCACATCGACGGCCGTCCCGCCGGCTCCGCCCCGGCCACCCTGCTGGATTATTTCCCCGAGGACTTCCTCCTCGTCATCGACGAGTCGCACGTCACGGTGCCCCAGATCGGAGGCATGTTCGAAGGCGACATGTCCCGGAAGCGCAATCTGGTCGAGCACGGCTTCCGGCTGCCGTCCGCAGTCGATAACCGGCCGCTGACTTGGGAGGAGTTCGCCGCCAGAGTCGGTCAGACGGTCTATCTGTCCGCTACCCCGGGTCCGTACGAACTCGCCCAGTCCGGTGGCGAATTCGTTGAGCAGGTAATCCGGCCGACCGGCCTGGTCGATCCCAAGGTCGTGGTGAAACCCACAAAGGGCCAGATCGACGACCTCATCGGTGAGATCCGCGCCCGGGCCGAACGAGACGAACGCGTTCTGGTCACGACCCTCACCAAGAAGATGGCCGAAGACCTCACCGACTACCTGCTCGAAATGGGAATCCGGGTCCGCTACCTGCACTCCGAGGTCGACACGCTGCGCCGCGTCGAACTTCTTCGCCAGCTGCGCTTGGGCGACTATGACGTGCTGGTCGGGATAAACCTGCTGCGGGAGGGTCTGGACCTGCCGGAAGTGTCACTGGTGTCCATCCTGGACGCAGACAAGGAAGGGTTCCTGCGCTCAACTCGGAGCCTGATCCAGACGATCGGCCGCGCCGCCCGCAACGTCTCCGGCGAAGTCCACATGTACGCCGACAAACTGACCGACTCGATGAGGGAAGCCATCGATGAAACCGAGCGGCGGCGAGCCAAGCAGATCGCGTACAACGAAGAGCGCGGCATCGACCCGCAACCGCTGCGCAAGAAGATCGCCGACATCCTCGACCAGGTCTATCGCGAGGCTGATGACACTGAGACCGTGGAGGTCGGGGGATCCGGCCGCAACACCTCCCGGGGGCGCCGGGCCCAGGGCGAAGCGGGTCGGGCGGTCAGCGCCGGCATCGTTGAGGGCCGCGACGTGTCGTCAATGCCGCGCGCAGAACTGGCCGACCTCATCAAGGACCTCACCGAGCAGATGATGACTGCCGCCCGCGACCTGCAATTCGAACTGGCGGCACGCCTTCGTGATGAAATCGCCGACCTGAAAAAGGAGCTGCGCGGCATGGATGCCGCGGGCTTGAAGTAGCGGTGAGACCCGACTGGTCCACACGCGTCCGGCCGAGTGAACCATGACCGGGGCAGCGGAGGGCAGCGGTAGCTGGCGCGAGCTCCTCGGCCGGGCTCACCTCGGGACCACAATCATTTTGGCCGGTGGCGTCGCCATGTATGCGACCAACGAGTTCATCACGATGAGCCTGCTGCCCAACCTGACCACCGATATCGGCGGCGCCCGACTCTACGCGTGGGTGACGACGGTCTACCTGGTCGCCTCGGTGGTAGCCGCCACCACGGTGGGTTCGCTACTCACCCGGTTCGGCCCCCGGCGCTCGTATCTCGGGGCGCTACTCGGTTTCGCTCTGGCCACCGGCGGCTGCAGCCTGGCTCCCTCGATGCCGGCCTTGCTGGCCGGCCGGATTGCGCAAGGGCTGGCTGGAGGGGTACTGGCCGGCCTCGGCTATGCGGTGATCAGTGCAGCGCTGCCGGAGCGACTGTGGACCCGCGCATCCGCCGCGGTGTCCGCGATGTGGGGCGTCGGCACCCTTGTCGGCCCCGCGATCGGCGGACTGTTCGCTCAAATCGGCTGGTGGCGGGGCGGATTCGCGGCTCTGGCGATCCTGACTGCGCTGATAGCCGCCTTGGTTCCGTTCGCACTCCCGGTTCGAGGGCAGGGCTCGCCACTTCGGACGCGTATCCCGATCGTCTCACTGACGATCCTGGGTGCGGCCGCGCTGCTCGTTGCCGCCGCGGCGATCCAAACCGGGCCCATGGCGGCCATCACGTTGCTCGTCTGTGCTGCTCTGCTCGTTGGTGGATTCGTCCTCGTCGACCGCGGTTCTGCGGTGCGGGTGTTACCCCGCGCGACGTTCGGGCCAGGTCCGCTGAAATGGATCTACCTGACGCTGGGAGTGCTCATGGCGGCAACCATGGTCGACCTGTATGCGCCATTGTTCGGTCAGCGGCTGGGTTCGCTCCCACCGGCCGCTGCGGGGTTCTTGGGTGCCGCCCTGTCGGTCGGGTGGACCGCAGGTGAGATCCGAAGCGCCGGCATCAATGATCGTCGTACCGCCGCACGTGTCGTCACCTGGGCACCGTTGGTGATGGCGACGGGGCTGGGGCTCTCAGCACTGGTTCAGCAGGCGGATGCGGGGCCTGGCGTCGTCGCCGTCTGGGCGCTGGCACTGGTGGTCAGCGGAACTGGAATCGGCATGGCGTGGCCGCACTTGTGTGTCTGGGCGATGGGTTTGCCGGACGAGTCCGACGAGCAGGCGGTGGCGGCGGCAGCGATCAACACCGTCCAACTGATATCCGGCGCCTTCGGCGCCGGGCTGGCCGGGGTGGTGGTCAACATGCGCGAGACGCCAGACACAACTGCGGCACGGTGGTTGTTTGCGCTCTTCGCGGCGCTTGCCGCAACAGGTTGGGCCGCCGCATCCAGGGCCGTACGGCCTGCGGAGTAACTGCGACGGCACCGCTTGGCCACGGTTCGATAAATCCCCGATTCGCTTCCTCGTCGAGCGTCTTACAGGTCTGTAGTTTCGCCTCAGACCTCACCACGGAATGGAATGACCATGTCACGGAACACCACTCGGTTCGCCACCAAAGTCGTTGTCAGCGCTGGGTTGTGCGGAGCCGCCTTGGCGTTGAGCCCGGATGCGGCAGCCGCGCCGCTGAAGACGGGCGGATATGCCTGCATCGAGGATGCGGCTGGCGCCGTGGCGGCGCCGGTCGTGGCAGACGGACCGCTGGCCGCGGCCGCTGCGGGGTGCGCTGCCGCCCCTGTCGCTGACATGGCCGGTATCCCGATGGCATTCCCCGGGCCACTGCCCGTGGGTGCTGCCGCTGCCGGCGTTCCAGTGCCAGTCGCCGGCGCCGTTCCGGTGGGTGCCCCGATTCCGGTGGGTGCCCCGATACCGGTGGGTGCCCCGATACCGGTAGGTGCACCGGTGGGAGCCCTGCCGATAGCTGCTCCGGTTCCGGTGGCCGCGCCGCTCGGCGCGTTGCCGGTCGGCGCCCCCATCCCGATAGGCGCTGCTGCACTCCCGGTCCCGGTGGCCGCTCCGATCATTGACATGGGCGGACTTGCCGGCAAGGGTGTGCCGACTGGTCCTCCCGTGGCCGGCGACCCAGTGGACGGTCAGCCGACTATGCCCGGCCCCTCGGTTGCGGGCTGAGGCTGACCCTAATGACGACTCTGTCATCTCACCGGGGGTAGCAGCGATGCGGACGGTTCTTGGGCGTGTTCTAGCGGTGAGTGTGATCGCTGCCAGCGCATTTGCGGGGACGCCCGCAGTCAGTCAGGCGGAGCCTAACCAAACGATCCGTTCGTTTGAGTACGCCATCGCGTCGGTACTGCCGAAGCCGGGCGCGGTTGTCGGAGTCGCACATCCCGTAGTCGTGACGTTCGGTGCGCCGGTCGCCAACCGGCTTGCTGCTGAGCGCGCCATTGACATCAAATCGACGCCGGCGATGACGGGCAAGTTCGAATGGGTTGACAGCAACGTGGTCCAGTGGGTTCCCGACGATTTCTGGCCGGCTCACAGCACGGTCGCGCTGTCGGTGGGCGGCAGGCCGATGAACTTCGCAACCGGTGCCAAAGTCGTCGGCGTTGCCAGCATTGCCGACCATACTTTCAGCGTCACCATCGACGGCGCCGAAGCGGGACCGCCGTCCGCGCTCCCGGCACCGCACCACCGGCCCCGCTGGGGCGAACCGGGGGTGTTCCCGGCATCGATGGGAAGGCCGGCTTACCCGACGCCCGTTGGCATCTACGCCGTGCTGGCCAAAGAAGACTCGGTGGTGATGGATTCGAGCAGCGTCGGCATCCCCGTCGACAGTCCCGATGGCTATCACCTGACAGTCGACCACGCCGTCCGCTTCACCAGTCGTGGCCTTTTCGTCCATGCCGCCCCGTGGGCCGTTAATTCACTCGGGCATGACAACGTCAGCCACGGCTGCATCAGCCTGAGCCCGGAAGACGCCGAATGGTACTTCAACACGGTGAATGTTGGTGACCCGATAGTGGTGCGGGACAACAACCTTGAAGTTCCCACGCCGATCAAATCCGAACGTGCGTACTGAATTGGCGAACTGACCTCTCACCGTGTCGACTTGGTGACCTCTCACCGTGTCGACTTGGTGACCTCTCACCGTGTCGACTTGGTGACCTGGGCGAAGCTGAACTGCCAGCGTTCCACCACATGGAAGCCGAACCGGCTGGGAACCTGGTAGGCCATCGACCGCCGAAGCCGGGGACCGGGGGGTAGGGACGTCGCTCGCTGGTGTTCGGGCAGGGTCGGATCGCGTTCGGAAACCGTCCACAGCGCGGCGCAGTCCGGCATCTTGTCGGCCCAGTACCAAATCGCTATGTGACTGTCCCACAGCCGGTCTCGCTGGATGGCCGTCAGGCCCCGACCGTAGTCGTGCAGCTTTTGGAACGCAGCCGGCCGTGCGGCTGTCAAGGGTCGGATCGGCCCCGGCGCCCACGCTGCGGAGTTGTCCAACACCAGGCAGTCGCCGGGTGCGGCGTGGGCTTGGATAATGTCGGCGACCTGGCTGTAGTCCATCTGCTCCTTGGCGTACGGTCCGCGCTGAACCAGATAGTTCGGAAGGGCCGCGGTCGCGAACAGAACCAGGATCGCGGTGATCCGGTCTCGCGTTCGACCGACGGTGACAACGCACAGGCCGAGCAGCAGGGCCAGTGCCGGCGAGGTGAAGGACAGGTAGCGCGGGTAGTAGACGGGATGTTTTACGGCCGAATACAGCACCAAGGCCGCAGTCGGAAAGGTGATCCAGGTGAGCATGATCAAGACAAGACGACGATGGTCGCTCCCGGACGGGTTCATCTGACGCCGTCGGATGACGGCTGCGACGACAGCGGCGGCCATCACCAACCCGGCTAGCACCGCGAATGGCACCGACTCCTCGAAGTATTGCTCTTGGAGAATCTCGAGGAACGTATCGGCGCTTAATGGAGAGATCCAGCGGACTTGGAACAGTTGCGTCTGGCAGAACAGCAGGAACGGGACCACAGCGGCGATGGCGAGTGTCGCCGACACAGCCCAGCGGACCACCGGGCGCGCGCGAGGAACCTGCGACGGTAGACAGCAAGCGACGACGACGGCGTGCACCGGCACGAGCAACACCAGGAAAACGTTGAGCACAGTGGCAACCGCAGCCATGACGCCGTAGAGAACCCACCAACCCCATTGCCCACCCCGCCGCGCGGCGAACACGCAGAACACCGTCAGCCATACCGCTGCCGCGACGGTCGCCGCATAGGACCGGGCCTCCATGCCTGCCCAGGTGACCCGCGGTAGCACGGCGAACACCACACCGGCGGTCACGGCAACCGATCGGGTCGACAGCTGCCTGCCCAGCACCACCACACCTGCGGCGGCCACGCCGACCGTCAGTGCACTCGACAACCGGGCGAGGAACTCAGTCGCGGGGAAAACTGCGAACCAGCCGTGCATCAACAGGTAATACAGCCCGTGAACAGCGTCGATGTTGCCCAACATTCGCAGCAGTTCGGATACGGAGCGGGTGCTGGCGGAGATCGTCGCCGCTTCGTCGAACCAAAACGACGGGCGGGCGGCCCCCGCCGCACTGATGATGACCGTCAGCAGGGCGACGGCAACCGCATCTGACGGTCGTGCCGGTCGGACCGGTTCCTCGACCGCGATTCGTGGTTCCCGCGCGGAGATGCTCATAAGTGGGCCAACCGTAGCCGCCGGAGGAGTGGCATGTGAACCGGACCTCTCAGCCTGTTGTTGCCAAGCTCACCAGCCCCGATGCCGGGGTCGTTTGCCCACGTCACCGGGGAACTCACGGCGGCATTGGCACGCCACGTGACCTGAATCGCACCCTTGCATGGTTCTGAGGCATTACTGTTCCGGGTGGCAACGCCGATGAGACTTGGAGGCTATTGATGGGCGGTTACAAGACCGTGGTCGTTGGCACGGACGGTTCGGATTCGTCGATGCGGGCCGTCGATCGGGCGGCGCAGTTGGCGTCGGGACCCGATTCGCGGCTGATCCTGGTGACTGCCTTCATCCAGGGAGCGGAAGACCACCGGGCTCAGGACGTCCTGAAAGATGAGAGCTACAAGGCCACAGGACACGGGCCGGCCTTCGAGATCCTTCATGACGCGCGGGACCGCGCCCAGAGTGCCGGCGCAACCAACATCGAGGAGCGCGCCATCGACGGCGCCCCGGTTGATGTACTGGTCGACGTCGTCGTCGCCGAGAAGGCAGACCTTCTGGTGGTGGGCAACCTTGGTCTGAGCTCGATCGCCGGACGGTTACTCGGCTCAGTGCCGGCCAACGTCGCCCGGCGCGCTAAGAGCGATGTCCTGATCGTCCACACCACGGGCTAGGCCGCTCGCCGGTTGCGGTGTGACCGCAAGTGTGACCCGTTCGGGCAGTTCGGCTGTCCGAACGAGGCTCTGGCTCAACGGTCAGCTGACAGCGGAGAACTTTCCCCTCGAGGACGTCTCTGCTCGGCTGCATGACGACGGCGCACTGCTCTGGGCGGACCTACTGAACCCGGACCGCACCCAGCTGGCCGAATTGGCCGACGAATTGGGATTCAACGAGCGTGGGGTCGACGACGTCGTCGAACACTGCGAACGGACCAAGGCCACCCGGTACACCGACCACACCGTGCTGACCGTCTACGCCACGATTCTGGGACCTCAGGAGCCTGGCTCCATCGAATCCTCTCTGCGGACCGGCAAGGTGTCGATATTCGTGCTGCCCGCGGGTGTGGTAACGGTGCGGCACGAAAATGATTGGCAGCATCCGGTTTTCGACGTCGATGAGGTAGTGCGACGCTGGGACGACAATGCCGATCTGCTGCGGATGGGCAGTAGGGCGCTGCTGCACGGAATTCTCGACGTCGTGGTCGACGGCCAATTCGACACCATTCAGCAGCTTGACGATGCCATCGAGTCGCTCGAGGAGGGACTGTTCGACGACCAGACCCAGACTCGGCAACTGCAGCGTGACACCTTTCGGTTGCGCAAGGAACTCGTGGAACTGCGCCGGATAGTGCTGCCCATGCGCGAGGTGGTCAATACCATCATGCGGCGCGGCCCAGAAGCCGGTGATGCCCTGGACCTGAACAGTTGGTACCAGGATCTCTATGACCACGTGATCAGGGCTGCGGAGTGGACCGAGTCGTTGCGGGACATGATCACAACGGTCTTCGAGACCAATCTGTCCCTGCAAGACGCGCGGCTCAACACGATCATGAAGAAGCTCACCGGCTGGGCGGGCATCATCGCGGTGCCCACCCTGGTCACGAGTTGGTACGGGCAGAACGTTCCGTATCCGGGATTCAGTCAGCCCTCCGGAGTGTTGGCCACCGCTCTGATCAGCGTGCTCAGCTCACTCGTGCTGTTCATCGGGTTCAAACGACGCGGGTGGATCTGAACTCGGGAGCGTCCGAAAGTGCTGCCACCGCTTCATGCGCCCGCTGGGCGTCGCCGTTGGCTATGCCGGCCGCCAGCTGTGCCAGCGCCCGCTGGCGCTCCCTGGCGGCCTGTCGTGGGCGGCCCGCTGCTCGGCGCTCGGCGCGACGCGCGGCGTCGGAGCGCATGGCGGCTATCTGTGCTGGTGCGACCACGTCCGGCGCGTATTCGAGGTAGGGCGTGTACAGCTCGCCTTCCCGGTTACGTCCGACTCTGATCAGCCACAGGTAAACCGCGAGAAGCCCGAACTGACCGAGCACGTAGAACACTCCGAAACGGTGTGTGTTCCACAGCAGGTGACCGGCCGCGGCGAGGGCTACCAATCCCAGCGCGACCGCCCAGCGATCAATCGCTGGCCGATTCGGAGTCGTCAGAAGGTATCCGATGCCAAAGCCGGCGATACCGGTGAGAACGATATGGCCTGTCCAACTGTTCCGCAGGACTTCGTGCGTGACGTCGACCGCCAGCGACCCCAGGTTGTCGCGTTGACCCGGCGGATACGACGCGATCGCGTTGTTCAGCGCCCGCGCGATGCTCTCGGCAATTTCGAAACCCAGGCCGACGAAGGACCCGGCAACCAATCCATCCAGGGCGGTGCGGGGCCGGGTACTGGCCAGCAGCAGCACGATAACGATGCCCAGGTCCTTCGCGGGCTCCTCGGTCAGGGGGGCGAAAAGCGACCATGAGCCACCGCGGTTCTGCGCGATGAGGTGTTCACGGACAGCGGTATTGGCCAGCAAGGCGTATCCGGTTGCCGCGAATCCGCCCCACAGGAACGCCAGAGCGGAGGTTTCCGGGGCCGCGGATCGGAAGTAGTTGATCTTGCCGAGCAGCCAGAAGCACAGTGCGGCAAATGATCCGAAAGCCAGAACAGCTGCTGCCGTCAGCACCGGCGCCTCGGCGACGGACGGCACTAGAGCCGAAACCAAAATGACTGCCCCGGTGAAGACTCCGACCGCGCACACCATCCACAGCGGCCAGGCGGGTCCTCGGGACTCGCTCGGCGCGGTGGGAGGGATCGTGAACGACGGGGGCTGCGTCTCGGTGGTCATCGGCCGTTGCCGTCGGCGGCGCGCGATTCCACATCGACAGCGACAACCGTTGCGCCGCCCGGGGGATCGGGGTTCGACAGGGCCACCGGAATTACCAAGCCGAGCAGCAGTCCGGCCAGCACACCGAGGGCAGCGACCAGCCAGATGACGGCCGGACTGGCCGGATAGCGCCCCTGTGACAGTTGGGCCGCCGGTCTTGCGGGCCGCCCAGGCAGTCCCGTGGTCATGCGTCAGAAACCGCCGCGTGCCGGTCAGGCTTATTCGGAGTCGGCGTCGCTCTTTCCGGTGAACGCTTCCTTGGCTTTGTCGACGGCATGAGTGGCGATGTCGACGGAGTCCTCGATGATGGCGCTTGTTGCACCAGCGATGTCACCTTTGAGCGCTAGCCCGGCGTCCTCGACGATGTCGGCGGCCTTCTCGACGGCATGTGTGGCGATGTCCTTGGCGGCGTTCATCGCATTCTTGGGATCGAAGCCCATCGGGCCCTCCTGAGTCTCCGTGGATTTAGTTAGAACAGTAGGCGCGTAGGGGGATCGGTGCATCCACTGTTGGTGATTTCCTCGCCGCCAAATCGGCAACACTGTTCGGTCAGCGGTCGGCTCTCGCGGGATAGGCATGAACCAGCGCGGTCGAAAGTCGTGGAACCGCATGGGTGAGAGCGTGTTCGGCCTCGTGAGCGATCCGGTGGGCTTCGGCAAGTGCCGTGGATGGGTCGATGTCTAGTTCTGCCTCGGCATGGAGTCGGTGGCCGATCCACCGCATCCTGACGCTGCGGACGGCGGTGACTCCTGGTTCGGCGCCGAGGGCTTCTTCGGCTCTGTCCAGAAGATCCGGATCCACGCCGTCCAACAGTCGGCGCACTACGTCACGGGCAGCGGTTCGCAGGACGGCGAGAATTGCGACGGTGATGATCAGGCCGACGACCGGATCGGCGAGAGGGAACCCCAGTGCTACGCCGCCCGCCCCCAGTAGCACGGCCAGCGAGGTGAAGCCGTCGGTTCGCGCGTGCAGACCGTCGGCGACCAGGGCAGCCGAGCCGATTCGACGCCCCACCCGGATTCGGTACACGGCGACGAGTTCGTTTCCGACGAAGCCGACCAATCCTGCAACGGCTACCCAGCCGATGTTGTCGATGGGGACCGGGTTGGCCAGGCGGCGGACCGACTCCACACCGGCGACGATGGCGGACAGCGTGATCATCGCCACCACGAACAGCCCTGCCACGTCCTCGGCGCGTCCAAACCCGTACGTGTATCGGCGAGTCGCGGGTTTGGTGCCCAGGGCGAATGCCACCCACAGTGGAATTGCGGTCAGGGCGTCGGCAAAGTTGTGGATGGTGTCAGCGAACAGGGCGACCGAGGCCGACATGTACACGATCACCAACTGTGCGCCCGCAGTCGCGGCCAGCGCCAACAGGCTGATCTTCACTGCGCGGATACCGGCGGCGCTGGACTCCAGGGCACCGTCGATGCTGTCGGCGGCATCGTGGCTATGGGGGACGAATAACTCTTGGAGGGCTGCCTTCAATCCCCGGGGATGATCGTGGTCGTGAGAGTGGCCGTTGTCATGAGAGTGGTCATGAGAGTGGTCATGAGAGTGGTCGCGCCCTCGCTCCTGGCCGAGGGCTTGACTTCGTGACTCGTGGGTCATGGACGGCTCCCTGTCCGTCGCGACTGCGCTGACGGAACAGGTGGAGGCGAGGGTTCGGCGTGCAGCAGTTTCAGGTCGGCGGCTTCGCGGTGATGCCCCGGTACGCCGGGGCCGGCATGCTCGGCGTTGAAGACCGCATCGGTGACGAGTTGTTTGACGTGGTCATTTGCCAAGCTGTAAAAGATCGTGGTGCCGTCCCTGCGCGTCTGAACCAGGCGGGCCATCCGCAGTTTCGCAAGGTGCTGAGAAATGCTCGGAGCAGGCTTGCCGACATGCTCGGCTATGTCGCCGACCGACATCTCCTGGGGAACGAGGGCCCACAGAACTTGGACGCGGGTGGCATCGGCCAGCATGCGGAAGACCTCGACCACCAAGTCGACCTGATCCGCGGGAAGCTTACGACGACAAGCATCCTTATCTGCATACATAAGCAGATACTATCCCTGGAACTGACGGCCAGCGATAGCCGGTCGCCCGATATTCACCGGCTGAACCGTCAAAACCGTGCAGGTGAGAACCGCTGGGCCCCAATCGGGTGTCTCAATAAAGCGCTTGATGACCCGGCATCCGGGAAAACCGGTGGCGGCTCCGGCCACGGCGGTGGCGGTTGCGCCGGGGGCGGGGGAGGCGGGTCCTGCGGCAGTTCCGGGGGCAACCTCGACGGGGCCAGCCCCCTATCACCAACCGCGCTCGCGCCACTCCTGCAGATGCGGACGCTCCGCGCCCAGCGTGGAGTCGTCGCCGTGACCGGGATAGACGACGGTGTCGCCGGCGTAGACCCCGAAGATCTGGCTGGTGACGTCGCCGAGCAGTTCCTCGAACGCGCCGGGCTCCCAGGTCTTGCCGATCCCGCCCGGGAACAGGCAGTCTCCGCTGATCGGCTGGATCAAAACCTGGAACGACATCAGTCGCTATCGCGTCGGACGATGTGGCAGTCGTTGCTCAACTCTGCCCATCGACGCGCGGATTGGCTGGGGCGATCGGGGTGAATTTGGGTTTGTCGGCTGGGACGATGGGAGTGAATTTGGGCGGTTTGGAACGCCCGGGATGGCTCGGCCCGACATGGTGGCCATGCTCCCTATCCCGTGCAACTGCCGGGTGGGTCAGCCCGACCGTGACGCTTGCAGCGACCGCAACGGCAGCGGCCCAGAGGCCTGCAGTCTTTAGGTTCACGCCGCCCCCTCGGAATTGCAGATCATCCGATCAACTGATCCGCTGCGATGGTTTGTCCTTGTACTCCGGCAATTCTGACTGACGAAAGGATTCGGCGCTAGTGCCTCCGGGTGCTGCTGGGTGAGTGGTACGCACATAGCGACTCGCTGGTCACGCCAGTCGTGCCCCCTAATCACCAACCGCGCTCGCGCCACTCCTGCAGATGCGGACGCTCCGCCCCCAGCGTGGTGTCGTCGCCGTGACCGGGATAGACGACGGTGTCGTCGGCGTAGACCCCGAAGATCTGGCTGGTGACGTCGCCGAGCAGTTCCTCGAACGCGCCGGGCTCCCAGGTCTTGCCGACCCCGCCCGGGAACAGGCAGTCTCCGGTGAACAGGTGGACGGCTTTGCGTTCCCCGGACGGCCGTAACGCCAGCGCCACCGAGCCGGGCGTGTGGCCGCGCAGGTGGACGACGTCGAAATCCAGCTCACCGATCACGATGACGTCCCCGCCGGCCAGGAAGCGGTTCGGGAGGACCGGCAGGGCGTCGGCGTCGAGTTGGTGCACAGCAGTGGGGGCGCCGGTGGCCTCGGCCACCGCCTCCAGGGCCTGCCAGTGGTCGAAGTGCTGGTGGGTGGTGAGGATCAAGGCGAGTTTCGGGGCGTGTTCGCCGACCAACTCGACCAGCAGTTCGGGGTCGTTGGCCGCGTCGATGAGCAGAGATTCGCCGGTTTTCGCGCACGTCACCAGGTAGGTGTTGTTGTCCATCGGGCCGACCGACATCTTGATGATGGTCGCCCCGGGCAGGGTGCGCCGGGCGGCGGTCCGGGTTTCGACGTGACCTGTGTAGTTGTCGTCGACGACAGTCATGAACTCACCGTACTGCTGTCCGCGATTCGGGTCGTCGGCCACGGCACATAGCATGGGCGCGTGGACCGGCTGATCGTCAAGGGCGCGCGCGAACACAACCTCCGCAGCGTCGACCTCGACCTGCCACGTGACAGCCTGATCGTGTTCACCGGCCTGTCGGGGTCGGGCAAGTCGTCACTGGCCTTCGACACTATCTTCGCCGAGGGTCAGCGGCGCTATGTCGAGTCGCTGAGCGCATACGCCCGGCAGTTCCTCGGCCAGATGGACAAGCCCGACGTCGACTTCATCGAAGGGCTCTCACCGGCGGTCTCGATCGACCAGAAGTCCACCAACCGCAACCCCCGATCGACCGTCGGCACCATCACCGAGGTGTACGACTATCTGCGCCTGCTCTATGCCCGGGCCGGCACCCCGCACTGCCCGGTCTGCGGCGAGCACATCGCGCGCCAGACCCCGCAGCAGATCGTCGACCAGGTGCTGGCCATGCCGGAAGGGACCCGCTTCCAAGTGCTCGCACCGGTGGTGCGCACCCGGAAAGGCGAGTTCGTCGACCTTTTCGACAAGCTGAACACGCAGGGCTACAGCCGGGTCCGGGTCGACGGCGTGGTGCATCCGCTGACCGACCCGCCGAAGCTGAAGAAACAAGAGAAGCACGACATCGAGGTGGTGGTCGACCGACTGACGGTCAAGTCCAGCGCCAAACAGCGGCTCACCGATTCGGTGGAAACCGCACTGGGCCTGGCCGATGGCATCGTGGTGCTCGACTTCGTCGATCGCGACGAGCACGACCCCCATCGCGAACAGCGGTTCTCCGAGAAGCTGGCTTGCCCGAACGGACACCCGCTGGCAGTGGATGACCTCGAGCCGCGGTCGTTCTCGTTCAACTCGCCCTACGGCGCCTGCCCGGAGTGCAGCGGCTTGGGCATCCGCAAGGAGGTTGACCCCGACCTGGTGGTCCCCGACCCCGAGTTGACACTCGCGCAAGGAGCGGTAGCGCCGTGGGCGATGGGCCAGAGCGCGGAGTACTTCACCCGGATGCTGGCCGGTCTGGGGGAGGCGATGGGATTCGACGTCGACACCCCCTGGCGCAAACTTCCAGCCAAGGCGCGCAAGGCGATTCTGGAGGGCTGCGACCAGCAGGTGCACGTGCGCTACCGCAACCGCTATGGCCGCACCCGGTCCTACTACGCCGACTTCGAAGGCGTCATGGCCTTCCTGCAGCGCCGTATGGATCAGACCGACTCCGAGTTGATGAAGGAGCGCTACGAAGGCTTCATGCGCGACGTGCCCTGCCCCGAGTGCGACGGGACACGGCTCAAGCCGGAGATTCTGGCCGTCACCCTGGCGGCGGGGGAGCGCGGCAAGAAGTCCATCGCTGAGGTCTGCGCACTGTCGATCGCCGACTGCTCGGAGTTCCTCAACGAACTCACGCTCGGCACCCGCGAAGCCGCAATCGCGGGCCAGGTGCTCAAGGAAGTCCAGTCCAGGCTCGGTTTCCTGCTCGACGTCGGCCTGGACTACCTGTCGCTGGACCGGGCGGCCGGCACCCTATCCGGCGGCGAAGCGCAACGCATTCGCCTGGCCACCCAGATCGGTTCCGGCCTGGTCGGCGTGCTCTACGTCCTCGATGAACCGTCCATCGGTCTGCACCAGCGAGACAACCGTCGCCTCATCGACACCCTCACCCGGCTGAGAGATCTCGGCAACACGCTGATCGTCGTCGAGCACGACGAAGACACCATCGCGCATGCCGACTGGATCGTCGACATCGGTCCCGCCGCCGGCGAGCACGGCGGTCGAGTCGTCCACAGCGGGCCCTACGCCGATCTGCTGGCCAACCCGAACTCGCTCACCGGCGCATACCTTTCCGGCAAGCAGACCATCGACGTTCCGGCGATGCGCCGGCCGGTGGACCGCAAGCGACAGCTGACCGTGGTTGGCGCGCGGGAGCACAACCTGCGCGAGATCGACGTGGCCTTTCCACTCGGTGTGCTGACCGCGGTCACCGGGGTTTCCGGCTCCGGCAAGTCCACTCTCGTCAACGACATCCTCGCCGCCGTTTTGGCCAACAAACTCAATGGGGCCCGGCAGGTTCCGGGCCGGCACACCCGGATCAATGGTCTGGACCACGTCGACAAACTCGTCCGGGTCGATCAGTCGCCGATCGGCCGCACGCCGAGGTCAAATCCGGCCACCTACACCGGGGTTTTCGACAAGATCCGCTCGCTGTTCGCTGCCACTACCGAGGCGAAGGTGCGGGGCTATCAGCCAGGCCGGTTCTCGTTCAACGTCAAAGGCGGCCGCTGCGAAGCGTGTTCGGGCGACGGCACCATCAAGATCGAGATGAACTTTCTGCCCGACGTCTACGTTCCGTGCGAAGTGTGTCAGGGTGCCCGCTACAACCGCGAGACCCTTGAGGTGCACTACAAGGGCAGGACCATCTCCGAGGTGCTCGACATGTCCATCGAGGACGCCGCCGAGTTCTTCGAGCCCATCAGTTCCATCCACCGGTACCTCAAGACCCTGGTCGATGTCGGACTTGGCTACGTGCGCCTCGGCCAGCCCGCCCCAACCCTGTCCGGCGGCGAGGCTCAGCGGGTCAAGTTGGCCGCCGAATTGCAGAAGCGTTCCACCGGCCGCACGGTCTACATCCTCGATGAGCCCACCACCGGTTTGCACTTCGAGGACATCCGAAAGCTCCTCAAAGTCATCAACGGCCTTGTCGACAAGGGTAATTCGGTGATCGTGATCGAACACAACCTCGACGTCATCAAGACCTCCGACTGGATCGTCGACATGGGTCCCGAAGGCGGGTCCGGTGGTGGCACGGTCGTGGCCCAGGGCACTCCGGAGGACGTGGCGGCGAATCCGGGCAGCTACACCGGACAATTCCTGGCTGAACTGCTCGAACCGCCGGCTCCGAAACGCTCACCCCGCCGGCGAAAAGCCAGCGCCTGACGTTCAGTCCGGCGGCATGTGCCCCGAATCGTGCCCCGGATCCTGCATTGCAGCGCGAATCTCGTCGAGCTTTGCCGCGGCCGCCTTCGCTCGGGCGTCATATTGTTCAGCGACCGTGCGCCCTTCCGGCGTGTCCGCCGCCAACTCGACAGCGCCCAACGCGGTGGCGTACCGCTTCTCGATCTTCTCCCGCACGCCCTCGAGGGTTGGAACGCCAGCTGCGGTGTAGCCAGGGTCGAGGTCGGGAGTCGCTACCGTTGGGGACGCGATAACGGGTTCCGATTCCGGGGTTGCAGGGACTTCCGACGTGGCAGCCGTTTCGGGGGTGTCGGGGACTTCGGGCGTGCTGGGATCGGCGCTTTGCAACGCGGCCTCGGGTGTGTCGGGGCGCTCGGTTTTTCCGGTCTGCTCGGTGTGCTCGCGGTCCATCGGGGCTACCGAACGCGCGGCGGCTGCTGGGTCGGAGCGCCGTACTGTCCACCGGCAGCGGCGATGGTGACGCCCTCGGGCTGTGTCGAAGTGCCGGGCAGCGGGATCTCCTGGACCTCCGGGGTTCCGATCTGCCCGGCCAGCCAGGGCAGTGCGGACGCCAGCGCACGCGCAGCGAACGGCCAGTCGTGCTTGCCGGGCTGCGGCAGGATCGCGCAGTCGATGCCATTGCGGACACCGAGTCCGCAGAGCGCCCGCGCCGCCGCCATCGGGTTGGTGGCCGACGGATCAGCGCTCGTGTTTGGCGACGGCTCGGGCAGGTCTTCACCGGTGATCGGCTCGATGTGCTTGCTCGTCGGCGGGACGGACACCGCGAACCAGCCCGCGAGGCCCTCGTAGGGCCCGTTCTCGGTGATCAGCGTCGTCGGATCCCACTCGGCGTAGGCATCGGTGTTTCCGCCGTATAGACGCTCGACGGTCTGTGCCCTGGTCCCGGTGTTCGGAGCTATGTCTCCGTCGATGTCGACGAACTTCGTGAAAAGGTCCGGATACTTGACTGTCAGGTTGAGCGCACAGGTGCCGCCGCTGGACCAGCCGACGACCCCCCAGCTATCTGGGTCGTCACTGACGTTGAAGTTGGCCACCATGTACGGTCTGACATCTTTGGTCAGGTGATCGGCGGCGTTGCCTCGCACGCCGTTGACGCATTCGGTGTCGTTGTTGAACGCGCCACCGGAGTCCGCGAAGATGAAGACCGGAGCATTGCCACCGTGCTTCGCGGCGAACTCGTCGATGGTGGCGACGGCGTTACCGGCGCGGATCCAGTCGGCGGGGGTGTTGAACTGGCCGCCGATCAACAAGACGGTGGGCAGCGAGGGTGGCGGATCGGTAGCGAAATAGGCCGGCGGCAAGTAGACCAACTCGCCGCGGTGCTTGAACTGCGACGCGTCGCTCGGGATGTCGACGGGGACCACCTTGCCCTTAGCCGGAACAGATCTGCTTGCAAGCATTTTGGCCACCGTGGCTCGATCGGTTTCGCCCGGCAGCGGGCCACCCGTTAGCTGACCCCATGCGGTCTGGACGGTGGGGAAGTAGCCCACCCAGAGGTTGAGCATCAGTCCGGCGCATAGCGCGGACATCGGTACGGCGAGAATCGAAACGCCACGACGCCGCCAGTGCGCCGAACGCCAGCCCAGGGCCGCGACGCCCGCCGCGAGGCCGGTTAGCCCGACCCAGATCCAAAGCGGGAGTGGGGCCGGTTCGCCGGAGAGTCCGTTGGAGGCGATGTTCCAATACGTCCCGCCGATGAGCGCCGCCCCGACCAAGGCTGCGATCGGCAGCCACACGAGCCGCCACCGGCGCGTTCGCCATCCGATGGCGTAGGCCAGCGCAGCTGCGGCGAGGACTTGCAGGGCCATCGGGACCCAGCCGTGCATCAGCGAAACGTGGTCGCGGAATGGCCACATCGGGTCGGCAAGGAGCGTCGTTGCATCCTCGCGAGTGATCGGCAACGGTGTCACACCTACCATCCTGGCCGGGGTTTCTCCCAAGTTCCTGTGTATGCGAACGTGGGCCCCGTCAGGGTCCCGCACGTCTAGATTACCGCGGCTTAGCCAGCGGGAACGGTAGCGTTTCGCGGATACTTCGTCCGGTTATCAGCATGACCACGCGATCCACCCCCACGCCGAGCCCGCCGGTGGGCGGCATCGCGTATTCCAGAGCCTGGAGGAAGTCCTCATCGAGTTCCATGGCCTCGGGATCTCCACCAGCGGCGAGCATGGACTGCTGCTCAAGGCGGCGCCGCTGTTCGACCGGGTCAGTGAGCTCGGTGTAGGCGGTGCCCAGTTCCACGCCCCACGCCACCAGGTCCCATCGCTCGGCGAGGCCAGGCGTCTCGCGGTGGGGACGGGTCAATGGCGACACCGACGTGGGGAAATCGGTGTAGAAGGTCGGCGCTTCGGTTTGGCCCTCCACCAACTGCTCGTAAAGCTCGAGCACGAGTTCGCCCGCATCCCACTGGCTCAGGTACGCAATCCCCGCGCTGTCGCACAACCTGCGGAGCCTGCCCACACCGGTTTCCGGGTCGACCGACTCGCCCAGGGCTTCCGAGACCGCGCCGTGGACAGTCTTGACCGCCCACTCGCCGGAGATGTCGACCCGTTGTAGGCCTGCGCCGCGTTCCTCGCCGCCGGCGGGCCGCATCACCACCATCTCCCCGTTGGCGGCGGCCGCTGCATTCTGGATCAGTTCGCGGCAGCCGTCGATCCACACCCGGTAGTCCGCGTGGGCCTGGTAGGCCTCCAGCAGGGTGAATTCGGGGTTGTGGCTGAAATCCACACCCTCGTTGCGGAACGCCCGCCCCAGCTCGAAGACCCGCTCCACTCCACCGACACAGAGCCGCTTCAGATACAACTCGGGGGCGATCCGCAGATAGAGGTCCAGGTCGTAGGCGTTGATGTGGGTGCGAAACGGTCTGGCGTTCGCGCCGCCGTGGATCTGCTGAAGGATCGGCGTCTCGACCTCGAGGAAGCCCTTGCCGAACAAGGTTTCCCTGATGGACCGCAGGATCTCGCCGCGGGCCCGGATCAGGCCGCGCGCCTCGGGGTTCACCGCCAGATCAAGGTAGCGGGACCGCAGCCGGGTCTCCGGATCTGTGAGGCCCTTGCGCTTATCCGGCAGTGGGCGCAGGCACTTCCCCAGCAGCCGCCATTGCCGCACCAGGACCGACCGGGTGCCGTTCTTGCTGTACCCCATGTGCCCGGTCGCCTCGACCAGATCGCCGAGGTCGACGTCGGAGAAGTCGGGGGCCGTCTCATCGAGGTCGGAACGGTCCAGCAGCAGCTGCACGTCGCCGGACCAGTCCCGCAGCTGGGCGAAGGTCACCCCACCGTAGTTGCGCGTCCGCAGCACTCGACCCGCCACCGTCACCGGCACGTCGTCACTGGCGACCAACGCCTGCGCCACAGTGTGGCTGGGCTGATGTCCCACCGGATAGGGGTCGACACCGTTGTCCCGGAGTGCTTCCAGCTTGGCCATCCGTACCCGGACCTGTTCCGGCGGTCGCGGTTTTTCCTCAGCCGCGGTGAGCGGCTGTGTTACCAGGTCCACGGTGGGTGCACTGCCGTCGGTGTGCAATTCGCCAGTTGCCGCGATGTCGTGCGGCACCGCTGAGTGGTGACCGGTGTGTTGCTTGTTCCGGCGCGAGAACGGCAGCACCAGGAAGCCTTCGGCGATAACCGAGGCCACGCCAACCCGGGGGATGAGGCGGGTGTCCTCATAGCAGGCGAACCGCGGCACCCACTGTGGCTCGTATTTCATGTTCGACCGGTACAGCGTCTCGAGCTGCCACCACCGGGAGAAGAACACCAGAAGAGCCCGCCACAGGCGCGCCACCGGGCCGGCGCCGAGTTGGGCACCCTGCTCAAAAGCCGCCCGGAACATCGCGAAGTTCAGCGAGACCCGGGTGACGCCCACCGTGTCGGCCCGCTGCAGCAATTCGGCGACCATCAACTCCACGGTGCCGTTGGGGGATTCCCGCGAACGGCGCATCAAATCCAGCGACAGTCCGTTGCCGCCCCACGGGACCAGCGACAACATCGCCACGACATCCTGCTCGCCAGCCCCGTTGGGGTCCTCGGCCTGCACCGCTTCAACCAGCAGGCAGTCCCCGTCAGCGGGGTCGCCCAGGCGGCCCAGAGCCATCGAGAAGCCGCGCTCGGTCTCGGTGTCGCGCCAGGCGTCGGCGTGCTTGATCACCTGCGCCATTTCCTCGGGAGACAGATCACGGTGGCGGCGCATCCGGACGGTCAACCCCGCGCGGCGCGCGCGGGTCACCGCCTGTCGGACCGGCCGCATATCCGGCCCGGAAAGATGGAACTTGTCGGGATACAGAATCGCTTCATCACCCAGTTGCAGCGCGGTCAGGCCGGCTTCCCGGTAGGCCTGAGCGCCGGTCGAACTCGCACCCATGACTCCGGGGGCCCAGCCGTACTCCTCGCACAATCGCAGCCATGCACCGATGGCCTGGGGCCAAGCCCTGGGGTCGCCGACCGGATCACCGCTGGCCAGGCAGACACCGATCTCGACCCGGTAGGTGACGGCAGCTCGTCCGTTGGGGGCGAACACCACCGACTTGTCCCGCCGGGTGGCGAAATACCCCAGCGAGTCGTTCTTGCCGTAGACCGCCAGCAGGCCGCGGATCGCCGATTCGTCCTCACCGGTCAGCGCATTCTCTGCGCGCTGGGACTGGAACAGCACGACCGCGGCCGCCATCAACGCCAGCGCCCCGAAGAGCCCGAACAGCGCGTTGAGGAAGAAATGCGGCTTACCGGCGAAGAAATCGGGCGTCGCGACGACGAAACCGCTGACCCGGTTGATCGCGTAAGGCAGCCGGTACCCGCGCTGCAGCGACCCGGGAAACAGTTCGAGCAGTCCCCACGCCAACAGGATTCCGACTACGTTCCCGGCGACCAGCACACCAGCCGCCTTGAACAGCGCACCGCTGCGCACCTTGGCCCAGAACTGCCCGTAGCCCAGGACCAACACCACGACGGCCACCAGGTGAAACGCGAAGCCCACGAACTCCCCGATGTCCTCGAGGTGGCTGCCGTCCCGCTTCGTCAGCCCGGAGATGTCGAAGACGATGGCAATGCCGAGGTTCACCATCAGAACCCACCAGGCGATGCGCTTGCGCGCCGCAAGAGCACCGGCGAGGATCGCGACGGCGAACGCCCACGCGAAGCTCGTGTCGGGGAAGTTGAACAGGTAGTTGTCGATGAATTCCCGCGGCACCATCGTCATGTGCCGGATCAACGGCGACACGCTCGACAGCAACGAGGCAGTTGCGATAACGCCGAGGAACCAGCCCGCCGCCGCAGGCACCCAGGAGAACCGAGCGTGGGTCCGACTAGCCGTGAGTGTCATAGGCCGCCAGGATATTCGGCCGGGGCGCCGTTCGGGGGGCGCCTGGGCTAACCAACTGGCCCGGTGAACTTCTCCCCGGGGCCGCGCCCAGGTTCGTCGGGGACGGCACTGGCTTCACGGAACGCCCGTTGCAGTGTCGCAACGCCGTCGCGCAGTGGGCCGGCGTGCGGCCCCAGATACTCGGCGGTGGCGCTCACCAGGCCCGCCAGACCGGCTATCAGCCGCCGGGCTTCGTCGAGATCCCGATGTTCGCTGGCGTCCGGGTCCGCATCGGACAGTCCTAACTTCTCGGCCGCTGCGCTCATCAACATCACCGCCGCCCGGCTGATGACCTCGATCGCAGGGATATCGGCAAGATCGCGAATGCTGGGGTTATCCGCCATGACTGATAGACTCCCATGCACGACCGTCCCGGCTTACTCCAGGACAGACAAGTGGAGTCCCACTCCCACCGTTGGCCGGCATGGCTCAACGGTCCGGTCGCGGGCACTTTAGGTGTTCGTTCTGCGGCATACGCAGGCGGCTATCCGCCGTGATCGGTCGGCCTGGGCCCTGCTTATGCAGGGCTTTTGCGGCTGTTGGCGTGGCATCTTCCGATGTGGTCCGGTGTGTGCACCGAGGCGGTCAGCCGAAAACACGCCGACCAGGGAGGCCACATCAGCACTGAGACCCGCGTCAACGAGCGCATACGCGTACCTGAGGTCCGTCTCATCGGACCAGGCGGGGAGCAGGTGGGCATCGTGCGCATCGAAGACGCCCTCCGCGTCGCCGCGGATGCCGATCTCGACCTTGTCGAAGTAGCCCCGGATGCCAAACCTCCGGTTTGCAAAATCATGGACTACGGCAAGTACAAGTACGAGGCGGCGCAGAAGGCACGCGAGTCTCGTAAGAATCAGCAGCAGACCGTCGTCAAAGAACAGAAGTTGCGTCCCAAGATCGACCCGCACGACTACGAGACCAAGAAAGGTCACGTCATTCGCTTCCTCGAGGCGGGGTCGAAAGTCAAGGTGACGATCATGTTCCGCGGTCGCGAGCAGTCCCGGCCCGAACTCGGGTACCGACTGCTGCAGCGTCTGGGGGCTGACGTTGCCGACTATGGCTTCATCGAGACAACGGCCAAGCAGGACGGCCGCAATATGACGATGGTGCTGGCGCCGCACCGTGGGGCGAAGACTCGCGCCCGAGCCGCGCAGCAGACGGTCGGAGCGCCGGCGGCCCAGCCCGCTGACGAATCCGCCACCCCCGAGTGAGACCGCTCACCGGATCGAGACCACCACCAAGCGAGAACTGAGGACACATGCCCAAGGCCAAAACCCACAGCGGCGCCAGCAAGCGATTCCGTCGCACCGGCACCGGCAAGATCGTGCGGCAGAAGGCGAACCGCCGCCACCTGTTGGAGCACAAGGCATCCAAGCGGACCCGCCGCCTAGACGGCCGTACCGCGGTGTCGGCAAATGACACCAAACGCGTCACCAAGATGCTGAACGGCTGACATTCAGCGCGTTCGTTACTGCTTTTGACCCACCAAGAAGAGGAATACCCCCATGGCTCGCGTGAAGCGTGCACTTAATGCCCAGAAGAAGCGTCGGACAGTCCTCAAGGCGTCCAAGGGCTACCGCGGCCAGCGGTCCCGGCTGTACCGCAAAGCCAAAGAGCAGCAGCTGCATTCGCTGACCTACGCCTACCGGGACCGCCGGGCCCGCAAGGGCGATTTCCGCAAGCTGTGGATCTCGCGGATCAACGCTGCCGCACGCGCCAACGACATCACCTACAACCGGCTGATCCAGGGCCTCAAGGCCGCCGGTGTGGAGGTCGACCGCAAGAATCTTGCCGAGATCGCGGTCGGTGATCCGGCTGCCTTCACGGCGCTGGTGGAGGTCGCCAGGGCTGCGTTGCCGTCAGACGTCAACGCTCCGGCGGAGGCCGGCTCAGCGGCATGATTTTTTGGGCATGATTTCCGGCAAGCCTCCGATGACTCCGCGGTCCCCGCGGGTCGCGGAGGCTGTCAAACTGCTGCGGCGTACTGAACGCACCGCTGCCGGCCGCTTCCTGGCTGAAGGTCCCAACCTGGTCGAGGCGGCATGTCGGGCCGGTCTGGTGCAGGCCGTGTTCGCCACGGAGGCTTCGGTTCAGCGGTATCGGTCCATTCTCCAGGGCATCACGGTGTACACGTGTACCGAAACTGCGATGACTGCCCTGTCCGAGACGGTGACTCCACCCGGTCTCGTTGCAGTCTGCACACTGCCGGGTACCAGTGTGGACGAGGCATTGGCCGGCAACCCCGCACTGGTCGCTGTCGGTGTCGGCATCGCCGACCCGGGTAACGCCGGCACGCTCATCCGGTTGGCCGATGCGATGGGTGCCGGGGCAGTGTTTTTCACCGGTGAGGCCGTGGACCCCTACAACGGCAAATGCGTCCGGTCGTCGGCGGGCAGCATTTTCGACATCCCCGTCCTGCTGGCGCCCGACACCGACGATCTGCTGCGCCGCTTGCGCACGGCCGGGCTGCAGATCTTGGCGACGACCGTCACCGGCGGCGACCTCAGCCTCGATGACGCCGACGCGGTCCTGAGCACGCCGACGGCCTGGCTCTTCGGCCAGGAATCCCGCGGCCTGCCCGGTGACGTCGCCGCGCAGGCCGACCGCCGCGTCACCATTCCCATGTCGGGTTGCGCAGAGAGCCTCAACGTCGCGATCGCTGCGGGAATCTGTCTTTACCAGAGTGCCCGCGCTCGCCGCCTCACCGGCAGCGGAGCACAGAGGTAGTAGAGATAGTTAGGCTGAGCCCGTGGACGTCGAACCGGTCGGGGATCGACGCGCCGCCAACGGGGGCCTGTCCCGGTGGTTGCGCAACACGAACCAGAACCCGGATCTTGTCGCGCGGATCCGTCGGGTCCGCCAGGCCCTGCCGGGTGACCCGGAATTCGGCGATCCGCTGTCGACCACGGGCGACGGCAGTGTCGAAGTCGCGGCCCGCGCTGCCGATCGGCTGATGCCCGAACGGGACGGCGTTACCCGGGAGGTGAGCCTGGCAGCCCTCCAGGTCTGGCAGGCGGTTTCGGAAAGGATGGCGGGCAAGCAACGCGACGCCGAGGTCACATTGGTGTTCACCGATCTGGTCGGGTTTTCGGCATGGTCGCTGAAAGCCGGTGACGAGGCCACTCTGCGCCTACTGCGCCGCCTCGCGCTGGCTGCCGAACCGCCGATGCTCGATGCGGGTGGCCACATCGTCAAGCGAATGGGCGATGGGATGATGGCCGTGTTCGGCAGCCCGGACACTGCGGTCAAAGCAACGCTGATCGCCCTCCAGACAGTGGAAGCCATTGATGTGGATGGGTATACGCCGAAGATGCGGGCCGGCATCCACACCGGGCGCCCTCAACGCATCGGCTCCGATTGGTTGGGTGTTGACGTCAACATCGCCGCAAGAGTGATGGAGCGGGCAACCAAAGGCGGCTTGATCGTCTCGGAGAGGACGCTCGAACAAATCCCCGTGTCTGAACTGGAATCGCTGGACGTCGCCGTCAAGCGGATTCGCCGCAATCTCTTGGTTGGACGGCAATCGGGCATGCCCGCCGATCTGGTCATGTACCGGCTCAAGCCGGTGAAGAAGAAAGACAAGTCACAATCTGGAAAGTCGGCGCAGCACGAGGTCCCGACCGAGGAGACGTCGCCGCACGTGTTACCAAAGGACGCGTCGGCACAAGAAGGGGCACCCCAAGACCAGACACCTCCCAGCGAGACACCTCCCAGCGAGACGCCGCCCAGCGAGACACCTCAGTGCGAGTCACCGCCGGCTGAGACGCCCAATGACCAGGAATCCGTAGGCGAACCGGCTCAGGCCGACTACATCAGGGACGAGTCCGCCGCTGCGGGTGAGCCCGCGCCGGAGCCCCCCCACGACGAGGCCACGGCCGAAGATCCAGTACAGGCTGAGCCCGCCCCGGACGCACTCACTGCGTCCCCGCCCCCCGATGCCACCCCGCCCTCCCCGAACTGATTCCGTTACCGTTTGATTCCGTCGGATCAGACGAATTCCTCCGCACAGGACTCGATCCAATCGGACAGCCAACTCTCCGGTGGGTCTTCCAGGAGTTCGCCGTGCATCAGCCACTCATAGATCTCGGCATAGGTGCGGGTAACGCAGGAGTCGACTCGGCGGTTGAGCATTGAGGGCGTCAGCTCGGCGAAGCTGTCGAGGCCCATCGACGCGAGGATCTGCGCTGCGCTGGCCACCGTTCCCCGTTGGAAGTTGGCGACCCGCTGGATCTTGTCCGGGACGTAGAGCGCCCGAGCCAGCCCCGGGTCCTGAGTGGCCACGCCGGCCGGGCATCGATTCGTATGGCACTTCATGGCCTGGATGCAACCGACGGAGAACATCATCGCGCGCGCTGCCAACGTGAAATCCGCACCCTGGCAGATACGAGTGACGATGTCGACGCCGGTGGCGACCTTGCCGGAGGCTCCGATCCTGATATGCGGCCGCAGGCCCGTGCCGACCAGACAGTTGTGCACCAGCATCAAGCCCTCGGTCAGCGGCATGCCGACGTGGTCCTCGAATTCCTGGGGTGCGGCGCCGGTGCCCCCTTCCGAACCGTCGACGATGATGAAGTCGGGGGTGATACCGGTCTGCAACATGGCCTTGCAGATGGCCAGGAATTCGGTGCGGGCGCCGATGCACAGCTTGAAGCCGACCGGCTTGCCGTCGGACAGGCTGCGTAGCGTCGCGATGAAGTGGACCAGTTCCAGCGGGGTGTGAAACGCGGTGTGTGCCGGAGGAGAGATGACCGTCTTACCCACCGGCACACCCCGGGTGGCGGCGATCTCTTCGCTGACCTTCGACCCGGGTAATACCCCGCCCAAGCCGGGTTTGGCCCCTTGGGACAGCTTGATGGAGATCGCCTTGACCGTCGGCAGTATCGACTTCTCCCGGAACAGATCGGCGTCGAAGTGTCCGTCCGGCGTGCGGCAGCCGAAGTAGCCCGATCCGATCTCCCAGATCAAATCGCCGCCGTGCTTGAGGTGGTAAGGACTGATGCCGCCCTCCCCGGTGTCGTGGGCGAATCCTCCTCGGGCAGCGCCGCCGTTGAGCGCTTCGATGGCGTTACCGGACAGCGAACCGAAGCTCATCGCCGAGACATTGAGCAGCGCGATGTCGTAGGGCTGCGTGCAGTCCGGGCCCCCCAGCCGGACCCTGGGGTTCAGGTCGGTGGCCATCTTGGCCCGCATCGAGTGGCGCAGGAACTCGTACCCGATAGCGTTGACGTCGCGCTCTGTCCCGAATGGTTCGTCGCCCTTGGTGCCCTTGGACCTGCGGTAGACGCTGTCCCGCGTTTCGCGGTCGAACGGCGCGCCCTCGGTGTTCGACTCCACGAAGTACTGCCGGATCTCGGGACGGATCAGTTCGGCGATGTAGCGCGAGTGGCCCAGGATGGGGAACGCACGCAGGATGGAATGCCGGGTCTGGACGAGATCCCAGGTGCCCACCGCCGCCAACACAGCCAACACCGCGACGACGCCCCACCACCACGCGCTGTGCCGGTACGCCAGCAGGCTGGCCAGCAACGCCTCAGCCCAGACAGCTCCGACCAGAAGCGCCCTCATCATCGGACACACTCCACAGCGACACCCCTACCCACGACTGACGGGACGACCCAGCGGGTGGCCCGGGCGGGTGAATTACCCGCGAGGCGTCATTCTGGCATCACCTATGATCTCCAGGTCGGCACTTGCGTCACACCCGTGCCGGCCCCCAACCGTTAGGGCCCCCGACAGTTAAGGAGAGTCTCGCCGCGTGGGTGAGCCGGTCGATCTGCTGTCCCAGGACGCGCTGACCACTGCAGTGGATGCAGCGCGCCGAGCCTTCGAGTCGGCGGGTGACCTCGACGGGCTGGCTCGAGCCAAGACCGATCATCTGGGCGACCGCGCCCCGGTGGCGTTGGCCCGGCAAGCCTTGGCCGCACTGCCGAAAAGCGACCGGGCCGATGCCGGAAAGCGGGTTAATATCGCGCGGGCCGAGGCTGCGCGGGCCTACGACGAGCGACTGGCCGCACTCCGCGCCGAACGCGATGCCGCCGTACTGGTCGCCGAAGCCATCGACGTGACCCTGCCCTCGACCCGGCATCCCCTCGGCGCCCGCCACCCGATCACGATCCTGGCCGAGCACATCGCGGATACGTTCGTCGCGATGGGTTGGGAACTGGCCGAAGGACCCGAGGTGGAAAGCGAGCAGTTCAACTTCGACGCGCTGAACTTCCCACCGGATCATCCCGCACGCAGCGAGTCGGACACCTTCCACATCGCCCCGGAAGGCTCCCGGCAACTGCTGCGAACCCATACTTCCCCGGTGCAGGTACGCACACTGCTGGAGCGTGAGCTTCCGGTTTACGTCATTTCGATCGGCCGGACTTTCCGCACCGACGAATTGGACTCCACCCACACCCCGGTCTTCCACCAGGTCGAGGGGTTGGCGGTCGACCGCGGCCTGACCATGGCCCATCTGCGGGGAACACTCGACGCCTTGGCCCGTTCCGAGTTCGGCCCGAACGCGCGGACCCGGATGCGGCCGCACTTCTTCCCCTTCACCGAGCCGTCGGCCGAAGTCGACGTCTGGTTTGAGGGCAAGAAGGGTGGACCGGGCTGGGTCGAATGGGGCGGCTGCGGAATGGTCAACCCCAACGTGCTGCGGGCCGCCGGGATCGATCCGGAAATCTACTCGGGCTTCGCCTTCGGCATGGGGTTGGAACGTACCCTGCAGTTCCGAAACGGCATCCCGGACATGCGTGACATGGTGGAGGGCGACGTGCGGTTCTCATTGCCGTTCGGGGTCGGGGTCTGATGCGGCTTCCTTACAGTTGGCTGCGCGAGGTGGTCCAGGCAGGCGCCCCCGAATGGGATGTCGAGCCGCATGACCTGGAACAGGCGCTCATTCGGGTCGGCCACGAGGTCGAGGACGTTATCGCCCTGGGACCGGTGAGCGGCCCGCTGAAGATCGGACGGGTCAGCGAGATCGAGGAACTCACTGAGTTCAAGAAACCGATCCGGGCGTGCAAGGTCGACGTCGGGGAGGGCTCTGAGCGCGACATCGTCTGTGGTGCAACAAACTTCGCTGTTGGCGATCTGGTAGTGGTGGCACTCCCCGGCACCACGCTGCCGGGCGATTTCCACATTGCGTCGCGCAAGACGTATGGCCGTCTCTCCGATGGGATGATCTGCTCGGCTGCTGAGCTGGGTGTGGGCACAGACCAGTCCGGCATCCTGGTGCTGCCGTCGGGAACGGCCGAACCTGGCGCGGACGGAATTGCAGTACTGGGACTCGACGACGTCGTCTTCGATCTGGCCGTCACCCCGGACCGCGGCTATTGCATGTCGATTCGCGGCATCGCACGTGAGATTGCCTGCGCCTATGACCTCGACTTCGTCGACCCCGCCTTCAATCCGGACGTCGTGACCCCGCTTCCGGTGGACGGCCCCGCCCTGCCGGTTCACGTCGAACCCGGCACCGGCGTCACCCGGTTCGCGCTGCGACCAGTGACGGGAATCGACCCTGAGGCGTTGTCGCCGTGGTGGTTACGACGTCGCCTCATGCTGTCCGGTGTTCGTCCGATCTCGCCGGCGGTTGACGTCACCAACTACGTCATGCTCGAACTCGGTCACCCGATGCACGCGCACGACAGCGCCCGCATCCGCGGGGACTTTTCGGTTCGATTCGCACACCCCGGGGAGACCGTTGTCACTCTCGACGACGTTGAGCGCCGACTCGACCCCGGCGACGTGCTGATCGTTGACGAGTCCGCTGTAGCGGCCATCGGCGGGGTGATGGGTGCGGGCACCACCGAGATCGACCCGGGCACCACCGACGTCCTGCTGGAGGCTGCGGTGTGGGATCCCGCCGCGGTTTCTCGAACCATTCGCCGTCTGCACCTGGTCAGCGAGGCCGGCCGCCGTTACGAACGCACGGTTGACCCGGCGGTGTCGGTTGCGGCGATCGATCGCTGCGCAGGGCTGTTGGCCGAGATCGCGGGCGGCGCCGTGCAACCCAGGCTCACCGACTGGCGCGGCGATCCTCCGAAGGAGGACTTCTCGCCGCCACCGGTTAGGTTGCCCGTCGACCTGCCCGGCCGTACCGCGGGCGTCGCGTACCCGGACGGCACAACGGTGCGCCGATTGACACAGATCGGAGCACGGGTCGCCACGGACGCAGACCCTCAGGTTTTGATCGTCACTCCGCCCAGTTGGCGACCCGACTTGGTGCAGCCCGCCGACCTGGTCGAGGAGGTGCTGCGGCTGGAGGGTCTGGACGTCATCCCGTCGGTGTTGCCCCCAGCACCCGCGGGCCGCGGGCTCACCCCGGGACAGAGGCGACGCCGGGCAGTGGGAAAGTCGCTGGCGCTTTCGGGGTTCGTCGAGGTGCTGCCAACCCCCTTTCTCCCTGCGGGAGTGTTCGACCAGTGGGGGTTGGCCACCGACGACCCGCGGCGCGCAACCAGTGCGGTGCTCAACCCGCTGGAGGCCGACCGGCCGCACCTGGCCTCCACTCTTCTGCCCGCACTACTGGAAGCGTTGTCGCGCAATGTGTCCCGGGGTTTCGGCGATGTTGCTCTGTTCTCCATCGCTCAGGTGGTGCAGCCCACCGAACAGACCCGGCCCGTCGGGCTGATCCCCACGTACCGCCGTCCCACCGACGCCGAGATCGCGCTGCTCAATGAGGCCTTACCACACCAGCCCCTGCACGTCGGGGCCGTCCTGTGCGGACTGCGCGAGCCCCGCGGACCGTGGGGACCGGGACGTCCCGTGGAGGCCTCCGATGCCTTCGAAGCGGTACGGGTGATCGCCCGGGCCTGCGGAGTCGAGGCCACCCTGCAGCCAGGACAGCATCTGCCCTGGCATCCGGGGCGCTGCGCGGAGGTGCTGGTCGACGGACGAGTGATCGGCTACGCGGGACAATTGCACCCGGCCGCCATCGAACGAGCCGGTCTGCCTAAAGGCACATGCGCCGTCGAACTGAACCTCGACGCGGTACCACCGGCCGCGGGCCTGCCAGCGCCACGGGTTTCTCCGTTCCCGGCGGTGTTCCAGGACCTCAGCCTCGTTGTCGACGTCGACGTGCCCGCCCAGGCTGTCATCGACGCCGTGCGCGACGGAGCCGGCCACCTCCTCGAGGACGTCGCCCTCTTCGATGTCTACGCCGGCCCGCAGATCGGGGAAGGCCGCAAATCGCTGACCCTCGCACTGCGGTTCCGCGCGGTGGACCGCACTCTCACCGAGGATGAAGCCAGCACGGCCCGAGACGCAGCGGTGGCCACCGCTGCCGAACGCTTGGGTGCTGCCCTGCGGGGCTGACCAGCGAGGCCGAAACACCGAGGCCGAAACACCGGAAGAATTAAGTTGCATTTGACTGCATAACGATGCAGGATGTCGTCGTGACTTCGGTGGCTGTAGCCGGTGCAAGCGGATATGCCGGCGGTGAGATAGTGCGCTTGCTTCTCGGCCATCCTGCCTACGGCGACGGCTCGCTGAAAATCGGCGCCCTGACCGCTGCAGCCAGCGCCGGCACCCTGTTGGGGGAGCACCACCCGCATCTGCTGCCCCTGGTCGACCGGGTGCTCGAACCAACCGATCCGACCACGCTGGCCGGCCACGACGTCGTCTTCCTCGCGTTGCCGCACGGCAATTCCGCCGCACTGGCCGAACAACTGGGCCCCGACACCGTCGTCATCGACTGCGGCGCCGACTTTCGGTTAACCGACACGCGGGACTGGGAGCGTTTCTACGGCTCGACCCACGCGGGAAGTTGGCCCTACGGCCTGCCCGAACTGCCCGGCGCCCGGGACCGTTTGCGGGGGACCACCCGCATAGCCGTGCCAGGCTGCTATCCGACGGCCGCCCTGCTGGCGCTGGTGCCCGCCGTCGCCGCAGGACTCGTGCAGCCTGCCGTCACCGTAGTCGCGGTCAGCGGTACCTCCGGCGCCGGGAGGGCGGCGAAGGTCGACCTGCTGGCCTCCGAGGTAATCGGGTCGGCGAGGGCCTACAACATCGCCGGCGGGCACCGGCACACCCCGGAAATCGCCCAGGGATTGCGCGCAGTAAGCGACCGGCCGGTCACGGTGTCCTTCACCCCGGTCCTCATCCCGACCTCGCGCGGAATTCTGGCGACTTGCACGGCACCAACCTCGGCGCCACTCTCCGAAGTTCGCGCAGCCTATGAAAAGGCCTACTCCGCTGAGCCCTTCGTTCACCTGTGCAATGACGGCCAGTTACCGCGAACCGGATCGGTGATCGGCAGCAACGCCGCGCAACTCGCCGTCGCGGTCGATGCAGACGCCGGCGTCCTGGTCGCAGTCTGCGCGATCGACAACCTCGTGAAGGGAACGGCCGGTGCTGCGGTCCAGTCGATGAACCTTGCCCTGGGCTGGCCTGAAGTGCAAGGACTCTCAGTGGTGGGGGTGGCTCCGTGACATTCACCAGGCTCATTCGCACCCAGGGCGTGACAGCCCCGGCCGGCTTCCGGGCCGCGGGAATCGCCGCGGGTATCAAGAAGTCCGGAGCACTTGATCTTGCGCTGGTGTTCAACGAGGGACCGGACTATTCGGCGGCCGGCGTGTTCACCCGCAATCAGGTGAAAGCCGCTCCGGTGCTGTGGACCAGCCAGGCATTGACCACCGGTCGACTCCGGGCTGTATTGCTGAACTCCGGCGGCGCCAATGCCTGCACCGGCCCGCTGGGCTTTCAAGACACTCACGCCACCGCCGAAGCGGTCGCCGCGACGCTGTCCAACTGGGGTACCGAGACCGGTCCTGTCGAGGTGGCAGTGTGCTCCACCGGCCTGATCGGCGACCGGCTGCCCATGGACAAGGTATTGGCGGGGGTCACCGAGATCGTCCATGAGGTTCACGCCGGGCTGCTCGGCGGGGACGACGCCGCCCGCGCGATCATGACCACCGATACCGTCCCCAAACAGGTTGCACTGCATCATGCGCCGGGTTCTCACGAGAACTGGACGGTGGGCGGCATGGCCAAGGGGGCGGGCATGCTGGCACCCTCGCTGGCCACCATGTTGTGTGTCCTGACCACCGACGCTGTCGCCGATGCCACCGCACTGGACGCGGCGCTACGCCGCGCCGTTGCCCTGACCTTCGATCGACTCGACGTCGACGGCAGCTGCTCGACGAACGACACCGTGCTGTTGCTGGCTTCTGGGGCCAGCGAGATCCGCCCCAGTCAGGAACATCTCGACGACGCGGTCTTTCGGGTGTGCGACGACCTCTGCGCCCAACTGCAGGCCGACGCCGAAGGAGTGACCAAGCGGGTGGCGGTGACGGTCACCGGCGCACCCAGCGAAGCCGACGCCGTCGTCGCCGCGAGGATCGTTGCTCGTGACAGTCTGGTGAAGACGGCATTGTTCGGTTCCGATCCGAACTGGGGCCGGGTGCTGGCCGCCGTGGGAATGTCGCCGTTTGCCCTCGATCCCGCACGGATCACAGTGTCGTTCAACGGTTTCCCGGTTTGTGTCGAAGGCGCCGGCGCACCTGGCGCGCGCGAGGTGGACCTGTCCGGCCCCGACATCGACGTCACCATCGACTTGGCTCTCGGTGACGGGCGCGCCACGATCCGCACCACCGACCTCTCGCATGCCTACGTCGAAGAGAATTCGGCCTACAGCTCATGACGGTAACCACTCAGACGGTAACCACCCAGACGAAAGCGGCCGTACTCGCCGAGGCGTTGCCCTGGCTGAAAGCCGTGCACGACAAGATCGTTGTGGTCAAGTACGGCGGGAACGCGATGACCGACGACGCACTCAAGTCTGCGTTCGCCGCCGACATGGTCTTCCTGCGCAATTGCGGGGTCCATCCCGTGGTTGTGCACGGCGGGGGCCCGCAGATCAGTGCGATGCTCAAAAAGCTTGGCATACAGGGGGAATTCAAGGGCGGCTTCCGGGTCACCACGCCGGAGGTCCTCGACGTCGCCCGAATGGTGCTGTTCGGCCAGGTCGGTCGCGAACTGGTCAATCTGATCAATGCACACGGCCCGTACGCCGTGGGTATCACCGGCGAGGACGCCCACCTGTTCACGGCGGTGCGGCGCAGCGTCTCGGTCGACGGAGTCGAGACCGACATCGGCCTGGTCGGCGACGTCGAGAAGGTCAACACCGCCGCGGTGCGCGATCTCATCGCAGCAGGCCGCATTCCGGTGGTGTCCACGATCGCCCCGGACGCCGACGGGATGGTCTACAACATCAACGCCGACACCGCCGCTGCCGCACTGGCCGAGGCACTGGGTGCGGAAAAGCTGCTGATGCTCACCGACGTCGAAGGGCTCTACACGCGCTGGCCCGATCGGGATTCCCTGGTCAGCGAGATCGACACCACTTCGCTGGCCGCAGTCCTGCCGACGCTCGAGGAGGGCATGGTCCCCAAGATCGAGGCCTGCCTGCGGGCAGTCGACGCCGGGGTGCCAAGTGCGCATGTGATCGACGGGCGAGTGGCGCACAGCGTCCTGGTGGAGTTGTTCACCAACGAAGGCACCGGGACGAAAGTAGTAAGGTCATGACCCTGCTGGACCGCTGGCAGGCGGTCATGATGAACAACTACGGAACTCCGCCGATAGCGTTGACCTCCGGCGACGGGGCGGTGGTCACCGACGTCGACGGCAACACCTATCTGGATCTGCTGGCCGGCATCGCGGTCAACATCCTGGGCCATCGCCACCCGGCGGTCACCGCAGCCGTCAGCAAACAACTGGACACCCTGGGCCACGTCTCCAACCTCTACGCCACCGAGCCCGGGGTCGCGCTGGCCGAGGCCCTCGTCTCCCATCTCGGCGCACCCGCGCGAGTGTTCTTCTGCAACTCCGGCGCCGAGGCCAACGAGGCGGCCTTCAAGATCACCCGCCTGACCGGGCGCACCAAAATCGTTGCCGCCGAGGGAGCATTCCACGGCAGGACCATGGGCGCGTTGGCCCTCACCGGCCAGCCGGCGAAGCGCGATCCCTTCGAGCCGCTGCCCGGGGAGGTCGTCTTCGTCCCCTACGGAGACATCGCAGCTCTGGCCGCTGCCGTCGACTCGAACACCGCCGCGGTGTTCCTCGAACCGATCATGGGGGAGGGCGGGGTGGTGGTCCCGCCGGCGGGCTACCTGGCCGCCGCCCGCGACGTCACCCTCGGTCACGGGGCGCTACTGGTTCTCGACGAGGTGCAGACGGGCATGGGCCGCACCGGCGCTTTCTACGCCCATCAACGGGACGGCGTCGTCCCCGACGTCGTCACCTTGGCAAAAGGGCTGGGCGGAGGCCTGCCGATCGGCGCGTGCCTGGCCGTCGGCCCGGCAGCCGACCTGATGGGACCGGGCATGCACGGCAGTACGTTCGGCGGCAACCCGGTGTGCGCTGCGGCGGCCCTGGCGGTCGTGCAGGCCATCGCCGACGAGGATCTGGTCGCCCGAGCCGACCTTCTGGGCAAGCACCTGGCCGACGGGATCGAATCACTGGGCCACCCACTGGTGGACCATGTGCGGGGCCAGGGCCTGCTCCGCGGTGTGGTGTTGACCAGCCCGCATGCCAAGGCGGTCGAGACCTCGGCCCGCGAGTCCGGGTTCCTGGTCAACGCAGCCGCCCCCGACGTGGTGCGGCTGGCACCACCGCTGATCATCACAGAAGCCCAACTGGACGGCTTCCTGGCCGAGCTGCCGGGCATACTCGACACCCCAGCTGAGGTAGGACAATGAGCGTGCGACATTTCCTGCGCGACGACGACCTCACCCCGGCCGAGCAGGCCGAGGTGCTCGACCTCGCCGCGGAGTTGAAGCGCCAACCGTTCAGTCGGCGGCCGCTGCAGGGCCCGCGCGGCGTCGCCGTCATCTTCGAGAAGAACTCCACCCGTACCCGGTTCTCCTTCGAGATGGGCATCGCCCAACTCGGCGGGCACGCCGTCGTCGTCGACGGCCGCGACACCCAACTCGGTCGCGAGGAGACCCTCGGGGACACCGGACAGGTCTTGTCCCGCTACGTCGATGCGATCGTGTGGCGCACCTTCGGCCAGAACCGGCTCGACGAGATGGCCGCCACGGCAACCGTTCCGGTCGTCAACGCGCTCTCCGACACGTTCCACCCATGTCAGGTCCTTGCCGATCTCCAGACGCTGGCCGAGCGCAGAGGCGCCCTGTCCGGACTGCGGATGACATTTCTGGGCGACGGCGCCAACAACATGGCCCACTCGCTGCTGCTCGGCGGTGTCACCGCGGGCATGCATGTCACCATCGCCGCGCCCGGCGGTTTCGAGCCCAATGCCGACATCGTCGCCTCCGCCGCGGCTCGTGCCGCCCAGACCGGCGCGACGATCACCCTCACCTCCGACCCGATCGCAGCAGCCCAGGGCGCCGACGTTCTGGTCACCGACACCTGGACCTCGATGGGACAGGAGGGCGACGGCCGCGACCGGGTCGGTCCGTTCCGCCCGTTCCAGCTCAACGCCGGCCTGCTGTCCCGCGCGGATTCCGAAGCCGTTGTGCTGCACTGTCTTCCGGCCCACCGTGGCGAGGAGATCACCGACGACGTCATCGACGGCCCGCACAGTGCGGTCTGGGACGAGGCCGAGAACCGGTTGCACGCGCAGAAGGCGCTACTGGTGTGGCTGTTGGAGGGTCGATGACCAGATCACCGGAAGTGGCCACGACTCGAGTCGGCCGCCAGGCCCGCATCGTGGCCCTGCTGTCCTCGCGTCCGGTGCACAGCCAGACCGAGCTTGCCGGCCTGCTCGCCGATGAGGGCATCGAGGTCACCCAGGCCACCCTGTCGCGAGATCTCGAGGAGCTCGGCGCGGTCAAACTGCGGGGAGCCGACGGAGGCGGAGGGGTCTATGTCGTTCCTGAGGACGGCAGCCCGGTCCGCGGCGTGTCCGGCGGCACCGAACGGATGGCCCGACTGCTCGGTGAGTTGCTGGTGTCCACCGACGCCAGTGCAAATCTGGCGGTGCTGCGCACGCCGCCCGGTGCAGCGCAGTATCTGGCCAGCGCCATCGACCGCGCCGCGCTACCCGAGATCGTCGGAACCATCGCCGGTGACGACACGATCCTGGTGGTCGCACGTGAACCCCGGACCGGCGAGCAGGTAGCGGTCATGTTCGAGAATATTCGCAAACACGAAGGAGCACGTCATGTCTGAGCGCGTCATCCTGGCGTATTCCGGCGGACTGGACACCTCAGTGGCCATCAGCTGGATCGGCAAGGAGACCGGCAGTGAGGTGGTCGCAGTCGCCATCGACCTCGGGCAAGGCGGCGAGGACATGGAGGTCGTGCGTCAGCGTGCGCTGGATTGCGGCGCAGTGGAAGCCGTTGTGGTCGACGCCCGGGACGAGTTCGCCGAGCAGTATTGCCTGCCCGCAATCCAGTCCAATGCCCTCTACATGGACCGTTACCCGCTGGTGTCCGCGCTGAGCCGACCGCTGATCGTCAAGCACCTGGTGGCGGCGGCCCGTGAGCACGGCGGCGACGTCGTAGCGCACGGCTGCACCGGAAAGGGTAATGACCAGGTCCGGTTCGAGGTTGGATTTGCCTCGCTGGCACCGGATTTGGACGTACTCGCACCGGTCCGCGACTACGCCTGGACGCGGGAGAAGGCCATCGCCTTCGCCGAGGAGAACGACATCCCGATCAACGTCACCAAACGCTCGCCGTTCTCGATCGACCAGAACGTCTGGGGCCGTGCGGTGGAAACCGGCTTCCTGGAACACCTCTGGAACGCGCCCACGAAAGACGTCTACGACTACACCGAAGACCCGACGCTGAACTGGAACACCCCCGACGAGGTGGTCATCGGGTTCGAGCAGGGCGTGCCGGTGGCCATCGACGGCAGCAAGGTCAGCGTCCTGGAAGCAATCGTGGAGTTGAACCGACGCGCCGGTGCACAAGGTGTCGGCCGTCTGGACGTCGTCGAAGACCGACTGGTCGGCATCAAGAGCCGCGAGATCTACGAGGCCCCCGGGGCCATGGTGCTCATTACCGCGCACACCGAACTCGAGCACGTCACCCTCGAACGCGAACTGGGCAGGTTCAAACGGGCCACCGACCAGCGTTGGTGCGAACTGGTTTACGACGGACTCTGGTTCTCTCCGCTCAAGACCGCGTTGGAGGCATTCGTCGCCAAGACCCAGGAGCGGGTGACGGGGGAGATCCGCATGGTTCTGCACGGCGGGCACATCGCCGTCAACGGCCGGCGCAGCCCCCAGTCGTTGTACGACTTCAACCTGGCCACCTACGACGAGGGCGACACCTTCGACCAGTCCTCGGCCAAGGGTTTCGTCCACATTCACGGTCTGTCGTCCAAAATCGCCGCCCGCCGTGACGCCCAAACCGCCGTTTTGGCGCAGAAATACGAGTAAAACTCGCCAAACCGCCGATCTCGACGCCCTGAGAGGACGCACGTGAGCACCAACGAAGGTTCGCTGTGGGGCGGTAGGTTCGCCGACGGCCCCGCCCCGGCGCTGGCGGCGCTGAGCAAGTCGACGCATTTCGACTGGGTACTCGCGCCCTACGACGTGGAGGCTTCCAAGGCGCACGCCACCGTCTTGCACCGTGCCGGATTGTTGACCGACGAGCAGCGTGACGGACTGCTGGCGGGGCTGGACAGCCTGGGCATCGACGTCGCCGACGGCAGTTTCATACCGCTGTACACCGACGAGGACGTCCACGGTGCGCTGGAACGGGGGCTGATCGACAGGGTGGGAGCCGATCTCGGCGGACGGCTACGGGCCGGACGATCCCGCAACGACCAGGTTGCGACGTTGTTCAAGATGTGGCTGCGAGATGCGATGCGGCGGGTGGCCGACGGCGTGCTGGACGTGGTCGCCGCTCTGACCGACCAGGCCGCCGCCCATCCTGAGGCCGTCATGCCCGGCAAGACCCACCTGCAGGCCGCTCAACCGGTGCTGCTGGCCCACCACCTGCTGGCCCACGCGCACCCGCTGTTGCGGGACGTGGACCGCATCGCCGACTTCGATGAGCGCACAGCCGTCTCGCCCTACGGATCCGGTGCGCTCGCCGGTTCGTCGTTGGGCCTAGACCCCGACGCCATCGCCGCCGAACTGGGCTTCGCTGCGGCGGCTGACAATTCGATCGACGCGACTGCCTCGCGCGACTTCGCCGCCGAGGCGGCCTTTGTACTGGCAATGATCGGTGTCGACCTCTCCCGCCTTGCCGAAGACATCATACTTTGGAGCACAACCGAATTCGGATACGTGACCTTGCACGACGCGTGGTCGACGGGGAGTTCGATCATGCCGCAGAAGAAGAATCCCGACATCGCCGAGTTGGCCCGCGGCAAGGCCGGCCGGTTGATCGGCAACCTGGCCGGCCTGATGGCCACCCTGAAGGCACAGCCGTTGGCCTACAACCGCGACCTGCAGGAGGACAAGGAGCCGGTCTTCGAATCCGTGGCGCAACTGGAGTTGGTCCTGCCCGCGATGGCCGGCCTGGTAGCCACACTGCACTTCGACGTCGACCGGATGGCGGCCCTGGCACCCGCGGGTTACACCCTTGCCACCGACGTAGCCGAGTGGCTGGTGCGCAGCGGGGTGCCGTTCAGGCTGGCTCACGAGGCGGCCGGGGAGGCTGTCCGGGTGGCCGAGAACCGCGGGGTGGGCCTGGAAGACCTGACCGATGACGAACTTGCCAACATCAGCGCCGACCTGACAGCGGAGGTGCGTGAGGTGCTGACGGTCACCGGGTCGGTGGCGGCGCGCAATGCACGCGGCGGAACCGCGCCGGAGCAGGTGGCGGCCCAGTTGGCGAAGGTTCGCAAGTCCGCGGCTTCTCTGCGGCTGATGTTCGAGCGATGAAGAAGTCGGGCTCCGGCTACGAGTTATTCGCCGATGCCCAGTTCCGCGAGTTGTGGGGCGCCAATCTCATCCTGACCCTTGGCATGGTCATGCTGCAGTTGGGCTGCGGATGGACCATGACATCACTGACCGACAACGTCGTCCTGGTCACCATGGTGCAGACCATGGTCAGCCTGCCGTTCTTCTTCTTCAGCATCCCGGCCGGAATGCTCAACGACACAAAGGGTTCCAGAGCCCTGCTGTTGACCTCCCAGGTGTGGATGCTGGTGCTGACCGGGGTCCTGGCCGGGATCGCCTGGCACTGGGACCTCACGCCATAGTGGATTCTGTCGATCCTTTTCCTGATCGGAGCCGGTCTGTCCGTGCAGCAGTCGGCATGGAAACCGTTCCTGCACGAATTGGCGCCGGAGGACAAGTTGGTCCCCGTCATTTCGCTGAATTCGTTGAGCAACAAGATCGCCCAGACCGCGGGGCCGATCATGGGCGGCTACCTGTTGGGCCTGGCCGGGGTGGGAACCGTCTTCGCCACCCGCGCAGCCTCACATCTGGTAATGATCGCCGCACTGTTGCGGTTGCCCCGCCCGGCGGTTACCCATCCCCGCGCCACCAGAACCGCCGCCTCACTGAGCGCCGGCTTGACCCTGATGCGCAGGACGCCCGCACTCCACGGTCCTATCATCCGCTGCGCCTTCCTGATGGTCCCGTGTTCAGCGGTCCTGGCACTGCTTCCCCTGGAGGCCAAAGACAACATCCAGACCGATGTCCTCGGGTACGGGGGCCTGCTCACGCTACTGGGAATTGGCACCACATTGGGGGTCACGCTGATGCCGGCGATGCGCAGTCGCGTTCGGCTCAACACTCTGTCCACCATCGCGGTCGCGGTGTTCGCGCTTTCGGTTCTGGGCATCAGCCGGTGGGACAGCATGTTCCTGGACGGCGGATTCCTCGTCCTCTTCGGCTTGTCCTGGAGCATCCTGAGCATCAGCCACCAGTACGCGGTGCAGATCGCCGCTCCGAAGGACATGCGCGGTCTGATGACGTCGCTGTATTCGCTTGCGCTGCAGGGGTCGATGGCGACCGGCAGTTTCTTTTTCGGGGTCATTGCCGAGCACTCCGTGGTCAGCGCCAGCGTCTTGACGGCCGGGGTGGTGGCGCTCGGGGGCCTGCTTTTCGTCCGCCGCTATCCGATTCCCGACGACACTCCTGTGGCCCTACCCGGCTGACTCGACCCGTTCGGAGAGCTCCAGCCACCGATTTTCCGTAGTGCCCAGCTCAGACTCCAGGTCGCGCAATTCCGCTGTCAGCCTGCCGATTCCGACGTGGTCGGACTGGTCGTGTTCGGCCAAGGCGACGTGCTTGGCATCGACCCGCTCCGCGAGTTTGACCAAGGCGCGGTCCAAGGACGCGATTTCCTTCTGAACGCTCCGAAGTTCAGCACCTGACAGCACTGCAGAAGAGCCGGCAGCGGTTGCCTTGGCAGCCGACGCACCGGCCTCCCGGTGGGAAGCCATCCGCAGATACTCGTCGATACCCCCGGGCAGGTGTCGGAGATGGCCGTCAATGACTGCGTACTGCTGGTCGGTGACCCGCTCCAGCAGGTAGCGGTCGTGGGATACCACGATGAGTGTGCCGGGCCACGAGTCGAGCAGATCCTCGGTCGCCGAGAGCATGTCGATGTCCACGTCATTGGTGGGCTCGTCGAGCACCAGCACGTTCGGCTCGTCGAGCACGGTCAGCATCAGTTGAAGTCGGCGACGCTGCCCGCCGGACAACTCACCAACTCGGGACGAGAGCTGCTCACGCCGAAAGCCCAAGCGCTCCAGCAGTTGTGTCGGGGTGAGGTCCTTGCCGTCGACCACGTAGCTGGTCTGCAGCCGGCCGACAACCTCGCGAACCAGATCGTCGGCAATGCCGGCCAACTGTCCGGACTGCTGATCGAGCATGGCCAGCCGCACGGTCTTGCCGCGTTTGACCCGACCACTGTCAGGGGTCACCGTCCCCGCGATCAAGCCCAGCAATGTCGACTTGCCGGCGCCGTTGGCCCCGACGATCCCGGTGCGCTCGCCCGGCGCGATACGCCACTCGACGTCGCGCAGAACCGGTTTGCCCCCGTAGGACACCGACACGTCCAGCAGGTCGATGACGTCTTTGCCCAGCCGGGCGGTGGCCAGCTTGGCCAACTCAACGGTATTACGGATCGGCGGCACGTCGGCGATCAGCTGGTTGGCTGCCTCGATACGGAACTTGGGTTTGGAGGTGCGGGCTGGGGCGCCACGGCGCAACCAGGCGAGCTCCTTGCGCATCAGATTCTGCCGCTTTGCCTCGGCGGCAACGGCGATCCGATCGCGCTCGACCCGCTGCAGCACGTAGGACGCATACCCACCGTCGAACGGCTCAACCGTGCCGTCGTGCACCTCCCAGGTCGTGGTGGCCACCTCGTCGAGGAACCAGCGATCGTGGGTAACCACCAGGAGCCCGCCGGAATTACGAGACCACCGCTGTTTGAGGTGGGCGGCGAGCCAGGTGATGCCTTCGACGTCGAGGTGGTTGGTAGGTTCGTCCAGGCCGATCACGTCCCAGTCGCCGATCAGCAGAGCAGCCAACTGCACCCTGCGGCGCTGGCCGCCGGAGAGTCTGCCCACCGGCATCTGCCAGTCGATGTCGGAAACCAAACCCGTGACAACGTCGCGAACCTTGGGGTCCCCGGCCCATTCGTGATCGGGTCGGTCGCCGACCAGTGCGACACCGACGGGTGAGTCCGAGTCGAGGGTGTCGGCCTGATCCAACGCCGCCACTCGCAGACCACCGCGGCGGGTCACCCGCCCCGAATCCGGGGTGATCCGACCCGTGAGCATGGCCAGCAGGCTGGACTTTCCGTCGCCGTTGCGCCCCACGATTCCAACTCGATCGCCGTCATTGACCCCAACAGTCACCGAATCGAACACGATCTGCGTCGGATACTCGAGGTGCAGCGCCTCGGCGCCGAGCAGATGTGCCATCGCCACGACCCTAGTCACCGACATGCCTTCGGCAAAGCCGCCGCTGAGCAGCCGCTGAGCCACTTTTGAGGGGGCCGGGAGGAATCCGGCGGTGTGCCATGATGGGCGGGGACGATGAGCAGGGGACTCGGGGTAACTCAACAGCGGAGCTGTTCGGCAGGAGTGATGGTGGATCTGAGTTTGTCGGCACTCGCCAAGCCGTTGGAGCGCTTGGTGGCGACCGCCCAGAACGGCTACGAAGTGGCTCGTTTCGGTGGGCTGGAGACCGGGGCGGTGCCCTCGCCGTTCCAGATCGTCGAGAGCACCAACATGTACAAGCTCCGGCGCTACTTCCCACCGGACAACCGACCCGGCCGGGCCAAAGTGGGGCCGCCGGTATTGATGGTCCACCCCATGATGATGTCGGCCAACATGTGGGACGTCACCAAGGAGGACGGCGCGGTCGGCATCCTGCACGCGGCCGGTGTCGACCCTTGGGTGATCGACTACGGCTCGCCCGACGAAGTCGAGGGAGGCATGGAGCGCACCCTCACCGACCACATCGTGGCCCTCAGCCAGGCCATCGACACCGTCAAGGAGACTACCGGGCAGGACGTGCACGTCGCCGGCTATTCGCAGGGCGGCATGTTCTGCTACCAGACCGTCGCCTACCGGCGTACCAAGGATGTCGCCAGCATCGTGGCCTTCGGTTCCCCGGTTGACACACTCGCCGGCCTGCCGGGTGGCCTGCCGGCCAACTTCGCAGGCGGCGTTGCGGAGTTCCTGGCCGACCACGTCTTCAACCACATCGACATCCCGGGTTGGTTGGCGCGCACCGGTTTCCAGATGCTCGACCCCATAAAGAGCGCCAAATCCAAGGTGGACTTCCTGCTTCAGTTACATGACCGCGAGTCGCTGCTGCCCCGGGAACAGCAGCGCCGCTTCCTCGACAGCGAGGGCTGGATCGCCTGGTCCGGCCCCGCGGTGTCGGAACTGCTCAAGCAATTCGTGACGCACAACCGCATGATGACCGGCGGCTTCGCCATTCAGGGTCAGCTCGTCACGCTCAATGACATCACTTGTCCGATACTGGCTTTCGTCGGCGAGGTCGACGACATCGGTCAACCGCCCGCAGTGCGCGGCATCAAGCGGGCAGCGCCCAGGGCCGAGGTTTACGAGGCGATGATCCGGGCCGGCCACTTCGGTCTGGTGGTCGGCTCGAAGGCCGCCAACATCACCTGGCCGACGGTCGCCGACTGGGCGCTATGGGTCTCCGGACACGAGGCGAAACCAGCCAACATCTCACTGATGCAGGACGTTTCTGCCGATGCCGCCTCCGGCGTGGCGATGAGCTCACGCGTCATGCACGGTGTCGCCGAGGCTTCCGAACTTGCCCTGTCGTTGGCCAAGGGCGCGGCCGACGCCGTGGTGGCTGCCAACCGCTCGATGCGCGTTTTGGCCGTCGAGACCGCACGTACGCTGCCCCGCCTGGTTCGCCTTGGCCAGATCAACGACCACACCCGCATCTCACTCGGCCGCGTCATCGAGGAACAGGCACATTCGGCTCCCGACGGTGAGTTCCTGTTATTCGACGGCCGAGTGCACACCTACGAGGCCGTCAACCGCCGTATCGACAACGTCGTGCGCGGCCTCATCGAGGTCGGTTTCCGACAGGGCACCAGGGTGGGCTTGCTGATGGGTACCCGGCCCAGCGCCCTGGTCGCCATCGCAGCGCTCTCGCGACTGGGCGCCGTGGCCGTGCTGATGCCGCCGGATGCCGATCTGGAGCAGGCAGCGCGACTGGGCGGGGTGACCGACGTCATCACCGACCCGGCCAATCTTCCTGCTGCGAGCACTCTTTCGGTTCAGATCCTGGTGCTCGGCGGCGGCGAGAACCGCGATCTGAAGTTGCCGCCGGACAGCACCGTGATCGACATGGAGCAGATCGATCCCGACGCGGTCGAGTTGCCCGGCTGGTACCGGCCCAACCCCGGCTACGCACGCGACGTGGCGTTCGTGGTGTTCAACGCCATCGGTGGCGGGGCACTGGTGCCCAAACAGATCACCAACTACCGATGGGCTCTGTCCGCATTCGGGACGGCTTCGGCCGCGGCGCTGGGCCGCAGCGACACCGTCTACTGCCTGACGCCACTGCACCACCAGTCCGGACTGCTCGTGAGCCTCGGCGGCTCGGTGGTGGCCGGCTCACGCATCGCGCTCTCGCGCGGACTCGACCCGAGACGGTTCCTCGAGGAAGTCCGCCAGTACGGGGTGACGGTGGTCACCTACACCTGGTCGATGCTGCGCGAGGTCATCGACGACCCCGAATTCGACCTGTCCGGCAACAACCCGATCCGGCTGTTCATGGGTTCGGGCATGCCGACGGGTCTCTGGCGTCGCATTCTCGACGATTTCGCGCCGGCCCGGATCGTCGAGTTCTTCGCCACCTCAGACGGCCAGGCGGTTCTGGCCAACGTCGCCGGCGTCAAGGTAGGTAGCGAAGGGCGTCCGTTACCCGGCGGCGGCGAGGTCGAGCTGGCCGCCTACGACGCCACCGACGACCTCATCCTCGAGGACGACCGCGGGTTCGTCCGGGTGGCCAGTCGCGAGGAGATGGGAGTCCTGCTGGCCCGACCGTGGGGTCCAATCGACCCGACGGCCTCCATCAAGCGAGGGGTCTTTGCCCCGGGCGACATCTGGATCTCCACGGAGTACGTGTTCTGGCGTGATGCCGACGGCGACTTCTGGCTGCTGGGCAACCGCTCGGGGCTCATCCACACCCGCCGCGGCGTGGCGTTCCCCACGCCGATCACCGACGCCATCGGATCCATCTCGGCGGTGGACCTGGCCGTCACCTACCCGCTCAAAGTTCCTGGCGGGGTGCTCGCGGTCACCGCAATCACCTTGCGGCCCGGTATGAGCGTCACCGTTGCCGATCTCAGCGAGGCGGTGTCGGCCATGCCTGTCGGCATTCCCCCCGACCTGGTGCATGTGGTCCCTGAATTGCCGGTGAGTGCCTCCTACCGACCCACCGTGTCGGCGGTCCGCGCCACCGGTCTGCCCAAGGCCGGCCGTAACAGCTGGTACCTGGACGCCGATACAGGCAAATACAGGAGATTGACGGCTGCTGCCCGGACCGACCTTGCTGGTGAGAAGAGCTGAGAACGGTCCCGGATCAACTTCGCTGTTAGGCTCGTGGGCGGCCATATTCCCGATGGAGGCGCAATGACCAGAACCAACGCCGGGTACCGGTGGAGTCGCCAGGTGCGCAGCGGCGTGGCTGGAATTGCGGTGGTCGGTGCAATCTTGGGGGCATCGGCTGCGACTGCATTCGCCGACCCGGATACGACTGTTCCCACACCTGATCCAACGCCGTCCACGTCCGTCGCGGCATCGGCACCGTCGAAGCCACAGGCTTTGTCACCGTCCACCGCAGCATCTCCGACCGTCGCCGTGGCGGGCGGTGCGGCAGCCGGCGCCGCATCGCCCAAGCCTGTCACGGCCGCCGCGCAAGGTGACGTCCTCGACCAACTCGCCGACGAATACGCCGTCGGCGCCGGTGGCGGCCAGCTGTCCAACCTGCTGAAGATGTCGCTGAAATTACGGGCGATGGGCTTCAAGCCCAGCAAGCAGTACTACGACGAGATCAAAGCCGCGATGGAATACCGGCCTAACCAGAACCCGCTGATCTCGGCGCTGAAAGACACCATCGCCTACCAGCAGAAGATCCGCGCCCAGATGGAGATCCTGCAGCAGGCGCAGTCCCGGCAGAACGCCAACAGCGCAGTCATGGGAGCGGGGCAGATGCCCGGGGACAGCAATCCCGGCCAGCTCGGCACGTCGATGGGTTCGGCAGCCGGCGGGCAGCCGGCAATGCCGGCTATGCCGGCCGCACCGGTCGCCCCGGCGGCAGGCTCGGCTGAAGCTCCGATGCCCTGAGAACCCAGAGCACCCAACGGTAGATAGCAAGTGGTAGACAGCAAACTGCTCAGCATCCTGGTGTGTCCCCTCGACAGGGGGCCGCTACTCCTCATCGACAGCGTCGCCAGCAACCCGGTCCTCGCTACCCCGGTCCTCTATAACCCCCGGCTGCACAAGGCCTACCGCATACAGGACGATATTCCGGTCCTGCTCGTCGACGACGCCGTCGATGTGGGGCCCGAGGAGCACGCGCGGCTGATGGATCGCGCCACCGGCGACTGAATCACGGCGTGCGGCGACGCAAGGTGGCCGATGCCGCGACCAGAGCGGCCAACGCGAACGCCAGCACCACGTACATGTCGTGCACGGCGACATCGGTGAGGTCACGGTGGGTGTTGACCTGCTGCAGTGCTTTCCAGCGCATAGCTTGCCGGCATCGCGTTACTGATCCACTCCAACCAGGTCGGCATCTGCGCGCGCGGGGCCTCGTCGGCCGCATCGGAACGGAGTCCGTACAGCGACGCGAAGTACCGCACGTTGTCGATGACCCGCAGATCGTTGTAGATGGTTGGCCCCTGGGTGACATAGCCGACACGACGGCGCAGAACGGGCGCTCCCGGCGGATGGCCCAGGACCGTCACAGTCCCCGAAGCGATGACCTGCGTGCCGACGATGCTGCGCATCAGGGTCGTCTTGCCGCATCCCGACGGCCCGAACAGACCGGTGATGGTGCCGCCAGCAATGGTGACGGAAAGGTCCTGCAGTGCCACCCGCTTGCCCCGGACGACGCGGAGTCGCTTAATACGGATCGCTGTACCGGCAGTGCCGACGGCCATTCGCAAATCCTCCCAGTGCGGAGGTCGGGCACAATTTCGGGTGGTGGAAGGCGGGTTAGTGGATGAGATGAGTGCCGAGGTTCTCGACGTCGACCCGGTGACAGCAGCCCTGCGGTTACTCGGTGCCGTTATCAGCGCCGCCGGTGTCAGCGCCCGCATCGTCGAAGTCGAAGCCTATGGCGGACCCCCGGGAAGCCCCTGGCCGGACCCGGCCGCGCATTCGTACCGGGGGAAAACGGAACGCAATGCCGTCATGTTCGGCCCACCCGGGCGGCTCTACACCTACCGCAGCTATGGAATTCATGTGTGCGCCAACATTTCCTGCGGATCAGACGGAACGGCGGCGGCTGTGCTGCTCCGCGCGGCCGCCATCCGGTCCGGCGCCGATGAGGCCCGGATGCGGCGTGGGCCGCCTATTGCGCTGGCGGGATTGGCACGGGGTCCCGGCAATCTCTGCTCCGCATTGGGAATCACCATGGAACACAACGGAATCGACGTGTTCACCACCGGTTCTGCGGTCACCGTGCGGCTGGGGGAGAGCGCGCCCGCCAGCGCAGGACCGCGTGTGGGGGTGAGCCAAGCAGCTGATCGCGCCTGGCGGTTTTGGCTGCCCGATGCTCCGGAGGTGTCGGCCTACCGACGCAGCGCACGGGCGCTACCGCCGGGCGCGAGCGACTGAGCACATTCGATGCGGGAAGATCGACCCATGAGCACGACGATTCTCGACGAATTGGCCTGGCGCGGACTTGTCGCACAGTCCACCGATATCGGCGCGCTCGGGGCGGCCGCCGCGCAGCCGCCGATGACCGTCTACGCCGGTTTCGATCCGACAGCACCGAGCCTGCACGCCGGCAACCTTGTCCCCTTGCTCACCCTGCAACGCTTCCAGCGCGCCGGCCACCGCCCGATTGTTCTTGCCGGCGGAGCCACCGGAATGATCGGCGATCCTCGGGACACCGGTGAGCGGACATTGAAGACAGCAGACACCGTTGCGCAGTGGTCCGACCGCATCCGCGGGCAACTGGAACGGTTCGTCGACTTCGACGCCTCGCCCACTGGCGCGATCGTCGAGAACAACCTGACCTGGACCGCCCCACTGGGGACGATCGAATTCCTGCGCGACGTCGGCAAGCACTTCTCGGTCAACGTCATGCTCGACCGCGACACCATCCGGCGGCGCCTCGACGGCGAGGGAATCTCCTACACCGAGTTCAGTTACATGCTTTTGCAGGCAAACGACTACGTGGAACTCCATGAGCGACATGGATGTTCGCTGCAGATCGGCGGTTCCGACCAATGGGGCAACATCATCGCCGGCGTGCGCCTGGTGCGGCAGAAGCTGGGCGCCACCGTGCACGCGCTGACGGTACCCCTGGTCACCTCGGCTGACGGCACCAAGTTCGGCAAGTCGACCGGCGGCGGCAGCCTCTGGGTGGATCCGGAGATGACCAGCCCGTACGCCTGGTACCAGTACTTCGTCAACACCGCCGACGCCGACGTAGTGCGCTACCTGCGGTGGTTCACCTTCCTGGATGCCGACGCCCTCGCCGACTTGGAAGATGCCACCAATGCCCGGCCGCATGAACGTGCTGCGCAACGCCGCTTGGCCCGTGAGCTCACCACCTTGGTGCACGGCCAGGCTGCCACCGAATCGGTGGAACACGCCTCCCAGGCTTTGTTCGGGCGCGGCGAGCTCGCCAGGCTGGACGAATCCACCCTGGCGGCGGCGCTGCGGGAGACGACGGTTGCCGAACTGACGCCCGGCGGCCCGGACAGCATCGTCGATCTCCTGGTCGCGACGGGTTTGTCAGCCAGCAAGGGCGCGGCCCGACGGACGATCGCCGAAGGCGGGGTATCGGTGAACAACGTCCGCGTGGACAGCGAGGAGTGGGTGGCGCAGCCTGCCGACTTCCTCCATGGGCGCTGGCTTGTCCTACGTCGGGGCAAGCGGAATATCGCCGGTATCCAGCGCGTTGACTGACATGCAGCGAGTGTGACGAAGGTCAAACTCGTTTGGTGCTCAGGGGATTTGACTCCGTGCAGACGCTGACGTAACTTAGGTCGGGTCGTTGCGACGCGGTCAAGCCGCTGAGCGCGACGGCATCTCACGGGAATGATTCCGGACCTCGGAATGTTCCACTGTCCGCACTACCGGCTCGCGGCAATTGCCGCGGGGTTGGTCGCGCGGGCAGGTGACGATGCGAAGGTGTGTTGTTTGAGAACTCAATAGTGTGTTTGGTGGTTTTTGTTTGTTGTTTTTGTTTTTTGTCACGCCTTGATACCCCCGTGTTGGGGTGTGACTGTTTTGTTTTGCCAGTTTTGACTGGTTGCTTGGTCAGATTGTCTCTGATTGATTCGCCCTGGATGTTTGTTTGGGGAGTTTTTGTTTGGAGAGTTTG
>JAGQTV010000013.1 GCA_020438845.1 Mycobacterium sp. | reverse complement strand
CCCTCCGCTGTCGGGGACGGTGCCATCAACCGGAGCCCGACCTGACGGTCGCTCGCGGAGGTGACCTGGAGCTGGACCGACTCGCCCTGCAGCATCGGAAGCTGGGTCTGCGCGGTGATCCGGCGCCCGGCCAATGCCAGGTCCACCTCGCCCTGGCGGATTTCGAGCACACGTGCCATCAGCATCTGGCCGAGACTGACCCCGACCACCGGCCGCATCACGAGTCCGGTCGTCGCGTCCGCCACCGCCGCGCGGGCAGCCTGCATGGATGTGACCGCGGGATCCATGCCGATGTTTTCGGCGTCCGGCGCCGGTCACTGAAGGCACCGGGCACCGTCGGGGCACCCCACCGTTAAGTGCGCGCGGGCGGTTGCCGATATCGGACACGAATGGACTCGCACCACGGGCTGGTGACCGCTTGCTGAGAGGGATCTACATCGCAGGTACCGGGATGCTCGCTGAAAGCGTGCGTCAGGAGGTGGTCGCGAACAACCTCGCGAACGCCACCACCACCGGATACAAGCGGACCGACAGCAACACGGCACCGTTTGAGTCGGCGCTCCTTCGGAACATGGCCATGCCCGGCCAGCCGGAGGTGGGCGTTGCGAACTTCGGTTCCCAGGTGTCACGACTGGACGTCGTGAACGACCAGGGGGCCCTGCGCAACACCGGAAACCAGCTGGACTTCGCACTTGTCGGAGATGGTTGGTTCGCCGTCGATGCGCCCGGGGGCGTGCGCTACACGCGTGATGGTTCTTTCACCTTGTCCCAGGACGGCACGCTGACCACCAAGGAGGGTTATGCCGTGCTGGGGGAGAACGGGCCGATCCGGTTGACCCGGAGTTCGGCCGTCGGCGTGCAGCAGGACGGCACGGTGAGCCAGGACGGCCGCATCGTCGGTCGGATGCGGATCACCAAGCTGTCCGAACCCCTGGTCAAGGAGGGGGCGAATCTGGTGAACGGGACGGCCGCGGGACGGGCAACCGCGTCTGTGCGCCAGAGCTACCTGGAAGGCAGCACCGTGAACGTGGTCTCGGAGATGGTTGAACTCATCCGCGTGATGCGTTCGTTCGAGGCCAATCAGAAGGCGGTCCAGGCTCAGGATGAAACCCTGGTCCAAACACTGACGAAGGTGGGTGTGGTCTAGGCCGGATGACGGAAATACGCAGCTGAACCGAGCTGGACCGCCCCGAATGGGCGGGGGCTCCGGGCGCCCGACGGATCGACGGCGCCCCATCTCTGCAAGTCACCGGCCTGGCCACGCCTTCTGTTGCGACAACGGAAGGGTGACTGGCGATGATCAATGCTTTGTACTCGGCCGCCTCGGGCATGATCGCCCAGCAGACGAGCATCGACGTCCTGGCGAACAATCTCGCCAATGCTGGAACGATCGGCTTCAAGCGCGACCGGATGGATCAGGTCGATCTCGCGTACCGAACGTTCCAGCTGCCGACCGGCCAGGCCGGCCAGGTCGGGCTGGGCTCGGCGCCGGGCGGCATCGGCAAGGAAATGACCGAGGGCGAGTTCGAGGCGTCGGACCGACCCCTCGACGTCGCCATCAACGGGCAGGGCTTCCTGCAGGTGACCCGCCCCGACGGCACGCTCGCCTACACCCGCGCCGGCGCGCTCAGCGTCGACCGCGAGGGGCGGGTGATGCTGAACAGCGGTGAGCTGCTGCAGCCCCGCATCACCATCCCCCCCGGGGCGACCGACGTGAAGATCGGCCCCGACGGCGCCGTCACCGCCAATGTGAACGACACGATCACCAAGCTGGGCGACATCCAGCTCGCGACCTTCCCGAATCCGGGCGGCCTCTTGAGCATCGGTGGAAGCCTCTTCATCGCGAGCGCCAACTCCGGAACGGTGAGCATGGG